>CANQYD010000014.1 GCA_947627985.1 uncultured Clostridia bacterium
CCCGACTGGGCAATCGCATTTTATGAAGGAAAGGTAAAACATATTTATTTCGTAGCCGAAACAAAGGGCTCTATGAGTTCAATGCAGCTGAGGCTGATTGAGGAGTCCAAGATTCACTGCGCAAGAGAGCATTTCAAAGCAATTTCAGGCGAGAATGTTGTTTACGATGTTGTGGATAGCTATAAGACTTTGCTGGAGAGGGTTATGAGATAAATAGTCTGGGTCTGATAGTACAAAAACACGAAGTACAGGAAAATCCCTATACTTCGTGTTTTTTAGTTGCCAAATTCCGTCCGACGGATGCCGTAAATTGAATTTTTTGATTGAAAACTTCTTTATGGGCACCTGCCTTTTCTCGGTGGGATTTTTTATCCGTATCCGTAGCCAACGATCTTCCAGCCGAACGGGGTACGCTCAAGGTCCCACGTCCAGCCGGAGTAGATTTTGTTGGGGCTGAGGCTGCCGTCGGTCCTGCCGGGGGTCTTGAAGGTCGATTTGTAGACGACGGTGCCGTCCGGCATCTCCCGGTCAAATTCGAGGTCGATAAGCTCATACCCCTTTAGAGTCCAGTGCTTGAAAAACTCCCAGCGGACCGTCATCTCGGGGCTTTTGCAGCCGGTGAGCGCGGTGAGCATGATGACAAAGATCATCATTATCGCAACTTTTCTTTTCATTCCGAGCACCTCCCTAAGCATATTTTACCATGCCTCGGGATTTCGGTCAACCGGGAAAATCTTAAGTTTTTCTTAATTTTCGGGATTTACCTCGACCTTAAAGTATTCGAGCTCGAGGTCGGATTCGCAGTCGTTGAAGATGTCGGCGAGGGTGAAGCGGTACTCCCCGCTGAACTTGAGCGGGAACTCGAGGACGGTCTCGTAGCCGTCGATCCGCACGTATTGAGGATAGAACCAGCCGTCGCCTTCGCGGTATGCGGGTCCGTCGCTCTCACCCATCGGGTCGGACGGGTTGAGGTAGAAGCCGGGGTATATGCTCTCTCCTATAGCTTCATCGGGAAGATTTTTAAATTTAAGGGTGTATCTTACAATATCTCCCTTTTTATATGTCGCCGTCCCCTCGCCTATCGCGACGGTCTGATCCTTTTGGATCACGAACCCCGAGCCGTTTTCTACGGTTTTTACTTCGCCCGTCGGCTCGCTGATGTACCCCGTCGGTGTGTAGTCGAGGACGATGTCGTTGTCACCGGTCATCGGGTAGATGTTGTAGGTGAAGCCGCAGCCGACTTCATCGATCATCGTGAAGACGTTTTCTGATTTTCTCGTCAGCACAAATTCCGTCCAAGGGCAGACCATTTTCAGGCTCCCGCCGATTGGTATCCGGTACGCGGAAATGTCGGGGATTTCGTCATCTCCGTCATAAAAAACGAAGGGCGCGGTCTCGAGGTTTTCAAGCTCCTCAAACACCGTCATGATCTCGGCTTCGGGGTCGCCGAGGACCGTTTCCGGGAGATAGAGCTTGCCCTTGACCCCCTGCGGGCGGTATGAAGCGGGGTCGAACACCGACTGCTCGACCGCGACGGCTTTGCCTTCGTCGTTATATTGCACCACCGCGGACTTGCCGAAAATGCTGTTCAGAACGGGCTTTGCGGCTGCGCATAAAAGAGCCGCGCCGATGAGCGCCGCAAGGACGATCGCGGCTCGCTTCGGGACTTTTTTATTCATTTTAACACTCCTTTTTTCGGTGATTTTCGATTCTGCCCGCTCATGCAGATCGTCGGGCAGAACGATATCTTCAAAAATTTTCCTTATATTTTGATTCATTCGGAATACCTCCTCCGAATTTTTTCTATCGCGCGATAGCATGCGGATTTTGCGGTGCCGTACGGGATTTTAAGCATCTTCGAGATGTCGCCGAAGCCGTAGCCGAATGCGTGCCGAAGGACGATTGCGGCTCGCTCGGTCGGGGTCAGCTCCTCCAAAAGCTCAGCCAAAGTCAATCGGTCGAGCACCTCGTTTTCAAGGCTTTTTGACGGCTGGGATACCTCGGGAAGGTCGTCTATGGATATCTCCGAGCCCCTCTTTTTCAGGATATCCTTGGCGCAGTTGATGGTGATCCTGATCGCCCAAGTCTTGAAAAATTCGGGTTTTCTGAGCTTATTCATACCCTTATAGCACCGAAGCGCCGCCTCCTGAACGCAGTCGAGTGCGTCGTCGCGGTTTTTTAAGTACAGATACGCCATGCGGTACAAATCGCCCTCGATCGGCTCAAAGAGCTCCGAAAATCTTAGATTTCGATCCATCGCCGTCACCTCTTTTGTAAGCTTACACATATTAGACTGCGGATTTTTGACTTTAGCCCTGATTTTTCTAAAAAAATTCTGCGTGCCGCATAAAGTTCGTATAACATAAAATATTTTATGTTTATCGTTAAAAATATATTGACAAAGATAAAGTCCTGTGATATAATCATCATATCACAAAACCGTGGAGGAATCAATATGGAAAATCTTACAAAAACAGCGCGGGTGATCGACATATTCGCAAAAATTATCATTATCTTCTGCATCGTCGCGATATGCATGCTCATCGCCGCGAACATTTTTACCGCCGTGGCGGTCTCTCTGCCGATCGACGACCTGCCAAAGACCCTGTCGTTGGTTTTTAATTTCGAGGACAGCGATTTTGTCGTCTTTGAAAACGGGCAGCTTTTGATCACAAAGCAACAGTTTGCGGTCTATCTCCTCATGCTGAGCCTCACCGTGGCGACCGAGTCCGTGATTCTGATGATCGGCGCGAAGTTGGTCCGCAGGATTTTGCAGCCGATGAAGGAAGGGCGACCGTTTGAAGAGGGAATTTCCGGGATCATCAAGAAATTCGGGCATTTTGTGCTCGCCGTGACGGTCATCACCCCGGGTATTCAGCTGCTGCTCTCGGCTGTTTTCATGATGATCGACGCCGAGACCGAGCCTCTGCCGATCAGCATTTCGGGCGAAGGGATTTTTGCGGCGCTGGTGATCTATCTCATCAGCTACATTTTCCGCTACGGCGAGGAGCTGCAAAAGCAAGCCGACGAAACGCTGTGAGGTGTGCCATGCCGATAATTCTGAGACTTGACCGCGTGATGGCTGACCGGAAAATGTCGCTGAACGAGCTTTCCGAGCGGGTAGGGATTGCGAATGTGAACCTGTCGAAAATCAAGACGGGGAAGGTGTCGGCGATCAGATTCTCGACGCTGGAGGCGATTTGCAGGGAGCTCGACTGCCAGCCGGGGGATATATTGGAGTATGTGAGGGAGTAGGGGGAGGGTTTTTTCGCCTCGCTTCGCTCGGCTTCGGGCGACTTCGTCGCCCTCTTTGAAGGCAATTAAAAGCAAAAAGGACAGCTCTCGCTGTCCTTTTTGCGGGGAATTCGCGCTCTGCGGAGCGCGACTCGGGGGCTCTGCCCCCGAGACCCCCGCAGCCTTGAAAGGCTGGCGAACTTTTTGACTTGTCTTTTAGATGGTAAAGTGCTAACTCAGACCTCCGCACTGTTTTCTGCTTTCTGCTATAAGGTTGGATTCTGATTCTAACCTCTAACCCTCTAACCTCTATCCACTAAAAAGCCCCGGTCTCCCGGGGCTTCTCATTATTCTTCACTCTTCTTTGCCTGCTCCGGCTCGTCGGTGTAGCGTCTGAGGACGAACTGGTCCGCCTTTCTGCCGCGTTCCTTCGCCTCGTACATTGCCTCGTCAGCAAGCTCGAACAGCCGCTCAAACTCTATCCTCTGACCGTCGCAGATGACCGCGCCGAGGCTCGAAAATACCTTTATAGCGCCGGTTTTCTGTGCCCTATAGCCGATCTCGTCCGCGATATATTTGCACTTATTCCTGACCGACTCCTCATCGCAAAGCCCGTCTGCCAAAACGATAAACTCGTCTCCGCCGAACCTTCCGATAATGTCGGTGTCCCTGAACAGGCTCACCAGCGTGTCGCTCATGCACTTGAGTATCTGGTCGCCCATGTCATGCCCGTAATTATCGTTAATGTGCTTAAAATCATTGAGGTCGAGGACGATAAACGCGCAACTGACGTTCGGGTTTTTCGCGACTAAGTAGTTGTCGATGGCGTCCTCATAACCCCTCTTGTTGTAGATATTTCCCAAAAGCGGATCGAGCATCGAGAGGGTCTTGTACCTTGCGTTAGAGGTGAAGCTCTGAATCTGCGTCTGGCGGAAGTGATAGCCGATAGCCGTCGCGCAGGAGAATCCCACCAGCGCAAAGAATATATCCAGCCTCGCGATCATCTCAAAATACTCGTTATCGACGTTGACCATCAGCGCGCAGAAGCAGAAAACGCCGGTGTAGACGAGATTTATGATGTTCGTCATGTTCGTCGAATAGAAGAGCGTCGCCGAGAAGATCACGATCGCAACCGGCATGAAGTTTGCCGGCATTCCGGGGTGGACGAAGATATCGACCGCTATCGTGAAGATGAATACGATAAACTCAAAGAACAGTGAGAGTATCGTGACGATCTTCTGGCTGGTCTTTCCCTTCACGCGGTAGAGATTTGTCAGGACCGCAAATATCAGCATCACGAAGATAAACGCGATATTCGGCGGCGAAGGGTACTCATAGGGGTTCCCCCCGAAGCCGTTCAGAAAATCCTTCGGGACGATATATCCGAAAAGCAACACCGCTATCGCCAGAACGGTACCCCAGACCGACATTCGGCAGAGCGTTTTCAGATTGTATTTAGCTATCGTGCGCTTGCCGTCTCGCAGGAATTTCTTCTCCGATTCCCTCAGCTCACTGATATACTGCTTGAGCTTCTGCATCATTTCTTAACCTCCTGTTACGGGAATGATAGGTCGATCAGCCGTTGATTGCGTCGATCACCTTTTTATATTTCTCCCTGATTTCCCCCATCATGTTCTTGGCGCCGTCAAAATCGCCCTCGCGGAAAAGTCTCACCTGATCCGTGAGAAGCGCGAAGAGGTCCTGCATCGAGAGATTGCCGCATACTCCTTTTAAAGTATGAGACGCCGCAAGCGCAGCTTCGCTGTCACCTGCCTCTATTGCGCTTTCAAGGGCGGGGAAATTTTTATCCAGAGTGAATTTTCCGAGGAATTTCTCAAACATATTTTCGTTTCCCATGAATCTCGACACCGCGTCCGCGACGTCTACGCCGGCTTCCGCAAGGCGCTGCTTCTTTTCGGCTTCCAAAATGCTTACCTCCCAAACAGTTAATCTTCTTTTTTAATATAAAATCCCGCCAAGGTGTCCTCAACGCTGAAAAATGCGTCAAGAAGCCTCGGGCTGAATGTCCCGCACTCGCCGTCTCTAATCATCTGCACGACCTTTTCCCGCGGGAAAGCGTCCTTATAACAGCGCTTGCAGGAAAGTGCGTCGTAGACGTCGGCGATGGATACGACCTGCGCCCAGACGGATATTTCGTCGCCTTTTAAGCGGTCGGGATATCCCCTGCCGTCCCATCTTTCATGGTGATGGCGGGCGATGTCATAGGCATAGGTATACACACCGCTGTCCTTGAGCTGAGGGATCTTGTCAAGAAGATTTCCCCCCTGAACGGTGTGGGTCTTCATTATCTCAAATTCCTCCGGCGTCAGCCTTCCCGGCTTGCCGAGGATATTGTCGGGTATGGCGATCTTGCCGACGTCATGCATGATCGACGCCAGCGCGATGTTTTGTATCTCCTCGACGGTCATGCCCTTGCCGAGCTCGGTATTTTCAAAGATGAGCTTGGTGATGTCATGTATCCTGCGGACATGCTCGCCCGATTCGCCGTTTCTGAACTCGATCGCGGTGGACAGAGCCTCGATAAGACCGTGGTTCAGCTCGATTATCTGCTGAGCCTTCTCCAAAAGCTCGATGTCCTGAGCCATCACCCGGTCCCCGAGGACCTTTCTTGCGGTGAAGAGCTCGACCACCGAATCGATCCGCCTTAAAACGACATAAGGCGTGACCGGCTTTAGGATCACGTCCATGACTCCCAAACGGTATGCCTCGTGAAGGGTCGCGTTGTTTGCCTCAGCCGTTATCAGAAATACCGGAATTTTCTCCAAAAGCCCTTCTTTGCGCAGGTTCCTGACGACCTCGATACCGTCCATCTTCGGCATCATGACGTCCAAAAGCACGGCGCAGTATCTTCCCGGCTCGGAGAGGATCATGTCAAGACCTTCCCTGCCGTCCTCAGCCTCGTCGATGAGGTAATAGGGCTCGAAAATATTTGTAAGAATTGCGCGGTTGATCTCGTCGTCGTCGACGATGAGAATCCTGATGGAGGGTGCTTCCCCCAGTCGCTGATCTACTGTCATCTTCTCTCCTCGATTTTTTATATTTTATCTGCCCGGTTTCCCGGCATGAATATTTCTATATATCAGGCGGTCGCGGAATCGTCTTCGGAGACAAGACCCCGCTTGATGAGGGTCTCCTTGGCTTCCCAGACGGGTATCGGACGGTGGAATCTGAATCCTTGGATAACGTCGCACTTGATGTTCTGAAGCTCCTTTACCTGATCGTCGCTCTCAACGCCTTCGACGATGACGGTCATGTTGAGCTCATGCCCCATTCTCGTCATGCCGCGAAGGATAGTGTTGCCCTTTGAGGTGTGGATATTGTCGACCAAAGCTTTATCGATCTTGAGACCGTCTACCGGATATTCCGTCAGATCATAGAAGCTCGCAAAGCCCTCGCCGAAGTCGTCCAAAAGCAGCTTTACGCCGAGGTCCTTGAGCCTTAAGGCGTTCTGATTCGCCTGCTCGATGTTCTTGACGTTGACGCTCTCGGTCATCTCGAACGCGATCATCGACATTGGGAAGTTATACTTATTAAATATCTCACGGCAGTTATCGACAAAATCGTAGGACGAGAAGGTCTTGCGCGAGAAGTTGCAGGAGATGTAGAAGTCGTTGATGCCGGCGTTATTCATCTCCTCAAGGAATTTGCAGACCTCTTCGAGGCTGTAGTAGTCCATCTTAGAGATGATGTTTTCGCGCTCCATGAAGGATATGAACCGCATCGGCGGAATGAGACCCTTTTCGGGGTGATGCCAGCGGGTAAGCGCTTCGCCGCCGATTATGTGGCACTTCTCGGTGTCCACATAAAACTGGATATATGTTACAAATTCGTGATTCTCAAAGCCCTTGGCGATCTCGCTTCTCATCTGGCGCTCTTCCGAAAACGCCGCAAGCATTTCATCGCTGCAAACCGCGATATCCTCGTTTGCGTCATATGCCTTCTCGGCAGCCTGCCATGCATAGAAAACGCACTCGTGAATGTCGTCGTCGGTATCTTTTAAGCGGTATATTCCGGCTGACGCCCGGCAGGAATCCAAAAGTCCCCTGTCGGTGCTGTATCTCATTATCTTCTGCAACAGATCGGGAATGTCCCGGGTCAGTTCTTCGCCCTTGGACTTTGTCAGGACCACAAGACCTATGCCGGGGATTCGGCAGAAGAAATCGTGAGAATTTAAATATTTTTGGGTGATGTCGGCGGAGTAGACGACAAAGTCGAGCATCGCTTCCCTGCCGTAAATCCTCTCCATTCTCTCGGAGTCGGCAAAAAGGCATACAAGGGCGTATTCATGCCGTTTCTCGGGCTTGACCTGCTCCTCGTAGCACCGCTCGAGATAGTATCTGTTTCCAAGACCGGTGCCCTCGTCGATCTCGCTTGAGTGCTCGGCTGAGAAAATTCTCCTCGTGCGGCGGAGGTAATAAATGACAATGACGACGCCGAGCGTGACGACCATCGCCGTAACGACGGAGACCGCAAAGCCCATCATGATGTGCTGTGCTCTTGTGTGGATATAGCGCGGAGGATCGTCGGCGATTGCAGCCATCAAAAACGCTTTCGCTTTCCAAAGCCCGTCGGTCATTTTTATCACCAGCTTTACAAGGGGTTCGGAGGATATCATAAGCCCGGTAAAATATTCCAAAATATGAAAAAGGGTCATCATACTCCGAATATATTCTACCATTTTTATTCTGAGATGTCAACAATAATAATAAAATTTCTTTATAAGTGACAAATTTTTGTACTATTTTTCATAAAAAACGCCGGGTTGAATATATAAACAAAAAATCAGCGCACCGGATTCGGCGCGCCGTTTATCACCGGGGATCAAATTCCCGCAAAAATCTGAGATTGTCAATGCCCACGATCGCCTTGCACCACATCTCCGCGACATTCCACTCTTTGTAGTCGTTGCACCAATTCCACGGCAGATAAAATGAGCCGTCGGGGTTTTGGGAGGACTTGATGAAGCCGCATTCCGAAACGCAAATATCCTCAAGCTCGGCTCGGTAGAACCTGCTCTTTCGGGATTCTATGAACGCCGAGGGGCGGGGCAGATATTCATGCCACTTATTCGGATCAAGGCAGATTGAGCGGGCGACGACAACATCCAAAGTATTCAAAAGCGCCTCTCTGTCATAGGGAACCTCCCCGGCTGAAAGGCAGTCGCCGTCCATCGTGATGAAGCAGCGGGCTACATGCTGCTCAAGCGGCTCGGTCCTTATGAACCAATCGGCAGCCTCTTTGACAAGCCGGACGCCTTTACAGTAAAGAGCGCTCCCCTTCTCGGCGTATTTCACGATAAACCCAGCGAGAGCCGCCGTCGGGTTGTAGTTAAAGTCGCTGCCGCTTTCCGGATATTTCCACCAGATCGCACAGGGAGCGCCGTTGTTCGAGGGCACGGTGTTCAGCCATTGATTATGCTCTGAATCGAACCCGTCGCCGCTGTCAAGATATCCTAAAATTCCCTTGATGATGGGATGCGAGGGCTCCAGACCTCCCGCCTCGCGGATATATTCCGTCGCCTTCCAAGCACCCATCGGCAGGGACAGGGGGTTGAAATTATCCGGCTCGATAGCGTGCCCGAAGCCGCCGTCGGGGTTCCGATACGCGCAAAGGGCGGTGATGATATCCTCCGCGGGACCCTTTTCAAACGCGTGCTTAAAGACCGCAAGGTCGATGGGTCGGGCGAAGCGGTAGATGAATGAGCGGGCTTTTTCGTAGGTTGTCATTTTAAAGACTCCTTTAAGATAGATTTCGGGAAATCTCCCGCTCACATTTTACCGAAATTATAAGCTCCCGTCTTGTAAAAATCCGTCACGCGAGAATTTTATTGCCTGCGACGGGGTCATGCCGTGGCGCTTTTTAAAATCGTTTAAGAGGTGCGGCTGGTCAAAATATCCGTATTTACAGACAAGATCGAGCGCGTCAAACCTGCCGCTTCGGCATATCTCCTGCCACAAAAGCTGATATCTGACAAGGGTTATAAACGTCTTTGGCGGGACGCCGATATTCTCGGCAAAAAGCCGTTCGAGCCGCCTTTCGGAGAGTACATTTTTTGAACATATCTCACCGACGGTCACTCTGCAATCCGAGGATATGATATCGTAGACCGAGTTCATCAGATTTATGTCAAACCTTTTTAAATTGAGGATTCTTAAAAGATAGCGCTCCGCGGCTTCGGCTCGCTTTTCAAGTGAATCGATATCATACAGCCTTGCGCCGAGATCATTCATTATGCCGCCAAAATATCTGTCCGGCTCAAAGACTTTGTTCTTGCTGCCGGTAAAATCGCAGTCGGAAAAGAGCGCGGCGGACCATGCAAAAAAACGTATCGCAAACGTCGAGCAAAGAGAGGGCTTGTGAGAGCCGGCGGGGTAGGAGTTTTCATCGATGGCGCAAAAGCTGCCGGTCATTTTGCCGCTTTCATGGTCAAAGTCAAAGATTATATCCATGCAGGTGTCTGGTATCACGACGCCGTGATTGCCGTCGGCATGACCGCGGGACACCGCCTTCCCGGAAGTTCCCCAAAAGCAGCGGATATAGTGCTTTAAAGCGTCGCAGGGCTTTAGTTCGGCATATCGGGAAGAGCGTTCATATGGGGTCGCGGTTATCGGGAAGTAGAGGCAGGATAAGTCTTTTTGCATAATTTTTACAGGTTAAACCTCTCCTTTATCGTCTTCGCGACCGCCTCCGCAGAAAGCTCCGAGTTGTCGATTCTGATATAATTTTCAAATGTTATCTCGCCGGGATTGCTCTCAAAGCGGTGGTTTTGATCGTCGTTTAAAAGCCGCAGGTTCGATATCTCGATATCCCTCTTTGAAGCCTTGTGCTTAAGGCGGTTTTCGGTGGCGTTCCTCTTTAGCCTGATATTTTGCGGCGCGACGAGTTCGACATGATAAAACTCCGTGCCGTAGGGTCGGAAAATGTCCTTGACATGCTCTAAATCGTCCCAATCCGACTGCATGTCAAACGCGAACATGAAGGTGAAGATCATGCCGTAGTTGTCTGTCTTGGCATATTCTTCAAATATGACCTGCCGAAGCCGGTTTATCGCCGTAGGGTTGAAATATCCGAAAATTTCGATGACCGGCTCGATCGTCATGTGATTGTGAAAGAGCCGAAGATCGGTGATTTTTGACAGCTCCTGACCTACCGTCATCTTGCCGACGGCGGCGTCGCCGAATATAAATACAAGCTTCATTATTAACGGTAATCCACAAAGCCGATCTTGCGGCAGGCTTTTGCAAAGACCCTGTTAGAGATTCTGAAAGCGCGCTGAGCGCCGTCGGTCCAGCACTCCTTAAGATAGTTTCTGTCCTCCATGAGGCGGGCGAACTCGGTTCTGACCGGCTGCAGATAGTCCGCTACGGTCTCGCCGACCGCAAGCTTGAAATCGCCGTAGCCCTTGCCGGCGAACTCCTTTTCCGACTCCTCGATTGTCTTTCCCGTCGCGCAGGAATAAATCGTGAGGAGGTTGTTGATGCCGTCCTTGCCCTCCGCGAAGCGAATCTCGGAATCGCTGTCCGTCACGGCGCGCTTGAATTTGCGCATGATCGTGTCCTTGTCGTCAAGAATGAAAACAGTGGCGTTCGGGTTTTCGTCCGATTTAGACATTTTTTTGGTGGGCTCCTGGAGGCTCTTTATCCTTTCGCCGAGCTTCGGGTAATAGCCCTCCGGAACGGTGAACATGTCGCCGTAGCGCTGGTTGAACCTGACCGCGATATTCCTCGCGAGCTCCAAATGCTGGCGCTGATCGTCGCCTATCGGGACAACGTCGGCATTATATACCAAAATATCGGCAGCCATCAGGACGGGATAGGTGAACAGCCCGGCGTTGATGTCGTCGGCATGCTTGGCGGCTTTGTCCTTGAACTGGGTCATTCTTGAGAGCTCGCCGAACTGGGTCACGCAGCCGAGGATCCAACTGAGCTGGGAATGGTTCGGGTTATGCGACTGAATAAACGCGACGGAGCGCTTCGGGTCAATGCCGCAGGCGAGGAGCAAAGCATAGCTCTCGACGGTTTGTTTTCTGAACGCGGCGGGGTCTTTTCTGACGGTGATCGCGTGCTGGTCGGCTATGAAATATATGCAGTCGAATTCGTCCTGTAACGGTCCCCAGTTGCGGATAGGACCCATAAAGTTGCCGAGGGTGAAAACGCCGGTCGGCTGAATCCCGCTGAGTATAACTTTTTTTCTCTCTGTTTCTGACATTTTTGTATCCTCCTTAAGGGATAATAGTGAGATTAGTATAGCACAGTGGGAGGAAAAAGTCAACTTTTAAGATGAGGAGGGTGTGGGGAGATGAGAATCTGGCTTCTACCTTCTATCTTCTATCCTCTAAAGTGCAGCCGGAGGGTGCACGGGGGGCGAAGCCCCGGCGCCGAAGGCGCCGCTGCCACGGCGAAGCCGTGGCAGGGACCGCGCGCTCGCGCGCGGTCGGGCTTCGCCCGTACCCCCTGCTCCTATCAAGGCTGTGTGGTATGTGCAAGCCCGGCGGCAGGGTCGGGTGCCTCTTACGGGGTAAAAGCAGGAGCAGGGAGGCGGGGACGGGGTTGGGTGCCACTGACGAGGCTTGATAGGAGCTGAGACCCCGGGGCGAAGCCCCGCTGCCGCAAGCGGCAGCGCGCCGACGCGAAGCGTCGGCGGTGCGCCTACGGCGCACGGGCTTCGCCCCTGCCTCCTGCTCCTATCAGGGTCGTATAGCTGTAGAAGGCTTGGAGCAGAGTTTGCCACTTCCTCCAACCCCCTGAAAGAAGCAGAGAGTGAAAGATAAGAATCTACCTTCTATCTTCTACCCTCTATCCTCTAAAGTGCCCTTCTAACTTCCCCACCCCCGCATATAAATATAGTACAAACTGTAAGGAGTTGACCACCATCAAAAAACAAGGGATCATCAAAAGCTCAGCCGTGCTCATGGTCTCGGTCGCGGTCGGGAAAGCGGCGGGGCTTATATTCAAAATCTTTTTGGCAAACATCTTGGGCGGGACCGGCATGGGCTATTTTTCCGGCGCATATGCCGTCTTCACGCCTCTTTACGCACTCTGCGCCGGCAGTCTCACGCCCGCTGTCGCCCAGCTCGTCTCGGAAAACGAAGCCCGCAGGAGCCCGTCGCGGGTGCGCGGCGTCAGGACGGCAGCGCTCCGCATTTTCGCTCTCCCGGGGCTTTTAATGTCGGTCTTGCCGATGGTTTTCGCGGGGATTCTCACCGAGCGGTTTATCGGCAGTCCGGGCGCAAAATATGCCGTAATCGCGATCCTTCCGTGCGTGTTTTTGGGAACGGTGACGGCGATCCTGCGCGGCTATTTCGAGGGGCTTCGGAACATGACGCCTACCGCTCTTTCCCAGATCACGGAATCGGTCGTGCGGGTGACGGCGGGTCTCGGGCTGTCGGCATATGTAAAAAACGCGGCGCTTTTGGAATATTCGGAATCCGGAACCGTATTCGGTCACGCCTGTCCATCTTTGGCATATTTTGACGGGCTGTCTCTTCCGTATATAGCTGCTGCCGCGGTCTTCGGGGTGACGCTTTCCGAGGTGTCGTCGTTTTTGTTCATGATCGTCCGTACGCGGCTCGGCTCCGACGGGATCGATAAATCCTTAAAGCCCCGTGAATTTGAGATCAGAGGAGAATCAAAAAGGCTGCTGCGGCTGATAATACCGATCTCGGCGGCGGGAATCGTCGGCTCTTTAGCCGGAACGGTGGATCTTTACACCATCATCTCCGGGATAAAAAGCTCGCTTGCAAGGCACCCCGAACTCTACATCGAAAAATACGCCGGCGCGCTCTCAAGCGGGGTGGCGCTTAAAGAGCTTCCCAACTACCTCTACGGCTCCTTCACCGGGCTTGCGGGGACGGTGTTCGGGCTGGCTCCGTCGCTCTGTTCGGTATTCGGAAAGAGCGCTCTCCCGGCGATTTCCGAGGCATGGTCCGGTAAAGACCTTCCGCGGGTCTCTCGGGAGATAAGACGGGTTCTGACCGTCAATTTATTCATCTCTGTCCCCGCCGGGCTCGGGCTTTCGGTTCTGTCAAGGGACATATTGGGACTGCTCTTTTCCTCGCGCGTACACGAGGTCGATATATGCGCCCTCCCGCTCTCGGTGATGGCTCTCGGAACCGCATTCGTGACGGCGGGAGGCGCATGCTTTCCCATGCTTCAAGCCGTCGGCAGACCCGATCTGCCGATAATCATCACGATAATCGGAGCCGTCACAAGGCTCGGCTTAAACATAATATTGGTCCCGATACCTTCACTTGGTCTTGTGGGCGCCGCGTTGGCTTCGCTCATAAGCGGCGGGGTGATCTTTATGATCTCGATGATCTTCCTTCTCAAGATCACTCACACCAAACTCAAACCCTTTATCATGATAGGTCTGCCGCTTTTATCTTCGGGATTAGCCTGCGCGGGGGCAATATATATCTTAAAAACCTCTAAAAACTACCTTCCCATGTCGTTTGCGGTGCTTTTTTCTGTCGGATTTGCCGTCATCTCGTACATATTTTTCCTTCTTTTGTTGGACATTTCTACTAAAAATCGATTTAAAGCAGAAATCTTCGGAAAATAGGCTTGATTTTTGGGAAGAATTCGTATAAAATGTATATTGTCTTGAGCCGAAAAGGGTTCAGAGTATACTACGCAACATACAGGAGGAAACAAAAATGACTAAGGTCGAATTAGTTAACAAGATTGCCGTCAAGGCTGATTGCTCCAAGAAGGACGCCGAAAAGGCTCTCAACGCGGTCGTTGACAGCATCACCGAAGCTCTTACCGAAGGCGAGAAGATCACCCTTGTCGGTTTTGGAACTTTCGAGGTCAAGGAGCGTAAAGCCAAGGAGGGTGTCAATCCTTCCACCAAGGCTAAGATCATGATCCCGGCAAGAAAGGTACCTTCCTTCAAAGCCGGCAAGGCTCTTAAGGACATCGTTGCGAAATAAGCTTTTCAGCTTTGACCGATCGGTATCTGCCGGTCGGTTATTTTTTTTGAAGGCAGGTGATAAAATGCGTCTGGATAAGTATTTAAAGGTCTCGCGGCTCATTAAGCGCAGGACCGTGGCAAATGAAGCCTGCGACGCGGGAAGAATCTTCGTAAACGGCAAGCAGGCAAGGGCTTCATACGACGTTAAGGTCGGAGACATCATCGAGATAAAACTCGGTCAGACCCCTCTGTCAGCCAAGGTCACGGGGGTCTCGGAAGTCGTGAGAAAGGAAAACGCTCAGGAGCTCTACGAGATCATAAGCGGTCGTGAGATCGAATAAAAAACAGCCGGAGAAGCTTTGCGCTCACTCCGGCGTTATCTATATAAAGGCATTCAGAACTCCGTCGAGAAGCTGTAGCCCCGGGCTTTCATCTCATCGATAAAATCGCCTAAAATCTCGGCGTTCGTCTTTGAGACGGAGTGCAAAAGATACACTGCACCCGGGTGGGCTCTTGCGATCAGCTTGTCCAAAGAAGATTTCGGGTCGGGCTGGTTTTCGGTATCCCAGTCCGCATAGGCAAAGCTCCAGAGGACGGTTTTATATCCGAGATCACCCGTGACCGCAAGACTCTGCTCCGAATATTCCCCCTTAGGAGGTCTGAAGAGCGTCATCTCGCAGCCGAAATCCCGAAGAACTTCACGGTGAAGCTCCATGATCTCATCGCGGCACTCATCGACCGAAAGAGAGGGCATGGAGTAGTGGTGGACCGAGTGGGAGCCGACGGTGTGACCCTCGTCGATCATTCTCTTTACGAGCTCCGGCTCGCGTCTGACATAATCCCCGACGACAAAAAACGTCGCCTTGACGCCTTTTTCCTTTAATGTATCGAGAATTTTAGAGGTGTAGCCGTTCTCATATCCCTGATCAAAGGTAAGATTTATGGTCAGATCATCGGTCTCGCGAATAGCTATGGCGTTATATTCCGAATATCCGTTATTAAATTCGACCGCGTCGGCGGGACGGTTTCGTTCGTCAAACCTGACTCCCTGACCGTAGCCGTGACAGGCGGTATCAAGAGCCGAATAATCCCGACCGAGCGCCGCTTTATCGTCCTTCAAAGTCGCAAGCGGATCGACCAAGGCGTCGATATCGGTCGTCGCGTACGGGTCGGGAATGGGGTCGGGAACCGTCTCGGGAAGCGTTTCGGGATATATTCCGGGCGCCTCCGAGGGCTTTATGCGGCTTTCCTCCCGAGAAATTTCGGGCGCAGAGGGCTCGGTGATCGAGCCGTCAGCCTTTCGCGACGAGCAGCCTGCCAAGATGGCGGCGGCAAAAACGGCGGTGAATACGGTAAATTTTTTCAGTATTGGGTTCATTACAATCTCCCGGTTTCGGAGCCGGAAAAGGCGGATTTATGGGATTTTCCGGCATTTCTCCTGAATTTTTGCGGCAGTCCGCAAGAATAATATGCGCAGGTTGGGGGCGGGTTATGGGTGGGAAATGATGGGATGATTTTTTATTGGGAGATTTAGGAATTTTTTAGGGGTGGGTGGGTGCGAATGGCGAGCCTTAGTAGGAGCTGGGGGTGAAAGATCGGAATCTGACTTCTGCACTCTGATTTCAGACTTCTGCGTAGCCGGAGGGCACGCAGGGCGAAGCCCGACCGCGCGCGAGCGCGGTCGCTTCCTCCGCGAAGCGGAGGAAGCCGGCACCTTCGGTGCCGGGGGCTTCGCCCCGAGCCTTCTGCTCCTACCGGGGTTGGTAGGGTACAGAAGGCTGGGTACGGGGGTTGGGTGCTGCTGACGAGCCTTAGCAGGAGCTGGAGGTAAAAGATCGGAATCCTCCTTCTGCACTCCGGCTTAAGGCTTCTGCGGGAACAGGGGGAGCAGAGGGCGAAGCCCCGCTGCCGCAGGCAGCGCGCCGACGCGGAGCGTCGGCGGTGCGACTTCGTCGCACGGGCTTCGCCCGTACCCCTTGCTCCTACCACAAGCCGGTAGGTCGCAGAAAGTTGGGAGCAAAGGTCGGCTAACCCCTACCGACCCCTATCAGAAGCAGCAGGTAAAATATCAAAATCTGTCCTCTGACCTCTAACTTCTGTCCTCTGTTCCGACCCCTTTCCCCCGCCCCGCACGTTATAATGTATGACCCCACAGAAAGGAGGCACCCGCATGACCCAATCGTCACCCGACCCCCGCAGCCGCGTAGAGGAACTATTTTCCAAATATAAAAACCTCATGTTCACGGTCGCTAATTCCGTCCTCGGGAACCCGTTCGACGCCGAGGACGCGGTCTTTGAAGCGTTCGCGAGGATCATCAAAAACATCGCGAAAATACCCGCCGAACCCACTAAGGAACGGGCTTTCGCGGTCATCGTCGTCAAAAATATCGCAATCGACATGCTGCGAAAAAAGAGCCGGACCGAGGTCAGCCTGCCCGAGGATTTCGACCCCGCCGCCGGAAATTTCGCCGACGAAATCCTCGAAAAACTCGACGAATCGGTGCTCCGGGACGCGCTCGCGAGGCTCCCGGACGCGCACTACGAGGTGCTGCTGTTAAAATTTTACTACGGTTTCGGGGTCGGCGAGATCGGCTCGGCGCTCGGGCTCGGGCGGGAAGCGGTCAAGAGCCGGATCAGGCGCGCCAAGGCAAATCTCAGGAAAATTTTGGAGGAAATGGGCTATGAACAATCTTTTTAAGGCTTTTGAGGACACTTTGGGCGACAGATTTTCCGCGGAAATCGCAGTCTCCGAGCACGATTTTTCACCCGAATTTGAGGAAAAAATGAGCAGTCTTATCGCAAAAATCCCGTCCGAAAACGGCATAAAAACCTCGCGTTCGGTCGGGATAATGTTAAGATATTTAATTATTGCTGCTGTCGTCGCCATGCTGACCGTTTCAGCCGTTGCGGTCGGTCCGAAAATAGTTAAGCAGTTTACAAGATGGCTGGATAATTCCCACTATTTTTCATATTCTAAAGATTCCGACGGCAACGTCACCAAGCGCTCCGGGATAATCATGAAGACCCCGGAAAACGCCGAAAATGCGGCTTCCGCAGGGTTTATCTTCAACATTCGGACCTACGGTCAACGCGACGGCGAGGCATGTCATCTTGAGACCTTCGACGACCCGATCCGGCTCACTTTCGGAGGCGGCAGACCCGGTGAAAACTTCATTCTGAAGCTGTTTTTGGACTGCGAAGAGACCGATTTTACGGTCGATGGCGTGACCTCCGACCGCTATATCCTGACCCCCGGCGGCGGCTTGACCGAGACCGAGCTAAGGCTTGCCACCGACCTTTCGATGGACCGCGAGCACAGCCTCATCGCTGTCATCATGAGCGATGAAAATGTGGAAAATTCCGGAAAAACTCGGGGCGTTGCTTATCGAGTTCGGCTCACGAATGACAGCTGCAAGCCCGAAATTCAGCAGCTGCCAGATGATCCCGAAAAATATCTTGACTGTAAATATCAGGGAATTGTTGTCGGAAAACAGTTCAATGTTGAGGAAAATATTGTCAGAATCCCGCCGAAGAAGATCAAAGTAAGCCCCGGCGAGACAGTTAAACTCAGCCTTCGCACCGGCTGCTATCCCGAGGAAATCGACGGCGTCGCCGTTATCTTAATGCTGAACAATGAGCCCGTAAACATCGGCGGCAAGGACTTTTTGCACATCTCAAACGACCCCGGCAGGCTCTCTTATGACACTGTCGAGCTCACCGCTCCGACCGAGCCGGGAAGCTATCGGCTCAGCTGCCTTGCGGTCCCCGACCCCTTCGGAAACGCCGGCACCGGCACCTGCGATTTCGGATTTGAGATCGCGCTGACAGTTGAGTAGATTAACGGTTTATGCCGATACGGCGGAGGAAATTTCCAGCCCGATTCCTCCGTCGATACCCACTCTGACGGTCCCGGTCGCGCCCGACAAAAGAATGTCCGCAAGCGGGTTGCCGATCTGCTCTGCCACCACCCTCGCGACGTCTCGGGCTCCGAAGCGCTCAAAATCCGACATCTGCGCGATTTTCTGAGGCAGACCCTCCGGCATTTCGAGCATTATCCCCCTCGCGTAAGCCCGATTTTTCAGCTCCTCAAGCCGCAGTGAAGCAATCTTCGAGCAGTCCTCAAGCCCGAGCCGACGGAAGCTGCAAACCGCGTCGAGGCGGTTCAGAAGCTCAAAGGAAAAGGCTTTCGACAGCCCCGCTCTTGCGCTCTGATTGCCGGATGCGAAGCCCACCGCCGCGCTCTTTTCAGCCGTCGCGTTGGTCGTCATGATGACGACGCAGCTGCGAAAGGACACCTTCCTGCCGGTGCCGTCGGTGAGGGAGCCGGCATCCAAAATCTGTAAAAGAATGGATATTACCTCCCGATCTGCCTTTTCAAGTTCATCAAAAAGCAGCACGCAGGAAGGGCGCTTTCTCACCCGTTCGGTGAGCTCTCCGCCGCTGTCGTGACCCACATATCCCGGAGGCGCGCCGATGAGCCGGGAGACCGTGTGAGGCTCGGAAAATTCCGACATGTCAAAGCGTATCAAAGCCTCCTCGGAGCCGAATAAATGTAAAGCTAAAAGCCTTGACAGCTCTGTTTTGCCCACTCCCGATGGTCCCGAAAACATCAGCGACGCCAACGGTCCGGATCGTTCCAAAATCCCCGAGCCTGCCCGCTTAAGCGCCGATATCAGGGCGTTCACGGCGTCTTCCTGACCGATGATGCTGCGTGAAAGCTCAGCCCGAAGATCATCGGAACGGGAGGAGAGGGAGCTGCTCCTCGGGATCTTTGTCTGTAAAGCTAAAACCCTTTCCACGTCTTTTTCGGATACCCGGTCGGGAGTCTCCTCGTGAGCGGTATTTTTAAACAATTCATCAAAATATTTCTCCTTCGTGATCCTCCCGCTGACGTAGTCGTTGAAGGCTGCCGAGAGCCCGGAACGGTCATTTTTAGTAAAGCTTTTCAGCTTTACAGAGGCGCAGGCTTCATCGATGATGTCGATCGCCTTGTCCGGCAGACGTCGGTCGGTGATATATTTTTCGGATAGACAGACTGCCGCCTCGATGGCGCCGTCGGTGATGGCAACACGGTGGTGCTGCTCGTATTTTTGCTTGATCCTCTTGATCATTCTGACCGCCGAGGCATGATCCGGCTCGTCTACCTTCACGACGCAGAATCTTCGTTCGAGAGCCTTATCCCCCTCGATCACCCGGCGGTATTCATCATAGGTCGTTGCCCCGATCATTCTGAGCTCCCCTCTTGCAAGCATCGGTTTCAAGATGTTTGCGGCGTCTATCGCGCCCTCCGCCGCGCCCGCGCCGACGAGGGTATGCATCTCATCTATAAAAAGAATCACGTCCTTGGAGGCTGAGGCGTCGTCGATGCAGGCTTTGAGGCGCTCTTCAAAGTCCCCGCGGTACTTGGCGCCCGCAAGAAGGGAGGTCAGGCTCAGGGAGAAAATCCGCTTGCCGATGAGCGGCTCCGGTACCTCCGAGCGGCTGATTTTCGTAGCCAGTGCCTCAACGATCGCCGTCTTTCCGACCCCCGCTTCCCCGACGAGGCAGGGGTTGTTTTTTTGACGTCTTAAGAGTATCTCGATCACCCTGCCGATCTCCCTATCCCTCTCGGCGCATGGGTCGTAACCGACCGTAGAAGCCCGCTCGACCATGTCGTAGCCGTACTTTTCAAGGGTATTGTGGGACTTTGCCGAGCCGTCTCTGTGCGCCACAGCCGCGCTCTTTTCGACCGCTTCGCCCGCGCTGCTCGAAAGTTTTGAGATATTGCAGTTGAGATCGTATAAAATGCTCCTCGCCGTAGAATTCTGCTGATTTAAGATCGCGCAGAGAATGTGCTCGGTACCGGTTTTGGTGTTTGAGACCTCGATCGCCGTCCTCTTTGCAAATCTTATGCACCGCTTAGCCGCAGGGGTCAGCATCGAGCCGTTGACGGCAGTCGGCTCCCCTATCCCGATGAGCTCGGTGATCTTCTTCTCGACCGACTGATAACTCAGCCCGAAGCGTGAAAGTATCGCGCCCGCGGCGCCTCCCGAATACATCAGCCCGAGCAGCAGATGCTCTGTCCCGATGTAGGTGTGTCCCATCTTCTGGGCTTTTGAGATTGCGTGACCGACAGCCCTCAGCGCGTCCTCGGTGAAGTCGGAGTTTTTATAAAGCTCGTTGAATTCAAACATTGGTCTGTCCTCCCATGAATAATAAAAATCGGTATCAAAAGTATCGCCGGAAAATCCGCGCGATAATCATCATCGCTAAATTCTATGCAAAAAGTCGGCTTGCCTACGATAGCGGCAGTAACACATTTTCAGCCGAGACATAAACTGTAGTATGAAGTTCAGACTTCAGAAATTATACATGAAGGAGCAAACTATTATGAATTGTTTCGGTAACGGTTACTGGTGGATCATCATTCTCATCCTGATCATCCTCTTCGGCTTCAACGGCAACGGCTGCTGCAACTCCTGCGGCAACAATTGCGGCTGCGGCAACAACTGCGGCAACAACTGCGGCAACGGCTGCGGAAACGACTGCGGCTGCGGCTGCTGATCCCGAAAATCCCCGCCTTCCTAAGTTTCGGAGGGCGGGGGGTATTTTTATTTATAAAGGGTTTTCGGGAGATTTTTTCCGCATAATCCCACCCGAATCTGCTAATACTATCCAAAAAAGTCTCGGAGGGTTTTATGCATAAATTCGGAAAAAACGGGAAAATAAGCCTCTACAGTCTTGCCTCGGAATCCGCAAAAAAGTTAAGAAAGCTAAAAAAAATCTACTCCTTTTACCTCCAGAACGGCACCGAAAACGCGGCTGAGGCATACTTTGCCGACAACTTTCACTCGGTCCTTCGGGGCTGCTTCAAAAAGCCGTCGCGGGATCTTAAGCGCAGGTTTATAAGCCACCGCGGGCTCGATCTCGCGGGCGATATAATCGAGCGCTCGGGGGAGGAATTTCCGGGAAGCGACGGGATTATAAAGATCATTCGCGACCGCGCTTCGCGGGAAAAAATCTTTGCCCCGGACGTTGAATATCTCGCCGAGACGCTGAGGTATAAACTGATATGCGGGATTTTTGAGATGATCACACGCTCCGACCCCGGGGTGATTCGGCTGATGTCGCTTCTTTCCGACATCGGAAGCGTCGATCTCGGTCGGATAAACGAGGTCGTAAACCCCGTTGCCATAAGGCTTTCAGGCGATCCCGCATACCGAAGAAGCGACATAAAGACCAAGTCGTCATACCGGGAGGCGATATATCTTCATGCCCGAAAAAATCACGTCGATGAGTGCGAACTGTGCGACGGACTTCTTGAAAAATCCCGCGGGGGATTTTTGGACCTGCGCGCCCTCGGGATCATGAAAAACAAATATTTACAGCCGAAGCACGCCGTCTTTGCCGTGATTTTTCTGATGATCTTTTCAGCCCTCCTCTCGGTTCTGATTTCGGGATATGCCGGCTGCCCGTGGCTTTTTATAATGCTGATCCTGCCCGCCGTCGAAGCCTTAAGACCCCTTTCCGACCGCATTTTGCGGCACAACATAAGCTGCGAACGGCTTATGCGGCTCAAGCAGGACGATCCCGAACTTGAAAAAGAGCGGGTTGCGATCGTTTTGTCGGCGCAGATCACCGATCCCGAGGGCGCAGAGGAAATTTATGACAAGCTCCTGCGGCTTCACTGCTTAAACCCGGGTGAGAACATCATGATCTGCGCTCTGCTTGATCTTGCAGCCGAGCAGGTGCCGATAACGTCGGAGGATCGCGCGGTCTTTGAAAGCCTGCGGGAAGCGGTCATGAAACTTGAAAACAAGGTGCCGGGGAAATTTTCGGTGATAGTGAGAAAACGGAGCTTCTCGGAGACGCAGCAGGAATACATGGGAAAATGCCGAAAAAGAGGCGCTTTGGCGGAGCTTTGCGAATTTTTGAAAACCGGCTCGGAGGATTTTTATCTTAAACTCGGGCGGGTGAATGATCTTATCGGCTGCGACTACTTCTGCGCGGTCGATTCGGACACGCTTCCGCTGATGGATTCGGTCAGGGAACTCTTGGCGGCGGCGCTTCATCCCATGAACAAAATAAAAACCGAGGGCGGGAAGATCACCCACGGGTACGGCGTCATCGCGCCGAGAATGATCACCCGGCTCGAGGACAGTCTTAGGACGGAGTTTTCAAAAAGCGTCGGGGGGATCGGCTCACGTTCGAGCTACGACGGCGAAGCCGCAAACCTCTGGCAGGACGTCTTCGGAAGGGGTACCTTCTGCGGCAAAGGACTTATCAACGTCACGGCGCTGCATGAATGCTCAAAAATGCTGACGGGAGAGAGGATTTTATCCCACGATATCTTAGAGGGCGAGCTTTTGCGGACCGCCTACGCCTCCGACATCTTGTTCACCGAGGGCTTTCCGAAGTCGCCGCAGAGCTATTACAGGCGGCTCGATCGGTGGATAAGAGGCGATTTTCAGAATATCCCGGAGATTTTTTCCAAAAGATTCGACTGCATATCAAAGCTTAAACTGCTTGACAATCTAAGGCGCGCGCTTACTCCGGTATCGGTATTTTCCTGCTTTTTCCCGGGATTTTTCCTTGAGCCTCCTTTGGGCTCGGTAATCGCATTTTCGGCGGTTTTGATGTGGATAAGCCCGTCATTATGGGGTGCTCTTCGGGCTTTATTCTGCGACGGGGGCTTCGGGAGGTCCTACTATTCGGGACTTCTGAGCACGGCTTCGCAGTCGCTTCGATATATTTTATACAGCGTGATTATGCTGCCGACTCTGGCAATAAAGTCCCTAAGAGCCGCCGTCACCGCGGTTTTGCGGCTTATGAGCGGTCGGAATCTTCTTGAATGGACGACGGCTGACGCTCAGGACAAATCCGGGGTGCTCCCCCTGCGGTATTACCTTGTCCCCGAGGTTTTAAGCCTGTCGCTTCTTTGGCAAAGCGATTATCCGATACGCCTTGCGGGGGCTGTTTTTTCGATGATGCCGGCGCTTTTATGCATCGACCTGCTGCCTGCAAAAAAGGAGACTGCGGGGCTGAGGTACCGCGATTCAAGGGAACTTTCAAAGCAGACGGCAGACATGTGGAGCTTCTTTGAAAACAGCGTTACGGCGGACGATAATTATCTTCCGCCCGACAACGTGCAGTTTTCGCCGGTGTATCGGGTCGCGCACCGAACGTCTCCCACAAACATCGGACTATATATGCTGA
This sequence comes from uncultured Clostridia bacterium, assembly GCA_947627985.1. Lineage (GTDB taxonomy): Bacteria > Bacillota > Clostridia > Oscillospirales > Ruminococcaceae > Faeciplasma. The sequence goes on from CANQYD010000014.1 coordinate 23,362, forward strand.
GCTGCCTTGCGGCATACGACCGAAAACTGATTAACCTAAGACAGCTTCATGATCGGCTTTTAAGGACTCTTGAGACCGTCGAGCGGCTCGAAAAATACAAGGGAAATCTGTATAACTGGTACGACACCGAGACTCTTAAGATCATCGGACCGGAGTTTGTTTCGAGCGTTGACAGCGGCAACTTCACGGTCTGCATGGTCGCCTTAAAAGAGGGGCTTTATGATCTCGGCGGCGAGATGAAAGAAATCGCCGGCAGAATCGAAAAGATCATAAACGCAACCGATCTTGCGGCATTTTATGATGGAATACGTGGGCTGATGGCGATAGGAATCGAAAAAAGCGGAAATCTCACAAAAAACCGCTACGATTTTCTGATGAGCGAGGCAAGGCTTCTCTCATACTGGGCGATCGCCTCCCGTCAGGTCCCGAAAAGCCACTGGCAAAGGCTTTCGCGGGCTATGCTGTCATCGGGATTTTTCGGCGGCGCCGCGTCATATTCGGGCACGATGTTTGAATTCTTCATGCCGGAGATTTTCTTAAAATGTCCCGAGGGGTCTTTATCGAGCGAAAGCCTTAAATATGCGCTCTGGGTGCAGAGAAAATACGCGTCAAAAATGTCCCGACCTTACGGAATCTCGGAAAGCGGCTGCTACAGCTTCGACCCGGCTTTAAACTACCGGTATTCAGCCCACGGAGTGCCTGCGACGGGCATAAGACGGGGGCTGGAGAAGAGCTATGTAATATCTCCCTATTCGACATATATTTCCTATTCATATGCCCCGAGGGAAGCCGCGGAAAACCTCCGGGAGCTTTGTGATCTCAATATGTACGGCGCATACGGGCTCTATGAGGCACTTGATTACACCTCGCCGTCATCGGGCGGTCCCGAGCCGGTCAGAAGCTATATGGCGCACCACGTCGGCATGTCGATACTCTCGGCGGACAACGTACTTTCCGGCGGGATCATGCAAAAAAGATTCATGAAGGATCTGAGATCGATGGGCGCCGCAGAGCTTTTGGACGAGCGGTTCCACCTCGGCACGGCGGTGTTTGAAAACATTTTAAGACGACCGCCGGAGAATACCCCGGAAAAGACCGACTTTGACAGTGAGATCATCGATCGCCCCGACCCCTTTGATCAGAAGATGAGGATTTTTTCAAACGGCGACAGCACGCTTTTGATGTCCTCCTGCGGGTGCTCGAAATTCATCTACCGCTCCAAAAACGTCTACGATTTCAAGCCGAAGCCCTTCACAAGACCCGGCGGGTTTATCTGCCTCGCGGGCGAGGACGGCGATATCCAACCTTTCACGGTAAACCTCGAAAACGGCGGCGTTTCGGCTGAGCTGTGCGAGGACAGCGTGAAGCTCTATATGAACACGCAAAACCTGCGTATGGGACTGATGACGTCGCTTCATGAGACCCTTCCCTGCGAGATAAGGCGGTTTGCGTTCAAAAATGAGACGGGCAGGACGGTGCCGGTGAATGCCGCGATATATATCGAGCCGTCGCTTCTTGAAGATAAAGATGAGCGCACCCACCCGGCATATTCAAAGATGTTTTTAAGACTTGATCGCGACCCGGCTCTTGACGTCGTGACGGTGACGAGGGTCAGGGAGGACAAGAAAATCTATGCCGCGTTCGGGTTTGTCGAGGACTTAAAGCTGACGGTGAGTTTTGATCGGGGCGAGGTGTTAAAATATCCCTTCGGCGCCGACGGGTTGAAGGACAGCGTCAATGAGATCCGCCCGAGCCTTATCTGCGAGCCCGATCCCTGCGTATATATCGGGTGCAGGATCGATCTGCCGGCTAAATCTTCTACGGAACTGACGGCGTTTACGGTTTGCGCGCAGTCTAAAGAGGAGCTGATAAACCGGGTCAATATCCTAAGAAGAAAGAGGGCTTCTGCGTGCCGTCTTCCGAGGGCTGACACTGCTGCCGGAAGGGTCGCGGGAATGCTGCTGCCGAAGATTTTATACGGCGGCTCCGGGGTAAAAAACATCTCCCCTGCCCTGCTTCCATTGAATTCACTTTTTGAGATTTCGGCTGCTACGGATATCCCGACCGTGGCTATAGAACTTAACGGCAGAAACGATCGGGCGAAGCTGTCGGCGTATCTTGGGGCGTATCATCTTATAAGAAGATGCGGATTGAAGATGCAGCTGATCGCCATCTACGACGACGGCGGGAGATACGAGCGGGAGCACTATAACGACCTCGTGAGAGCCGCCGAGGAGGCGGGCTGCGAAGGGTTCATCTACTCGCCCGGGGGTATCCTGCCGCTCGACATCTCAAAGACAAGACCGGGGCTCGATGAACTGGCAAGGGCTTTTTCGAGGCAGGTCTGCGAAAGCGACATCACAGAAAGCCCTGTGAAAAAGCCGGAGAGAAAATTCATTAAGATAGAAAGGTCGGAGCCGGGTCATTTTGATATCGATAAAGAGGTGGCTTGCGGGGGATTTTCGGGGTGCGATTACGTCATCAATGATACCCCTCCCCTGCCTTGGTGTCATGTGCTCTCAAATCCCGTCTTCGGGACGCTTCTGTCCTCCTGCTCGCTGGGGTTTTCCTATGCGTTCAACTCCCGGGAGTGCCGCTTAACCCCGTGGTCAAACGACCCGATGAGGGATAACTCCGGGGAAAGACTGCTGCTTTTATCGGGCGGGAAATTTTATGATCTTATCGACGGCTCGGCTGCTAAATTCGGGTTCGGGTTTGCGGAATATTCATCACAGGGAGAAAATTATCGGGCAAAGATCAGGGTGACGGTGTCAAGTAAAGGAATGTGCAAAAAGATTTCGGTGGATATAAATGCTCCCGCGGGCTCGTCGGTGATTTATTACACCGAGCCCTGTCTTTCGCCCGATAGGTTCGGCTCGGGAATGCTTATCCCCAAAATGCTTGAAAACGGGCTTTTGATACATGCCCCGAGCTCCGAGACGGGCGCTTTTATGGGGGTGATGTGTTCCGAAAAAGCCGTCTGCGAGACAGATCGGGAAAAGATTTTTTCGGGGGATTTCTCGGGCGAAGTTTCACCGCACGAAGGTCTCGCCGCCGCCGTTAAACGTGAGATATCGGGTGATGAAAAAATTGACTTTTTCCTTACCTGCGCGCTCTCCGAAAATGCCGCGATAAATATGCCGAAATATTTTACCGAGCAGGAGTTTAATGATCTTCCGGATAAAAATACCCCCGAAAATCGGAGGATTTTGGCTAAGTGGCTTTACTATCAGGCTCTGCATGGAAGATTTTATGCTAAAACCGGGTTTTATCAGTGCTCGGGCGCGTTCGGGTTCCGGGATCAGCTTCAGGACGCGTGCTGCTTAGCTAAGCATAAGCCCGAGGTGCTTAAGTCGCAGATTTTAAGATGCTGCATGGCGCAGTTTGCCGAGGGAGACGTGATGCACTGGGTGCACAGTCTTCCGAACAAAAAGCGAAGAGGGGTCAGGACGCATATCTCGGACGACCCGCTTTGGCTGGCGTATGCGGTATGCGAATATATCAAGGCGACGGGCGATGAGGATATTTTGGATATTTCTGTCGCATATTCCGGCGGGCTCGATATCCCGGGAGAATTTAAGCAGAACTACGGCGAAGTCTACCGCACGGCGATGAGGGAGAATGTGTATCGCCACTGCAAAAGGGCGATAGATTGCCTTGCCGGGAAAACCGGAAAGCATGGGCTTATGCTCATAGGCTCCGGCGACTGGAACGACGGGTTTGACAAAGTGGGCATGGGCGGAGGCGAATCGGTCTGGCTGAGCGAATTTTATATCATGGTCCTTGAAAGGTTCTCGCTGATTTCGATGAGCCGCGGGGAGAGAGAATATGCCGAAAATCTAAGAAAATACGCGGAACAGCTCAGGGAAAGCGTCTCAAAAAACGGCAGGGACAAGGACCACTGGCTCAGAGGATTTTACGGAAACGGCGAGCCGCTCGGTTCGCAAAAGTCCGAATGCTGCCGGATAGACTCGATCGCGCAGTCATTTGCCGTATTTGCGGGGTTGGATAGGGACTTCACCCGTGAAGCGCTGCTGAAAGCCTATCGCGAGCTTTATGACAAAAAGCGGGGAACCGTCAGGCTCTTTGCGCCGGCATTTAACGACATGAGCGAGCCCGACCCGGGGTATATCAAATACTACCCCGAGGGGCTTAGGGAGAACGGCGGGCAGTATACTCATGCCGCCGTCTGGCTGGCGATCGCGATGAAAAAAGCGGGACTTGACGAGGAGGCGGAGGAGATTATCGACGCGCTGAGCCCTGTGGCGCATTCCGAAAACGGCGGGCACCAAAGGTATAAGACCGAGCCTTACTACCTCTGCGGGGACGTTTACACGAACAAGAACTGCATGGGAAGAGGCGGGTGGTCGATCTATACCGGCGCCGCGGGGTGGCTGCTGAGGGGGATCGAGGGGGAGGGGGTGTAGGGACGTGTTTTTACTGAATTAAAAGAAAGCGCGGCTTTTTGCCTTGCTTTGATCGGCGGGGTGCTCCCATGCGAAGTGTTGCTTCTCTTTTGGAAAGTTCATGCACATTGATTATGAGACTGTTTTCCTCGCCCGCCGCGCCCTTTGCAAAAGGTATTCCCCCAATTTCGCAGAGGCAAAATCGGGGGAATGCTGTTTTAAGTCCCCACCCCGACTTGCGACAAAAACTCTCAGAGCACAAGTAATCCCACGCTTTTGATTGCGAAGTGCGATGAGATAGTTTTTGCGCAAGTCGTCCCTCCCCGAGGAGGAGGCGGGGCTTGATGAAGGTCTTGCGCATATCACACAGCCTTGGCAGGAGCAGAAGGTACGGGGCGAAGCCCCCCGGCGCCGAAGGCGCCGGCTTCCTCCGCTTCGCGGAGGAAGCGACCGCGCTCGCGCGCGGTCGGGCTTCGCCCGGAGCCTCCTTTCCTATCAGGGTATGGTAGGGGCGCACAGCCCGGTTCCAAGGTTTCCTCTCCCATCAAGCTTCGTCAGAGGCGCATAGCCCAGACCCAAGGTATCTGATTCTTTCAAGGATAGGTAGTGACACATACCCCGCCTCAAATCTTAATATCCCCCACCCCGTGAGAACCACATCTCCTAATCCCTCTCCCCCTCAACTCCATCACCCAAAAATCCTCCATCCGGTCGGTATAGACGATCTCATCCAAAATCGTCTCCACATATGCAAAGCCCGCCTTTTGATAGGCTCTGATCGCCCGACGATTCCACGCCGCCACGCGAAGCTTAATGCACCCCTCAAACCCCGTCACACGGCGTATCTCCGACACGCATTTTCTCACAAAATCGGCGCCGCTTCCCCTTCCGCAAAGCTTCGGATTCATCGACCAGCCGACCCACATCTCGCCGCCATCGAGCTGGCACGCGACCTGCCCGATCACCCGATCGCCGTCGCAAAGGCAAAACTGCTCCGTCCCCCAGCCTGAGCGATCCATCAGCCAGCCGTCAGCGGCTCCGCGGAAGCTGTACGCCTCATACGGACTCTCATACCTCCAGCCACCTATCTCCGTGGCGGTTTCTTCCGTAAGCGGCATGAGCTTTTCTCTCCCGCTTAAGTCGAATGGCACAGATTTTTCATATATCTCCATCTTATTCTCGGGCGACCGCTCGCCCGTCGCTAAGAAGCCCATCGCTTCCCAAAACGGTCTGCCTGTGACGGGGTCGGCTGTCAGGTACATCATCGCAGCCCCATCATCGGCAAAAAGCCGCTCGAGCCGCCGAAACATCGCCCTGCCATAGCCCTTCCTGCGGTGCCCGGGTTTTACATAAAATTCCATAATATACCCCCACCCGGGCTTGATGAAGCCCCTGTGACCCTCGCGGTCGACCTTGCCGTAGAGAAATCCGACCGGCTCACCGAGGGCGAAGCAAAGCTCCAGGTGGCGGTCGGGCTGTCCTTGAATTTCGATGATGCTGTCGACCCACTTTTGCAAAAATCCCTCCGGCATCGGCTTGTGCCCGTGCTCGTCGAGCTCCTTGACATAGTCGGACATGAGGTTTTCAAAGACAGCACATTCTTCTTTGTTGTCAGCGGATAACTGCACATACTTGATTTGGTTTTCCATTTATATCCTCCAAAGTTTTATTCGGAGGGTTAGAAAACGTGAACCCTCCATACACGGTTCTTTTTCATATGACATCACCCTTTCTCTTTATTTGTATTCATACGCCAAAATTGACGCTGATACCTGTTTGCTGAAATCCATTGTCTCAATATTTCGCAGCGATCATCCGGTTTTCTCTATAATTTTCTTGCCTTGAATAAAACCGAAATAGGAAGCATTTTTGCTTTTTTGGCTTTGATACTGATATCGCCTTCCGCATGCATCGTTGCGTCATCGGTCTGCTCAACCATTTGCTCGATTACAAATCCCGCCTTAGCCAAAGCGTTGACATAGGTGGATATTTTTCGGTTGCACAGAAGGATTTCGCTGCCGTCTACCGGCATTCTGAAGTAGGACTCGTCAAAATAGCTTTTGTTCATTATCAAGGCATCATTTTCAATTACATCTTTCCGTTCATCGCAAGACCATGCAATACAGTAATTGAGAGTATGGTGCCAGCTGAAAATGAAAATACCGTCTTTTTTTAAGTATGAGGCTATTTTCCGGAAAGTACCGTCAAGATCAGTCGTCCAACCAATCCCGTAAATTGAATAAACGAAATCGAAATACTCTTCCGGAATACCCGTCGCGACTTCCATTGGAGAGCAGATGAGTTTCGCATGGTAACCGTTTTCGCTCAAATACCGCTCAGCATTTTCAAGTTGCTTTTGAGAAAGATCTACGCCCCATAATTCACCGGCATTTCTGTCGGCAAGATACTTTAAGGAATGACCGCTGCCGCAGCATATTTCAAGTATTTTCTTTCCGGAAACATCGTCAAAAAGGTGTAATTCATTCTCTGTTACAAAGTGTACTCCGTAAGTAGGGAGCGCTGTAGTTCCAAACCACAAATCTGCGTAAGTATCCCAGTAATGCTTATTGGTTTTTAATATTTCGTCTCGATTCATTTGTATCCTCTCATTCGATAATTCATTTTTCGCCGTCGTAAGAGCATGGTTTCACATAGCCGGGCTTTCTTCTCAGCGAAAAAAATCCACCTCATCAACGGTAAGCTTAATCGCAAAAAGTTAATTGACATTTATTTTGGACAATAGGCATACCGTCTCGACATGCCTCGTTCTCGGGAACATATCCACCGCGCAAAGCCTCTCGACCCGGTAGCAGGCGCCGAGATATTTCGCGTCTCTCGCAGCTGTTGCGGGATTGCAGGAAATCATTACCAGCCTCTCGGGCTTCATTTTCAGAATCGCGTCGAGCGTAGCGGCGTCGCACCCCTTCCTCGGCGGATCGACAACGATCACGTCGGGCTTTAGACCCTTTTCGGCAAGCATTTCGGCGATTTTCCCGGCGCCCCCGACGTAAAAATCAGCGTTAGAAATCCCGTTAGCGATCGCATTTTTTCGGGCATTTTGGACCGCCTGCGGCACAATTTCGACGCCGATGACCTTGGACGCGCTGCCAGCCATCGACAACCCGATGGTACCTGCGCCGCAGTATAGATCGAGCAGCAAACCGCCTCGGAGGTCGGCAAACTCGGCAGCCTTGCGGTACAAAAGTTCAGCAGCCGCAGTGTTCACTTGGTAAAAACTGTGAAGAGATAGCTCAGTCTCGATTCCGCAGATCGAATCCGTGATAGTCTCCGCGCCATAAAGTAAAAAATCTCGGTTTCCGAGAATTACATTAGTGTTCTGAGAATTTATGTTAAGGAAAATCGACTTGATATCGGGATATTTCTCGGTAAGGATCGGTACTAAATCATCATATTCATGAGTGAATTCCGTGACAACAAGGCACAGCATTATCTGCTTGGAATGATAGCCTTGGCGAATGAAAATATGCCGCAAAAGTCCTTTACAAGAGGCTTCATCATAGCATAAAAGATCTCGTGAATTATGATAATCCAAAATAATTTTAATTAACTCAGAAAATAATTCGGGCTGTAATAGGCAATCGTCGCAGGGAACTACACGATGAGATCGTGGTGAGAAAAATCCGCTGACAGCTTTTTCAAAATTCTCGCAAATCGGGAATTCTGCTTTATTACGGTAACGTGTGGAAATGCCGGTCGAAATAATCGGTTCGCATGGGACATTTATGCCGCCGATTCTGCTGAAAGCATCGGCAACAAAACGCTCCTTCCACCTGAGCTCCTCTTCATAATTTATATGTCTGAAATCGCACCCGCCGCATCTTCCGAATAGCTCGCAATCCGGCTTAAAACGGGTATTTGCAAGTGTTATGATCCTTTCAATTTTACCGAAGCAATAGCTCTTCATGACCTTCAGAATGCGGCACTCGATGACGTCGCCGGGAGCCGAATAGGGCACAAAAACAGCGAGCCCCTCATGTCTTCCGACGCCGGAGCCCTCGCTTGTCAGTCCATCAATTTTAAGTTCAATAATGTCGTTCTTTTTCATAAAATTCCTGTAGATTGAGAATGTAAATATCAGACAGTGAGAAATCTCTCAAAGTGAGAAAATTTCAGCCATATTTATCCAATTAAATTTCTATTTTATTAACAGCTTCGATTTTTCGCTTCAAAACTGTCTCGTCGAAGCACCTAAGATAGTCAAGAGGGTACTTTGGATTGTAAAATCTTTGAATTTTTGTGTCGTCGTTGACAATTTTTGTCGAGCCTCCCGCGCCCACGGCAATCACCGTCTGGACCTCCTCCATCATGTTGATGTTGTAAATTCCGGCGTGCCCGCCGCGCTCCCAGCCGACGTTTTCGAGGTTGTCGAGCTGATTTTTCTGGCGGTAGAGGTAGTAGGGTCGGTAGCCCGCAGTTTCCAGTAGTTTATTAGCTTTACTAATCATATTTGCGGAATTGTCGGTGAAAATTTCACGATTTTGATTTTGCATAAGGTCCGCAGCCCTCTTGATCGAAAGTGCGTGAATTGTGATATTTTCGGGATTTAGTTTAATTATTTGATTAACCGTCTCTATAAATCCCGCAGGCGTGTCTTTTGGGAGACCTGAGATTAAATCAATATTTATCGCGCTAAAGTTGAATTTTCGGGCAAGGTCATATGCTTCAAAAAATTGCTTGGCTGTGTGCTTTCTGCCGATGGCTTCAAGGACGGAATCATGAATAGTTTGGGGGTTTACGCTGATTCTGTCTCCGCCGTTATTTATTATTGCCGAGAGCTTTTCTTCGGTCACGGTATCGGGTCTTCCGGCTTCAACGGTATATTCCCGAAGTGAGGATAAATCAAAATTTGCAGAGACAGTTTTCATGATTTTGTCAAGCTGATTAGCTGTTAATGAGGTGGGTGTGCCGCCTCCGAAATAAACGGTATCTACCCCGATCCCCCTGCCTTTTAGAAGGTCGGCTGTGAATTTAATCTCCTCGCATAGTCGGTCGACATAGTCGGGAATCAGCGATAAAAAACTGCCTACAGTCTGCGAAACGAAGCTGCAATAGGCGCATCTGGACGGGCAAAAGGGTATCGAGACGTATAAACTGACCTTGTTTTTCGGCAGATTAGCTAAAATCTTCTGCTGATTTTGTGCAGTTTGCAGTCCTAAATTTATCTTTTCCTCCGAGACATAGAGCATTTTTTCCAGTTTTTCGACTATCTCTCGGTCGGTCATGCCGTCGTTTTTCAGTCTGAACAAAATTTTGCGAAAAGTCTGCTGTTACAAAATCAAAAGTTTCGACCGGGAAGAAGAGCTTCGTCACCGCTTCGAGCTCGTATTTGAAGCTGTGACCGACAAATACAAGCGTCATGAGAAGTCCTCCAAGTCCCTTAAATAGGGGTTATACAGCCTCTCCGTCTCGGTATCGGTCGGCATTCCGTGACCCGGGAAGGCTCGCATTTTCCCGCATTTTTTAATTAAGCAATTTATCGAGTGCATTAACTGATCATAATCCCCGTTTCCGAGATCGGTCCTGCCGATTGAGCCTTCAAACAGCGTATCTCCCGTGAAAACGGCTTCTTTTGAGATGTAGCAGACCGAGCCCGGGGTGTGACCCGGGGTGTGAAGTACCTCCAAAGAGATCCTGCCGAGGCTGATGACGCCGCCGTCTGTCACCTCCGAAACGCCGAATTTAAATGGCTCGAAGGGCATGCCGAAATAGGAAGCCTCGGAGGCGCCGGCGTCGTATAACATATCCCTGTCCGACGGGTGGATCATCACCTCGCAGCCGTAATTTGTACAAAGACCGTTCAGCGCCTCGATATGGTCGCAGTGACCGTGGGTCAGGAGGATTTTTTTGAGCGCAAGTCCTCTGCGCTTCAGCTCTTTATCGATGATTTCCGCCGAATAAGGCGCGTCGATAAGTATGGCTGAATTATCCTCATCAGCTAAAATATAGCAATTTGTGCCGAACGGACCGAGGTCTCTGATCGGAAAAATGTCCATCATTTTGCCCTCCTCTCGACCGACAGCACGCCGTTGATTTTGCGCATTCTCGCGATGACCCCCTCAAGCTCGGCGGTCCCCGCGACAGAAATCGTCAGCGAACCCATGAAATTGCCGTTTTTGAGGACCCGCGCGGCTGCCTCGTGCGTTGAAATCCGAGCTTCGCTGAGGCTGTTCATGACGTCCGTGAAGATGCCGATCCGGTTGTAGCCGATGACGTCGAGCCCGACTTTGTAGTACCCCCGGGTCTGCTTGCCGGTCCATCTGACCGGCACCCAGCGCTCCGGCTCGGCGTCCTTTTGGGAGAGGTAGTTGACGCAGTCTTTTTTGTGGACCGAGACGCCGTGCCCGCGGGTAATGAAGCCGATGATCTCGTCGCCCGGGAGCGGAGAGCAGCACTGCGACAGCTTCACGACGCAGTTTTCAAGCCCGTCGACGATGACACCCGTGCCGGATCGGTCGGTCGCCGGGGTGAACTCGTAATTCTCCTGCTTTTCGGGTTCCGCAAATTTCTTCTGATAGTCCTCCTTGAGCCTCGGGAGGATTTTTGAAAGGGTGACTCCGCCGTAGCCTATCGCGGCGTAGAAATCGTCCAAAGTCTCGCAGCCGTGGTGTTTCATATCGACGGCGACGAGCTCGGGAAGCTGCTCCTCGGTTATGTGGATTAAATTCCTGCGGAGCTCCCTCCAAAGGGTCTCCTTGCCCTCGGTGATGTTTTCCTCCCGGCGCTCTTTTTTGAACCATGCCCTGATCTTCGCCTTGGCTTCGTTCGTCTGGCAGATGTTCAGCCAGTCGCGCTTCGGTCCGTGGTCGGGGTCTTTTGATGTGATGATCTCGACGATCTCGCCCGTCTTGATTACGTAGTTGAAGGGCACCAGCTTTTTATCCACCATCGCACCGGTCATCTTGTGACCGACCTGAGTGTGTATAGCGTATGCAAAGTCGATGACTGTAGCTCCCATCGGAAGCGTCTTGACGTCGCCTTTCGGGGTCATCGCAAAGACGTCCTCGGGGGCAAGATCGTTTTTGATGGCGCGGACGATATCTTCCGCGTCGTCGGTCTCCTTTTGGGTATCCAAGATTTGGCGGACCCAGTTGAGCCGCTCGTCAAATTTATATTTTCCGCTTCTGCCTTCCTTATATTTCCAGTGCGCCGCGATGCCGAACTCGGCGGTGTGATGCATCTCCCACGTTCTGATCTGCACCTCGAACGGTATCCCCTCCCTGCCCATGACGGTGGTGTGGAGGGACTGATACATGTTCGCCTTCGGGGTCGATATATAATCCTTAAAGCGGTTCGGGATCGGCTGGAACATGTCGTGCATGATTCCCAAGACGTTGTAGCAGTCGGTGACGGTGTTGACGATCACCCGAACGGCGTATTTATCGTATATTTCATCGAAAGTCTTACCCTGCTCGTAGACTTTTTTGTAGATTCCGTATGCGGTCTTTACCCTGCCTTCGACGGTCGGCACGGGGTCGAAATCCTGAGCGAGGCGGAGCTTTATCCTCGATTTTATCGACTCGATGAATTCCTCCCGCTCCTTTTTGTTTTTATCAAGGAGCTGCTCGATCTCGGAGTAGGCGTAGGGGTCGAGATAGGAAAACGAGATGTCCTCAAGCTCCTCTTTCACCTGACGGATTCCGAGGCGGTTTGCAAGCGGCACGAATATCGACATGGTCTCGGCTGAGACGTCCCGCCTCTTGACGCCGCTTCTGAAACCGAGCGTACGCATGTTGTGGAGGCGGTCGGCAAGCTTGATGATGATGACCCGGATATCTTTTGACATCGAGAGGAAGATTTTTCTGATATTTTCAGCCTGCTGCTCCTCCTTGGTGGCGAGCTTGATCTTGTCGAGCTTTGTGACGCCGTCTACAAGGTTTGCAACGTCCGCGCCGAATTTATTTTTTACATCGTCATAGGTCGCGGGAGTATCTTCCACAACATCGTGAAGAAGCGCGGCGCAGATAGCGTCGGTGTCCATTCCGAGCTCGCAGAGGACGTTTGCGACGGCAAGAGGGTGGGTGATATAGGGCTCCCCCGACTCCCGAAATTGCCCTTCATGCATCTCGCGGGCATAATTATACGCCTCTCGGAGCTTTTTCGTGTTGTAGTGCCGATCAGACTCGTCGAGCCTTTTTATCATGTTTTCAAAGCTCTCGTTGCAGGTTTCAAGGGTCATAGATTTACCTTCTCCCGATATGTGTCAATGATTTCCTTAAGCTCTTTTGCGGTCTTTCCGCTCATCAGATCAGCCTTTTTCTCGGTAGGAATTACCGTGACTTCCTCCGACGGCGACACGCTGACAAGTCCCGAATCCTCAAACATCGCAAGAATTATCCGAAGTTTCAGGGAATTTATCCCCTCCCCCGAAAGTTTTGCATAAAGTCCGCTGACGGTGCCGATCCCGCCGGATTCCTTGAGCGCTTTGTAGACCGATACCGTCTCGCTCCTTTTCGGCGCGCCGTGCATCAAAAGCTTCGGGTCGGGGTCTTCATGGCGGCGAAATTTTAAGTATATATCGCTGCCCGCGAAGAATTTATCCTGCGAGCAGCCGTGAGGACGGTAATCGACGGCGACGAGCGTCACCCGCTTTGTGCCGCTATATTCGTCTGCCTGCATGTTAGCCATCGCGTCTATCCGATCCCCGACTTTAAAGGGAAGGGAGGCGGTCTTTGTCCGAAACATTAAAAGCTGAACCGAAGCGCCGTCGTAACTCAGCCCGAGGCGGGTGTGATCACCGCCGGAAAGAGGATTTATCGAATTTATCACAGCCCCCGAAAGCGCAAAAATCGGCTCGGGATTTCCTGTGCCGCAGGGTTGCAGCCGCTTTAGCGATTCCGCGTTTTCAACGGTGATGTCCGAGCCTCTGAGGAGTTTGTCGGCGTTGATAGACGGTCTCGGCATTTCGGGGAATTTTTCCCGCGCATAGCTCTCGGCGGCGCTGATAAAGTCGGGTATGTCTTTTTCATTAAGCGTGATTCCCCCGGCTAACTCGTGTCCCCCGCCTTTTATCAAAAGCCCCCGGCAGTGCTCGATGAGATCAAATATCCCGAACCCCGGAACGGAACGCAGAGAGCCGGTCGCTACCCCGTCGTCGTCGATCGAGATGACCGCGGCGGGCTTTTCGTAAATTTCCACCAGCCTCGCGGCGATGATGCCGATGATTCCGCGGTGCCAGCCGTGACCCGAGACGATGAGCACCCGGGAGTATTTCAAAGCCTCGTCGGAGGCGATTTTTTCGGCGATCTCCTCCATGATCCCGCCCTCGGCTTCCCGTCTCTTGCCGACGAGATCGCAAAGCTCCGAAGCAAGGCGCTCGGCTTCGTCGGGGTCCTCCGTCAGAAGCAGGTCGAGGGCTGTTTTTGCCGTACCGAAGCGGCTTGCGGCGTTGATCTTAGGCGCAAGGTAAAAGGCGATACCGGTCGAGGTCAGCTTTTCGGGATCGGTGCCGATCTTATCCAAAAGTGCCAAAAGTCCCAGATTTTCGGAATTTTTCAGCAGCGTCATGCCCTGAGAAACGATAAAGCGATTTTCACCGTAAAGCGGCATGACGTCCGCAACCGTAGCTATAGCGGCAAGTTCGAGATACTGCTCGCAGACGGCGTCATACGATCCTCCGTCCAAAGCGGCGCAGAGTTTTAAGGCGACCCCGGCGCCGCATAAATCCTTAAAAGGAGAAACGTCCCCCGGCTGATGAGGATCGACCACCGCTTCAGCCTCGGGAAGTTCCTCGCCGCACTGGTGATGATCCGTCACGACGAGCTTCATGCCCTGCTCATGTATGAGCCGAGCCTCATTCAGTGCGGCTACGCCGTTGTCGACTGTCACTATTAGCGTGGCTCCCGCGTCTGCGATTTTTTGAACATATTCCGAGCTCAAGCCGTAGCCCTCGTCCCTCTCCGGCACTATCGGCAGGACGTCGGCGCCCATATTCAAAAGATAATCATATAAAATTGCGGTGGCGCAAATGCCGTCGCAGTCGTAGTCCCCGAAGATCGCGATCTTTTCCCCCGAATCGACGGCGTCGTTGATGACCGCCGCTGCGTCCTCCATGCCGCTTAAGAGGAAGGGGTCGCTGAGGTCTCCCAAATTGAAAAATTCGGCGAGAGCTTCGGTCGTTTTAAGACCTCTTGCGGCGACGATCCCGGACAAAAAGGGTCCCAGATCGGTCGAGGAATTTATTTTTTTGGCGGATTCACCGTCCGCCTTAGATACTGTCCATCTTTTCATATCGAGCTCCGTGAAATGAGATATAATAGATTATTATAGCATGATGCTTGGGAAAAGTAAAGAGAAAAGATAAAATTTTAGGATACAATTACAAGATTAGGTTCGAGCTGCATAATGTTCAGCTAAGCAATCTATCCTCTAACCATCTAACATTCTAATCTCTAAAAAGCAACGGAGCCGGGGGTGCCGGCTCCGCAACTTGTGTAAATGAAAGTAAGGAGGAATGGAAATTGTCAGAAATATCTCGCGCCGGATACGAACCTTGCGGTCCAGTAGCCCGTCGTGATGTTGGCGGTCTTGACGGAGCCGCCGGGAGCCGGGGAATAGATGATCAGCCCGCCTCCTGCGTAAATCCCGCAGAAGTTCGCCTTGCCGCCTTCCTCGGCTGAGAAGAAGGCGATGTCGCCCGCGCGCAGGTCGTCATATCCGACCTCATCGCCCGACCGCAGCTGATCCTTGACCCGCCTCGGGACCTCGACCCCCGCCTCTTTGAAGCAGTAGTAGACGAGCCCGGACGAATCAAAGCCCTCTTCGGGAGTGCAGCGGTTGCTTGCGTATTTTACGCCTAAATTTTCTTCGGCGATGTCGATGATCTTCTGCGCCGTCTCGGAGATTTCGTTTTCGGCGGCGATATCTTCTTCGACCGAGGTTTCTGCGCCGTCCGGCGCGACTTTTTCGTTACCCGGCTCTGCCCCGGGTTCGGGATCGGTATCGCTGACCGAGACCGAGGTGAATGTCGGTATACCCGTCGCGACGGCGGAAATCGGTTCGGGTTCGGCAAAATTTTTCTCAGCCACGCCGCAGGCTGCCAAAATGCCGCAGATCAGAATTCCCGAAAGAACCGAATTCAAAACAGAGTGCCTGTATTTTTTCATCGCCGTACCCCCTTTTCGGTTTATGCTTTAATTATACCACCCTGCGGCGCAAAATCAAGAACAGAGAGGTTACAATTGGTTACAGATTGATTACAGTTTCGGGGGAGAGGTTACAGAAAGGTTACGGAAAGACGGTTTATACCGCCTCGGCAGTCCTGATCTCGGCTTTGCAGCTCAGGTCTTTGTAGGTTTTGGCGATCACTGCCGCAGAAATTGCCGCCGTTAAAATATCCGACGCGGGCATGGAATAGAGGACGCCGTCGAGACCGAAATATCGCGGCAGGATCAATGCAAAACCTACGCCGAAGACGATCTCGCGGATCATCGACAGTGCCGTCGAGGCTGCGGCTTTTCCCATCGCTTGCAGGAAGATAAATGCCGCTTTGTTGACGCATGCAAAAATTACCATACATAGATAAATCCGGAATGCGTGGAGCGCAAAATCGGTGTAATACGCGCTCTCGTTGCCGGCTCCGAAGATCGCGATGAGCTGCCGCGGGAATATCTCGACGATGACGAGCGCGACCGTGCCGACGAGCGCTTCAGCCGCCAAGAGCCGCGTAAAGAGCGATTTTACGCGATCACGCCTGCCCGCGCCCATGTTGAAGCCGACGATAGGTATGCACCCCGCCGCCATTCCGACGACGACCGAGATCACGATCTGGAAAAATTTCATCACGATGCCGACCACTGCCATCGGTATCTGCGCGAACTCCTCAAGCCCGAAAATTTCGTCCATCGCGCCGTATTTTCGGATCATGTTGTTGATCGCCGCCATCGCGCAGACGAGCGAAATCTGCGACAGGAAGCTGCATATCCCGAGGGAAAAGGTGGTCCGCATAATCCCGAAATCCGGCTTAAAATCGGCTTTTGACAGCCTCACGGTCTTGGGTTTTGCGAGGTAGATGATCGCCAGAACCGCCGTCAGAATCTGCCCGATGACCGTCGCGACCGCGGCGCCCATCATCCCCCATTTGAAAACGAAGATGAAGATCGGGTCGAGGACGATGTTGACGAGCGCGCCCGAGACCGTCGAGATCATCGCAAATTTCGGGCTTCCGTCGGCTCGGATCACCGGGTTCATCGCCTGCCCGAACATGTAAAACGGTATGCCGAGGGTGATGTAGGTAAAATATTCCTTAGAATAATTAAACGTCTCGGCGTTGACGGTGCCGCCGAAGAGGGTGATGATCCCGTCCGAAAAAATCAGGTAGAGGGCAGTCAGGATCACGCTTGAGATGAGGGTGATGACGATCGCCCCGCCTACGCTTTTGCCGGCGCTTTCCGGCTCGTTTTTGCCGAGCGAGAGGCTCACGAATGCACAGCAGCCGTCGCCGATCATGACCGCGACCGCAAGCGCGATGACGGTGAGCGGGAAGACGACGGTGTTTGCGGCGTTGCCGAAGGAGCCAAGATATGGCGCGTTTGCGATGAAGATCTGGTCGACGATGTTGTAGAGCGCGCCGACGAGCAGGGAAATTATGCATGGGACGGCGTATTTTGCCATCAACCTGCCGATTTTTTCCCGGGAAAGATACTGCTGATTGTCTTGCATAAAAATTACCTCCAAAAAAATAATGGCGCAAGCCCGCAGTCGGACTTACACCATAAGGAAACTCACTAAGGCTATTATAGCAGGTTTTTCGGGGGATTGCAAAGGGCAATTGGGATAAATTTTTTCAACGGCAGAGGGGAATTTTTGAGGTGAGGCGGGGATATGTGGGGCGACGCTACAGGATGTAATGCTTTAAAGCAGAATAAAGAGAGGTGGGCTTTGCAATTTTTACACTCTAATAATATATGGGGACAACCCCTGCGGTGGGTTCCCATGCCCATCCGGCTATTCACCCACGCCCCCAGACCCGTTTAACAAACATAAAGACGCATGTCTGTGTTTTAATCAATTTTACCTACGAATCGGTAAAATATTTCAATTTCTTGCGTTTTGGTGCCGTCGGGATCTTTTGTCGCTTCGTGTATGACTATCTTTTCAATCAACGTGTTAAGCATCTCGGCGGTCAGCTCGGTCGGTTCGGAATACTGTTTTATCAAAGCAATCCACTTTTCTGCATTGGCAGTTGTTTGCTTTTCGGCCGCAAGTTCGGACTTGAGTTTATCAATCTTTTCAACTAATTCCTGTTGCTCCGTCTGATACTTCTGCGACAACATCTTGAAGTTATACTCCGTAATGCGCCCACTCGACCAGTCCTCATAGAGCTTGACGAAAAGCCGGTCTACTTCTATCTTGCGCTTTTCAGCCTTGGCAAGCTCGGCAGACTGCTTTTTGTATGCTTTCGCAGCTTCTTTATCACTTGTCTTAAGCAGCCTGTTCAAAAGCACTTTCTCGTCTGTATGTGCCTGATAAATCCAGTCCTGCAGCCTTGCTAAAACATAGGCATAAAGTGTGTCGTACCGGATATAGTGCGCCGAACACCGTTCTCCGACCTTACCGAGCTTGCGAAACTGTGAACAGTTGAAAAATCCCGTCGAGCAAGTCTTATATTTTCGCTCGGCATAGCTCATTGACCAACCGCAGTCGGCACATTTCACAAGTCCTGCAAATACCTGCGTTTTGCCTGACTTCATGGGTCGCCTGCGGCTTGCAATCTGTTTCTGCACTTGGTTGAAAACGTCTTTTGAAATGATCGGTTCATGCGTACTCTCAACGCGAAACCATTCACTTTCACGCTCTTTTTGTTCTTATAAGAAACATTCGTCTGCTTGCCATGAACGCTGTTGCCGATGTACGCTTCGTCTTTCAAAATGTCGCTGACCGCTCGGATATTCCAAGCATAGGCTTTTTCGGCAGAGGCATTTTCGTAAACTGACCGTATTTCTTATAGTTGATGTAACCCGCCGTTGGCACTTTCTCTTGAATCAATATCTTAGTGATTTTTCCTGCACCAGTGCCATGAACAGCGAGATCGAAGGTTTTTTCAATTATCCAAGCCGTGTCGGGGTCAACCGCAAGTTTGTTTCGATTTTCAAGATGGCGCATATAACCCAAAGGCGCAGTCGTAAATGTTCGCTCGCCTGCTGCAAACTTAGCATGGAGAGCAATTTTCACCTTACGGCTGGTATCCTTGGCAAGCCATTCGTTAAACCAGTTACGAAACGGAACGAAATCTGAAAGTCCTTTTTCGGTATCCTCGCCATCGGTAACGGCTATGTAACGGATTTGCTTTGCAGGAAAGACGAACTCCAAATAGTAATCCATCATGACGTGTTCACGCCCGAAGTGGCTTAAATCTTTCGTGACTACGCAGTTTCTATGTCATCCATCATTCTTTGAAATGCATGACGCTCGAAATTCGTGCCACTCTTGCCGTCATCGACGTACTCGTCATAAATGATCAGACCGTTTTCCTGCGCGAATTTTTGCAAGACTATTCGTTGCGTTTATATAGACACGCTGTCGCCAAAGTTTTCGTAATCTCTACTTAACCTCATATAGAGCGCAGTTGAATATTTTGCATTGTTAGGTGATTTCATTTATAACCTCCTTCGTGAATCACCCACGCTTACAATACAAGAGTATTGTATCACAAACGCAGGACGATTTCAAGCTTTAAAGTGATGATTTTACAGAATAATTTATGACATCTTCGAGCAGATTCTCTAAAGGCTTGCTAATTATTATGAAGAAACTCATCATTCCCGCAGTCGTAACAGCCGTAGCCGGCGCTGCGGCGGCAGTCATCGCGGTCATTCGCCGTAAAACGGCAAAACAATATTAAACACACAGGAGGATTTTATCATGGCAAAGTCAAAGCTTGTAAAAGCAAACGAAAAAATTGCCGACGCGGTTGTCGGCGGGTACAAGAAGATCGAGGACGGCGTCGTAGGCGCATATAAGAAAGTCGAGGACGGATTCGTGGATAAGTTTCTGACCCACGAGGGCGAGACCGTGGAGGACGCAGAGAAGCGTCTCGCGGAGGAACAGGTTCAGCGCGAAGCCGCTGCCAGCGCCAGTGTAGAGGCCAGCAAGAACGCCGGAAAGCATTAAATACCGATTTTGCGCCGCACATACTTCATCTGTGCGGCGCATTTTTTGAAAAATTTTTTTAAAAACCCCGAAACGCAAACAAAACTTTAACATTTGGGTGTTATAATAAGAAAAACGGATTCACGGAGGTACATATTATGTTTCAGATATTAGTGGTGGAGGACGACAAAGACTTAAACCGCACGGTCTGTTCTTTTCT
>CANQYD010000015.1 GCA_947627985.1 uncultured Clostridia bacterium
TTGCTTGCTCGCGAACCTCCTCGCTGTACTGCCACGGGCGCGGCTCGGGGGTATAGTCTATGTTGCAGTCGTTGCAGCGGTATTTCTGCGAGCCGGACTTGTTTTTGCCGTGTTTTACCTGATGTTCATGCTTCCCGCATCTTGGGCAATATATGTTTTCATCAATTTTTGCTACTCTCGACATTTTTATCACCTCGTGGTTATTATAACATATTGTGGGCGGGTTGGACACTCCCTTTTCCCCCGGGAGTGTCCCAAACGACCACATTATAATAATTTTTTTCTTGGTGATTCGCCGCTACTAATCGCTTTCCATTAACTGCTTTGGGCTTAAATGTGGGCAGATGGGACACTCCCTCAGAATTGGGAGTGTACAAATCGCCCTCATTATCCTCAGTAATTTAATCTGTCACCACCGGTGACACCTTGAAATTCTGATATCTGACATCTGACTTCTGTCCTCTTGATGTGGTCGCTTCGACCACATCTTCAGAATTCGGAAATCGGATATCGGATTGTCAGAAGTTCAAGGCGTTGCCTGCGGCAACATTTTATAAACAGGCGGGGCGAAGACCGTTAAATCATTCTGCCGTCTTTTACGCGTACCGCTATCTGCCACCCGTCCTCGTAGATGATTGTGCCGACGAAGTTTGTGCAGATTATATCATACGGCTGATCATATTTTTCGAGCAGGCGGAGCATCGGTTCAGCTTTTTCGATCATTTCGGAGGCGGTCGTCTTGAAAAAGGTAATGACCTGTTCCTGATTTTTGCAGGGTTCGGGCTCCGGGAGGTTTTCGACGAACCATTTATCGATCGCCCTGAACCGTTCGGCGTCCTCCTCGCTCATCTTGCCGTCGAGCAGAAGGCGCCAGCACATGCCGAAGACGCCTTTGGGATATTTTGTCATGTAGGCGTTCTCACGCCCTTGAATGCGGATGTATTTTTGCATGAGGTCCTCCTATTTTTTGAAAAAATGTTGATGTGTGGGGGATTGTGGGGGCGGAAAAATGATGGTGCATTAAAGCGTAGAACTTTAGTATGGCGAGGTGCGTGATTTGGGGTTAAAGCCTTGTTGCTGTGCGGGGGTATGCGGGGGATTTGGGCGGGGGCAGAAGAATATGGCGGCGAGTTGAAGTGTAGAACTTTAGTGCGGAGGGGTATATATAGCTTGGGTTTATTTTCTATCTTGCTGCTATGTGGGGACAACCCTTGCAGGGTTTTCCCCAAACCCCTTTCCGATGTGGGGCACCCCTGCGGGGTTCCCCACACCTCTCCGGCTCTTGCCCCCACCCCCGGACCCCCTCCCCCTTTTAGGGGGAGGGGGCTCTGCTTGACTATAAGTCTGCGCATGGGTTGGCGGGGTGGGGGTCTGCTTTGAATAGCATATCAAATTTTCGCTCCTGCGGGAATTTGATATACCTTTTGACCAAGGGAGTGGCGGGTATGGGGTTCTATTCATATTATCATGGGGTTCCTTTGTTTACCTTGTTATGAGGCACAAAGCACTTTTTCAATTTGCGCTGCTGTTTTGCCTCGCTTCGCTCGGCTCCGGGCGACTTCGTCGCCGGTTTTCGTTGGGGACAACCCTTGCAGGGTTTTCCCCAACCCCCTTTCCGGCTGTGGGGCACCATTGCATGGTTCCCCACGCCCCTCCGGCTTCGGGCGACTTCGTCGCCCTCTTTGAAGGCAATAAGCCGCAAGATTATGCCCTGTCGGTCATAATCTTGCGGTGGGGGATTTCGCGCTCTGCGGAGCGCGACCAAGGGCTCCGCCCTTGGAACCCGCAAGCCCTTTAAAAAGGGCTTGACCCTAAACTTGTCTTATCTCTCTTAAGGTCGGGCTCAGAATCCCCCATCATTCCTCCGCCCTGCTCAGCAGCTTCTTCATCTCCTCCGTCGCAGCTTTGCCCATGACGTCGTAGCCGTTGGAGTTGGGGTGCAAGCCGTCGCCGGAGTCGTAGATCGTCTGGAGCGTGTTCTCTTTCTCGGGGTAACACGTTACGCCGGCAAAATCAACATAGCCGTCAAACACGCTGTCGGGGCTCATGATCCACTTATTGACCGTCGTCCTGATCTTCTCATGCAGCTCCGAATACCAAGTCTCGTTGTTCCCGAAAGGCGTGATAGTGCCGCCGTAAACCGCGATCCCGCGCTCGTGACATGCCTTGATCATCGTCTTGTAGGCGTCGATAAATTCCTCCGAAGTGTCATATTGCGCGCCGGGGATATCATTCGTCCCGAGTAAAATTATGACATGATGTACGCCGGGAATATTCAGAACATCCCTCTCAAAGCGCTCAAGACCGGTTTTCCCCCAGCCGCCCGACATCAGCGCGCCCCCGGCAATCGCCGAATTCACAACCGAAACATGCTGAGTAGCGGGGTCGGATTGAAGCGCCGTGCTGAGGTTATCGACCCAGGAATTGAAGCCGTTGAAGGTCGAGCATGCGCCGTCGGTGATGGAATCGCCGAAGCAGACCAGCGTCTCGGTGCCCGCCGACGCCCATGTGTCGGCTCGGCAAAGCCCGAAGTAGCTCCACATCAGCTCCATTGAGGAGTAGGTTTGGTCGGATACATGATCTCCCTCGACCACCCACGACGTGCAGTCAGCCTCGCGGTGGCAGGTCGGCATGGTCGGGACCGAGCCGAATTTTGTCGTGACGGCAAGAAAATCGAGATTGCCGAAGGAAATATCCGTCTCGTCGGATGTCACCGTCTCGCCCGCGGGAATCGTCACGCTCTCGCTTCCCCCGAAAGTCACGGCGGTGTCGGTCGCGACGTCGATCCCGGGACTTCCCGGCGATATCAGCTTCGCGATATGTACCTTTTCGATGACGAGCGGCGAGCCCGACTCCTCGTTTGAGAAGGTCAGGCGGATTTTGTCTCCGCCGATCGACGTCCGAAACTGCTGGCGGCAGGTATTGCCGTCAAGCGACGGCGTTTTCGGGACGACGTCCGGCTCGGAATCGAGCGTCGCCGCAGCCCATGTGCAGTACCAGCCGTCCTCCGGTTTGATGGTTTTTCTGCGACCGCAGCCGACGGCATTGAGGCAAAGCGCGGCGCACAGAGCGGTGATGAATATTTTTCTTTTCATAGTCAGCCCTCCCGGGTGGGTGTAGTTGATAATATTTTAGCATGTTTTGGGGGGATAGTCAAGTAGAGGGGGGGATTTGAGAAGTCGGAGGACAGAGGCGGGGAACGGAGCTGATGCTTCTATGGGGGTTGAGGGGTAGAGGGTAGAGGCTGTACTAAACTTGCAATTGAGACAAGTCGAAAGTTTTCGATCGAGCCTTTTTCAAAAGGCTCGCGTGGTTCCATTACATGCCGGTTTTGTTACTGCTCGCACTTCGCAATCAAAAACGTGAGATTGCTCGTGCTTGCAGACAAAACCCCGCATGTAAGGCGGAGCTCTTGGTCGCTCACCTCAGTGAGCGAAATCCCTTTTACCGCAAGATTATGACCGACAGGGCATAATCTTGCGGTTTTTTGCCTTCAAAGAGGGCGACGAAGTCGCCCGGAGCCGAGCGAAGCGAGGCTCGAATGCCCCTCCCCGCCGGGGAGGGGTTGGGGGAGGGGGAAACGGGAGGGGCGTGGGGAACCCCGCAGGGGTGCACCACAGCTCGGAAAAGGGTTGTCCCCCATATTTGCCGAGCGAAGCGAGGCAAAACAGCAGTGCAGCCGTAAAAAGTGCTTTGTACCTCATAACAAGGGAAATAAAGAGTCCATGATAGTATGAATAGAGTCCCATGCCCGCCGCTCCCTTGGTCAAAAGGTATATCAAATTCCCGCAGGGGCGGAAATTTGATATGCTATTTTAAGTAAACCCCCACCCCCGCCGAAGTCTGCTCAGACTTATAATAAAGATAAGCCCCTCCCCCTAAAAGGGGGAGGGGCTGGAGTGGGGGTGGGTAAAATTTGCAGGGAGTATGCTGCTTCTATCATGGGCTTGAGCTATATGTAAGGCTTGGCACAGAGCTGGGTGCCGCTACGGAGGCTTGGGAGGGGCAGAAGGGAGGGCGAAGCCCGTGCGACGAAGTCGCACCGCCGACGCGAAGCGTCGGCGTGCTGCCTGCGGCAGCGGGGCTTCGCCCGGTGCACCCTCCGGCTGCACAGAGGATAGAAATCAGAAGTCAGAGGTCGGATTTTTATCTTTTCCCTCCTACTCCTATCAAGGGTGCGGTAGGGCACCAAGCCCGGTACCAAGGTCTCAGCTCCTATCCGGCTTGATAGGAGGCACCCAGCCCCCTTCCTCGCGCCCCTATTTCCCCACGCAAAACCGCCTGAAAACGTCCTCCACCACGGCGTCCGTCACCCGCTCGCCGGTCAGCTCCAGCAGCGCGCCCGCGGCTGCCTCGCACAAAACCGTCACCGCGTCGAGGGTCTCGCCGGCTTGCAAAGCCTTCCGCGCCTCGGTCACATACTTCAGCGCTGTGTCGCAGCAAAGCTTCTGCCGCTCGTTCGCAAATACCTCGGGCGAGCCGATATAGCCGTCCAAAGCAAACATTTTCAGCACCGCCTCACGCAGAGCTTCCACCCCGGAGCCGGATTTTGCCTCTACTTCAAGTATAAATTCATCATTAAAATACGATTTGTCTATTTTTTGCGGCAGGTCGTTTTTGTTTATGATGATGATCCGCCGGCGCTCTTTGGTTCTTTCGAGGATTTTCTCGTCGTCGCCGTTCAGCGGCTCCGAGCCGTCGAAAACCGCCAAGATCAGCTCCGCCCGCTCAATCGCGCGATTTGCAAGCTCGACGCCGATCTTCTCAACCTCATCTTCCGTCTCCCGGATTCCGGCGGTGTCCGAAATCTTCAAAATCACATCGCCCAAGTTCAGCCGCTCCTCGACGACGTCCCGCGTAGTGCCGGCGTGAGAGGTCACGATGGACCGCTCAAAGCCGAGGAGGGAATTCATCAGGGTCGATTTCCCGACATTCGGGCGACCCACTATCGCGCAGGATATGCCGTCACGGAACAAAATCCCCGCGTCATAGTCCCGAATGAGCTTCTCAAGAGCGGACTCTGCGTCATCCAAAACCGACAGCATACCCGAAGGATCTGCCTCGGGAAGGTCCTCGTCGGGATAATCCGTCCACGCGGCAAGAGCGGAAAGCACGTTTACCAATTTTTTGGATATTTCCGACGCCCGGCGGTAAACGGCGCCCTCACGCATCAGGTTTGCGCTCGCAAGAGACGCCTTTCCCTCGGCTGAGATGATGTCGGCGACCGCCTCAGCCTGCGTGAGGGTCAGTTTGCCGTTCAGAAATGCGCGCTTCGTAAACTCCCCGGGACCGGCCGGAACTGCTCCCGCGGAAATTATCTCCCGAAGAATTCGCCGGGTGACATAGAGCCCGCCGTGGCAGGAGATCTCGACCGTGTCCTCGCCGGTGTAGCTCTTCGGCGCGCGAAAAACCGTCAGCAGGACGTCGTCAAGGACCTCTCCCTGCGCGACAATACGACCGTAGGCGCAGGTATGTCCCGGCATTTCAGAGACCGGTTTTTTGCCGAACGGTCTGAATATTTTTTCCGCGATTTCTATCGCCTCGCTTCCGGAAATCCGGATCAGCGAGATTCCGCCGACTGCCGCCGGGGTACTGATTGCTGCGATGGTCATTTTATCACCCCTTTTAGGTGTTAGAAATCAGATGGTTAGAGGGTAGAAGCTTGGCACAAGGCTTCTGCTCCTCCCGAAGCTCGGCGAGGTATGCAAGCCTTGCGGCAGGGCTGGGTGCTGCTATCGGGGGTGGGCTGGGGAGAAGGGTACAGGGGCGAAGCCCCCCGACGCCGAAGGCGTCGGGCTCCGTCCCTTCGGGACGGAGCGGTCGCGCGCTCGCGCGCGACCGGGCTTCGCCCGATCCTCCCGCCCCTATCAAGGTCGGTAGACATACGCAAGCCCCGTACACGGTCCCCCTCCTACGCCACACCCCGACAGAAGCATGAAGTATCCTCTCTCCCTCTGCCTTCCGACATCTGCCATCTGCCTTCTATGCGAATCCCCCCGCCTTTATCGGGCAGGGGGTCATGCTCAGAACTCGATCTTGGAATAGAGCCCGGTGGAGCCCATCTCGTCCTCGGGCTTGGGCTTTTTGTAGTCCCTTTCAAATGTTGAGGATATGTCAAGGCTCCTCGCTTTGAAGTCCTCTCTGCGGCGACCGCCTTTGCGACCTTTACCACCTTTGAAATTGCCGTCGCGCTTGCGGAACTGCCTGTCGGGATCGGTGGAGGTGATCAGCACCTTGCGGTAAGGCTCCTCACCAACCGAGCGCGACGTCGCATTCTCGATCTGAGAAACGGCGGCATGGATTATCCTTCTCTCATAGGGATTCATCGGCTCAAGGGCGACGGTCCTGCCGGTCCTCTTTGCCTTCGCGACCATCTTTGCGGCGAGCTCTTCGAGCTGGACCTTTCTCTTGTCGCGGAATCCGCAGCAATCGGTCGCGATGCGGTAATAATTTCTGTCGTTGCGGTTGGCGACCAGCGACGCCAAATACTGAAGCGCGTCCAGCGTTTCTCCGCGTCTGCCGATGATACCTTCAACTCCCTCGCCCTTGATCTCAAGAAGGGAGCCTCCCTCGATCTCGGAAATCTCTATCTCGGGGGTCTTGAAGCCCATCGACTCCATGACCGTGACGATGTAGTCGGCGGCGAGCTCCGGTTTGGATTTTTCATACTCCGCCTCTACCTTCGCCTCTCCTCTCATTCCGAAGAGCGTCTTTTTGGGCTCTTCCAAAATGTTGAACGCGATCTTCTCAGCCTCTACACCGAACTGCTTTACCGCAAGCTCCTTAGCCTCTTCGACCGTCTTTGCGACAAATACTTCTTTCATTGTTTAAACCTCCTTGGTATGCGCTATATCTTAACTCCGGTGCCGGGTTAATGCCTTAATAATCGTCTCCGTACTTCTCGGCGATCCTCTTTCTCGCCTCGAGCACTCTCGGGTCGACTTCCTCGTCGTCATCGACAAGTTTTGCCCTCGCGTCATTTATCTTCTTCCTCTCGAGCTCCTTTCTCTCGGAACGGGAGAGCTTGATATCTTCATCATTAAGATCATCATCAGAATTTACGCCGTTCTGAGCGTTCATCGCCTTCTGCTGCTCAAGCGCCATCTGATAGATAGACGGTCTGCGGTTTTTCTTTGATTCTTTAGCAAGTATTACTTCCATCCTCTTAGGCGTGAAGTAAAGATTCAGTCCGACCGTGACCGCAAGCTGCACGATTGAGTTGAATATCCAGTAAATTCCGAGCCCCGCGGGGAAGGAAAACGCGATCCAGAACGAGATCAGCGGAAGGATATATAAGCCCATCATCATGCCCTTCGCCTGACCGAGGTCTCCGCCGTTTTTCTTCATGAAGTACTGGGACAGGAACATCATCAGAAGCTGGGTGACGAGCGAAAGTATCGGGATTATTACATAGACCGACTTCCAGCTCGGATATCTTCCGAGATAGAGCCCGAAGATCGTATAGTCAAACTCCTCGCAGAAATCGGTGACCTCATGATCAAATATCCCGGGATAATCCTTCGCGACCGACAGAACAAGCAGCTGCGGACGGTAGATAAGCCTCTTTGAGACCTTCGTCTGGTCGTTGAAATATTCATCAAGCCCGGGATTAGCTTCAAATGCCGCTGTTATCTCGGAAAGCCTTTCATCGCTCATGCTGTTTGCGTTTGAGATGCCGGAAGCGTCGGAAAGATTTTCATTATAACCTTTTAAAAGCTCCGCGAGATTGGTGCCGTCAGCAAGCCTTTCCTCCAAAGTCGGAGCCGCGTCGGACCCCTCCGGGATATCCCGCGCTACCGCCTGAGAGACATAATAGCAGTCAACGACGGTCTGCTCGGCGTTTGAAATCTTATCCTTTGGCACGCTCGAAATGTAGCTCATCGGCGCGTAGACGACCTCTATAACCGCAAAGAGAACGACGTAGGTGACTATCATCGGCAGGCAGGAACCCATCGGCGAAATGCCGTTTTCGGAATAGAGCTCCATCTGCGCCTCGTTGAGTTTTTCACGGTTGTTGGCATATTTTTTCTGGATCTGTTCGAGCTTGGGACGCAGTTTTGCCTGCTTTCCCGATTCCTTCTGCTGCTTGATTCTCGAAGGCAGCATCACCAAATTTATAATGATCGTAAACAGAAACAGCGCGACGCCGTAGTTCTTGACCAGCTGATACGCGATCTTCAGGACAAAGCCCAAAGGCGCGGCGATTATCTTCATCATAATGACGGCACTCCTTGATTTTCTCTACATATGAGTATTTTTGTTTTTGAGTGTGTACAGGTGAAATTTTTCCGGCACGGGATCAATCCCTCCCATGCTCCACGGGTTGCAGCGAAGTATTCTCCAGACCGCAAGTATCAGTCCTTTAACGGCTCCGTGCTTTCTTATCGCGTCGATGGCGTACTGCGAGCAGGAGGGGTAATATTTGCAGCATGGCGGCTTAAGCGGGGAAATGAGCTTCTGATAGAGCAGTATCGGCAGTTCAAGCAGTTTTTTCACGGCTCTTCATATCCTTTGAAAGCTTTTTGAAAAAGGGGTCGAGATCGGTGGATTTTTTGCCGCGGATATCCGGTCTTGCGACGATGACGATATCGTAGCCGATGGGAAGATTTTTCTCGTTTTTGCGGTATGCGGCGCGAATGATTCTCTTT
The DNA here is from genome assembly GCA_947627985.1 of uncultured Clostridia bacterium. GTDB lineage: Bacteria > Bacillota > Clostridia > Oscillospirales > Ruminococcaceae > Faeciplasma. The sequence goes on from CANQYD010000015.1 coordinate 8,649, forward strand.
GCGCGGTTTCTCTCGACGGCTCCTCCGACCTTTTTTCCGGCGGTGATACCGAGGCGGGAAAGGGGCGATTTATTTTTTTGGAAGTATGCGCAGATTACCGGGCTATGGGACCGATCGCCTTTTTTATAGAGGCGGGAGAAAGCCCGGTCGTCCTTAAGGGTCAGAGTGAAAAGCATGATTAGCTCCAATCAGATGTCAGAGTTGAGAGGTCAGAGGACAGATTGTTGACAGAGTGCGTAAGAGACAAGATAAAAAGTTCGCCAGCCTTTCAAGGCTGCGGGGGTCTTGGGGGCGGCGCCCCCAAGTCGCTCGTCGCAACGAGCGAAATCCCAAGCAAGAGGACGGCGGAGCCGTCGTCTTGCTTTTAATCTTTCAAAGAGCGCAGGAAGGGGACATGAAAACAGTCCTGTGGACTGTTTTCATCGGGGGAACCCTCGCCGGGGGTTCCCCCAACCAAAAACCGGCGACGAAGTCGCCTGGAGCCGAGCGAAGCGAGGCGCGGAGCCCCCTTCCCCTTCAGGGGGAGGGGGTTGGGGGTGAGGGGAAGCCCCTCCCCACCGGGGAGGGGCTTGGGGTGGGGGAAAAGCCGGAGGGGTGTGGGGAACCCTGCAAGGGTGCCCCACATTAGGAAAGGGGGAAGCAGAAGCTGGTTTTGTTCCTGCTCAACTTCCCTCGGCGTAAACGCCCGCCTCGGTTGTTTCGCAGACAAAACCCCGCGTCTGCGGGAAAACCCCGCAGGGGTTGTCCCCACACGGATTTGCCGCGCGAAGCAAGGCAAAACAGCACCACGCACTCAAAAACCCGCTCTGTCCCCAAAAGCCCTCAAAAACACCCCGCAGCCTATATCTCCCGCCAAGCATTCCAAGAAGCAGAAGCCGAAAGCTGACTTTCTATCCTCTATCCCTCTACTCTCTATCCTCTAAAAAGAATGACCACCGCACAAGATGGTCATAAGAAAATGCAAAACATCAGAGATGCCGATGATAGGGTGCTCCCTATCATCGGGGTCCGGATCGGATTGATCAGTAAGTGAGCCTTGCTCTTCCCTTGGCGCGTCTGCGGGCTAAAACCTTACGACCGTTTTTGGTAGACATTCTCTTGAAAAAACCGTGCTCTTTTTTTCTGTGGATCTTCTTCGGCTGGTAGGTTCTCTTGATCTGAGCCATTATTTTACCCTCCCTTGTCTTTGATAACTATATTACCCTTTATCACAGAGTGAATATCATTTACGCTTCGTCTGCAAATGCAGACTACACTACAGTGTAATATTATATAACAAATGAGCCGCAATTGTCAAGGGTTTTTTCTTTATTTTTTTGCCGCGGACCCCGATTTTTTAACATATGAACGCGATTTTGTTGAAAGTTACAAAAATTCTTTCCCGCTTTCATACTATTTATAATATATAAGACTTGAATTTTTTCAGTTTTGTGGTATAATAATAACAGATAAATGCCGCCTGACGTGTTACTAATTCAGACGGTTTTTTGGGAGATATGCGATCTCCGATTACAAATGCATTACCAATTTACATATTTAAAGGAGTAAAAACAATGGACTCATTTTATGAGCTCTTTGAGAGCGTAAAGCGCGCCTGTCAAGCCGATCCGCATGTGAGCGAGGTCGGATATAACAAATGGATAAAAAGCCTCGAAGCGGTCAAGTTTGAAAACGGCGTCGCGGTCTTGGCAGCGGTCAACGACTTCATGAGAAGAACTACTGCCGAAGCCTATGGGGAGACCTTAAAGCGCGCCTTTGAACAGGTGCTCGGGTTCCCGGTCGAAATCGAATTCACCGTCTCCGGAAATCAGGAAGACGCAAATAAGCCCGCCGACGGCTTTTCCGATATCGAGCAGAGAATGGCTGATCTTTTATCCAGTCATTCAAGAAGCGACTATGAGCTGACCTTTGAAAACTTCATCAAGGGAAAGTCAAACGAGCTCGCATACGCCTACTGCATCGCCGTCTCGGGCAAGAACAACATCGCCAAAACCACCGGCAGGACCGTTTTTAACCCGCTCTTTATCTACGGAGATTCTGGTCTTGGAAAAACCCATCTTTTAAAAGCCATCGAGCACGAGGTCAAGAAAAATCACCCGGAATTAAACGTCATCTACACCACCGGCGAAAGCTTCACAAACGAGCTTGTAAAATCCGTCGCCGACAAGGATACATACTCCTTCCACGAAAAATACCGCGGAGCCGATTATCTTCTTTTGGACGACATTCAGTTCATCGCCGGCAAGGAGATGACGCAGGAGGAATTCTTCCACACCTTCAACGAGCTCTACAACGCGGGTAAACAGATTGTAATAACTTCCGATATTTCTCCTAACCGTATAAAAAAATTGGAGGAGAGGATCAAGACCCGCTTCGCTTTGGGAGTACAGGCTGACGTCCAGCCGCCGGATTTCGAGACCAGAATGGCGATCGTCCAGAGAAAGGCGGAGCTTTTGGATCTCAATCTCCCCGACCCGGTCGCAAGGATCATCTCGGAAAAGATCAAAAACAACATCAGGCAGCTTGAGGGCGCCGTCAACAAGATCAAGGGCTTGACGATGTTCTCAAACGAGAGCCCTTCAATATCGATGGCGCAGCGGGTCATCAAGGAGACGCTCATCGACGCCCAGCCCGCCGAGATAACCGTCGAGCGCATCTTAAACGACGTCGCTGCCGCCTTCGGCGTTCAGGCTGAAGAGATAAGAAGCGCTACCCGCAGTTCCCAGATATCCCTTGCGAGGAAAGTCGCGATCTACATTATAAGAGAGGTCAAGGGCATGAGTTTCACCTCCATCGGAGACGAGTTCAAGCGCAACCATTCCACCATGACGATCTCTTACGGCGACATCAAGGAGCAGATGAAGAAGAACAACGATCTGCGGGAGACGGTGGAGGATATTATTAACAATCTTAAGGGGGCTTGACGGGAGAGGGTTTTTAGGGCTTCGCTCATCAAACCTTAAGGGGGAGACCCCTTTGAAAAGGGTTCTCCCCCTGTGACCCCCACTCCTAAAGTTGGAGGCAAGCTTCTGCTACTTTCTTTCCTTGGTCGGTAAACCATTTGGGACAACCCCTGCGGGGTTTTCCCCAAACCCTTTTCCGAGCTGTGGGGCACCACTGCGTGGTTCCCCACACCCCTCCGGCTTTCCCCCACCCAAACCCCTCCCCGAGGGGAGGGGCTTATGAGCCTCGCTTCGCTCGGCTCCGGGCGACTTCGTCGCCGGTTTTTGGTTGGGGGAACCCCCGGCGAGGGTTCCCCCGATGAAAACAGTCCACCGGACTGTTTTCATTCCCCCTCCTGCGCTTATGAACGAGTGAAGCAAGACGACGGCTCCGCCGTCCTCTTGCTTGTGGATTTCGCCCGTTGCGACGGGCGACTTGGGGGCTCTGCCCCCAAGACCCCCGCAGCCTTGAAAGGCTGGCGAACTTTTTGACTTGTCTCTTAAATGCTCTTGTGCAGAATCTGACATCTGATCTCTCTTTTCTGCCTTCTGCTCTGCTTTTAACACTTTTGTCAACATGCCGTTTGCCCTTGCCTGCTCAGATTACTCCCGTTTTTCATCAGCTTTCGACACCCGATTTTCAACTTTCAATGAAATCTCAACTTTCAACGCGTTGATTTCAACTGCGTCAACAGGGGGAAAAACTCTTCACGGGTTTCAACAAATCGGCGTGGGAAGTGTTGGAGCGACGAGCCCCATTCAAACCGCGTTTGGGTGCCGGGTTTCAACTTTTCAACGCTCCCTACTACTCCTACTAAATTTATTGATATATTGATTTTTTTAAAATCCCGGATTCCGGGACATGGCTGATAAAGTTTAAACATCTCTTTTAGGAGGTTAAATTTATGAAAATTATATGCAACAAGGCGAGCCTTTCGGAAGCTCTGACAAACGTCTCAAAGGCGGCTGCCGATAAGTCTACGATCCCCGCTTTAGAGGGCGTCAAGATCGTCCTCGCGAACGGAAATCTCTCATTTACGGGGTATGATCTTGAGATCGGCATTATCACTTCTATCCCGGTGGTTTCCAATGACAAGGGAGAGGCGGTCATCATCGACGTCAAGAATTTCATTTCGATGATCCGCTCCATGCCGACCGACGAAGTGGCTATAGAGTTTGATGATAATCTCGGCATTCATATAAGCGGCGGTGTCACGAAGTACGACATAGCGGCGCTTTCTGCCGAAGAATTCCCGGCGGTTCCCGCGACCGATGAAGGCGACGAGATCGTCCTTGCTCAGAGCGTGCTGAAAAGTCTTATAAATGAGACGGTTTTTGCGGTCGCGACTAACGACACGAAGCCCATCTTCAAGGGCGAGCTCTTTGAGATCGAGGACAACCGGTTAAATGTTGTGGCTCTTGATTCCTTCAGAATGGCTGTGCGGTCGGAGACGGTCAAGTGCAGTGAGAACATGAAATTTGTGGTGCCGGCTAAGACTTTGAATGAAGTATCGAGAATGCTTAAAGATGAAGATGATCTGACGGTCTCGATCCGGGTCACGAAAAAGCAGGTGGTCTTCAATTTCTCGGGGTATATGGTATTTTCAAGATTATTGGAAGGCGAATTCCACAATTACCGCGGATCAATACCTAAAACCAGCGTGACCGAGGTCATCATCTCCAAAAAGGAGCTTATCGACTGTCTTGACCGTGCTTCGCTTCTTATCAGCGAGAGGATCAAGAATCCTGTCAGGTGCATTTTTGACGGCGGGTCTTTAAAGATCACATGTTCGACGCAGATCGGAAAATTTGAGGACGAGAACCCGGCTGAGATCACCGGACCGAAGATCGAGATCGGCTTTAATTGCAGATATTTCCTCGACCCGCTTAAGGTCATCAGGGACGATAAGGTAAAGCTTTTGATGAACAGCGGCAATCTGCCGATGAAGATCGTTCCACTTGACGGCGACGATTATACATATCTTGTTTGTGCGGTGAGATTAAAGTAATATATCTTGGTGATAATTATGCCTAAAAAAGAAACCGTAAAAATTTCCGGCGATTTTATCAAGCTCGATTCGCTTTTGAAATTCGCGGGATTTACCGACACCGGCGGCATCGCGAAGGAAGTGGTGCAGGCAGGTAAGATCAAGGTGAACGGCGAAGTCTGCACCCAAAGGGGAAAAAAGATTCGTCCCGGCGACGCCGTCGGAATAGACGAACTCGACGTTTTGGTAACTGTGGAAAATGACGGTAACTGAATTTTTCGCGGACGGATATAAAAATCTTAAAGATGTCAATATAAGCCCGTCACCGGGGGTAAACATCTTCTACGGCGAGAACGCTCAGGGAAAGACAAATCTTATAGAGGCGATATGGATTCTGTCCGGCGCCAAGAGCTTTCGGGGCACCAAAGAGAGGGACGCCGTAGCGTTTGATCGGGATTTGGCGAGGCTGAATTTATCTCTTGAAGATTCAGAACGCGAGCAGAAGATAGAAGCCGTGCTGACGAAAAATCCGAGGGAGAAAAAAATCCTCTTAAACGGAATAAAACAGAGGTCTTTGACGTCGCTCTTCGGGGTTTTGAAGTGCGTGGTTTTTACTCCCGAGGATTTGGAATTGTCGAAAGGTTCACCCGACATCAGGCGGGATTTTATAGACCTCTGCGTGTCGCAGATAAAGCCGAGATATCAAAAAACCGTGCAGAAATATGAAACGGTGCTGGCTCAGAGAAACGCGCTTCTAAAAAATATCGCGATCGGGATATCAAATCAAAACGACCTTGACGTCTGGGACGATCAGATGGCGAAGTTAGGGGCGTATATATCGGTGATAAAACACCGCTATACCGAGAAATTGTCGGTCTTTGCGGGAAAGCTCTACTACGAGATATCGTCGGGGAAAGAGGCTCTGCGGCTTGAATATTTCTCGACGGTTTATCCGAATTTATCGGGCAGGACAGATTGGCAGAACGAACTGTATCTTGAATATTTAAACATCTTAAAAAAATCGAGGGCTGACGACATAAGAGCGGGGTTTACGACGGTAGGAATACATCGCGACGACGTAATAGTGACGGTGAACGGAAAAATCGCGCGGGACTTCGGTTCGCAGGGTCAGAACCGCTCGGCGGCGCTTTCGATGAAGCTTGCGCAGGCGTATATTTTAAATGAGGAGACCGGGGAGATGCCGGTGATCCTTTTGGACGACGTCCTTTCGGAACTTGACAAGACCCGCAGGGAGTTTATCATCTCAAAGCTTGAGGGCATGCAGATTTTTATAACCTGCTGCGAGACGGTAAAGAAGCTGCGGGGGAAAAGGTTCAGGGTCGAGGGGGGTAATGTGGGGAAGAAGGCGGAGAAGGAGAAGGGATAGGGGGACAAAGTGAGGATTTTTGGGGCTTAATGCTGTTTTGCCTTGCGAAGCAAGGCAAAGATGAGGGGGAAACCCCTTTAGAAAAGGGTTTTCCCCCTGTGACCCTCTTTTCCTAAAGTTGGAGGCGGGCTTCTGCTGCTATCTTTACTTTGGGCGGTAAACCGTGTGGGGACAACCCCTGCGGGGTTTTCCCGCAGACGCGGGGTTTTGTCTGCGAGACAACCGAGGCAATCGTTGTTGCCGAGGGCAGTTGGGCAGGAACAAAACCAGCTTCTGCTTTCCCATTTCCGGGCTTTCCCTCACCCCCAACCCCCTCTCCCAAGGGAGAGGGGGCTCCGCGCCTCGCTTCGCTCGGCTCTGTGGGGCACCGTTGCACGGTTCCCCACACCCCTCCGGCTTCGGGCGACTTCGTCGACGGTTTTTTGTTGGGGGAACCCCCGGCGAGGGTTCCCCCGATGAAAACAGTCCACCGGACTGTTTTCGTTCGCATACGCGGGGTTTTGTCTGCAAGCACGAGCAATCTCACGTTTTTGATTGCGAAGTGCGAGCAGCAACAAAACCAGCTTATGCTACTTCCTGCGCTCATTACGATAAAAAGCAAGACGACGGCTCCGCTGTCCTCTTGCGGGGATTTCGCCCGTTGCGACGGGCGACTCGGGGACGCTGTCCCCGAGACCCCTGCAAGCCCTTTAAAAAGGGCTTGATCCTAAACTCGCCTTTTCTCTCACCGGGCTTAATCAATATCTAACCTCTACCCTCTAACATTCTATCTTCTAAAAGCGTGGTTTTCATCTATGAATCTTTCCCTCGGCTCCGGTCTGACCGTTCCCGCCAAAAATATCATCGCTATCATGGACATCGAAAAGTCCTCGACTTCCCGCGATACCCGCGAATACCTCGCCCGCGCGGGAAAACATAAACGGGTCGTCAGCGTCACCCTCGACCTCCCGAAAAGCTTCGTCGTGTCCATCGACGAAAATCTCACGGAGACTGTATATATCTGCCAAGTCTCTGCCGAAACCCTTAGAAAACGCATGATAAATCTCTACAATATGTAGATTAAATATAAAAATATACTTAAAGTTTTAAGAAGAGGAGCAATTATCTTGAACGAATTTGAGGAGATCACACAAAACGCGACAACGGTTGACAAATCGAACAACTACGACGCCAGCGAAATCCAGGTCCTTGAAGGGCTCGAAGCGGTCCGCAAGAGACCCGGCATGTACATCGGTTCGACCGGTCCGAAAGGGCTTCACCACCTCGTCTACGAGATCGTCACCAACTCTATCGACGAAGCCTTGGCGGGCTATTGCGACCGCATCGACGTCGAGCTTTTGCCGGGCGATATCGTCCGAGTGACCGACAACGGGCGCGGAATTCCGGTCGGAATCCACCCAAAAGAAGGCATTTCCGCGGCGACGGTCGTATTTACGGTCCTCCACGCCGGCGGCAAGTTCGGCGGCGGGGGATATAAGGTCGCCGGGGGACTTCACGGCGTCGGCGCTTCCGTCGTCAATGCGCTGTCCGAGTGGCTCGAGCTGACCGTCAGAGACGGCAAGAACATCTGGTATCAGCGCTTCGAGCGGGGTCACTACGACAAAGAGCTCGGCAAGGTCGGCGAGACAAACGAGACCGGCACCACCATCGAATTCAAGGCTGACCCGGAAATCTTCGAGCAGTCGACGGAGTACGACTATGACACGCTTTTAAAGATGCTGAGGGAGCAGGCGTTTCTGAATGCCGGCGTGCGGATCGTATTTTCGGACAGGCGCAAGGGTGAAGATAACACCGTCGATCTCAAGTATAACGGCGGTATCAGAGAATTTGTCACCCATATCCACAACACCCGCGGGCTCGATGTTCTGTCTCCCGACGTCATCTACGTCAGCGGCGTCAAGGACGATTACACCGCCGAGATCGCGATGCAGTATAACGACAGCTATAACGAGCTCGTCCTTTCCTTTGCAAATAACGTCCACACACCCGACGGCGGCACCCACGAGACCGGCTTCAAGAACGCTTTAACGAAGGTCATCAACGACTACGGCAAGAAGTTCGGGCTGCTAAAAGACGGCGTGAAGCTCTTGGGAGAAGACGTCCGCGAGGGACTTACGGCGATAGTTTCGGTAAAACTTACCAACTGCGAGTTTGAAGGACAGACCAAAGGCAGACTCGGAAATCCCGAAGTCAGACCCTTTGTCGAAGCTCTCGTTTGCGAGAAGCTGATGAATTATTTCGAGGAAAATCCTTCCGTCGCCCGGACGATTTTTGATAAATCGGTGCAGGCTCAGACCGCAAGAGAAGCCGCAAAGAGGGCAAGAGAGCTGACGCGCCGAAAGACCGCTTTGGAATCGGGTTCTTTGCCGGGAAAACTTGCCGACTGTTCCGAGCGCGATCCTTCGCAGACCGAGATTTTCATCGTCGAGGGAGATTCGGCAGGCGGCTCCGCCAAGGAGGGCAGGGAGAGGAAATATCAGGCAATTCTTCCGCTCTGGGGAAAGATGTTAAATGTCGAAAAGGCGAGGATCGATAGGGTCTACGGCAACGACAAGCTGACCCCCGTCGTCACGGCTCTCGGAACCTCAATCGGCGAGGACTTTGACATTTCAAAACTTCGCTACGGCAAAGTCATCATCATGGCTGATGCCGATGTCGACGGCTGCCACATAAGAACGCTTTTATTAACATTCTTCTTCCGCTTTATGAGACCTCTTATAGAGCAGGGGCATATCTACATCGCTCAGCCGCCGCTTTTTAAAGTGGTGAAGGGCAAGCAGGTCAGATATGCGTTTTCCGATGAAGAGAGAGATCGGGAGATAGCCGAGCTCGGCGGAAAATGCGACGTTCAGCGCTACAAGGGCTTGGGCGAGATGGACCCCGAACAGCTCTGGGAGACCACGATGGACCCCGAGACCCGCTCGATCATCAAGATTTCCCTCGACGACGCCGAGCGAGCCGACGAGACCTTCACAATCCTGATGGGCGACAAGGTCAACCCGCGGCGGGAATTCATCGAGAAAAACGCTCAGTTCGTCAAAAATCTCGACTTCTGACGGGGTAGGATCATGGAAAATATCACTCTCAGCTACAAAATTTCCCTTGAGGAGCGCCTTGAGGGGTACGACATATATTACCGCGTGAAAAAGCGGAAATTCACCTTCATAAAAGCCGCCGCTTTCGCGATCATGCTGATACTTTTTATACAGCAGGTAATAATGAATCCAAAATATACTTTAGGGTGGATATGTATAATCGTCTGCCTCGGGGCGATCGCCTGCATTTTCGCGACTCCCAAGATGGAGAGGAAAAATTACGGATATGCAAACGAAGCCCTTAAAGACGACGTCTACCGCTTTGAGATGAGTAAGGATAAGATACTGGTCTCGACGGTTTTGCCCGACAGCGACGAGAAATATCTTGATATCGACAAAGAGGGGAACACTGTTTCGCAGCCCGAGATCCGGCCGACGGCGGTCGATATGACCGATAGAAAATTTTCGGCATATGAGAGCGAAAACGTCTTTACGGTTTCCGACAGCGGGGCATTCTTTACGGTGCCTAAATCCGGGCTTTCCAAATATGAGGAGCAGGAACTCAGAGACCGCTTAAAGCCCGTCCCGATAGCGGTTAAAAAATAATCAACATTATTAGCAAGGAGCGAAAAGAACTTGTTTGCAGAAGATAAAAAAGTAACGGTTACCGAAATCAACGACGAGATGAAATCAAGCTTTTTGGCTTATTCCATGTCGGTCATCATTCAGCGCGCGCTTCCAGACGTCCGCGACGGCTTGAAGCCGGTCCACCGCAGAATCATCTACACGATGTACGAGGACGGTCTCACGCCGGATAAAAAATATCTAAAGTGCGCGACGACGGTCGGCGACACTCTGGGACGCTATCACCCCCACGGCGACGCCTCGGTCTATGACGCGATGGTAAGGCTCGCGCAGAAATTTTCCATGCGCTATCCTTTGGTGGACGGTCACGGAAACTTCGGTTCGATAGACGGCGACCCCCCGGCTGCTTATAGGTACACGGAGTCCAAGATGGCTAAGATGGCGATGAATATGGTCACCGACATCGACAAGGACACCGTCGACTGGATGCCTAACTACGACGACAGATTGCAGGAGCCGGTGGTGCTGCCTTCAAGATATCCGAATATTTTGGTGAACGGCTCTGTAGGTATCGCCGTCGGCATGGCGACGAACATTCCCCCGCATAATCTGGGAGAAGTCATCGACGGGCTGAAACTCGTCGCCCGAAATCCCGACTGCTCTTTGGAGGAGCTGATGGAGCACATCAAGGGTCCCGACTTCCCGACAGGCGGAATAATCATGGGAAGAGCCGGCATCAGAGCCGCGTATGCCACCGGCAGAGCAAAGATCACCCTTCGCTCAAAAACGAATATCGAAGAGGTGCACGGCAGAACGTCCATCATCGTGACCGAGATACCCTACATGGTCAACAAGGCGAGGCTTCTTGAGTCCATCGCGCAGCTTGTCAAGGACAAGAGGCTGGACGGGATACATACTCTTCGCGATGAATCCGACCGCTCGGGCATGAGAATGGTGATCGAGCTTAAGAAGGACGCGAATCCGCAGATCGTTTTGAATAAACTTTTCAGCTTCACGCAGCTTCAGGACACCGTTGGCGTGATTATGCTGGCGCTTGTCAACGGCGTGCCGAAGGTCTTGAGCTTAAAAGAGATTTTGCAGGAATATCTGAAATTCCAGGAGGAAGTCATCACACGCAGGACAAGATATGATCTCAAAAAGGCAAAAGAGAGAGAGCACATCTTGCAGGGTCTTGTGATCGCGCTCGATTATATCGACGAGGTCATCAGGATCATCAGGGCTTCGGCGGGTCCTTCGGAGGCAAAGGCAGCGCTTATCGAGCGGTTCGGGATCACCGAGATTCAGGCGGAGTACATCGCGAACATGCGCCTCATTCAGCTTTCCGGACTTGAGAGGCAGAAGATATATGATGAACTGGCTGAACTTGAAAAGAAGATAGCCGATCTTGAAGATATACTTGCAAACGAGCAGAGGGTCATCGATATCGTGATATCCGAGAGCGAGGAGATCGCCCGCAAATTCTCCGATGAGAGAAGGACGGAGATTCAGTCGGTGTCGGGCGAAGTGGATATTGAAGATTTGATTCCCGAAGATATGAACGTCATCGCCCTGACGAATAACGGCTACATCAAGAGGACCAGCTCCTCGGAGTACAGCGTGCAGCGCAGAGGCGGAAAAGGCGTCTCCGGCATGAAGCAGCGCGAGGAGGATTTCGTCAGCTTCATGAACGTCTGCTCGACGCATGACAACGTCCTCTTTGTCACCGACCGCGGGATCATGTATAAGCTGAAATGCTTCGAGATTCCGGAGGGCGGCAAGTCGTCGAGGGGCACGAACGTCGTCAATCTCCTGCCGCTTGAACAGGGCGAGAAGATCGCTGCGATTTTACGGTGCCGCGATTTTGATGAGGAAAAATACGTCACGATGGTGACCAAAAACGGCAAGATCAAACGCACCAAGCTTGAGCAGTACCGTAATGTCCGCAAGAACGGACTTATCGCGATCGGTCTTGACGAAGGCGACGAGATAAGAGGAGCTTTGATGTCGGGCGGAGACGATGAACTTTTAGTCGCCACAAGGGGCGGAAGGATCATCAGATTCGGCGAGCAAAGCCTTCGGAATATGGGAAGGTCGGCTCACGGCGTGCGCGCTATAAAACTTCGCGACGGCGACGAGGTCGTGTCAATGGAGACGGTCCGGGAGGACTCGATGGTCCTGACCGTCACGGATATGGGCTTCGGCAGAAGAGTGCCGCTTGAACAGTATCGCGAACAGCATCGCGGGGGTTACGGCATCCTGAATTACAAAACGGGCGGAGCCAAAGGCGAAGTCTGCGGCATAAAAGTCGTGAACGAGGACGAGGACGTCATCATGATCTCGAACGACGGCGTTATTATCAGGGTTCGCGCCTGCGATATTTCGGTGATGGGAAGGTACTCGGGAGGCGTGACGATCATGCGCACGAAGGGCTACGACGACAGGCGGGTCGCCGCGTTTACGGTCGCCGAGCACGACGAGGAAGCCGAGACCGAGGAGGTCGAGCAGCTGAGCGCCGAGGAGCTCCGGGCGATCGCCGAGGCTGAGAAGGCTGAGGAGGAGAAGGAGAATGCAGAGGCGGAAGCTGAGAGCGAGGTTGATGATGAGGAAGAGGATGGGGAGTAAGTGAGTGTAGAAAATGCCCTCTCCGGGTGGAGGGGGCGTTTTTTGGGGGAATGAGTACATTGAATGATGATGGGCGGCCGCATTAAAGTTCTGAAATTTAGCGGGACGGGGCGATGATTTTCCACCTGCCGCACTCTCCGGTAAAAGGTATGTCAAATATCCGATTAAAAGAAAACCCGTCCTGCCCGACCCTTTGCCAAAAGGTATATCAAATTCCCGCAGGTGCGGAAATTTGATATGCTGTTTAAAGCAGACCCCCACCCCCGGAGAAGCTTGTGCGGACTTATAGCAAAGATAAGCCCCCTCCCCCTAATAGGGGGAGGGGGTTCCTCTCTCTTACGAGTCCGCACAAAAGTAAACCGGGGGAGGGGGTCTATTTTAAACAGCATGAGTTCATTTTCCGGCGGGAAAATGAACGAATACCTTTTAACCAAGGGCGCGGCGGGCAGGGGAGTGCAATTCATATTATCAAGGGCTCCTTTATTTCCCTTGCTATGAGGTACAAAGCGCTTTTTAAGGCTGAGCTGCTGTTTTGCCTTGCTTCGCTCGGCAAACCCAAGGGGAGAACCCTTTTATAAAAAGGGTTCTCCCCTTAAACCCCTCTCCTAAAACTTTCCCCCTCCCCAACCCCTCCCCGGCGGGGAGGGGCTTTTCGAGCCTCGCTTCGCTCGGCTCCAGGCGACTTCGTCGCCCTCTTTTGAACGATAAAGGCAAAAAGGACAGCTCTCGCTGTCCTTTTTGCAAGGATTTCGCTCACTGCGGTGAGCGACCAAGGGCTCCGCCCTTGGAACCCGCGAGCCTTTTGAAAAAGGCTCGATCGAAAACTTTTGACTTGTCTCTCCCAAGCCCGGAGTACAGCCTCTGCCCTCTGACCTCTCAATTCTGCCTTCTGCTATGCATGCCCTACGATCAGCTTCCTGAACCTCGACGCGATCTGGATCGCCTGCCGGGTCTTGGCAATATGCTGCAAATACGGGTCCTCACCCCAGCTCGGATTGTCGAGAATATCCACAGCCCTGCCTTCGGTGTAGGGGTACTCGCTCAGCGCAAGCTCCATCTCCCGAATATTCGCCTTTTTCGGCATCGTTATCCCCGCGGTCCTCATGACCTCGTGGGCAAACTCGGCGCAGGTAAAGGCGTTTTTACGGTCAAATTTCTTGCCGAAGGGGTACGCGGCAGCCGAGAAATAATTGTAGACATACTCGTCTCCGCAGTCCTTCATCTTGGAAATAAATTCCTTAACATGTTGATAGCTGACGTCGGGCAGGGGAATCCTGACGATCTTCATGCCGGTCTTTGAGGACAGGGTATATCGGCAGGGCGATTCGGTCACAAAACCCCCTATCAGCGGGTTTGAGCGGTAGACCCGGGAGAAGGAATAGAACTTCCCGAGGTCCTCTTTTAAGCAGATCGAGCAGTGATTATAGCGGTTTTTAGTGACGATCCGGATCATCTTGCCGATCCGAAGATCGGTCGCCGAAAATATCATAAATATGTACTTCATACGATCTTTCTCGCTTCAAGATAATATCTCTTGTCGGCTGCCGAACCCATTGAGAAGGTCTTTCTCGGCAGGGCGCCGTGCTTCATCACCGTCGGGAAGAGCTGCTCCTTTTTCATCGGTTCCAGCTCGATACCGATGACGCCGTCCTCCATCGCGAGCCGTCTTAGGACGTCGCTTCCGTGGATATAATCGACCGTCCCGGGGTTTTCTTTGAGATAGTTGTCGATGAATATCTGCACGCTCCCGACCGCAAGATCGTGAAGCGGGTTTCTTATGTAGAGGCTTCTGGCGCCGTAATTTCTGTGAATCCTCACGATCTGCTCCGCCGCGAGTCCGCTCAGACCCAGATCCATCGACATCTCAAGGATAAATTTGTATGGGTCAGCAGGCTTGACGATTCTGTGTATCGCCTCGAATTTAAGGGCAGGGGAGTGGAGGTTTACAAGCTCGCACAGGGCATATCTTGCCGGGTGATTGGATAGGTCTTTGCCGGGATTTGCGGCTTTAAGAGCCTCATAGTGAGCCTTCGCCGTAGCTAAAGAATGGTTCCCGTCGCCCATCGCAAAAGGCATTTCCCTGCCGTCCGAATATTCATCAAGAGCGCTTAAGAATATCTCCTGCTCCCTCTTTCCCATCAGCCAGCCCGAGACGGAGCCGCCGTTTTGCATTAAATCAAACGAGTAAAGTTTCGGCATGTTTGATTTCTCGTCGCCGAGCTGCTCGATGACGGATTTTTTCAGGTCGTCGATCAGAATCATGATGTGCGGAAGCTCGATCTCGGCGTTTTTTCTGATCTCAAGACGAGGGGGAATCCTCTCGACCACCGTCGCCTCGGTCGCCCTGATCTTCGACTTCGAGCCGGGGGTGTAATCATAATCCTCAAGATCGACTGCGCCCACAACCCCCTGCCTGAGCTCTCCGTCCGACTGAATTCTCTCGACGTAGATGAGCGAATTTTTATACTCTTTGAATATTCCCACGGAAATATACTCTCTGATATTTTTATTGACCCGCTCGATCCTCTGCGGGGTCTCGCTGGTGCCGAGATAGATCTCCGGCAGGATAAGCCGAAGGGAGGAGGGTTCGCCTCCGACGGTGTTGCTGACTTTTTCCCAGTATTCGGGCTGGGAGGTGTACTGGTCGCACGCCACGACCGACCATTTTTTCATGTCCGGGACGCTTGGGATCAATATGTCCGCCGGCATAAAAGCTCGCTTAGTCATAGTGAAAAGCCCTTTCGTATTTATTTTTGTTCCATTTTATGGGATATTTCCCTCTTTCATTCAGATCATCTCCGAAAGAGATACCTTGCAATTCTGACCTCTGACAATCTGTTTTCTGTCCTCTGAATTTATGATTTTAAATCATAAATTCTTGCCGCAGCATTTTTTATACTTCAGACCGGAGCCGCAGGGACAGGGATCGTTTCTCCCGACCTTCTTTGAATTCCTGACGGTCCGGGAAAGGGAGCCGTCGTTTGAAGTCACGATGGGTCTGACCTTCTGCTCCATCCTGATCTCCTCATTGGTCTTGAGGCGGAGGTTATAGAGGATTCTGACGGTGTCCTCGCAGATGGAAGCGATCATCGCGTCAAACATGTCAAAACCTTCCATACGGTAGGCGACGACGGGGTCATGCGAACCGTAGGACCGAAGCGCGATGCCCTTTTTGAGCTCGTCCATGTCGTCGATGTGCTGCTCCCACTTCCGATCGACCATCATTAAGAGCGCGCGCCTCTCGGCAGCCCTCATGATTTCGGGGGACAGCTCCTGTTCCTTCTTTTTATATTTCTCCTCGGCGTCCTTGGTGACGGCTTGAATCAGATCGTCTTTTGACAGGGTATCGAGCTCCTGAGCGGAATATTCAAAGCCCCTGCCGTCGTCAAAGAGCCCCGCAAAGTGCTCTTTTAAGCCGATCATGTTCCAGACCTCGGGGTCGTCTCCCGGGAGGTAGGTGTTTACCGACTCCGAGATAAAGTCCCTGATCATCTTCCGGATATATTCCGAGATGTCCTCGCCTTCAAGGACCATCGAGCGCTGGCTGTAGATGATCTCGCGCTGTGCGTTCATGACGTCGTCGTAGTTTAAGACGTTCTTTCTGATGTTGAAGTTTCTCGCTTCTACCTTTTTCTGGGAGGATTCGATTGCGCCCGTCACCATCTTCGACTCGATCGGCATGTCCTCGGGGAGGTTAATGCTGTTCATGACGGTCTGGATTCTGTCTCCGCCGAAGAGCCTCATCAGATCGTCCTCGAGGGAGAGGTAGAACCTCGACTCGCCCTCGTCTCCCTGACGACCGGAACGTCCTCTCAGCTGGTTGTCGATACGCCTCGACTCATGTCTTTCGGTGCCGACGATGAAGAGCCCGCCGACCTCCTTGACCTTAAGAGCCTTTTCTTTGATCTCGTCGGAATATTTATCCAAGAGCTCGTGATATTTCTTTCTGCCCTCCAAGATGATCTCGTCCTCGGTGTTCGAGAAGCCGGTCATCTCGAAAATCTGCTCGTCGTCGTATCCCTCTTTTGCGAGATCGGCTTTGGCGAGGAACTCGGCGTTTCCTCCGAGCATGATATCGGTGCCTCGACCTGCCATGTTGGTGGCGATGGTGACGGCTCCGAACTGACCTGCCTGCGCGACGATCTGAGCCTCGCGCTCGTGATATTTGGCATTTAATACCTGATGTTTGATACCCCGGCGGGTCAGGAGTTTTGAGAGCCTCTCGGATTTTTCGATGGACACCGTGCCGACGAGCACCGGCTGACCCTTTTCGTGGCACCTGACTATCTCTTCGACCACGGCGTCAAACTTCGCCTTTTCGGTCTTGTAGACGACGTCGGGGTGATCGACCCTGATCATCGGTCTGTTTGTCGGCACGACGACGACGTCAAGTTTATATATTTCCCTGAACTCGTTTTCTTCTGTTGCGGCGGTGCCGGTCATGCCGGAGAGCTTTTTATATAATCTGAAATAATTCTGGAAGGTGATGGTTGCGATGGTTTTGGATTCGCTCGCGACTTTCACGCCTTCTTTTGCCTCTATTGCCTGATGGAGACCGTCGTTGAAGCGGCGGCCGTACATAAGTCTGCCGGTGAACTCGTCGACGATGATGATCTCGCCGTCCTTGTTGACGTAGTCGATATCTTTCTTCATCACGCCGTTTGCCTTGATTGCCTGGTTGATGTGGTGCAGCAGGGTGACGTTTTCCGAATCGGAGAGATTTTCAACGCCGAAGTGCCGCTCAGCCTTCTCGACGCCGGAGCGGGTGAGGGTTGCGGTCCTCGCCTTTTCGTCGACGATGTAGTCCCCGTCGTAGATGGCGTCGGTGTCCTGCTTGCTCTCGGTCTCGGCGATGACGACCTTTTTCAGCATTTTGGCGAAGCTGTCGGCTTTTTTATACAGGTCGGAAGCGTCGTCGCCCTTGCCGGAGATGATGAGCGGGGTTCTTGCCTCATCGATCAGGATCGAGTCGACCTCATCGACGATCGCGAAGGCGTGACCCCTCTGGACGCGCTGTTCCTTGGCGACGACCCGATTATCCCGAAGATAATCAAAACCGAACTCGTTGTTGGTGCCGTAGGTGATGTCGCATGCATATGCCTGCTGGCGGGCTTTGGTATCCACCCCGCCTTTTGAGGACAGGATAACTCCGATCGTGAGCCCAAGGAAGCTGTATACCCTTCCCATTTCTTCAGACTGGAACTTTGCGAGGTAATCGTTGACGGTGACGACATGCACGCCGTTGCCGGGTAGGGCGTTTAAATATGCCGCGAGACAGGCTGTGAGGGTCTTTCCTTCGCCGGTTTTCATCTCGGCGATGCGACCCTGATGCAAGACGATCGCGCCGATGACCTGAACCGGGAAAGCCCGCTTGCCGAGCACTCTTGCGGCGGCTTCACGGCATACCGCCAAAGCCTCGGGCATGATATCGTCAAGAGTTTCACCGGCGGACAGGCGTTCGCGGAACTTCGGGGTCATCGCCCTAAGCTCGTCGTCGCTCATTGCCTTGTAAGTATCTTCCAAAGCGAGGACCTTATCCTTGATCGGCTCGATTTTTTTGAGCTCGCGATCGCTGTAGGTCCCGAAAATTTTATCAAGTAAACCCATCTTCTTAAAATCCTTTCCGTAAAACTATCGCAGACAAACACTGCGGCATGGTAATATCATTATCTATTATAACCTGTTTTCGGCAAAATGTCAAATGATTTTGGCGGCAAACCGAGAAATTAAAAAATATTGTGAAAAGCATTGACATTTTGAGAGTTTTGTGATATGATATTTGAGCGGCAAGAGCCGTTTAATATCGAGGTGTGGCTCAGTTTGGTAGAGCGCCACGTTCGGGACGTGGAGGCCGTGGGTTCGAATCCCGTCACCTCGACCAATCCCCCACCATCCCAACGGGATGGTGGGGGATTTTAGATGATAGAGGGTAGAAGGTGGGAAAATAGAAGGTAGAAGCGGGGAGGGATTAAGGGAGGCTGTATTATTGCAATAATGCGGCAGGGCAAAGTGTAGAAATTTAAATCGGCGTCCAAATTAAAATCAGGAACACTTCTGAATGAGAGCGGGGGCTCCATCTAAAAAAGTTTGCAGGAGAGAGAAAATCTTTTAAGAAAATGTCTCACGCTAAAGTGTAGAACTTTAATGCGGCGCCCATGCTTTGGAAAGAGCTCTTCAATAGGGGGATAATAATTCTCGAATTATTTAAAATATCGTGCACTAAAGTGTAGAACTTTAATGCGACGTTTTTATATAATAGGTGTTTGCTACATATTAAAAGGAGAGATGAGAGCGCTCATTTTTTAAGTCGGCAGGGGAACGGGAAAAATTACGTCGAAAAGATACTGCCGCACTAAAGTGTAGAACTTTAGTATGGCATCCTTGCTTCCAGACAGAGAAGAAAAAAGAAGTCAGGAATCCGTTGTCCCTGATAATGTCGCATTAAAGTTTAGAACTTTAAATCGGCACCCATACTTTTTTCGAGATTTATTTAATAATAGGGGGAGAGAGATACATAATCCCACTACTCCAAAAACTCGGCGCGTTAAAGTGTAGAACTTCACCACGCCACCCCCATTTTACTGAAAAAATATCTGAACGGGGGGGAGTACACATATCCCCACCCCAAAAAATTCCCCCACTCCAACCGGAGCGGGGGAAAATTATGCCTATACCTAACTACGCCTTATTTCACAACGCCCTTCGACCTATCCACATAGCTCGTGTGCAGGATCTCGTGTGCCTTGTGGGAGCCGGGCTCGCCGAAGAATTCGCCGTAGACGGTCTTGACGGCTTCGCTCTCGTGGCTCTTGCGCTTGACGTTCGCCTGATCGTAGCTGTAGAGCGCCTTCGCGCGCTTGCCCTTGATGTCGACCGTCGCTCTCGTCGTCGCCGACTGGATCGGCTGTCCGCCGCCGTTTACACAGCCGCCGGGGCAGCACATGATCTCGATGAAGTGATAATTCTTCTCGCCGTTCTCGACAGCTGTCAGAACCTTGTGCGCGGCGTCAAGACCGGAGCAGACGCAGATGTTGACGTCCATACCTGCGATATTCAGGGTCGCTTCCTTGATGGCGTCGGTGCCTCTGACGGCGTGATAATCGACATTATCGATGACCTTGCCCTCCAAAACTTCGGCAACCGTCCGAAGCGCCGCTTCCATAACGCCGCCCGTCGCACCGAAGATAACTCCGGCTCCGGTGCCCTCTCCGAGCGGGCTGTCAAACTCCTCGTCGGGAAGATTCTTGAAATCGATACCCGCGCGCTTGATCATTCTCGCGAGCTCGCGGGTGGTGATGGAGATGTCGAGGTCGGGGATTCCCGCCGCAGACTGGTCGTCGCGCTTGATCTCAAACTTCTTGGCGGTGCAGGGCATGACCGACACGGAGACGATGTTCTTCGGGTCGATGCCGTTTTTCTCGGCGTACCATGTCTTGATGATCGCGCCGAACATCTGCTGAGGCGACTTGCAGGTCGAGAGGTTAGGGATCATGTTAGGGTGATATGTCTCGCAGAACTTGACCCAGCCGGGCGAGCAGGAGGTGATCATAGGAAGCACTCCGCCGTTTTTGACGCGGTGGATAAACTCGGTTCCCTCCTCCATGATGGTGAAGTCGGCGCCTACGTCGGTGTCGAACACCTTGTCAAAGCCGAGCCTGCGAAGAGCCGCGACCATCTTGCCTTCAACGCCGGTGCCGATCTCCATGCCGAACTCTTCGCCCAAAGCGGCTCTTACGGCGGGAGCGGTCTGCACGATGACGACCTTCTCGGGATCGTTAATCGCAGCAAAGACCTTGTCGGTGTCGTCCTTCTCGCGAAGAGCGCCGGTCGGGCAGGCGACGATGCACTGTCCGCAGCTTACGCAGCCCGTCTCGGCAAGACCGAGCCCGAAGCCGCAGCTGATGTTGGTGTCGATACCTCTGTCGTTGGTGCCGATGACGGCGACATGCTGTGCGGCGCAGGCGGCTACGCAGCGGCGGCAGAGAACGCACTTGTTGTTGTCTCTTATCATGTGCGGCGCGGAGGTATCAAGCTCGTAGTGGGGCTTATCGCCGTCGAACTTGTCCTCTTTATCGACTCCGTAGTCCCGGCAGAGCTTCTGGAACTCGCAGTTATCCGACCTTACGCAGGAAAGGCACTTTCTGTCGTGGGTCGATAAAAGAAGCTCTAAGGTCATCTTTCTTGACTTCTGGACGTTTACGGAGTTGGTCTTTACCTCCATTCCCTCGGTGACGGGATATACGCAGGAGGCGACGGTGCGGAAGCCTCTTCCCTCGTTGGCTTCGACGACGCAGATACGGCAGGCGCCGATCTGGTTCATATCCTTCATGTAGCAAAGGGTGGGGACGTTGATGCCCGCCTGTCTTGCCGCTTCGAGGATAGTGGTACCGTCCGGTACGCTGACGGCGACGCCGTCTATCTTAAGATTGATCATTTTATCCATGTAAAGCAGTTCCTCCTTATTCCTTCGTGATGGCTTTGAACTTGCAGGTCGACATGCAGGCTCCGCACTTCACGCACTTCTCGGGATCGATCGCCATCGCGGGCAGCTTCTTGCCGGGAGCGGTGTAGTCGGTCTTGGAGATGGCGTTTGCAGGGCACTGTCTTGCGCACATTCCGCAGCCGATGCACTTCTCTTTGTCGATCTTGTAGGTGAGAAGATTCTTGCAGACTCCGGCAGGGCACTTCTTGTCGACGATATGCGCGACATACTCGTCCCTGAAGTATCTTAAGGTCGAAAGGACGGGGTTGGGCGCAGTCTGACCGAGACCGCAGAGAGCGTTGTTCTTGATATAGTAGCAGAGCTGCTCCATTTCGTCAAGATCCTCCATTGTTCCCTTGCCCTCGGTGATCTTGGTGAGCATTTCAAGAAGTCTCTTGGTACCCACGCGGCAGGGGGTGCATTTTCCGCAGGATTCGTCGACCGTGAATTCGAGGAAGAATTTCGCGATATCGACCATGCAGTTGTCCTCGTCCATGACGATAAGTCCGCCGGAACCCATCATCGAGCCGATCGCAAGAAGGTTGTCGTAATCTATCGGAACATCGAGGTGCTCCGCGGGGATGCATCCGCCGGAAGGACCGCCGGTCTGAGCCGCCTTGAACTTCTTGCCGTTCGGGATTCCGCCGCCGATCTCCTCGACTATCTGGCGAAGAGTGGTACCCATAGGAACCTCGACAAGACCGGTGTGCTTGATTTTCCCGCCGAGGGCGAACACCTTGGTGCCTTTGGACTTTTCGGTACCCATCGAGGCGAACCAATCGGCGCCCTTTAAGATGATCTGGGGGATATTTGCGTATGTTTCAACATTATTTAAGATAGTAGGCTTTCCGAAAAGACCCTTGACAGCCGGGAAGGGAGGACGGGGTCTCGGCTCGCCTCTCTTGCCCTCGATAGAGGTCATGAGAGCGGTCTCCTCGCCGCAGACGAAAGCGCCCGCGCCGAGCCTGAGCTCGATATCGAAATCGAAGCCGGTTCCGAATATATTCTTACCCAAAAGCCCGTATTCATGCGCCTGCTGAATAGCTATTTTAAGACGCGCGACGGCGATCGGGTACTCGGCTCTTACATAGATAAAGCCCTGATTTGCGCCGATAGCATATCCCGCGATAGCCATAGCCTCAAGGACCGCGTGCGGGTCGCCTTCGAGGACGGAACGGTCCATGAACGCGCCCGGGTCGCCTTCGTCGGCGTTGCAGCAGACATATTTCTGATCCGCGTCGGGTACCAAAGTGCGAGCCATGCTCCACTTTCTGCCGGTCGGGAAGCCCGCGCCGCCGCGTCCGCGAAGTCCGGACTTGAGAACGACGTCGATTACCTCTTCGGGGGTCATCTCGGTGAGGACCTTGCCCAAAGCCTGATAGCCGTCCATGGCGATATACTCGTCGATGTTCTCGGGGTTGATAACGCCGCAGTTACGGAGCGCTACGCGGTGCTGAGCCTTGTAGAAGGCGGTGTCGCCGAGGGAGACCTGCGTTACGTCCTCCACCTTTTCCTCGCCGGTGTCGGCATAGACAAGGCGCTCGACAACTCTACCCTTGAGAAGGTGCTCGGTGACGATCTCGGAGACGTCCTCGGGGGTAACTCTTGAATAGAATGTGCCGTCGGGGTAGATGATGACGACGGGACCCAAGGCGCAAAGTCCGAAGCAGCCCGTCTGGACAAGTTTTACCTCTTCGGAGAGCCCTGCCAGCTCGATCTGTTCGTTAAACGCCTGCTGAATTGCTTTACTGCCGCTCGAAGTACAGCCGGTACCGCCGCAGATCAGCACTTGTGCTCGAATCATATTTTATATACCTCCTAAAATAAATAACTCACTGGTTCTGACCGATGGTGTACTCGGCAACGGGGGAGCCGCCTTTAAGATGCTTCTCGATGACTTCCTTTGCCTTGTCGGCAGTCATCTTGACATAGGTGACCTTTTCTTTTCCCGCTTCAAAGACTTCGACAACCGGCTCATACTGGCAGATGCCGATGCAGCCCGTCTGGGTGACGGTGACTTTGTCCGAGAGACCCTCGTCGGCAACTCCCTGAACGAAAGCCGAGAGAACGGGTCTTGCGCCCGCGGCTATTCCGCAGGTCGCCATTCCGACGACGACTCTGATGTCGCCCTGACCCTCGCGAAGTACAACGCGATCCTTCATTTTCTCTCTGATTGCTGCGAGTTCCGCTAATGATTTCATGATAAAATCGTCCTTTCTGTAAATATTTATTAAATATACGGTTTAAAACCTTTATATCCTTTTTCGATTATCCATTTTCCGCTAATTTTTCGATTATCCATTCTCCGAACGGCTTAATTGCCGTATTGCTCCTCTAAATTACCCCTTATCCACGCAAGTACGTCCGGCAGATCGAGCGGGACTTCATCTCCCAAAACTTCCCGAAGCTCCCTTGTATCGAGCCTTACCTGCCCCGAGGGACGGTTGTGGATAAATAAGAAATCCGTCTCGGGATCGCCCTGTATGAGGGTCACGACCGAGCTGATGACATCGCCCAAGGGGGTCATGTCTATGTGGTTTTTATAAAACGTAGCCTCCGTCACGGTGCCGTGGCTGTCGGGGTATTCGCTTTCGTGCCGGGAGGTGATGTTAAAGCTGCCTCCCGTCTGCTCGGCTTCGAGTTTTAAAAGCGGTATTCCGAGCCCCACGGCTCTTGTGGTGCGCGTAGTGCAGAACGGGTCCGTCACGTTTTTTAAAAACTCCTCCGTCATTCCGCAGCCGTTATCAGAAAAGCGCAGGGTCAGGGTCTCGTCGGTCTCGATTATCTCTATCGTCGTGAGCGTAGCCCCCGCTTTGACGGAGTTTTTTGCGATGTCTAAAATATTCAGTGAAAGCTCTTTCATCCGGTCTCCCTCCTAAGCTTTTCAAAGAGGCTCTTTCTGACTTTATCCCCCGAATAGGGCTCGTCGTCAAGTTCAAACCAGCAGTCGGCGTCGCGAATATCCCAAAGATAGTGAGCGTCCGAGCTGACAACGAGCTGCTTGCCGTTTAATATCGGGAAGCGGGAGGATAGATCCCCAAGCTTTTCCTTGTCGTGAAGCTCAAAGCAGTCAAATTTCGGATAGTCGGGAAATGTTCCCAAAACCGCAACTATCCCGTTTGCCTGACGGTCGATGTGAGCGGGATAGCATATTCCGCCGTACTTTTTAACGATCCCCGGCGCCTCGTCGACGGAAATTTCCGTCGCGTTCGGGAGCATGTTTTCATCGGTCCCGATCACGTTTTCGTTTTCGTCCATGATGAGCTGATCCCCGAAGATGTCCACCCGGTTCGGGATCATCACCCGCCTTGAATCCACCTCTTCCCCGAAGGCAAGAGCCTGATTTAAGTCTTCAAAGAGGCAGACGGCGTGGATATCCTCGGCGGTGGTGAGTTCCATTCCCGCTACCGGGATAACGCCGTATTTTTTGCAGGCTTTGAAGAATGCCGGGCAGTTTTTAACGGAATTGTGATCGGTAAGAGCCATTATCTGTATTCCCGCCAATGTTGCCGTTCCGGCGATGTTTGCCGGGGTCATGTCGTTGTCGGCGCAGGGAGACAGGCAGGAATGTATATGAAGGTCGTAAAAATATCTGTTCATTTTTAAATCAACCCGCCGAGGAGCTTTGCCGCCTCATAGGTCGGCAGCGGGGTCTTAAGAACATTTACGCCTTTTGCTTCGGCGACGTTTTTTACGTCGCCGTCAAGCGCCACGCCCTCGGAAAGTATTATGCAGCTGACGTCGCAAAGGGTGGCGACGGCAACGATGTTGATGTTTGACATGATAGTGATCCATGCCTGTGAAGACTTCGCTCTTCCCATCACCCAGCTTAAAAGATCGCCGCAGTAGCAGCCGTCGATATCTCTTTCGGGATCGGGAAGGGTAACAGCCTCAAATTCGCCTTTTTTGGATAATTCTTCGACCGTCATGTCAAACCTGCTTTCTGTCGTGGCTTTCGGGATGTACGGGTTCCCCGTTTGCGAGCCGGTGAGCTCTTATTATGCAGCTTTCGAGCGCTCTCTCGCCTTTTATGACGTCCTCCGCAAACGCCCGGCAAGTCGGAGCACCGCAGGAGCCGCAGTCTATCCCGGGTAAATCGTCTCTGAGTTTTTGAATGTCCGACATCATTCTCATGCTCTCGCCGATAGAGCCGCCCAAGCGGTTCATCGGTTTATAGTCCGGCACGTCCTCAAAGAAGTATTCCGGCGGGATATATCTCTCGTCGGGTCCCAAGAAGTTCTGGGAGACAGGCATATATCTTCTTAAAGTCTGGAGACGGGCTTTTGCGATGAACGGGTTCTCGACCGTCATCACCCCGCCGACACAGCCTCCCGTACAGGCGTTCAGCTCGATGAATTCAAGAGGAGGTATGGTGCCGTTTTCGATCTGTTCTAACATCTCGACGACGTTCTCGATGGAGTCGGCGGCAAGATATTTGTCGTTGAAGATCGCAGCCGCTTCTCCTCCCGAAGTCGCCCAGCTTATCCCGATCATGCCGGAATTCGAGACCGGCTGGGGCACCTTGTCCCTGCTCATCAGATTCAAGAGCGAGAAGTAGATGTCCGACATGGATACAACCAAATCAACAGCCGATTTGTAGCTTCCGAAGCCGTTTCTGACATAGCTCGTCTTTGCGGGGCAGGGGGATATGAAGCATATCCCGATGTCCTCGTCCGAAAGGTCCGGGTGTTCGCGCTTCGCCTTTTTGCGCGCCTCTATCGCCGCTATCTCCATCGGCGGGAGGATCGGCAGAAGATTATCCTTTAAATAAGGAAATCTTAAGGCGATAAGCCTTGCGATGACGGGACATGCCGAACTGATGACCGGCTTTTTGACGCCTTCGGTCTTTATGTAGAGCCTTGTGTACTCCGAGACTATCTCGGCTGCCTGAGAGACTTCATAGACCTCGTTGAAGCCCATGTCCAAAAGCCCCTGGAGGACGTAATCGACGTCGTCCAAGCCTTCAAACTGACCGTAGAGGGTGGGAGCCGGGAGAGCAATTCTCCACTTGTAGTCGTAGAGGGTGTCGAGCTTGTTGCAGATGGCGATCTTTGCGTGGTTCTGGCAAACTCTTATGCATTCTCCGCAGTCGATGCAGCGGTCGGAATTTATCTTCGCCTTGCCGCCGTCCACCCTTATCGCTTCGGTGGGGCACCTTTTGATGCAGGTCGTGCAGCCGGTGCAGCGCGAAGCGTCCAAGGAGACGGAATGCTCATATGTATTCAAAACAAATCCCTCCGCTCATTTTAAAATAGTCAGAAATTGACCGTCATGGTGATCTTGGTGCCGACTCCGAGCTCGGTTTCGATCTTCATGTCGTCGGTGTATCGCTTCATGTTCGGAAGCCCCATTCCCGCTCCGAATCCGAGGGAACGGATATTGTCGGGAGCCGTGGAGTAGCCTTCCTTCATGGCGAGCTCGACGTCTTTGATGCCGGGACCGTGGTCGTTTAAGATGATGACGATTTTGTCCTCATAGACTTCGACGTCCGCTTCTCCTCCGTGGGCGTGGATAACCATGTTGATCTCGCCTTCATACATCGCGATGGAGACCCTTCTTATGACCTCGGGGGAAATCCCGAGCTCCCGAAGGCTCTTTTTCACAGCCACCGACGCCTGACCCGCGGAAGTGAAGCTCTGTCCGTTTACGTCAAAATGAAACTTTACCGACTCACTCATGCTGCTCTCCGTTTCCCCGGAGACCTCCCGTATAGAGGAGTCCGCACGCTTCGTACATTCTCTTTTTTGAACTCATCAGCACGACGCCGCTCTCCTTTGCGAGCTCGATCATGTCCTCCGTCGGCTTTTTCGAGCGGACGAAGACGATGCAGATCATGTCCATCATCTCCGCGGTCCTGATGACCTGAGAGTTGACGAGCCCGGTCAGAAGCACCGCCTGATCCTTGACATATGCCAAAACGTCGCTCATCATGTCGGACCCGCAGGCTGAATAGACGTCGCGGTCAAGATGCTCCTCCCCGCAGATGAGCTCTGCGTCAAGAAGCTGCCTGATGTCGGAAATTTTCATAACTTTACCCCTCAGCTAAGTACAGCGGTTTATCTGTATTTCTCGATGATCCCGTCGACGTCTGCCTTTGTAAGACGCCCGTAGACGTCCTCGCCCACCGTCATGACGGGAGCCAAGCCGCAGGCGCCGATGCAGCGGCAAGCCTCAAGAGAGAACTTTCCGTCGGGAGTGCACTCTCCCGAGCCGATGCCTAAGATTTCCGAGATGCGGTCGATGATGTCCTGCGAGCCCTTGACGTAGCAAGCGGTGCCTAAGCATACCGAAATCTGGTGCTCGCCTTTGGGGGAGAGGGCAAACTGAGCGTAGAAGGTCGCGATGCCGTAGACCTGCTCGACCGAAACGCCCATTCCTTCGGCGATGATCGTCTGGACTTCAAGGGGAAGATAGCCGTAGATCTCCTGAGCCTCCTGCATTACCTGCATGAGGGAGCCTTCGACATGCTTCTTTTCCTCGATAACAGCCCTTAGCTTTGCCTCCTGCTCGGGTGTACCCCGAAACGGAACTGTTGAGATGCGTTTTTTCATGGTATCCATTCCTTTCGTTCTTTTTGAGACTCCTTACTCGGGAGGTCTCGGTGTCTGCACAATAATCCGAAATAAACTTAACAATTATACATACAATAGAAGTATAGCACATTCAAGATGAAAAGTAAAGCCTAAAATCCAAAAAATCCGCAGGAAAACGGAGGATTTTTATTTCCCGGGGGATTAAAATTTCGTCGGCTAAAGCGGATTCGGTATATAGCGTCTCATGTGGGACGGTTATTATTTATCGATATCTACAAAACGAGCCGGTTTGACGTATTTTCGCTAAAATGTCCAAAAAAATTCCTGAAAGTTTATCTAATCTGCGATTTTACAATTTGTAAAATCGGGTGTATAATAATCATTATGTATTCACCTTTTTGGGTAAACCATGGACAAGCCGGAGGGAAAAGACGTGACTACGGAATTTGCGAGAATAATGACGCTTTTGAGAAAAGAGAGGAAGCTCTCCCAGAAAAAGGCAGCCGAGGACCTCGGGGTATCTCAGGGGCTGCTTTCCCACTATGAAAAGGGGAAGAGGGAGTGCGGGCTGGACTTTTTGGTCCGCGCCGCCGACTATTACGGGGTGAGCTGCGACTATCTCTTGGGACGTTCTCCCGAGCCGGGGGGACAGACGATCTCGGTGGACGACATTCCCGAAGAGGACCCCAACGCGAGGGACAAGGTCACGCCGGGGTCGGTGATGATCGCCTTCAACAAAAAGCTGATCTCAAATTCGCTGTCGGTCTTTTTCTCAATGCTGTCCCGCTGCGGTTCGGCTTCTGTGATAAAAGAGGCTTCGGGGTATTTAATGCTCGCGGTGTATAAAGTTTTCCGATATATTTATTCCATAAATCCCAAAAACGACCAGAATTTCTTTATGATCGACAAGGAAGCGGCGCCTGCGGGGACCGAGGCGGCGATGAATCTCTGCGAGGCTAAAATAAGCGCTGCGGTGAGCGGCAAGGAGCTTCCCGGGGAGGACGCCGTGAAGGAGCCGGAGGCTGAGGAGCTGATGTTCTCGACGCAGATTTTAGCGGAGGAATATCCGAAGCTCTACTCGTCCACGGTGAATCTCATCAAGAACAGCGAAGGCAGGATCAAGAAGGTCTGCGGGTTTGATCAGTAAAAAATTTTGAAAAAGGGCTTGACAAACCGCCCCGTCGGTGATATAATGATAAAGCTCGATAAAACGAGCAACCCCTTTAAAGACATTCCGAGCCACCCCATCCCCTCGGGTGTCTATAGATAACTAAGGACCCCCCATCCCTCCTTAGTTATCGCCTGCGGCAGTGCTGGAATAGGCAGACAGGCACGTTTGAGGGGCGTGTGTCATAGACGTATGGGTTCAAGTCCCATTTGCCGCACCAAATAAAAAAAGGAGTCCGCAGGGCTCTTTTTTTATTTGGTGCGCCAGATGCGATTATTTCTCCGCAAGACGACCGAGGCGGGCGTTTCCGCCGAGGGAAGTCGAGCGGCAAGAAATAACGCTTCTGATTCCGGCTTTACCCCACAAAATCCACGGATTTTGCGGGGACCCCTGAATCCGCGAAAGCGGATTTTTTATTGCTGATTTATGACAAAAGAGGCGCTTAAAATGAACAATCTGATTAAGCAATCAAACGAATTATTAAAGCAGGGAGGCTTTGAATACGCCTATTGCGGCGGGCAGGCGATAGATATGTTCTTGGGATATGAAAGCCGCGTCCACGGAGATATCGACATCTGCGCTTATTGGAATGAGCGGGACGAGATTATCCGCTTCATGCAGTCCCGCGGGTTCTTGGTCTATGAAATGCTCGGGGGAGGAAGAGCTCACCGAATTTCGGACATATCGAAGCAGATAAGGGAAAAGCGGAACATCTTCTGCTTTAAAGATGGCTGCCCGCTTGTAAAACTCTATCCCCACGATGAAAACGACTGCTGTTTGATTGAGTTTTTCCACGTCGGACAGACGGAGTTTGATTTTATCGAATTCCTTTTCAATGACAGGTCGGAAACCTGTTTTGAATATGCCCGCGACAGGGAGATAAAGCTTGAAATCGAAAAAGCCGTGCTTTATGCCGACGGCGTGCCCTATCTTGCTCCGGAACTTTCCCTTCTGTACAAGTCGACCGATACGGAACGGGAAGGGTATCGGCAGGACTTTGAACTTGCATACGGCAAGATGACCGAGGATCGGCGCTCATGGCTTCAAAGCGCGCTGAAAAGGCTTTATCCGCAGGGACATGTCTGGATAAGATGAAAGCTCCGGACAGGTCGCATAAACCTTCCTTTTATTTAAAAAATACCGGCTCCGGCAGAAAATGCCGGGGCATTTTTTATATCCCTCAAATTTTATGTTGCAAAATTCCCCCCGAATGTGCTATACTGTAAATAAACAATCCCCGAAAGGAGTTTTATCTATGCGCGTGCTGATCGTTGACGGCAACTCCATACTCAACCGTGCCTTCTACGGGATCAAGGTCCTGACTTCGTCAAAAGGCTTCCCGACAAACGCCGTCACCGGGTTCATGAATATCCTTCTGCGCGAGGCTGAGACCTTAAAGCCGGACGGTTTGGCTGTGGCGTTCGACCTCCCGGAAAAGACTTTTCGCCATTTAAAGTGCGACTACTACAAGGCAAACCGCCACGGAATGCCGGACGAGCTCGCGGTGCAGCTCCCGAAGGTCAAGGAGATTCTGCGGGGGCTCGGGATAAATATAATCGAGATTCCGGGATATGAGGCTGACGACGTCTTGGGGTCGGTCTCGGCGCTCTTTTCGGGTCCCGACGACGAGGCATTTATTCTCTCGGGGGATAGGGATACTTTCCAGCTCGTGACGGATCGCACGACCGTGCGGTTCTCCTCGATGAGAGAAGTCGCCAATGTCGACCGCGATAAATTTTTTGAGGATTACGGGGTGGAGCCGGCTCGCCTTGTCGATATCAAGGCGCTGATGGGGGATTCCTCCGACAATATCCCGGGGGTCCCGGGTATCGGTGAAAAGACCGCAAAAGCGCTCATTAAAGACTACGGCTCCCTCGACGGGGTTTATGAAAGCCTTGAGACGGCTCCTCTCACGCCGGGGGTAAAGAATAAGCTCCTGAGCGGCAAGGATTCGGCATATGAATCGAAGTGGCTGGCGACCATCGTAAAGGACGCGCCGGTGCCTCGGGATAAAGACGCATACAGAGTGGGCGAGCCCGATGAAAACGCGGTTTCCGAGATTTTGACCGAGCTTGAATGCTTCAAACTTTTGGATAGATTGGGGCTGAAAAAATCAGCAGGGCAGCCCAAAATATCCCAAGAAAAAAGGGAGAGAAAGGCGCTTTCGCTGCATGAACTTTCGGAAGCCGATATCAAAAAAATCAGCGAAAAGAGAAGCTGGTTCATCTACTCGGGCGGCAGGCTCACCCTGACCGACGGCGAGGCTGCATATTCGTCGGAGGACGGGGATTTGATCCTCAAATATCTGACCTCTCCCGGCTCCAAGACGGCTTTTTCCGGCAAGGCTGCATATAAGCTCTGCTTTGAGACCGGCGATGAACTTACGGGGCTCGACTTTATCTGCGACCTTGCGGGCTATCTGCTGAATTCGCAGGCTGCCGATTATACCGTAAGTAATCTATGCGGAGTATATTCCGTAATGTATAACGAAAATTCCGACTGCGGAGACGTCGAGGCTCTGCCGGAGCTGGCTGACGTCCTAAAAAAAGGCATTGAAGATCTGAAGATGGATTCTCTTCTTTATGACATCGAACAGCCGCTCTGCGAGGTCTTGGCTTCGATGGAGGTCTTGGGGGTGAAGGTGGATTCCGACGGGATAAGATCATTCGGGGAAGGCTTGAAAGCCGACATTCACGAGCTCGAGGAGAAGATATATCTTCAAGCCGGTCATGAATTCAACATCAGCTCTCCGAAGCAGCTCGGGGAAGTGCTCTTTGACGAACTCGGGCTTAAAAAGGGCAAGAAAAATCACCGGGGATATTCAACCGGCGCCGAGGTCCTTGAGGAGCTGGTGCCGATCCACCCGATAGCCCAGGATATCTTGGATTACCGCACCCTCACAAAGCTTTTATCGACCTATGTCGACGGGCTTCTTGCCGAGGTCTGTCCCGACGGAAGGGTCAGATCGGAATTCAAGCAGACCGAGACCCGCACGGGAAGAATATCTTCATCTAATCCGAATATGCAGAATATCCCGGTCAGAAAAGAGCTCGGGAGGAATATGCGGAAATTCTTCGTCGCGGAAGATGGGAGAGTGCTCCTTGACGCCGACTACAGTCAGATCGAACTCAGAGTCCTTGCCTCGATGAGCGGCGACGAGAACATGAAAGAGGCGTTTTTATCCGGCGCCGATATCCATACAAGAACCGCGGCGCAGGTCTTCGGATTGCCGGAGGAATTTGTGGACCCGAACATGAGGCGTGCTGCGAAGGCGGTAAACTTCGGCATCATCTACGGGATCGGGGCGTTCAGCTTATCTAAAGACATCAACTGCTCGGTCGCCGAGGCGGACAGATATATCAAAAACTATCTCGGAACATATCCCGAGATCGACAGGTTCATGAAGGAGACGGTGGAAAACGCCGAGCGGGACGGCTATGTCACGACGCTCTTCGGGAGGAGAAGGTATCTTCCCGAGCTCAAGGCGTCAAACCGCAACCTCAAGGCTTTCGGGAAGCGCGCCGCGATGAACGCGCCTATTCAAGGGACCGCCGCCGACATCATCAAGATCGCGATGATTAGGGTCTACAGGCGCTTGCGGGAGGAAAAACTGGACGCGAGGCTGATCTTGCAGGTGCATGACGAGCTGATCGTCGAGGCGGCGGAGGGGTGCCGCGAGCAGGCTGCGAAGGTGCTTTCCGAGGAGATGGAGCGGGCTGTGAGCATGGCGGTGCCGCTGACGGCTGAGGTCGGGGTGGGGAAGAGCTGGTATGAGGCGAAGAACTGATAGTAGTCAGAGATTAGGGGGGTAGAAGGCTGGGAGGAGACTTTCTGCTTCTGAGCAGAGGGTTGGTGCAAGGTGCGGGTGAGGGAGGGCGAAGCCCGTGCGACGAAGTCGCACCGCCGACGCGGAGCGTCGGCGCGCTGCCTCCGGCAGCGGGGCTTCGCCCCGAGCCCGCAGCTCCTGCCGGGGTTCGGTAGGGGCAGAAGGCTGGGTGCAAGGTCGGGACTTGCACTCAGGTGCGATGAGGAGAAGAGAGTGGGGTGGGAAGGTTTGGTGCTTGCCGGGCTTGCTGCTTCTGAGTAAGGGGTGGGTGCAAGGTGAGGGGGAGGAGGGCGAAGCCCGTGCGACGAAGTCGCACCGCCGACGCGGAGCGTCGGCGCGCTGCCTCCGGCAGCGGGGCTTCG
>CANQYD010000016.1 GCA_947627985.1 uncultured Clostridia bacterium
ATTTGTTATTAAATCGCCGCTTTTCAGCACTCTTTCATCCCTATTTGTGCTGACGCTCGCGGCAGAATGGAGATTAAGATGAAATACGCCGGTACTGCCGCACTGCTTTTGGGAACAATGCTTCTCTTCGGGTGCGGGAGTGCCGGCTCTTTTGAGGATAAGCCCGCCGAGACATACCCCAAAGGTGAAGTGATTATCGAGACTTTTTCTCCGGATATCCCTCAGCCGACCGAATCGCAGGTACCTTCCGAGACGCTTCCTCCAATCACAACGGATGATATCACCACGACCGAGCCGGAGCCCATATATCATGAAGTCTTTGAATTCCCGCAGGAATTTTATGACGAGCTGTCGGGGATCATCGAAAAATACGGTCTCAACGAAGACTGCGACGGCAGTGAGGAATGCCTATGCGAGCCGGAAAACGAGCTTTTGGACGAAGAGGGGAATGTCCTGATCCCCCGAAAAAAGACCCTCTCGATCTATTTTAAGGACCTTAGGAGCGGGTATGAGATGAACATCAACCCCGGCGCGCACTATCCCATCGCCTCGACGGTCAAAGCGCCGTTTTGCGCGTTTATATTTGAAAAGATAGACTCGGGGATAATCGATCCCGAGCAGCTTCTTACATATGAAGAGCGGCACTATTTTGAGGGCACCGGGGAGATCGTCAAAGGCGAATTCGGACAGCAGTACACCGTCCGCGAACTTCTCAGGCTGATGATCACCGAGAGTGACAACGTGGCATATGAAATGCTCAAGGACCTTGTCGATTGGCAGGAATTCTCGGCATTTTTGAGCGATAACGGCTGCCCGCACGATATCGACGTCAGGCAGTCGAAGCAAAAAATATGCACCCGCTCGGCAGGGGTTTACTGCCAGATTCTGTATGATTATCTCACCTCCGGTCAGCCTTCAGCCGAGAGCTTCGGGGAGGATTTGCAGTCCACCCGGCTTAAGATGATCGACTCCGCCTACAAGACTTACCGCAAATACGGCTGGGCGGGCTACAGCTTCCACGACATCGCATTTGTGGACGCGCCGAGACCCTATCTTTTGGCGATACTTTCAAACCTTGAAAACGTCGAAAATGCCGATCTACCGGTATTTCGGGATATATCAAGGCTGATCGAGAGATACTGCCAGGACGAGGCTAATGTAAGTCTTGTGCAAGAATAAATCGGAAAAAATTTTACGCATTAAGCGGATAAAAGGTTGACAATCGGCAAAATATATAGTATTATTATTTGGTGCTGAGAGCGGGTTATGCGGCAGCGGACGGCGTTTTAAGCCGGATGAGGAAAGTCCGGGCATCGCAGAGCGGGGTAGCTGCTAACGGCAGCCGAGGGCGACCTTAGGGAAAGTGCAACAGAAAATTACCGCCCGAAAGGGTAAGGATGAAAAGGCGAGGCAAGAGCTCACCGCAGGGCGGGAGACCGCTCGGGCGTGTAAACCCTACCCGATGCAACACCGATTGGTTCATGGCGTTTTCAACATCTGCTCGGTGGACGTCATGTTAAAGGTGGCTTGAGCCTGTCGGCGACGGCAGGCGTAGATAGATTGCCGCACACGACAAAACCCGGCTTACAGACCCGGTCTCAGCGCTTCGCTCAATAAATAACGGAAAATGAGGTCAACATCTATGAAGAAAATTCTTGCGGCTCTGTCTGCCGCTCTGATTTTGGCGGGATGCT
This sequence comes from uncultured Clostridia bacterium, assembly GCA_947627985.1. GTDB lineage: Bacteria > Bacillota > Clostridia > Oscillospirales > Ruminococcaceae > Faeciplasma. Next base: position 1,695 of record CANQYD010000016.1, read on the forward strand.
CGGTGCCCGCGAATACCGGGGCTCTGAGCTTCGGTCCCGCCGAGGATTATGAAAAGGAGCTTGCGTTTGAGGTCAAGGACGACGACGGCAAGATCACCGATCAGCTCTATATTTTGTATAACGACGGCGAGAAAACCGACGTCGCCGGAAAGCTCGACGTGCACTACCGCGACGACAACGGCGAGCTGAGGGGGTATGAAGTCACCATCGGCACGACGGAGATCAGCGAGCTCGTGACCTACACCAACAGCGACGACGGCAGCGTTTACTATAACGAGATATATTTCGACGGCGAGCTCGTGACCCGAGAGGTCTGGGACAACCGTCTTCCGGGAGAAGGCGGGTCCGAGATGCGCTACACCGGCGAGAATACCTACTACCCCGGCACCTCTGCGCTCAAAACCGCTCGGGAAAAAGTCTACCGCGACGGCGAACTTGAATCCGAAAAGAACGACAGCTACGATTTAGACGACAGCGAATCGGAAGATAAATAACCCTCAAAATAATAATCGCCGACTTTTCAGCCGGCGATTTTTTATGATGTTTTGGGATTTTACAGAGCCTGTTTCATCTCTTTAACGAACTCCGCGACGTTTTCAAGCATCTTTTCTCCGCCCTCATCGATCTTTCTGATGAGAGCCGAGCCGACGATGGCGCCGTCCGAGAGAGCTGCCATCTCATGCGCCTGCTCTGGGTTTGAGATACCGAATCCGACGGCGCAGGGCACGTCTGTGTTCTCCCTGATGACCTTGACGATGTCGGAGATGTCGGTCGTGATCTTTTCACGCTCGCCGGTCACGCCGAGGCTGGAGATTATGTAGATAAAACCTTCCGAAGCCTTTGCGATCGTCGCGATCCTGTTTTTTGAAGTCGGCGCGACGAAGGGGATCAGGTCGAGCCCGTACTTGTGGCAGATATCCAAAAATTCATCGCGCTCTTCATACGGGATATCCGGCAGAATCAGCCCGTCGATACCGAGATCGCGGCAGGTCGAGATGAACTTTTCAGAACCGTAGGAAAATACGACGTTTGCGTAAGTCATAAAGACGAACGGCGTATCTATCTCCCTGCGGATATTTTTAACCATATTAAACACTTTATCCGTCGTGATGCCGTTTTTAAGGGCGACGAGGTTGGCATGGGATATCACGGGACCCTCGGCGGTAGGATCGGAGAAGGGGATACCCAGCTCGATGAGGTCGGCGCCGTTTCTTGCGACGGTCTTGATGACCTCCTCCGAGGTCGCGATATTCGGGTATCCGCAGGTGATGAACGGGATAAACGCCTTGCCGTTCTCAAAAGCCTTTTTGATATTACTCATAGATATCCTCCCCTCTGTATCTCGCGATCGCCGCGACGTCTTTGTCTCCTCTTCCCGAGAGGTTGACGACGATGATCTTGTCCTTATCCATCGTCGGCGCGAGCTTCATCGCGTATGCGACGGCGTGGGCTGATTCGATAGCCGGGATAACTCCCTCGGTCCTTGAGAGATATTCAAACGCGTTTACTGCTTCGTCGTCGGTGATGGCGACATACTGCGCCCTTCCGATGTCGTGAAGATTGGCATGCTCGGGACCCACGCCGGGGTAGTCAAGACCCGCGGAGATGGAATACACCGGAGCAATCTGCCCGAATTCATCTTGGCAGAAGTAGGACTTCATGCCGTGGAAGATTCCCAATTTCCCGACCGCGACGGTAGCGGCGGTCTCGAAGGTGTCGATACCTCTTCCCGCGGCTTCGCAGCCTATAAGCTGCACCGAGGGCTCGTTGATGAAGTTATAGAACGCGCCGATCGCATTCGACCCGCCGCCTACGCATGCCATGACGACGTCGGGGAGCTTCCCTTCCTTAGCAAGGCACTGCTCCTTGATCTCTTTTGAGATGACCGACTGGAAGTCCCTTACAATAGTCGGGAAGGGGTGAGGACCCATGCAGGAGCCGAGGCAGTAGTGGGTATCGGAAATCCTCCTCGTCCACTCCTTCATAGCCTCGTTTACGGCGTCTTTTAAGGTCGCGGTACCCGATTTTACCGGCACCACATCGGAGCCTAAGAGCTTCATTCTGTAGACGTTAAGAGCCTGCCTCTTGGTGTCCTCCTCGCCCATAAAGACCACGCACTCCATTCCGAAGAGAGCGGCAGCCGTAGCGGTCGCGACGCCGTGCTGACCGGCGCCCGTCTCGGCGATAAGGCGGGTCTTACCCATCTTCTTCGCCAAAAGAGCCTGACCCAAGACGTTATTTATCTTGTGCGCGCCGGTGTGGTTCAGATCCTCTCTTTTGAGATAGATTTTGGCGCCGCCCAAGTCCTTAGTCATCTTCTCGGCGTAGTAAAGAAGGGAAGGGCGACCGGCATAGTTGTTGAGAAGGTCTTTAAGTTCCGCATTGAATTCCGGGTCGTCCTTGTAGCGGTTATAAGCCTCCTCAAGCTCGGTGACGGCGTTCATCAGCGTTTCGGGGATATACTGTCCGCCGTGTATGCCGAACCGCCCGCGTTTTTCACTCATGATAATTTCTCCTTTGCGTGTGATTTTTTACTTCGTTTATAAATTTTTCGATTTTCCGATTATCCTTTTTTCGATCGGTCTCCACCCCCGAGCTGACGTCAACGGCATAGGGAGAAAAGCGATCTACCGCTTCCCCGACATTATCCGGGTCGAGCCCGCCGGCGAGGATATAATCCCTGCCGAAATCGCGTAAAAGCGTCCAGTCAAAGCGCTCGCCGGTTCCCGTTCCGGAATCCAAAAGAACCAGATCGGCAGGGGAATGATACGCTTTTTCAAGATCGTTATCGCAGGTGATCTTAAACGCCTTGATGATCTTCCCGCCTGCGTCTTGAAGGGATTTTATATAGTTTTCGTCCTCGCTTCCGTGGAGCTGGGCATAGTCTATTATACCGCTTTTTATGAAATTTGCAACCTCGGGCAGGGGATTATCCACAAAAACGCCTACGCATTTTATACTCCCGTCAAGCTCGGGTCGGATTTTTTGAAAATCCTCGGCAAATCTCCAAAACTTGCTTGAAAGGATAAACCCCGCAAAATCCGGCTTGATTTGATTGAGATATTTGACCGTCGCGAGCTCTCTTATCCCGCAAATCTTGACTTTGCTCATATGCCTTTTAACTCCCGAAGCTTTTTCTGACGGTCGTCAGCCCTCATCAGCGCCTCCCCTATAAGTACCGCGTCGACGCCGATTTCCGAGAGCTTTGCCACATCATCATGCGACCTCACGCCGCTTTCCGACACGAAAACTTTATCCTTAGGCACGAGCCCGCGAAGTTTTCCGCTGTTCGAGGTATCGACCGAGAAGTCCCGAAGATTTCGGTTATTCACCCCGATGACCCTTGCCCCGCATTCGAGCGCGGTCCCGATTTCATGCTCATCGTGAGCCTCGACGAGAGCCGAAAGCCCGAGGCTGTCGCATATTTCAAGATAATCTTTAAGCTGGTTTTTCTCAAGTATCGAGCATATCAGAAGCACCGCCGAAGCTCCGAGAGTCTTCGCCTCATAGATCATGTAACCGTCCACCGTGAAATCCTTTCTTAAACACGGGATACCCACGGCAGCCGCGATCTCACTGAGATACTCGTCGCTCCCCAAGAATTTTGTCGGCTCGGTCAGAACTGATATGCAGTCCGCGCCGGCTCTTTCGTAGTCGAGCGCGATGTCAAGATACCGAAAATCCGGCGCTATCAGCCCCTTTGACGGCGAAGCCTTCTTGCACTCGCAGATGAAGGACACGCCCTCCTTTTTGAGCGCCTTTTCAAATTCAAAGCCGGATTTCGGCATCTCCTCGGCGAGCTTTCTCATCTTCTCGGCGGGGATTATTTTTTTATGCCGCTCTGTCCTCTCTTTGGCGGAGGCGGCAAGGATATCTAAAATATCGCTCATTTCGACGCCGCCGCAAACTGCTCAAGCTTCTTGACAGCCTTTCCGGAATCGACGATCTCGGCAGCCATCTTGATGCCTTCAGCGATGGAATCCGCCTTGCCTCCGAGATAAATTCCGGCGCCGGCGTTCATAAGGACCGCGTCGCGCTTGGGACCTTTTAAGCTTCCGTCGAGGATAGCGTAGGTGATGGTCGCGTTCTCGGAAGGAGTGCCGCCGACAAGATCAGCCTTCTTGCATGTCTTGAAGCCGAAGTCCTCGGGCTTGATTTCATATGTCTTATACATGCCGTCTTTGAATTCGCAGACGGTGGTGGGAGAGCTCAAAGAAATCTCGTCCAGCTTATCCTGACCGAACACCACCATGCCCCTTTCGACGCCCATGCTCATCAGAACCTTCGCAAGGGGCTCGCAGAGACTGCCGTCGTAGACGCCCATCAGCTCGATCTTCGGCTTAGCGGGGTTGGTCAGGGGTCCCAAGATGTTGAATACCGTTCTGAATCCGAGCTCCCGCCTGATAGCGCCGACGTATTTCATCGACGGGTGATATTTCTGGGCGAAGAAGAAGCAGATACCGACGTCCTCAAGGAGCTTTACGCACTTGTCGGGGTCGAGGTCGATGTTCACTCCCAAGGCTTCAAGGCAGTCCGCGGCGCCGCATTTTGAGCTGGCGGCTCTGTTGCCGTGTTTTGAGACGGGAATGCCCGCGGCTGCGATGATGATAGCGGCGGTGGTGGAGATGTTGATGGAGCCCGCGTTGTCGCCGCCTGTGCCGACGATTTCAAGGGTCTTCATAGGTGCGTTGACCGCAAGCGCCTTGTCGCGCATAGCCATCGCGCAGCCGGTGATCTCCTCGATCGTCTCCGACTTGGTACTCTTAGTCGAGAGAGCAGCCAAGAAAGCGGCGTTCTGGGTCGGGGTGGTCTCGCCGGACATAATCTCCGACATCACCTGATACGCCTCGTCAAAGCTGAGGTCCTCCTTGTTGACGATTTTTGTGATTGCTTCTTTGATCATAAAAATTCCTCCTTAAAGTAATCTATATTCCGAATATAAAATTCCTGAGCATTTCTTTGCCCTGCGGGGTCATTATGCTCTCGGGGTGGAACTGAACGCCGAAGATGGGATAATCCCGGTGCTGAACAGCCATTATTTCGCTCTCATCGGTCAACGCGATGACTTTTAAGCACTGGGGGATAGTCTTCGGATCGGCTGCCAAAGAGTGATACCTTGCGACCGTCACCCTTCCGGGAAGCCCCTTAAATAGCGGGCTTGAGAGGTTTAAAGATACCTCCGACTGCTTTCCGTGCATGAGGCGGGAGGCGTATGTCACCGTCGCGCCGTAAGCCTGGCATATCGCCTGATGACCGAGGCAGACCCCGAGAGTCGGTATCTTTTTTGATACCGTCGCCGCGACCTCCTGAGTGATTCCGGCGTCCTCCGGTCTTCCGGGACCGGGGGAAAGGATTATCCGCGAAGGGTTCAATTTTTCGATATCGCGGGCGCTCATTTCGTCGTTTCTGATGACTTTGATGTCGGGCTCGATCTCGCCCACAAGCTGGTAAAGATTGTAAGAAAAGCTGTCATAATTGTCGATAAGAAGTATCATAAAATCTCCTCCCCGGCTTGTTCAAGTGCTTTTAAGACCGCTGCGGCTTTGTTGAGGCACTCCTGATATTCCTTTTCGGGAACGGAATCGGCGACGATCCCGGCGCCCGAGCGAACAAACACCTTGCCGTTCTTTTTATATGCGATTCTTATGGCTATGCATACGTCCAGATTTCCGGTGAAATCGATATATCCGATCGCGCCGCCGTAAATTCCGCGTTTGTTGTTTTCGAGCTCTCCTATCAGCTGGCAAGCCCTTATCTTCGGCGCTCCCGACAGCGTTCCCGCGGGTAGTACGGCTCCCACGGCGTCCAAAGCGTCGTATTTTTCGGAATCTATCTCGCCTCTTACGGTCGAGCCGATGTGCATGACATGGGAATATCTTTCAATAAGGTGATATTTTTCCACCTCGACGGTCCCGAATTTTGAAATCTTTCCGAGATCGTTTCTGCCGAGGTCGACGAGCATATTGTGCTCGGCAAGCTCTTTTTCGTCGGCTAAGAGCTCTTTTTCAAGGGCGATGTCCTCGGCTTCGGTCTTTCCTCTCGGACGGGTGCCGGCAAGCGGGAAGGTGTGCAGGACGCCGTTTTCAAGCTTTACGAGCGTTTCGGGGGAGGCGCCCGCCACCTCTACGTCGGTGCCGCAGAGATAGAACATATAGGGCGAGGGATTTATCGTCCGAAGGATTCTGTAAGTATTGAGGAGGCTCCCTTCAAACGGCGCGCAGAGGCGGTTTGAGAGGACGATCTGGAAGATGTCGCCCTCCCGAATGTAGTGCTTCGCCTTCTCGACCATTTCGCAAAAGCTCTTCTTGTCAAAGAGGGGAGTGACCTCTCCGGTTAAGCGACCGCCCTTTTCCCCCATGATCTCGCCGCGCTTTTGTATCAGCATTTTGGCGAGGCTCAAAAGCTCCTCTGAGGCGGTTTGGTAGTTTTTGTCGATGTCATCAAGCGGCATGTTTGCGATCAGGATTATCTTCTGCTTAAAATTGTCAAACGCTATGACCTTGTCGAAGAGCATGAGGTCGAGGTCACGAAAATCCTCCTCATCTTTTACATCGACATGCGCTGCGGGTTCGACGTCGCCGAAATAATCATACGCAAAATAACCGACAAGACCGCCTGTAAACGGCGGCAGACCTGGAATCTTCGGGCTTTTATAATCCGAAAGTATCTTGCGGATACTGTCGGCGGGATTGCTTGTCTTAATCTTGATATCGCCAGCCGAGAAGACCCCGCCCGAGTATGTAAGCTCCATTTTCGGCTCGAACCCCAAGAATGTGTAGCGACCCCATTTTTCGCGGCTCTCGATGGATTCCAAGAGATAGCAGTGGTTGGAGACGGTCTTTAAGATTCTTAAGACTTCGATCGGCGTGAAGCTGTCCGAGAGCAGTTCGCATGATATCGGGCAGACCCTGAACGAGCCGTCTTTGGCAATTTTTTTAACTTCGTCGATATCGGGAAAAATTTTCATGAAACGACCTCCCTGCAAGTGTCAAAAAGTAAAATTTATGCAACAAAAATGCCCCCGGCAGAAATCTGCCAAGGACGAATATCAAAAAATATCCGCGTTGCCACCTTGATTCGCCATATCGGCGCACTTAGCAGGCACATTATATGCCCCGACCTCATAACGCGGGTCAGGCGTTGCGAGATACTTGGGGATTTCCCTTTCGTCGCACCCTCGGCAGACCATTGTGGCGGTCAGTATCTGCCCGGTTCACATCATCCCGAGCTCTCTTTGAGACCTTTTACCGTCTTTACTCCTGCTTCATCGGTTTAATATCTTGCACAAGTATAACACATTTTTGTCCGCTTGTCAAGCGGTTGAAAAAATTTTTTACTGATTCTCTTCGATGAACTTGACGATGTCGGAGACGGTTCTGATCGTCTCGACGGCGTCGTCGGGGATTTCGACATCGAACTCGTCCTCAAAGGACATTACGAGATCGACGACGTCCAAAGAATCCGCGCCGAGGTCTTCGGTAATAGTGGACTCTTGGGTGATGCTGTCCGGGTCTATGTCGAGCTGTTCGGCGATGATCTTTTTGACTTTGTCAAAAACCATTGTAAAAACCTCCTGTCATGATGATAACTGTCTCGCTATATATAGTAATCCCTCAGCGGCGATTTGTCAAGAGAAAAAAGTAAATTTTTTTCCGGAAGCGGCAAAAAGGTGTCTCCTTCGGAGACGGGATCAGCGCTGTGGTACGGGGTTTGGAGGGTTTTGGATAAGTGGGGTGGGGGAGGGGACATGGCGGGGGCGTGTGCCTCTTACGGGGTCGGGGTGGGGAAGAGGGGGTGGAGGGCGAAGCCCATGCTCCGCCGCAGGCGGAGCATGGGCTTCGCCCGGTCCTCCCACACCCCACCGCACCCCTCCTACCCCATCAAAGCCTCGATTTCCTCCCTGCCGAGACCCGGGTGCAGCGCCGAGTTGAGAGCCGACGCGATAAGCTCCGCCGTACAGGCTACAAGCTTATCGACAGTCCTCGGCGTGACCATCATCAGGTCGTCTCCCGAGCCGGTATCCGCAATCGTCGGCACCCCGACCGCGATGCACTTTCTCCCGACGGTCGCTATTGAGAGCTCCTTCCTCGCGTTTAAGACCCCGCTTCCGGGGGAAATGCCGGTGTCGGTGAGCTGGATCGTCCTACCGAGGTGCCTTACGTCGCAGCAGGCAAGAGCGTCCACCGCTATAAGAGCGTCGGGCTGAATCGCCTCGCAGACCGATTTAATTAGCTCCTGAGCTTCTATCCCGGTCTGACCCATCACCCCCGGCGATATCGCGGACACTTCTCCCAAGCCCTCCGACATCAGCTCCGGCGCGTTTTCTTTGAGATGCCTTGTCGCAAGTATTTTTGAGCAGACTTTAGGTCCCAAGCTGTCCGGGGTGACTTCCGCGTTCCCGAGCCCCACTACAAGCACCTTTTTTGACTTCTCAAGCATCGTTTTCAAGCCCTCTTTTAAGCAGTCAGCCCATTCGTCAAAGCTGCTCGGACGGTAGTCCATTCTCCCGGGGCTTTCGAGCGTAAGATACCTTCCCTTCGGCTTTCCGATCTCCCGGGCAGCTTCCGATGAAGAGACCTTCACGTCGGTGATCTTCAGCCCCATGATGCTTTTTTCGATCATCTCGATACCCTCGGGGAGAGGTCTGTTTTTTTCGATGGTCTGGGCTTTTTCGAGCGCGAGATCGGTGCGCAGGTCATTGATATTCAAAAAATCATCTCCCGAAAAATTTTGTGAGAAAATTTTCAAAAAGGGCTTGCATTTTTCTTTAAATCGTGTTATAGTATATCCGATACTTGTTTGAATAACGCTCTTTTTGCATTTCCTCTCAGTCGTGCAATTAGCTTATCCTAAATAAGTGGATTTCATACCCGAAAGGGAAATAAGGAGGTGTCTTAATGGCAAACATTAAGTCTGCAAAGAAGAGAGTCGAGGTTATCAAGACAAAAACTCTCAGAAACAAAATGGTAAAGTCCAATCTCAAGACCACTATCAAGAAGGCTGACGCCGCCGAGGGCGCCGACAAGGAAGCCGCCGTCAGAGCAGCCATCAAGAAGGTCGATCAGGCTTGCGCTAAGGGTATTCTCCACAAGAATACCGCTGCAAGAAAGAAGTCGCAGCTTGCAAAGAAACTCAACGGCTGATAAAAGATTTCTCCGCCTGCGGCAACTCGGGCGGAGTATTTTTATGAATGCCGTAAAGAATATTACTGCAATATTTCGCAAGGAGACTTTTTTATGAAAAAAATTTTGATTTTGATCATGATCTCAACTCTCGCGTTTTCACTCTCAGCCTGCGGAGGTGCTCCCGATGAGACCGAGCCGAAGGTCAGTGCCGATGTAAATATCGAAACATTTGGCACTACGGCGGAAGAATCTCTGCCCGAAGAGACCGCTCCCGCCGCGACCTTGGCGCCCGAGACGTCTTCCGAAACATCAGCCGAATCGGTAACGGAAACCGAAGCGGAGACCACCGTCAGGGAGACGGAGCCCGAGTCCGAAAAGACCGAGCCGGCGACCAAGAAGCCCGAGACCGAGAAGAAGACGGAAGCCGCCACCAAGGCTCCCGAGGTCACGACGGTGAAGGAGACGACCGCCAAGGCGACCACCACAGCCACCGCCGCGCCTCCCGCGTCGAGCGAGGAGGAAGAGGAAGAGGAGGAAGCCCCCGAGGAGGACAACATCATCGAGAACCTTGACGAGTGGCTTATCAGCATGGGAATCGACCCGAATGAGGTAAATGTCGGGTGATATGCATTAAACCGTCCTTTTGTGAGGACGGTTTTTCTGCGTTTGGGGGATTTTGGGGTGGAGGAGGGGAGGGGCTTTCACCCTCGCCCCCAGCCCCCTCCCCCTTTTAGGGGGAGGGGGCTACGCTTTGCTGTAAGTCTGTACAAAAGTAAGTCGGTGGAGGGGGTCTACTTAAAATAGCATATCAAATTTCCGCACCTGCGGGAATTTGATATACCTTTTGGCAAAGGGTGCGGCGGGTATTGGGCACTTGCATATTATCAAGGCTTGCCTTATTTCCCATGCTGTGTGTAACAAAGCAGTTTTACAAAGCATAGTGCTATTTTGCCTCGCTGCGCTCGGCAAACCAGAGGGGAGAACCCTTTTGTAAAAGGGTTCTCCCCTTAAACCCCACTCCTAAAACTTTCCCCTCCCCAACCCCCTCCCCCGAGGGGAGGGGCTTCCCGCCTCGCTTCGCTCGGCTCTGTGGGGCACCCCTGCGGGGTTCCCCACACCCCTCCGGCTTCGGGCGACTTCGTCGCCCTCTTTTGAACGATAAAAGCAAAAAGGACAGCTCTCGCTGTCCTTTTTGCGGAGATTTCGCGCTCTGCGGAGCGCGACCAAGGGCTCCGCCCTTGGAACCCGCAAGCCCTTTAAAAAGGGCTTGATCCTAAACTTGACTTTTCTCTCACAATGTCGGGTGCATAATCTATCTTCTACCCTCTAACCTCTAAAGCCTAAAAGCCCTCTGACACGCAGCCGGTAAAAGTCCCGCCTCTGCCTTCTGATTTCTCACTTCTGCCCTCTAATTGGGTATTTGGCTCGTCACAACCTCGATCGCCCTTCGCAGCGCGTTATCGCTCGTCTCATCAAGCTGCGCCAGCTGTTCGTCCGAGTCGCCGTCGGGCTGGGAGGCTTCATACGTCGGCTTGACCCCGACCCCCTCGATCTCATAATTCGGCGTCTTTAAAGTCGAAATCGGCAGCAAAATCGCGGTGCCGTCGTAAAGGGGATAGGTCTCGAAATAATCGGCGTCCCCGGCGGTCGTCATGCCGACAACAGGGCTCTTTAAGCTGTCGTTGAGCGCCGCCGCAAACAGCTCCGCCGGACCCTTCGTCTTCTCGTTGACGATGGTGCAGATCGGCACCAAGGGCGCCTGCGAGCCCGTCGCGGTCTCGTAAACCGTCTCCACGCCGTCTTTTGCGATATTCATCGCGACCGGGGTGCCCCGAGGCAGCATCGCCGTCAGAATATTTACAGCCGAGTCGTAGACCTCGCCGGAGTTGTTTCTGAGGTCGATGATTATCCCCGCGACGTTTTGCGATCTGAGCGACGAATAAGCCGCCATGAACTGCTGATATGTCTTCTCATTGAATGTCGAGACTTTTATGTACCCAAGATCACCGTAAACCTGCGTTCTTACGGTGCCCACGGTCATCTGCAAGGTCGAGAGCACAACTTTTCGGTCTACTCCCGCCGATCTCACGGTCAGCTCAAGCTGGGTGCCCGCGGCGCTCCGAAGCTGCTCGCATGCTTCCTGATACCCAAGGTCAAGGCAGCTCTGCCCGTTGATCTCGACGACGCTCTCGCCCACGCTTATCCCGGAAATGGAAGCCGGGCTGTTTGCGATCACCTCCGTGACAGTCGGATAACCCCCGTCCTCGCGCGTATAAACGCCTATTCCGAGGTGCGTGCCGCTTTGGTGCTCTTTATATAAAGCATACTCCTGCGCTGTCATATAGTCCGCCTCGGCGTCGTCAAGAATCGAGATATACCCCTCGGCAAGAGCCTCGATAAGCTTATCCTCATCTATAGTGCCGTCGTAGTAAGCCCTGACGTAGGAGTCTATCTGCTCAAGCTTCTGATACATCTCAGCCCTCTGCTGAACGTCGGCAACGAGGTTATTGTAGATATTCATCGAGTAGCTCGTTGAAATTATGAATGTGATAGCGGCGGCTATCGCCATTAAAGCGATAGCCAGTCCCAAAGATATTTTACGGTTCATAGTGTTTCCTTAGTATTTTTTGAGATCGAAGCTCTCGGGGTCTTTTCTCTCGCCGTCTACCCTGACTTCAAAGTGCAGGTGATAGCCCGTAGACCAGCCCGTGGAGCCGACATAACCGATGACGTCGCCGGTATTTACGCTCTGACCCTCGCTCACGATTATCTTGGTCGCATGACCGTAGAGAGTTGAGTATCCGCCGCCGTGATCGATGATGCAGTAGTTTCCGAATCCTCCTCCGCAGCCGCAGGAGCCGTCTTTGCCGTAGTTATGGGTGCAGCCGTTGTATACTTCAAGTACTACTCCGGAGTTTGCGGCGGTGATCTCATCGCCCTTGGAGGCTCCGATATCGATTCCCTTGTGATTGTTAATGCTCCTCGGACCGTAGTGTGAGGTGATCTTGTAATTTCCGGGCGCGGGCCAAAGGAAGCTTCCCTCCGGCAGATCGCCCATGTATTCCTTCCTTGCCTTCTGACGGATTATTTCCTCTAAGCGGTCGTTATATTCTTCCTGCTTTTTCTTTAGTTCGTCAAGATCGTCTTCAAGATCGTCTTTCTGCTCTTCAAGCTCTCTCTGAGCCTTTTTGGACTGGCTGTATAAGTCCTCAAGGTCCTCAAGCTTAGAATCCCACTCGTCCTTTTTATCCTCAACCTCGGCTTTTTTCTGCTCGGTGAGGTCCATCGTCTCCTCAAGTGACGCCTGCTGATTCTGAAGTTCCAGCTCAGCCGATTCCAGCTCGTCTATTTTAGTATGTAAATCCTCAATCAGGCTGTCGTTATAGCCCGCGATCCTCTTGACGAATTCCATTCTCATCAGCATGTCGAAGAAGTCCTCCGAACCGAGGATTATCGACGCCACCGAGTTGTTCCCGCCGAGATACATCGCCCTTATGCTCTGACCGTAGCGGTAGGAAATGTCGTCCACCTCGTCCTGACGGTCGGAAATCTTTTGCTCCTGAATAGCAATTTCAGCCTGCAAAACGGCTATCTCGTCCTCCAAAGCCTCGACCTGATCGGAATAGTCCTGAATCTGCGTGCTCAAAGCCGCAAGGTAATCCTCTACGGTATCGATCTGCTCGTCGATGGCTTCCTGATTTTCCTTTTCCTTGGAGATGTCGTTTCTTGTCTCCTTGATCTTTTTGTCAAGCTCTTCCTGCTTTGCCTTGTTTGCCTGAATCTCAGCCTCCAAATCGTCCTGCTCGTCGGCTTTAAGAGATGTCGAGAACGTGCAGAAAAACAGCGAGCAGCATATCGCCGCGGCGGTTAAAACAGAGGCTGATTTTTTCATGAACCTTCTGAGCTTCAACTTCTTCTCCTTTCCCGGAAATGCTATACGTTGAGATGTTTTCTTGCCGCGATGACGGTGCCGATGGCGCTGATGAATATTCCCACGCCGAGATATGATAGACCCGTCGGAAGCGCGATCTCCTCAAAGGGCATGATGGCGCCGAATCCGAAGATCGAGAGCATGCTGACGTCGGTCGAGAACATCGAATACACCTCGGCATAGGCAAGCCAAGTGATCCCGAATGCGATACCTGCCGACAAAATGCCGATCAGGAGCCCCTCGATGAAGAAGGGTATCTCAATGAATGATTTCGACGCGCCGACGTAGCGCATGATATTTATCTCCCGCCTTCTTGCGTAGACGGAAGTTCTTGTCGAATTTGAGATGATGACGAAGCAGACGATTATCAGCGCGAGAATTACCGCCGAGAATAGTACCGTCACGACGTTTCTTAAGCCGACGAGGATCGACGCGAAATCGTCGGGGGACTCGACCGAATCGACAAATTCAAGGGTGGAAATCTCGCTTACGGTCCTTGAAAGCTCGCTGATGTCCTTGACCCTGATGCGGTAGCTGTCGGGCAGGGGATTGTCCTTTATATAGCGGAAGTCCCTGATCTCCTCCTCGCTCATCGAGGATAAAAGACCCTCCCAAGCCTCGTCTTTGGAGCAGAACGTGACCTCAAATATATTGGGGTTCTCGCCGAGCTGCTGACCCAAGAGGTTGACGTTATTTTCGGGTGTACCGTCCGAGATGACGACCGTGACTTCGTTTCTTGACTCGATGGAGCCTATCATATTGTTTATATTTATTGAGATGAGGACGGAAATTCCGACCATCATCAGTGAGATCGTGATAACGCAGAGGGAGGCAAAGGAGTTGATCCTGTTCGACCAAAGCCCCGAAACTCCCTGTTTTAAAAGATATTTTAAGCTCCTAAGTCTCATCGGCGCCTCCTATAACTTCATCGAAGGCGATGGTTCCGCTGTTGATATTGATGATCCTTCCGCCGAAATATTTCACAAGATCGTGCTGGTGAGTGACCATCATCACGGTGGTGCCGGCGGTATCGTTTATTGACTTCAGAAGATCTACGATCTCAAAGCTCCTTGCGGGATCGACGTTTCCCGTCGGCTCGTCGGCGATGATAAGATCGGGATCGGCAACAAGCGCTCTTGCAAGGGCGACTCTTTGCTGTTCGCCGCCCGAGAGATCGTTAGGGTACGATTTTGCTTTCTGGGTCAGCCCCACAAGACCGATCACATAAGGCACCCGAGAGCGAAGATATTTAGTCGGAGCGTCGGTGACTCTCAAAGCAAAGGCTACGTTGTCATAGACGTTCATGGTCGGGATCAGCCTAAAATCCTGAAAAACGACGCCTATAGTCCGTCTGAGCTTCGGGATCATTCTCTTTTTCATCTTTGAGAGATTGAAGCCGTTGACGGTGACTTCACCCTCCGTGGCGGTCAGCTCGCGGAGGATGAGTTTAATAAGCGTCGATTTTCCTGCGCCGTTGGCGCCGACGATGAAGGCAAATTCCCCGTCGTCGATTTTCAGGTTTATGTGATTGAGGGCATGCTGTCCCGTAGGATATGTATAGGATACGTTGCGGAATTCTACCATTTTGGGAAAACTGCTCCTTTCGGGAAAAAGCGGGAATAATTATCAGAACTTCGTGGGCTCGCTCGAGAGATATTTCTTGACCATCAGCGCAATCTTGAAGATGATGGCGTGATCAAATTCCCTCAGATCAAGACCGGTGAGCTTCTTGATCTTTTCGAGGCGGTATACGAGCGTATTTCTGTGCACAAAGAGTTTTCTTGACGTCTCGGAGACGTTTAAGTTGTTTTCAAAGAATTTCTGGATAGTAAATAGCGTCTCCTGATCGAGCGACTCGATGGAGCCCTTTTTGAAGACTTCCTTTAAGAAAGTCTCGCAGAGCGTCGTCGGAAGGTGATAGATAAGCCTTGCGATGCCCAAATTTTCGTAGCTGATGATGGTCTTGTCGGTATCGAAAACCTTTCCGACTTCCAAAGCGATCTGAGCTTCCTTGAAGGATACAGCAAGAGCCCTGACATTATCTACAACTGTTCCGATGCCGACGTTTACGCGGGTATAGAATTCGCTCGACAATGTGTCCGCGATCGAGAACGCCAGCTTTTCAAGGTCGGCAAGGTCGATATTTGAGCGGACCTCTTTGATTAAAACGATATCCGTCTCCGACGTCGTAAAGACGAAGTCTTTATTCTTGTCGGGGAAGAGGTTTTGGATGACGTCGAACGCCGAAACGTCGTTGGAGGAGACGATTCTTATAAGCAAAACGACTCTGTGAGCCTCGTTGTTGAAGTGAAGCTCCCTCGCCTTGATCATGATGTCCCCGGGCAGAATGTTATCCAAAACCACGTTTTTGACAAAATTCGTGCGGTCATACTTCTCGTCGTAGAACTGCTGGAGGTTGGCAAGAGCGACTCCGAGCATAGACGCCGTCTTATAGGCGCTCTCATCGGTGCCCTCGACGAATACGGCGTACTCGTTTCTGGTCTTGGTGCCGAACGGTTTGTAGGTATATCCGTCGCGCACAAAATAGTCGTAGGTCTCGCCCATGTCAAGGGACACGAACTCGTTAGCGCTGCCGACCTTTGAAGGGTCGCTGCATGCGATAACGGCAGCGGCTTCGTCTACTACGCCTATCTCACAACCGACCGTCTCGCTCATCTGGTGGACAATACCCTGAAAGAATCTGTTTGGCATATTTATATCTCCCTGCATTAAAAATTAACAACAACTGACAACAAGTCGGCTAAGCGATCAGACCGCCATGCTCGGACAAAAACGCCGTAAAATAACGACGATTACTGTCTTTTAGAATTATATCATTATTTTTTGCGTCATGTGTTAATAAAGTGTGAATTCGTCTAAAAAAACGCGGGTTTTTTATACAGAATTACCAACACAGAGATTTTCAGCCCAAAAATCCCCTGAATTTGGGATAAATCATACAAAAAAGCACCCCGTAAAAATGAGGCGCATTTTCAAAATATGATTAAAATGTGTAAAAAATGAAGAATTCGCGGAAAAAAATAACAGCCGCCCCGGCGAACCAAGGCGGCTGTCGGTTTAATAATTGTTATCTTGCCTCTTCGGCGAATTCGCTGTCAACAAGGCTTACCAAGCTGTTGACAGCCTTTTCCTCGTCGGGACCGTCGGCGATGATTCTGATTCCGACTCCGCCGATGATACCGAGGGACAGAACTCCCAGAAGGCTCTTGCCGTTGACTCTGCGCTCTTCCTTTTCTACCCAGATGGACGATTTGAACTCGTTTGCCTTCTGAATGAAGAAGGTGGCAGGACGTGCATGCAGACCGATCTGATTCTTCACAACTACATCTTTTACGAACATAACATACTCTCCGTTTCAAAAATTTTTCCGGTGCTTTGGGCATGAAGCCTCAAAGTCATAAACTTTTGATTGACCTACGCTTAGTATATAGGGATTTTGCGGGATAGTCAACGGACAAAACCGACGATTTAGCGGTTTTGGGCAAAATTTCTGCTAAATGATGATTTGCCGCCGAATTTACCGCTTTAGTTTTGGTGAATTTGCACGATATTTTTTAGCGTTTAAATGCATTTTGACGAATCCCAAAATTCACTTAAAATCCAAAAAGTCTGACATATCCTCATATTTCGCCCTGAGCTCCGATAAAAACGCACGGTCGTAATCGTCTAAAGGCGCCGTTTCCAAAAGCTCGGGACGTTTAAGATACGTCTCTTCCAGCGACCTCTCGCGCCTCCATTTCAGGATGTTGGCATGATGCCCCGAGGTCAGAATCTCGGGCACCGAAAGCCCCTCCCAGACCTGCGGTTTGGTGTATTGAGGATACTCCAAAAGCCCGTTATAGTGACTTTCGTCGATGAAGCAGTCAGCCTGCGAGAGGGTCCCGTCAAGAAGCCTGACGACGCCGTCCGCAAGTATCATCGCAGGCAGTTCGCCGCCTGTCAGCACATAGTCGCCGATTGATATTTCCTCAGCTCCGAGCTTGTCGAGCACCCGCTGATCAACGCCCTCGTAGTGCCCGCAGAGAATGAAAAGGTCCTCGCCCAAAGCCGCCATCTCCTTCAGCGTCTGCTGGCTCAAAAGCTTTCCCCGCGGGGACATGTAGATCACCCTCGGCTTCCGCCCTTCCGTTACTGCTTTAAAGCACTGCCATATCGGCTCAGCCATTAAAAGCATGCCCTGCCGCTCGGAGTAGGGGGTGTCGTCAACCCGGTGGTGCTTGTCAAAGGCATAGTCGCGTATCTGATGGCAATAGAGCTCGAAAACGCCTTTGTTACGGGCTCTTCCGACGATCGACTGCCCGAGATATGTCTCGCAGATGTCCGGGAAAAGCGTCGCGATATCAATTCTCATCAAAAAGCCCCTCCATCTTAAATATTGTCATAACCCCGGCTTCCGGATCGGTTTTCAGCACCACCGAAGGTATTGCCGGAATATAGTATTTTTTGTCATTTTTAGTAATTTCATATACATCATTAGCGCCGGTTGAAAGTACGTCTGTGATCTTCCCAAGCGGTTCGCCGTCGGTGGAGACGATCTGCATACCGATGAGATCAGCGATGAAAAAGCTGCCTTTGGGGAGTTTAAGATCGTCGCGATCGGCGTATAATACGGCGTTTCGGAGGCTTTGAGCAGCCTCGGGGGTATCGATCCCTCGGATTTTGAGGATTGCCATATTTTCACTTTTTTGGCGTGCGCGATCGAGATCGTAGACGCGGGAGCCGTCCTTGGAGTAGAGTTTTTTAAGCTTTGAGAGGACGGCAGGGGAGTCAGCCCAGACCTGCGCGTTGACCTCGCCGCGGATACCGTGGATCGAGACGATTTTTACAATTTCGAGATATTTCAGCATAACAACACCTATCAGAAGTCAGAATGTCAGATGGTCGGAGGTCAGAAATCTTTCACCCAACCTTAGTCGGGACAAGACAAGTTTAGGATCAAGCCCTTTTTAAAGGGCTTGCAGGGGTCTCGGGGACAGAGTCCCCGAGTCGCGCTCCGCAGAGCGCGAAATCCCCGCAAGAGGACGGCGCAAGCCGTCGTCTTGCGGTTTTATCATTCAAAAAGCGCAGGAAGGGGAAAATGAAAACAGTCCGGTGGACTGTTTTCATCGGGGGAACCCTCGCCGGGGGTTCCCCCAACAAAAAACCGGCGACGAAGTCGCCCGGAGCCCCCTCTCCCTTGGGAGAGGGGGTTGGGGGTGAGGGAAAACGGGAAAGGGGTCTGGGGAAAACCCTGCAAGGGTTGTCCCCACACTGCCTCGCGAAGCGAGGCAAAATCCCCCCCAAAACAAAAGCGGCTCTTTCACCAAGAGCCGCATGCACTTCGGGTTTTAGACCTTTTAGTCTATTTCCACCATAATGTCCTGTCCCATTTTGGCGGCGGCGGAGCGCATCAGGGTCCTGATCGCCTTGGCAATTCTGCCCTGCTTGCCGATTACTCTGCCCATATCGTCGGGGGCAACATGAAGATGATAAACGACGACGCCCTCCTCGTTGGGTTCGTCAACCGTTACTTCGACGGCGCTCTTGTCGTCAACAAGCCCTGCCGCGATATTTTTTAAAAGCTCTGTCATTTTTTCTTACCCGTCCCCGGATTTTCCGGGGGAATTTCCTTTCTTGATGTATGATTTCGGCACCTTTTAAGATGCCGTTGACCTAAAGCCTATCAGAGTATGCCGTTCTTTTTGAACAGCGCCTTGACGGTTTCGGTCGGCTGAGCGCCCTGGGAGATCCATGTCTTAGCCTTTTCCGCGTCGGCTTTGAACGCCGCGGGCTCGGTAGTCGGATCATAGTAGCCTATCTCCTCGATGAATCTTCCGTCTCGGGGATAGCGGGAGTCGGCAACGACAATGCGGTAGAAGGGGTCCTTCTTCGCGCCGATTCTGCGGAGCCTGATTTTAACTGCCATTTATTGTCACCTCCTGAAAGTGATCTTAGGATAACTATATTTCAAGACATTGACGCCTTAAAAACTATTTCATGTTGCGGATTTCGTCCATCAGCTCTTTCGGCATTCCGGGGATAAATTTTCGCCTCTTGCCCTTGCCGTTTCTTCCGGAGCCTGTGACGCCCATCTGCTTCATCATCTTCTGCATCTGCTCAAACTGCTTCAGCAGTCTGTTGACGTCCTCGACCCTCGTGCCGCTTCCCGCCGCGATACGCCTTTTTCTTGAGGGATTTATCAGCGACGGCTTTGCACGTTCGGCGGGAGTCATCGATAAGATCATCGCCTCCGTCCTCGGGAGCTGTTTTTCGTCGATTTTTGATTCATCGATCTTCCCCGCGCCCGGTATCATCTCAAGAAGAGAGCGAAGCGATCCCATTTTCCGAAGCTGCTTCATCTGATCCAAAAGATCATTCATGTCAAATCCGCCGTTTTCAAGCTTCTGAGCCATTTTAGCGGCTTCTTTTTCATCGATGGTGTTCTGAGCCTTCTCAATGAGCGACAGCACATCTCCCATGCCGAGAATTCTCGATGCCATTCTCTCGGGGTGGAAGGGCTCGAAGTCGTCAAGCTTTTCACCGGTACCCACAAACTTTATCGGCTTACCGGTAGCAGCAAGCACCGACAGAGCCGCGCCGCCTCTTGTATCGGAATCGAGCTTTGTTAAGATAACGCTGTCTATCCCTATCTCCTTATCGAACGTCTCCGCGACGTTTACCGCTTCCTGACCGGTCATCGCGTCCACGACGAGGATTATCTCCGACGGCTCTGCGAGCTCTTTTATATCCCGAAGCTCCTTCATCAGCTCCTCATCGATCTGCAAACGTCCCGCCGTATCAAGAAGCACGACGTCGTTTCCGTGATCTTTAGCGTGCTTTATCGCTTCTTTTGCGATAGTCCTCGGGTCGATCTGACCCATCTCAAAGACGGGCACGCCCGCTCTCTCACCTACGATTTTCAGCTGATCGATAGCGGCAGGGCGGTAGATATCGCACCCGACCAATAGCGGGCGCCTGTCCATACCCTTAAAATACTTTGCAAGTTTTGCGGCATGCGTTGTCTTACCGCTTCCCTGAAGCCCGCACATCATGATGACGCAGGGGGGCTTCGGCGGAAAGTTTATCTTTGTATTCGATTCGCCCATCAGCTTGACGAGCTCTTCGTTGACTATCTTGATGACCTGCTGAGCCGGGGTGAGGCTTTCCAAGACCTCGGAGCCTATGCATCTCTCGGTCAGCTTTGCGACGAAGTCCTTGACGACTTTGTAGCTGACGTCAGCCTCCAAAAGCGCCATTCTGACCTCTCTCATGCAGGTCTTGACGTCGGCTTCCGAGAGTTTGCCGCGGTTTTTCAGTTTTTTGAATACGTTTGAAAGCTTTTCGGACAACCCTTCAAAAGCCAATTTCCAGCACTCCTCACTGTCTGCCGTTTGCGACGGCGGATTTTATCCTTTCGAGCTTCTCGATGACGTTTTTGGTCGTGGTATATGAGCGGCAGTCGGCGATAATCCCGTCGCAGCCCTCTTTCACGATGTCAAGAAGCCGGTCGTACTTTTCCATCATCTTGACGCACCCGATCTTTTTCTCAAGATCGTCAAGCGTCTCCTCGCCTCTCTTGATGGCGTCTCTGACGCCTTGGCGGGATATCTCGGCGCCCTCGGCTATTTCGGAAAGTGAGAGGTCCTCATTGTAATAGAGCTCCAGCATATCCCGCTGTTTGTCTGTCAGAACGCCTCCGTAAATATCCAGAAGAGAGGCATATCTCAAGTCCTTAGCCACAATATCACCCTCCAAAATAACGCTTGACCGCAATATGTCGTGTCAAATGTAAAGCTAAACAACTTTACACCTGTATATTATATACCATTTCCTCCGACTTGTCAAGGGGTTGTGAAAAATTTTTTGAATTTTATACTTTCGGTAATTTTTATGACATTTCTCCGACCCTTGCAATAAAAAGCCTTCACCGCGCATTTATCTTATAAAAGGAGGGGTATCATGAAAAAATATCTTCCGAGCCTGATCTTCGGGCTCATCAGTCTTGCCGCGGTCGCAGGGCTGTTTATCTATCTCGACCGCAGACCCGATCGGACGGTAGGGGACAGCGAAAGTCCCGAAAAGGTGCTTAAAATGGAGCTTTGCGA
The DNA here is from genome assembly GCA_947627985.1 of uncultured Clostridia bacterium. Classification (GTDB taxonomy): domain Bacteria; phylum Bacillota; class Clostridia; order Oscillospirales; family Ruminococcaceae; genus Faeciplasma. Next base: position 22,856 of record CANQYD010000016.1, read on the forward strand.
TGACGGCAGCTACTACATAATCACCGGGCTCGGCTCATACGATTCCCCGGACGTCGTGATTCCGTCTGAGAGGGAGGGGATTCCGATTTGCGAGATCGGTGCGCGAGCATTTTGGCAAAATCCGGATATTGCCTCGGTCACGATACCCGACACCGTCACGGCAATCAAAGAGGCGGCTTTTCGGGGCACCTCGATATCCGAAATCACGATTCCTAAGAGCGTGAAGGTCATCGAAGGCTACGTCTTTGCCGACTGTGAAAGGCTTGAGACCGCGGTTCTTCCCGATGATATTGATATTCTGGGCGAGCATCTTTTTGAGGGATGCAGCAGGCTCCGGGAGGTCAATATCCCGAAAAATATCACGGAAATTCCGGCAGCGATGTTCCAAAGATGCATAAATCTTGAAAATATTGACATGCCGGACAATATCGAAATTATCGGGGAAGAGGCGTTCAAAGTTTGCGATAAGCTTCGCAGTATCAGCCTCCCCGAGGGCTTGAAGCATATCCGAAGAAGCGCTTTCAGCGGCGCGAAGATCACCCGAATCGACCTCCCCGACAGCCTCGAAACGATCGGCTCCCACGCGTTTTACGGCTGCCCGATTTCGGAAATCGACCTGCCGGAGGGGCTTCGGGAGATCGGCAGCTTTGCCTTCGGCAGGACCGATTTGGAGAGCGTTTATATTCCAGCAAGCGTGGAAAGCATGGATTTGGACGGCTTCGACGAGAGCTCGGGAAGCCCGTTTTCGCGGTGTAAAAACCTTAAAAATATTACAATATCCGAGAGCAACCCGGTTTATTACATCAAAAATAACTGCATAATCACGCGCACCGGCGAGCTTTTGTTTGCCTTAAGACCCGAGGACGTCCCGACCAACGGGAGTATCAAGGTCATCGGGCATTTTGCCTACAGCGGGATCGAGGCTGATCGGATCGTCGTTCCCGAGGGAGTTGTCGAGATAAAAGATAACGGCATTAGCGATTACGACTGCGTTCGGGAGATTATCCTGCCTTCGACCCTCGCGAAGATGGGCTATAACGCCATCAGCGCGACGGGGACAAAACTTGAGTCCGCCGAGAGGATCGGCTTTGAGGGCACACGCGAGCAGTGGGCTGAGATGGACAGGGACCCGGAGTGGCTGATGAACAGGGATAAGGTGCTGGTGATCGATTTGGCGGGGTGACTTTAAGGGGGACCTGTTGGAAAAGGGCTTTCCCCGCAGATGCCGGGTCACGCCTCTCTCCAAGGAAGAGGGGGCGTACCCTCACCCCTGACCCCTCTCCCTGAAGGAGAGGGGGGAGCCTCGCTTCGCTCGGCTCCGTGGGGCACCCCTGCGGGGTTCCCCACACCCCTCCGGCTTCGGGCGACTTCGTCGCCCTCTTTTGAACGATAAAAGCAAAAAGAACAGCTCTCGCTGTCCTTTTTGCAGGGATTTCGCGCTCTGCGGAGCGCGACGAGGGGCTCTGCCCCTCGACCCCGCCCGCTTTTTGAGGAAAAGCGGGGCAAAACCTTTTTGCCTTGTCTCATTTCGGACTAATTGTAAAATCTAACCCCTCACTCATCAACAACCGTCTCAATATGCAGCTCCCTCAGCTGCTTCTCATCGACCGGCGACGGGCAGCCGCTCATCAGTTCGCTTGCGTTCTGCACCTTCGGGAACGCGATAACGTCCCTCAGATTATCCGCACCGCACAAAATCATCGAGATCCTGTCCAGCCCAAGACCCATGCCTCCATGCGGCGGCGCACCGTATTTATACGCCTCGACCAAGAATCCGAACTTCGCCTCGATCTCTTCATCACTAAGCCCCAGCGCCTCAAACATGCGGTTTTGCAGCTCGGGATCGGTGATCCTCATCGACCCGGAGCAGAGCTCGGTGCCGTTTAAAACGAGGTCAAACGCCGTCGCCCGGACCTTTTCGGGATCGCTGTCAAGATATGGCAGACACTCCTCGAGCGGCATCGTGAAGGGGTGATGCGCAGCCTCCCACTCGCCGGTCTCCTCATTCATCTCAAAGAAGGGCATTTCGACGATCCACAGAAGGTTAAATTTGTCCTCGGGGATCATCTCAAGCCGCCTTGCGACGATCTGCCGAACGGCTCCCAAGACCGTGCAGACGGTCTTTTTCTTGTCAGCCGCGATGAATACCACGTCGCCCTTTTTAGCGCCGACGGCATTTATAATATCTTCCAATTCTCCCTCTTTCAGGAATTTTGCAAAGGAGCAGGACGGCTGATCCTCCACCCATCTGATATAGGAAAGACCCTTAGCGCCGATTCCCTTTGCGTGCTCGATGATTTTGTCGATTTCTTTTCTGGAATATGTTCCCGCCCCGGCTTCTGCGACGATAGACCTGACGGTCCCGCCGTCCTCCATCGCGCTCTTGAAAACGGGAAACTCGGTTTTACCTGCGATCTCCGAAATATCGATGATCTCCATGCCGTATCTCGTATCCGGCTTGTCGGTGCCGTATCTGTTCATTGCGTCCGCAAAAGTCAGACGGGGCAGGGGAGTCGCGATATCAATTCCCTTAATCTCTTTAAATAATCTCCTGACCCAGCCCTCGGCGACCTGCCTGATGTCCTCCTCGCTTACAAATGACATTTCGAGGTCGATCTGCGTAAATTCCGGCTGGCGGTCGGCTCGAAGGTCCTCGTCGCGGAAGCATCTTGCGAGCTGTATATATCTATCAAATCCGGCCACCATCAGCAGCTGCTTGTAGATTTGGGGAGACTGCGGCAGCGCGTAGAATTTCCCCTCATGGATCCTCGACGGCACGAGATAGTCCCTCGCGCCCTCGGGGGTGGATTTCATCATCATCGGCGTCTCGATCTCGATGAATCCGTTTTCATAGAAGTAATCCCTCGTGACCTTTGCGATCTTGTGGCGTGTCAGGATATTCTGCGTGAGGCGCTGATTTCTCAGATCGAGATATCTGTATCTCAGCTTCAGTTCGTCGTTTACCTTATCCGAATTCGAGACCTCAAAAGGCGTAGTCTGGGCTTTTGAGAGGATTTTCAATTCCCTGACCTTGATCTCTACCGTGCCCGTCGGAATGTCCTTGTTTACGCTTTCACGCGGGGAGATGTCTCCCGTCGCCATCAAAACGTACTCGTTTCTGACCGTCGCCGCCTTTTCAAACAGCTCCCTGTCGGTATAGTCGCCGAATGCGAGTTGCACGATCCCGGTGCGGTCTCTTAGGTCGATAAAAATAAGGTTTCCCAAATTTCTTATCTTCTGCACGAACCCGCAGACCGTCACCTCGCAGGGTTTAAGCGGCACTTCGCCGCAGTAATGTGTTCTCCTTGAATTTCCCATCGTGTCCATATTTTAGTTGCTCCTTTTTATATAAAATCAGTTTCTGCCATTTGTCTCGGGAGGAACGGTATTTGCGGGAAGATCGCCTATCGAATCCGCCAAAGCGTCCCCGAGACCTGTCCCGAAGAGCTCTTCTATCAATAAATTATGGAACTCCCCGATAAATTCCTCCAGCTTAAACGCCTTCTCATCGCCTGTCCGCATATTTTTAAGCTTAGCTTCACCCGAATCGAGCTCGTTGTCGCCCAAAACGCAGACAAATTTTGCCTTAATTTTATCGGCATATCTCATCTGCGGCTTCAAGCCTCTTCCGATGATGTCAAATTCCGCCGCATATCCCGCGCGCCTGACCGCGTCGCACAGCAGGGCAGCCTTCTCCTGAGCACGCTCACCCATCGGCGCGATGTATAAATCCGGAGTTTTCGCCGGCGGGAATTCACACCCCTCGCTCTCCATCGTCAGGATCAGCCTTTCAAGACCCATTCCGAACCCGAGCGCGGGAGTCGGCTGACCGCCGAGCTCGGAAATCAGCCCGTCATATCTTCCGCCGCCGCAAACGGTGCCCTGCGCGCCGATGCCGTTCGAGATGAACTCAAACACCGTCCTCGTGTAGTAGTCGAGCCCTCTGACGATCTTCGGGTCGAGGATATACTTGATCTCGTAGCCGTCAAGGATTTTCCGGAGCTTTTCAAAATGCTCCCGGCACCCGTCGCACAGATAATCCGTGATGATCGGCGCGTCCTTTGCGATTTCCTTGCAGATCGGTGATTTGCAGTCTAATAGCCTCATCGGGTTCTTTCCGAGCCTTTCGTTGCATGTCGGGCAAAGCTCGTCTTTATGCGGCTCGAAGTATTCCCTGAGCGCAGACCGATACTTCTCCCGGCACTCGGGACAGCCTATCGAATTGAGGTGCAGCTCGACATTTTCCAGCCCGCAGCCGTCCAAAACCGTCGCGGCAAGAAGAATTATCTCGGCGTCGGCATACGGGGACGCAGATCCCGCCATCTCAACCCCGAACTGCCGAAACTCGCGGTATCTTCCCGCCTGCGGCTTTTCGTGACGGTAGCAGGGGATGATGTAGTAGACCTTCCGGGGGAAGCCCTCGTTCATGATCCCGTTTTCGAGCATCGCCCTGATGACCCCGGCGGTGCCCTCGGGTCTTAGGGTGAATGTGTCGTCGCCTTTTGAGGAGACGGTGTACATCTCCTTGGTGACGACGTCGGAGGTATCTCCCACCGAGCGGACGTAGAGCCCCGTCTCCTCAAAGACCGGCGTTCTTATCTCCCTGAATCCGAATTGCTCGGCTGCCTGAGATACCGTCTCCTCGACGGCTTTCCATTTGTTGACTACGGAGGGCAGAATATCCTGTGTGCCCTTGGGACGCTTTATCAACATCTAAAATCTTCCTTTCTTTATAAAAAATCCGCCGTCCCGAATTTCAAAGGACGACGGATGCCGTGTTGCCACCTTTTTTGCCGCATGATGCAGCCTCTCAGACCCCTTAACGCGGGATACGCCCATGTTTTTGACATGAGGGCTCGCGGGCGTCCTTCACCGAAACTTCCTCCGGACGCTTTCAGCAAAACGCGTCCTCTCTGTTGGATTTGGTATCGGCTACTCTTCCGTTCAAAGCCTTTTATGGATTATTCTGTAAATCTTAAAATGCCCGTCACTTTCTTAAGAGGTCTCGCCAATCGAGGTCTCCGCGTTCAAGCGCCATTATGAGGGCTTCGGCTGTCGCGATATTTGTCGCCGCCGGAATATTGTGTACGTCGCAAAGCCTTAAAAGATCCTGTTCGTTGGGCTCGGTAGGCTTGCGGTTCAAGGGATCTCTGAAGAAGATGAGGAGGTCGATCTCGTTGCAGGAAATTTTTGCCCCGATCTGTTCGGTCCCGCCCTGTGAACCGATCAGATACTGCTGTATGGACAAGCCTGTCGCCTCCGACACCTGTTTACCGGTCGTGCCGGTGGCGCAGAGGGAATGCTTGCTTAGGATACCGCTGTAGGCGATGCAGAACTGAATCATCAGCTCTTTTTTGGAATCATGCGCGATAAGAGCTATATTCATATTTAGCCCTCCTGTTATTGTGTTATCGTCGCCGTTACATGACTATATTTTAACACAAAAATACCAATATGTCAAAGCTTTTTTTAAAAATTCACAAAATACACAAAAATTTCATCTTACTTTAGTGCAGTAGCTACATAAACCGTAAAAGATGTTTATTATCTGCGACGGTTTTTGTTCGCGGGTGCAAAAATATTCAATCAGTTACTTATTTTACTATGCTCTTGTATACGCCTTTCGAGACTTCTTCCACCCCGGGCTCATAGCCGTAGTAGGCTTCGATGATCTTTCTGACGAGATATTTTGAGTATTCGCCGTTCTCAATTACTGCCGCAAAAGCTATCTCGGGGTCGTCAGCCGGGTAGAACCCGACGACGGTAGAATTCTGGGTAGCCTTATTTGAAGCCTGCGGGGTGCCGGTCTTGATGGCGGCGGGGTAGGGGAGCGCTTCGAGCGAAAACTGCGATAAATAGGCGTTTTGCTCGTTGGTGACATAATACTGCGCCGAGGTGGTATTAGCCGCCGCGAGCTTCATTCCCTCGATGATGCTGTCATAGACCTCGGGGGAGCAGTCGATGGTGTTGACGACTTCCGAGCCGGTCTCCGAGAGCTTTTCGGTCATGTTGTAGTCCCATGTCGAATCGACAAGATGAGGTCTTAAACGCACTCCTCTGTTGGCGATGGTTGCGGCGATAGTGCACATCTGAAGCGGGGTGACTCCTACTTCCGACTGACCTATAGCAGCTTGCAGCACCTGTCCGACGGTCCACTCAAGCCCGAGCTGAGCGAAAGTGTCGGGGCAGGCAAGATATCCCTTAGAACTTGAAATCTCAAGACCCAAGTCCTCGCCGAGACCGTAGGCGGCTTCGTAATCCATCAGCCGATCGAGACCGAGCTGCTGCACGACCTGATAGAAGAAGATGTTGCAGCTCTTCTGGATCGCCGTCACGACGTTTATGCTGCCGTGGCTGCCGGTGCAGTGGACCTCGATGTCGAGATACTGCATGTTCCGGTGGCAGGAGAGGTAGGTGTCGCGGGTGATGACCCCTTCCGCGAGAGCCGCTGTAGCCGTCACGGTCTTCATGACCGAGCCGGGTCGGTATAATCCGTCAAAAGCGCGATTATAAAGCGGCTGACCGTCAGCCTGCAAAACGGAGGAGTAGTCGTTGATGAGGTCGTTTATGTCATAATTTGGATATGTCGCCGCGCCCTTTACTGCGCCGGTCTTGACGTCCATCACGACGATCGCGCCGGAGGAGCAGTCGGTAAAATCATAATCCTGTTTGGTAAGCGTCCCGTCCGCGAGGGAGTGGATAAAATCGCCGAGGATCGTCTGCAATTTCTTCTGAAAATCGCTGTCGATGGTCAGCATGACGGTTCTTCCGGGCACCGCTTCTTTGGTGATCTCTTCGGTGATCTCGCCGTCGGAGGAGACGGTGATCCGCTTTTCCCCGCGTTTACCTGCGAGGTAGGTCTCCATCGAGCGCTCTATTCCGCTCTTTCCGACGGTGTCGCTGATTAGGTATCCCGCTTCTTTGAGAGCCGGATATTCCTCGGCGTAGATGGGTCCGACGTAGCCGATTCCGTGTGAGAAGATGTCGCCCGATGAATATACCCTGACCGCGTCCTCAACGATCGCGGCTCCCGATAATTGGAAATTCAGCTCACGGATTTTGGAGGCGGTCTCGATCGGGACATCTTTCACAAAGACGTAGTCGGTCGAGGAGGAGAAGTCGCCCAAGATCATCTGATATCTGATACCCGCGACTGTTCTTTTCTCCTCGTTTGTGTAAGTTTTGGAAATTTTATACTCTTTCACAAGCGCGTCTATGCAGTTTTCGGCTGTGGCATAGCTTGCAAGGCGGAGTTTTTCATGAATCTGCTCGACTTTGCGGTCGCTCGGGTCGAGGGTGTATTTATAAGGTCTTTCGCGGGTGATGGGAAGCTCGTCGATCCACATGATCCCGTCAGCCTCGAGGATTTTAGAGATCCGCAAAAGGACGTCGTTCTGCTCCTCGACGCTGTCCGGGAAGAATGAGCGGTTGATTACGACGTTATATGAGACGCGGTTTTCAACGAGGGGCTTTCCGTTGATATCGACGATTTCGCCCCTTGCCGCCGATACCGACTGCACCGCGCTTTTGGAGGATTTTGACATTTCAAGGTACATCGCGCCGTCGACGACCTGAATCTTCATGAGCGCCGAGCCGGCGAATACGACAGCCGCTATCAAAATTGCGATGACGGCGATGATGCGAAGGGTTTCAAATGCTTTTTTCATGTTCAGAACCTTTTCAGATGGAAGAAGTTTGGGTGGGGTTAGAGGGCGTGATTTGGGGGCGGGTGCCTCGGAATATGGCTTGCGGGGGAGGAGGGCTTTGAGGAGGAGAGTTGGGTGGGGAGAGAGAGGGGAGTGCAGGAGGGTGGGTTGGAGCAGGGCGAAGCCCGTGCGACGAAGTCGCACCGCCGACGCTTCGCGTCGGCGCGCTGCCTTTGGCAGCGGGGGCTTCGCCCCGAGCCTTCAGCTCCTATCAAGCCCTGTAATCGGCACCCAACCCTGCCGCCGGGCTTGCATATACCGCCGTGCCTTAGATAGGAGCAGGGGGTACGGGCGAAGCCCGTGCGACGAAGTCGCACCACCGACGCTTCGCGTCGGCGCGCTGCCTCCGGCAGCGGGGCTTCGCCCCCGTCCCTCCCACCTCCCACACAAACCCCATACCCCAGAACTAAAACATCCTCCACACCCCATCCTCACACGCCCCCCAAATTTCCCCCCTAAACCCTCTCAATATTCTTATCCTGCTCCTCCAGCTCAAGCTTCCTCGAAGCCCCGCTGAGCCGCTCGGCAAGATACACCAAAACAAAGACCGGATTCGCCCACGCAAGCGTCTTAAGAGCAGACGGTATCATGATCTTTCTCAGCACCGTCTCATACCCCTCATACGCCCATATTTTGTAATAAAAGTAATAATCTATCCAAAGATACACCCCGCCCACCGCAAGAAAAATCAGCAGAAAATTCACAATATTCTTCCTCAGCAGCTGCGCAAAAAGCGACGCCGCGCCGGCACAGCAAAGGCAGAGCCAGAGCGCCGTAAACCCGGGCAATTTCCCGAGCGACACGTCCAGCAAAAGCCCCGCGCAGGAGCCGAAAATCGCAGCCGGAATCTCATTTTCATATGCCGCGACCGCGACCGCCAGCGGAAAAAGAATCAACCCCGCGGGCTTGCCGCTTCCCGAGGTCGACGACGTGTACCCAAGTATCATCATAACAACAAAAAATATCCATTTAAGGATAATTTTTATATTCGGGTGGATATTTATCTGCCCCTCATTCCTCTTCATAAGCCGACCCCTTTCCGTCAAAGTCGGTGATGACAAAGACATTTTTTAAGGTATACGGATCGACCGCGGGCTTGATATTCCCGCTTCTTGAGAGCCCGTTCGAGGCAATATAAGTGTCCTCCACGGTGCCCACGACTATTCCCTTGGGCACGGTACCGCTGTAGCCTGAGGTGATGACGATATCTCCCTCCCTGAGCTCGCACTCGAGGGGAATATACACCATTCTTACGAGCCCGTCTAAAGAGAGCTCATAACTTCCCTCGATGACTCCCGTCTCACCGGTCCTCACGCAGTAAACGCCGAGGGAGAGCTCGTTAGAGAGCACCGTTGTCACTTTTGAATATGTGTACTGCACCTCGGTGACGTACCCCACCAGTCCCGACGAGGTGACGACGGGATCATAGAACTCTATCCCGTCCTTCTCGCCCTTGTCGATGAAGAAGGACCCGTAGGCGTCGTTTGCGGTTCGACCGATGACGTTGCAGGGCTCGGACAGCTCGATCCCGTTGCTCGAGGGCGCAAGATCGATCATCTCCCGAAGGCGCTCGTTTTCCTGCCTGATCTGCGTATAGTCGGAAATCTGAGCATACAGCCCCGAAAGCTCTTCTTTCAGGGCGATGTTTTCGTTATAGTAGTCCTTGGCGTTGATGAGCATGTCGATGGTCTCGGTGACTTTGTCCGAGATGTTGTTTGAAAACCTCTGAACTGGCGCAAAAGCTCTGCCGATGGCTGACGATATCGCATTTGACGAGCTCACGGCGGCATAGATCATCACGCCGATCAGAAACGCGGCGATGCATGCTATGACTATGAATTTTTTAGAGGAAAAGAATTCCTTCAAGCTATTGCACCTCTTTGTTCCCGATCAGCAGAAGTATGAAATTTCGCCGAAATATTTTCTCCATGCAATAATAATGTCGTCGCTCTCAGCCTCAATAATTCTCATTATCTGAGCAAGACGTGCTTCCGGAATTTTTGATCTGTTATTTGCAAGAACGCATTTTCCCTTTTTTGTGATCCATATTTTGGTACCGTTCTCCGCAGGTTTTCCCTCTCTGACGTGAACATGCACCGGTTCAAGCGGGTCATTCTCGTTAGACCAAAAATAAACGACATAGGGACCGATTTTAATAATTTGCGGCATTCATGAATCCCCCGTGCATGGAAAATTCCATTATAAGGTGCTCCACCTTTTCTATCTCATGCTGATATCTCTTGATTTCCTCCTCCGAAAAGCCGTTGATTTCCTCCCAGCGGTATTCCGGAAGAATACAGTAAGCGTTTTTGAAGCTGTCGTCCGTTGGAAGCTCGACAAAAACGCGCACCGTTCTGTCCTTTTGCATTTCGGAGTGGACGATCTCGGTTCCGTCGTTTAAAGTCAAAAACGGATACATCATAAATTTCACCTCATATGCCGGAAAAATCAGACATTCCCGCTCTCGGCATTCAGGACTTCCGCCAGCTCCTCGATATTGTCAAGCAGCTTGCCGGTGCCGTCTACAACGCAGTCAAGCGGTCTTTCCGCGATATGGACCGGAATACCTGTCTCCTCATTTATAAGCCGGTCGAGACCCCTTAACAGCGCGCCGCCGCCCGCAAGGGTGATGCCGTTGTCGATGATGTCCGCCGAAAGCTCTGGAGGAGTGCGCTCAAGCGTGACTTTTATCGCCTCGATAATATGCGACAGCGACTCGGAAAGCGCTTCTCTAATCTCCTCGGAGGACACGGTGATGTTCTCGGGGAGACCGGTCAGGAGGTTTCTACCCTTGATCTCAAGGTCTGCGTCCTCATCGCCCGGATATGCCGAGCCGATGGATATCTTGATGTGCTCCGCGGTTCTTTCACCGATGAGCAGGTTGTATTTTCTCTTAATGAAGTTAATTATAGAATTGTCGAATTCATCGCCCGCAACTCTTACGGAACGGCTGGTGACGATGCCGCATAAGGAGATGACCGCGACCTCGCTGGTGCCTCCTCCGATATCTACGATCATCGAGCCCATCGGGCTCTCGACGGGAAGCCCCGCGCCTATAGCCGCCGCCATCGGCTCTTCGATGATCGCGACCTTCTTGGCGCCTGCGCCTTCCGCGGCTTCTTTGACGGCTCTTCTCTCGACGGCGGTGACCCCCGAGGGAATACAGATGATGACCCTTGCGCGCGCAAGCGGGTTTCCGAGTGCCTTTCTGATGAACTCCTGAAGCATCGCGGTGGTCATGTCAAAATCTGCGATAACTCCGTCCTTAAGCGGTCTCACAGCTCTGATGGAGCCGGGGGTGCGGCCGATGATGTTTTTAGCTTCGGTGCCGACATATCTCACCTGCTCCGACTTCGTATCGACGGCTACAACGGACGGCTCGCGTAAGATTATCCCCTTGCCCTTGGCGTAAACAAGGGTATTTGCGGTCCCGAGATCGATTCCTATATCCTTTTTGAACATGCTCATTTTCAGTATCCTCTTTCTTTATATATTTTGATTCAGTATAGAGTATATCACATTTTTTTCAAGGTGACAAGGGGGAAAAGAAGAAAATTTCTTTCATATATCCCCACATTCATCTTAAAGGGGGATTATATGCCGCATAAACCCGGGATTTTAGTCATATTTCACAAAAATTCCGAGGATATTATATAAATGTAAAAGGGCGCATATTTTCCCTGAACCTGCGCATAATACTTCCATCTTAAGATTGAAAGGATTGATACCCATGACGCTAACACCAAAGGAAACGTCGCTTTTAAAGGACCTCAAAGGTCAGGAGAAGCTCTGCTGGGAGAAGTATGACAAATACAGCACCGACGCCTGCTCTCAGGAGCTCAAGTCGATGTTCAGCGAGATGGCTCAGACCGAGCGCAGGCACTATGATTCCATCGGTCAGATGCTCTGCGGCACCGTACCCCAGATGCCGACGGGACTTCAAAACGAGAACAATCACTGGGCAAAGAAGGTCGATTACCGCGACGACATGTCAAAAAATATCGACAGATTCCTCTGCACCGACATGCTCGCCTCCGAAAAGCACGCTTCAAGCCTCTATGACGTCAGCGTTTTTGAATTCACCGACCCCGCTGCAAGAAAGGCTCTCAATCATATTCAGGCTGAGGAGCAGCAGCACGGAGAGAAGCTCTGGGCATATATGAACGCCAACGGTCTCTACCCGAACGAATGACAGACCCCCGTTAAAGCGATAAAGCACTCTTTTTTAAAAAATTCAAGACCCTTCGGGGTCTTGTTTTTTTGATATTTTACCTGCCCGGCTTTTAAGTTCTTAAGAATCTTAAAATATCCTTAAAAATCTTAAAAATACCTTAATTTTCTCTTAATTTTTCATGAATCGTATTGCAGCCCGACGATCCGGAATGATATGATTTTTTATATAAATTTCGGAGGTTATGCATAAACATGAATAGGAAAATTTTTACTCTCATAATGTTTTCCGGGATACTTATCTTCACCGCAATTTTTGCGGGGGGGGGGTATTATCCGGAAAAACCTTATTTACCGGCTTCATCGCAAAAGCCCCCGACCGAGCCGGAAGGGGAGGAGATAATCATCGAAAATATCATCGCGATACCCCAGCTTCCCGACTTTCCGACGGGCTGTGAGAGCGTGGCGCTCTGCGTTCTGCTGCGGCATTACGGAGCCGGGGTGACGGTCGATATGATCGCCGACGAGCTTCCGAAGGGACCGCTGCCGTATGAGTTCGCCGGGGATTTCTTCGGAGCCGACCCGGAGGAGGAATTCGTCGGAGACCCGCGAAAAGAGGGCTCCTACGGGGTCTTTGAGAAGCCGATCAAGACGGTTGCAAGCAGATTTTTCAGCGGCGCAAAATCAAAAAGAGGAGCTGACCTCGACGACGTTTTGGAGATAATTTCGGGAGGCGACCCGGTGATGGCATGGTGTGCGGTCGATGAGAATAAGGCGATCGAGTACCGGCGGCGATGGAAGAGCATAACGACCGGCGAGCAGGTCGTCTGGGGAAGCGGCGAGCACGCAGTCGTGGTCTACGGCTATACGGAGCAAAAATTATACATATCCGACCCTATGACCGGAACGCTCAGAGATGTGCAAAAAGCCGCCTTCGAGCGGGGCTTTTCGTCGCTGGGCGGGAGGATTGTGTATTATGAGACATGAATATTTATTCATTTTTAAGCATAACTGCGCTCTGCTTAAACTCCGATATCCCCCTTGCGGATTTTGTACCCATCGTGCGCAAAACCGAGGCGGTTTCGATGAGTTCGGCTTGGCGTTCGGCTTCGGGGGATATCTTTGACAGCTCCTTCAGCGACCCTCCGATCGCTATTTTTGAGGCTGATTTTATCTCCTTAAGTATCTCTGCCCCTCGCTTGTTCATGGCTAAGACCCTTGCGAATTCCTGGGGCTTAAGATCGTCTTCGGTCAATCCTATCGCGGCGGAAAATACCGCTCGGCGTACCCTTGAAAGCGTGAAATTTCGGGACTTTGCGCTGTCATAAATCTCAAAAAGCGAAGAGGCTCGCCTCGAAGCCCGATACAGCCTCGGCGCGAGTTCAAAGCAGTAGGGGAGGCGGCGGAAATCATCTTCCGACATTGTCGAAAGGCGGTACAAAATCGCGCGCTCGGCATTCTCCCAAAGCGCCGGCTCCTCGGAAATTTCTCCGCACAAAAGCCCGCCGGGATCACGGTTTTCCCGGATTTCCGACCTTATAAACGACGCCGATGCAAAGCCGTCGTGCCGGTTGTTTCGCTCGACAGCGACGGGGGATATGGGTGCTCCGCGGTCTTTAAGCGCCCGAAGATACTCAAGGGCGAGGGTGTTGTTCGGGGTCAGAAGATCGGCAAAACCGCTGCCGATCAGCTCCGCCGCAGCTTGGGGATATGTCCTTCCCTTCGAGACGAGCGACTTGATTTTCAGCTCATTTTCGGCGATTTTATCACTCAGATCGGAAAGCTTCTCGGCGCATGCTGTCTCGGCTCCGAATGAGAGCATTTCGACTGCTCCGAGGCGGGCGATGACGTCCACACAGCCCTTTGCGAAGTCCCTTGCGGGCGCCAGAGAAATCTGCGGCTGCATCTCCAAAACAAGATCGGCGCCGTTTTTTACCGCCTCTTTTGCACGGCTTTGGGCTGCGTAGATCGCGATATCACCGCGCTGGACGACGCTTCCGCTCATCAGGCAGACGATATGGCTTGCCCCGGCTTCACGTGTGAGCGCAAGGTGGCGGCGGTGTCCCCTGTGAAAGGGATTGTACTCGCAGATGACGGCTGCAAGCTTCATAAATTTCACCTACTTACTGAATACCGGGTTTTTAAGTGCCGGCGATGGGTTTGGCGGGCTGTTTTAAGTCTCTGCTGAAACAGGGGAGGGACAATCTGCTGTCTTACCGACTGGCTGCTGACTTGTACCTTACGGGCGCAGCCAACCCGTCGGCGAAGCCGACGGGTCCCGACTGAGCTTCGCTCAGTCGGGAGCGTCCTCGGCTCCGCCGAGGACGGGGCTGCGCCCTCCCTCGCCTCCTGCAGAATCCAAAAATCAGACCTCAGACCTTCCTCACCGACTTCCTGCAAGCTCTCCTATTCTCCCTTCCCCTTTTTTCTGATATAATTGAAAAGATACAGCTGCGCTATGCCCCGCGTCCCGTAGAAAGCCTCCGGGAACCCGTCGGGGTAATAGGTCTCAAGGACCCTTTTCATCCACACATCGACGGGGAAAGCCTCGGTCTTCCCAAAACCCGACAGAAGCACGCAGTCGGCGACTTTCGGTCCGACCCCCTTGATGCGCATAAGCTCTTTTTTAGCGGCTTCGTAATCCGTCTTCCGGACATTTTCAAGATCGACTTCCCCCGAAGCGACCTTCCCGGCGGCGTCAAGGATATACCCCGCCCGAAATCCCGATCTTAAGTACCCGAGGCTCTCGGGGGACTCGACCGCAATCTCCTTTGGAGTGGGAAAATGCCCGTAGTGCTCGCTCAGGCGGGAGATAATTCCCTTTATCCTCGTGATATTGTTGTTTGAGGAGAAGATGAAGCTGACGAGCGCCTCCCAGCTGTCCTGCCGAAGAAGCCTTATCCCTCCGGAAAACTCGCAAGCCGACCTAAGCGTCGGGTCCTTTGAATATTCATTTCTCAGCTCGGAATAGTCGGTCCCAAGGTCAAAGTACCCCGCCCATACCTTTAAAAAAGTCTCCTCGTCGGTGTTTTTTAAGATAAATTCTCCGCCCGTACCCATGATCTCAAGCGGGGTGTCAAGGCTCGCCCCGACGTAGTGATTATCGCCTATTTTATTCCATCTGAACGCCTGACCGGTATCTAAAACATCATCGAGCTCAAGATCATTTTCATACAGGATAATATCTCCGCTGCTTACTTTATATTCCATATTTTCACGGCTTTCTCGACGTCAGAAACTCAACCGCACGCTCAACCGAATCCCGGGAATTTCCCCAATCTGCGTTTTCACCGTTGTTGCGGTAGTCAAACATTGAGCAGAAGTGGCTGACGTCCTTGTAAAGCTCTTCGATATGCCGCTGCCCGAGCTTTAAGACGCAGTCCCGAAAGTCAAGAGCGGTCCTCTTATCGAGCGCGTCGGGAGCAAGAGATAAGAGCATTTCGGCATGCGGCATGCATATAAACGGCTGATCTTCAAACAGCTCTCTGAATTCCTTGGAATTTTTATACATATCAAAGACCGTCACCATCAGCCTCTCCATCGCCCAATCGACCTTTGAGCAGACAAAGCAGGTCTCGTTTGTTTTTGCGAGATTTTTTGCGCGCTTTGATTTATTGTCGATAATACCCTGCTTCGTAAAGACTTCTCGCTTGACGGTCTCAAGGCGGGTCTGGAGCATCAGCGCGAGCGAGAGACGGTTTTTTTGTTTGAGCATCTGATCAAAATGCGTCTTGCAGAATCCGAGGCGGTTTGTTTCGATTCTGACGTCCGGCTCCATCATGGCGGCGCCCATTATGTACTCCACCGTCCGCTTTTCGAGCATGTCCCTCATTCGGCAGATAGGGCACCCGTCCCGAGGCTCAAATATTTCATTGACAGGAATTGTCAGTATGGATTCTCGCATACAAAAGCTCCTTTTTATCGGTATTTGCTTTTATTTTATCAGATTCGGGAGGAAAAATCAAGGGGGGAGCCGTCAGAAATCAGAAATCGGAAGTCAGAAGTCGGAGATCATTTTTTATCTTCCGTATCTTGCAAAAACTTTCCCCCTGTGCTATAATAACCCTAACGGGCTTGCCCAAAAAATTCCCCGGAGGCATGAAAAATGGAAAGACGCGACAAAATCAACTACTATCTCGACATTGCGGACACCGTCTCCGCAAGGTCCACCTGCCTAAGACGCCGTTACGGCGCCGTGATCGTCAACCACGATCAGATCATCTCGACAGGCTACGTCGGAGCCCCGAGAGGCAGGCAAAACTGCTGCGACCTCGGAACCTGCGTCCGCGAGCAGCTTCAGATCCCGAGAGGCGAGCGGTATGAACTCTGCCGTTCGGTTCACGCCGAGATGAACGCTGTCATCAGCGCTTCCCGCGACCAGATGATCGGCGGCACCCTATACCTCGTCGGCAGGGAGGTCTCGACCGGAAATTATGTCCGAAACTCGGTCAGCTGTTCGCTCTGTAAAAGGGTCATCATCAACAGCGGCATTGAGCGGGTCGTCATTCGCGACACCGACACGGAATACCGCGTGATCGAGGTCATGGAGTGGATCATGAACGACGAATCCGTCACCGGCACAAGGGGCTACTGATGCTCTTTGAATTCATAACTTCCTCTCCGGAGGAGACGGTCGGGCTCGGCAAAAAGATCGGGAAGCTTTTAAAAGGCGGGGACATCGTCGCATACAGAGGAGGTCTCGGAGCCGGGAAGACGACGATGACCCGAGGAATCGCTCTCGGAATGGGGCTTCGGGACGGCGTCAGTTCGCCGACCTTTGCTCTTGTTAACGAATATTCGGGACCTCTGACGCTTTGCCACTTCGATATGTACCGCATAACCGACCTCAACGATCTTGAATCCGTCGGATTTTTTGACTATCTTTCGGAGGATCGGGTTATCGTCATCGAGTGGAGCGAGAACATCTCCGAGGCGCTTCCGACGGGTACTATATATATAGATATCGAAACGCCGGGCGAGGATATCCGAAAAATTGTTATTGATGGAGATGAGCGCTTTGAATCCGTCTGAGATAAATATTCTGGGACTCGACACCTCGGGAAAATCTGCTTCCTGCGCGATCATGAGCGGCGGGATTATCGCCGCCGAGACGGCATTTCTGACAAAACTCACCCACTCGCAGATAATCCTCCCGACGATGCTCAGAACGATTGAGGACGCGGGACTTTCCCTTTCCGATATCGACCTCTTCGCCGTATCTTCGGGACCCGGCAGCTACACGGGGCTTAGGATCGGCATTTCGGCAGTCAAGGGATTATGCGCCCTCGGCAAGCCCTGCATCGGGGTCTCGACGCTCGAGACGGCGGCATATAACGCAGCTCGGAAAGGGCTGATAATCCCCGCAATCTACGCCCGCCCGGGTGTATATTACTTCGGCGCGTACATATTCGACGGCTATAAGATGAGCACATATTCGGAAGATAAAGTCGGGGACGAAAGCGGCATAAAAGCCCTTGCCGACGGGTATGAGGGGGATACCGTCATCTGCGGAAGCCATGCCGAAAAGATCAAGTCCGAGCTTTTTAATGATCGGGATAATGTCCGCCCCGCGCTTGCAAATCAGTGCATGATGAGCGCCGCGGGGGTCTGCCTTGCCGCAAAAAATCACATATCCGAAGCGGGACCGGCTGAAAATCTCAGGGCGAGATATCTTCAGAACACGATGGCTGAAAAACTGAAGGACAGGGAGAAAAAATGAAGAGAAAGCGGCTTGATCGGGACCTCGGCTGGGGGTTCCAGGGATTTCCATACTACCAATTCAGGCTCGAAACGAAGGGCTTTTGCGGGCTGGTCTCGATGATCGACATACTCTCGGGCGAGCAGTATTTCTGGAGCACCGAAAAAGCCGGAAACGTGCCGACGACGGGTGCCGGAATGAAATGGCTCCAGCTCGTCCCCGACGGCAAAAGCCGCCTTATAACCGCGATGTATAAGCCCGACGGCACTCTCTCGGTGTGCTATATTGATGTAATAGAGCGGCTCGAATTCGACCCCGACGGCGTTGCCGCGTATGTAGACAAATACCTCGACGTGGTTTTCACTCCCGAGGGGGACGCGTCGGTTCAGGATCGCGACGAGCTCGATGAAGCCCTGCGCGGCGGCGATATCACAAAAGATCAGTATGCCGCGGCTATCCGGGAATGCGAAGATATTTATAATGAAATGTGTTCGGACATTCCGAAAACGGTAAACCGGCTCGACGATATTTACAAAACCGTGCTTGAAAAAGCCCGAAAAGGTGAAATTTTACCTATGCGCACAAAATATTCAAAACCGAAACCTGCAAATAAAAGTCAATAGGAAAAATGAAAAAATATATGAAGAAGAAAAAGGTATAGCAAAGCAGGCGATGCCTAAAACATCACCGAGTTATGTACGCAATCATAGTTACGGTTTAAACGTTTGCTTCAGTCAGGCATTCTTTGACTCTCGCGTAATATATGCGCAGGAACTTATTGCACCCGGCGACCATGTAGACATAATACTTCTTTCCCTCGGCTCGCTTGCGGTCTAAGAAGTCATATACAGCGTCGTCAGACGGTGAGGTTTTGAGAAGCACCTGCATTACTTGAAACAGAGTTTTACGAAGATACGGAGAGCCGCGCTTAGAGATGCTTCGGTCAGTTGCCTCAAAAGAGCCCGACTGAAACGGCGGAGCATCTACGCCTGCAAAAGCTACAAGAGCTTTTTTGTGAGGGAATCTTGTGACGTCTCCGAT
>CANQYD010000017.1 GCA_947627985.1 uncultured Clostridia bacterium
CCTTCTGCTGGTACTGTGGCTTGGTGGAAGTGCATAACTATTGCTGTCCGGGGGGACTGCCTCTTACGGGGGTGGGTGGGAGCTGGGGGTGAGGGCGAAGCCCGCCCGCGCGCGAGCGCGCGGGCGCTGCCGCCGCTTCGCGGCGTCAGCCGGCGCCGAAGGCGCCGGGGGCTTCGCCCGGTGCGCCCTTCGGTTCGCACAGAGGACAGATGTCAGAAGTAAGAGGGCAGATTTTATCTTTTTCCCTCTCCTTCCGGCAGTGCAGGACTTCAAGCAGCATATGAGATTGCCTCCCCCTACCCATTTTACTTTCCTCCCACCTCCCCACCTTCCTCCATCGCATCTAACTTTCTATCATTCTAACACTCTATCATCTAAAAGGAGCCCTCCATGAAAAAATCCCTGCAAACACTCAAACAACTCCTCATCTGCACCGTCGGCTCGATCATCTACGCCGCCGCGGTCAGCCTTTTCCTCGACCCGAACGGCATCGTGCCCGGCGGATTCACCGGCATCGCGATGATCCTCACCCGCTTCGTACCCCTCTCGACCGGCACCCTGACCCTGATCCTGAACCTGCCGCTCTTAGCGGTCGGGATCGCGTCGTTCGGGCTGAAATTCCTCGCCTCGACCGCCTACTGCGTCGCCGTCTCGTCGGTCTTCATGAACCTCCTCCTGCCGTTCGGACCGCTCACCGACGACGTCCTGCTGTCCTCGCTTGCGGGTGGCGCGCTGATGGCGATCGGTCTCGAGATCGTCCTGCTTCAGGGCGCGACGACCGGCGGCACCGACATCATCGTCAAAATCGTCAGAAAACATTTTCGCGGGATATCCGCCGGGCGGCTTTTTATCCTGACCGACGGGCTGATCGTGTTTTGTTCGATACTCGTTTTCGGGAATATTGACGCCGGACTTTACGCGGCTATCTGCATCATCGTGAGTTCGTCGCTGATGGACGCGATGCTCTACGGACGGGATCAGGCGAAGATGATCATCATCATAAGCGACCGCCCGAAGGAGATTTCCGAGACGCTGATGGCTGAGCTCGACGTCGGCGCGACGTTTCTTGAGGGGCAGGGCGCGTACTCCGGCACGGAGAAAAAGGTGATCCTGTGCGTCGTCAAGAAGTGGCTCCTCGGGCGCGCGCTGAGGATCATCAAGACCGTCGATCATGAGTCATTTTCGATCGTCAGCACCGCCAGCGAGGTCTTCGGCGAGGGCTACAAAGCGCATGACGGAGAGCAGATTTAGATGTTAGAGCGTTAGAATGTCAGAGGATAGATGCGAGCGATAATGACAGAATCTGCAACATGGCGGCAACGAGACAAGTCAAAAAGGTTTTGCCCCGCTTTTCCTCAAGTGAACAAGCTGGTTTTGCAACCAATCGCACTTCGCAATCGTAAACGATTGATTGCTCGTGCTCTTGGACAAAAACCCCGCGTGTTACCGCGGGCGGAATCCAAGGGCGGAGCCCTTGGTCGCGCTCCGCAGAACGCGAAATCCCCGCAAGAGGGGGAAATGAAAACAGTCCGGTGGACTGTTTTCATCGGGGGAACCCTCGCCGGGGGTTCCCCCAACAAAAAAACCGGCGACGAAATCGCCCGGAGCCGAGCGAAGCGAGGCTCAAAAACCCCCTTCCCCTTTAGGGGGAGGGGGTTGGAGGGTGAGGGTAAGCCCCTCCCTTTTAGGGGATGGGTTGGGGAGGAGTGAAAGCCGGAAGGGTGTGGGGAACCCTGCAAGGGTGCCCCACAGGGGGTTGCCGAGCGAAGCGAGCAAAATAGCAGGAAGTCTCTGCTTCTATCATTGGCTGGGATCAGATGGAAGGCTTGCACAAGGTATGGTGCCCCTTACAGGGAAAAGCAGGAGCAGGGGGGCTCGGGGCGAAGCCCCGCTGCCGCAGGCAGCGCGCCGACGCTTCGCGTCGGCGGTGCGACTTCGTCGCACGGGCTTCGCCCGGCTCCCCCGCACCTTCCGCCCGGTCCCTCCTGACCCATCAAGCCCGGAGCCCAGCCCCGACCCCTCCTCGGGGAGGGGCTGTATTCCCCAATAAGTCCGCACACACCTCTCCGGGGTGGGGACTTAAAATAGCATTCCCATAATTTTGCCCCTGCAAAATTATGGGAATACCTTTTAATCAGGGCAGTGACGACCGGGAAAGCAAAATTTATTACGCCAAATCGCTAAATCTCTTTTATAAAAGATTATCTCCCCAAAAAGCAAGAGACGGAAGCCCTTGCCTCTGCCTCATCAATATCCTCTTCTCACTCTGCCCAAAAAAGCCTGCGCGCCCCATCTCCCACCATCAAAAAATTAAAAATGAACGGCATGACCGAAGCCATGCCGTTCGCGGAGATGGATAATCAAGCTCAAAGAGCCGATTTGGCAAATTACTTGACGTCTACAGTTCTGTAGTCGCTCTTGATGCAGGATGCGTCATTGAAGGTGCCCCAAGTGGTGCCGTCCTTAGAAGCCTTGATCCTGACCTTGTAGCTGCCGGCGGAGAGACCGGTAACAGTCGCGGAAGTGCCGTCAACGGTCGCCTTCTTGGTGTACTTGGTGCTTCCCTCGGGATTGACCCAGACCTGATACTTGACAGCGCCGCTCGCCGCGCTCCAGCTTACGGTGATGGTGCCGGTGCCGCCGGTGATCGAGGTGATGACGGGCGTTGCGGAACCGGTCGAGCCGGAACCGTCCGGATCGGGAGCGGTCTTGGTGGAGCTGGTGGTGCCGATGGTCATGGTGAGAATGCCGGAATCTCTGCCGTTTGCAACGACCTTGAAGTCGTAGCTGGTGCCGTTGGTCAGCTTGTTGACCTTAAGCGCACGGCCGGCAGTGGTGTAAATTCTCTTCCAAGAGGAAGCAGTGGACTTCTTGTAGTAGACCTCATAGTTCGGATTGCCGCTGGCAGCGTTCCAAGCAAGGGTGATGGAGCCGCTGGTGCCGACGGTGCCCTTGAAGCCGGTGACATAGGCGCTGAGCTTGGGCTCGTCCTTGGTAGTCTCGGCGGGCTTGGTGGTGGTGGTAGCACCGATCTCGTCGCCTGCCTTGTGGATGGCGTTGCCGACCTCAACAGGTCTGCCGTTCACATAGGCGTAGACATAGACCTCAAATCCGACCGACTTGCCCATCGGGATATCGACGGAAGTCTTAGTGGTGTAGATGGGTTCGGTAGTGGTCGCGCCGATGCGGATATAATCGACCTCGTACATGGTCGCGCTGGAATTCTTGGTCCAAGACACGGTGGTGGTGGAGGAACTCTTAGCGGTGAGAGTCAGGTTCTTAGTCGAAGAAGGAGTATTCGCGTTGGCGGAAGAACCGGTGTGAGTTGCGCTCGAAGAAGCGGAAGCGGTGTAGGTTGCGGAGGCAACCATTCCGGTTCCGGAATATCCAGCGCAGAACATGCTGAAGCTGGTACCCGCTCCGACGGGGATTGAGAAGACAGAACCGGTGATGTTCGGGATCTGTCTGCTTACGCCGTCAACAGTGTATACACAAGTGTAAACATTGGAAGGAGTGGTAGTGAGATAAACGGTAGTGGAAGTGCTGCCGACTACCATATAGCAGTTCTGACCCTGAACAGTGGAGCCGTTAGTGGTGCCGTATCCGCCCAAATTCGGGTAGAGACCGTTGCCGTAGCCGTAACCTGCGTTATAATTGCTGTAGGAGATAGCTCCGTTAGCGGCAATCGAAGCCTGACCGATGATGTTAAAGGTGTATCCATCGGCTCTGACGGCATAAACGGTGATCTGAGCAGTGTTGCCGACGACATAAGCCAAATCATAGTAAGTGTTGGTGGTGGCGTAGTTCTGCTCGATGTTGTTGACAACTGCTTTTACGCTGTAGCTTGCAGCATTGGCAACAGGATTCCAAGAAACTCTGACCTGATTGCCGGTAGGAAGATATCCAACGGAAATTCCGTAGCTGGAAGAAGCGGTAGAGTTGTAGTTATAGGTTGCATATCCGACAGCGGCGGAGCTGTTGGTCGGCGGATAAACATAGAAGTAGAGGGTACCGTATCTCGATGCATAGCTGGTAAAGTCAAACGCGGTTCCGGTGACATACTGCTTGTTGAGAACAGGAGAATACTGGCTGTATGTGGGCGCATAAATGGTGATATACGCAGCATTGTATCCGGTCCAATAAAGAGTGGTGCCGACTATGCTTGCGACGCCCTGAGCAGTGCTGGTGCCGGTAGTAGTGCCGGTAGTCGCTCCGTTTACGGCAACAGACTGGATAAGCTTCTTGTTAAGAGAAGAATCCTGATAGCTTACGGAAACAGTACGAAGGTTAGCGTAAGAAATTCCGGTGATAGCATAGGAAAGCGTGCTTGCCGTCAGCGGAATGGACGGACCGTTCTTTATGGTCTTAGAGGTCTCGTCGTAGTAGGTGTAATCGATAACATATCCGGCGGCATTGGTAACAGCAGCCCATTCAACGATTGCACCGCTCTGAGCGCTTGAAACCTTAACTGTGCCGACTGTGACGACGGATTCAACTACCACCTTATTTGAAGTGATGGTTTCGGGAGCCGATCCTGTGAAACTTGCGGTTACGGAAGCCTCATAGGTGCCACCCGCAGTGATGCTTTGGAAGGTGTAGGTTGTGACAGTCTTTGCAAGCGAGAGAACCTGACCTACATTTATTCCATCCTTATAAAGAACAACACTGTAACCTGCTGCGCTCGGGTGAGCGTTCCAAGTGATAGTCATGGTCTTTGCTGTCTTATCGTAGGAAAGCTGCGGCTGATTCCAATCGCTCGCGAAAGCGGAGATCGAAAGAACCGACAAGCTCATTACGATAGCCATAATGACTGCCAAAATTCTTTTTGTCATTAAAATACACTCCTTTTTAAAAAAATAGGTTTTGTGCAAACTTCATTGCGTGCCATCGGCAAAGCGCACTTCGGCCCGCACAAAAGAATTGCCATCATCATTATAACACCTGATTTCGGATTTGTAAATAGTTTTTTTGAAAAAAATGAAAAATTTAATTACTTTTTAAGAAATCTTTGGAAGCGCAAAAGGAAAATTTTTCGGATTTTTTTCGGCTGACTATTGAAATCTCCGCTGAAAGATGTTACACTTGTAATACTGATACAGACGCCCGTTTATTGCGTCTTGTTGCGGATAATTTTTAATTTTGTGAAAAATGACGGAAAGGGCAGAATAATTATGACAAAAATCACAAAAAAACCATTTGGAAAGCTCTCGACCGGCGAAGCGGTCACGCTGTTTGAGCTCAGAAACTCCTCCGGCGCATTTGTCGAGATCATCGACTTCGGCGGCGCTATCCGCTCGATAAACGTCCCCGACAGAGACGGCAAAATCGCCGACGTAGCCCTGGGATACGACTCAGCCGAGGGCTATGAGAATCAGGACAAGTATATCGGCGCTCTCATCGGTCGCCACGGAAACAGGATCGAAGATGCGGCTTTCAAGATCGGCAGGAGGAAATATATCCTCGCCAAAAACGACGGCAGAAACTCCCTCCACGGCGGTATCAAGGGCTTTGATAAGAAGCTCTGGAAAGCCGAGATAGACGGCGAGAGCCTGGTCCTCAAATATCTCTCAAAAGACGGCGAAGAAGGCTTCCCGGGGAATCTTTCGGTGACAGTCAGATACTCCTTCAACGACGACAACGCCCTTTCCATCGACTATTCCGCCGAGTGCGATCAGGACACCGTCTGCAATCTCACAAATCACTGCTATTTCAATCTCGACGGTGAAAGCGCCGGCTCGATCGAGGGTCATTCTCTCAAGATCAACGCGACCCACTTCACGGTCGGGAATTCCGAATGCCTGCCGACGGGGTACGTCGCGAAAGTCGAGGGCACGCCGCTTGATTTCACCGATTTTCATGTCATAGGCGAGCGCATCAACGAGCGCCATGAGCAGCTGAAATTCGGAAACGGCTACGACCACAACTTCTGTCCCGACGGCGAAGGATTCAGGCTGATGGCGATCCTGAAAGCCGAGAAATCGGGTCGGGTGATGGAGGTCTATTCCGATCTTCCCGGCGTGCAGTTTTACAGCGGCAACGCCTTGAACAGCCTTCCTCCGGCAGGAAAGGGCGGCAGGATCATCAACCGCAGAGACGGAATGTGTCTTGAGACGCAGTTCTATCCTAACGCTTTAAAGCATAAAAACTTCGCGCAGCCGATCCTGAAAAAGGGTGAAAAGTACCATCATCTGACCGTTTACAGGTTTTTGGCGGAATAAGCCGCGGAAATAGTTTTTGAAAAAAGCCGTCTGAAAATTCAGGCGGCGATTTTTTAAATTATGGGAGGGAATGCGGAGGAATATTTTGGCAATTTTGAATGGTGTATAGTGAGTATGGGCATTTTACCCTCACCCCCGACTTGCAGCAAAAACTCTCAGAGCACGGGCAATCCCACGTTTTCGATTGCAAAGTGCGATGAGCAAGTTTTTGCGCAAGTCATACCCCATTTCCCAAGGGAGAGGGGGCATTTGAGCCTCGCTTCGCTCGGCTCCAAGCGACTTCGTCGCCGGTTTTTTGTTGGGGGAACCCCCGGCGAGGGTTCCCCCGATGAAAACAGTCCACCGGACTGTTTTCATTTCTCCCCCTCCTGCGCTTATTACGATAAAAAAGCAAGACGACGGCTCACGCCGTCCTCTTGCTTGGAGATTTCGCGCTCTGCGGAGCGCGACCAAGGGCTCTGCCCTTGGATTCCGCAGCCTTGAAAGGCTGGCGAACTTTTTGCCTTGTCATTCAGAAATCTTCATTCTGAATCAGCCTTCCGATTAGTTACCGTTACCCTCTGCTCATGCGTTGTCTCCGGCAGCTTCATGCGACGCCGCGACGGCAGCCGCATACGGCTCGTTCTTGACGACCTCCACGCTGTTGTAGACCTCCATGCCTGTGCCCGCGGGAAGCAGCTTGCCGATGATGACATTCTCCTTCAAGCCGACCAGATGATCGGTCTTGCCCTTGATTGCCGCGTCGGTGAGCGCCCTCGTCGTCTCCTGGAAGGACGCCGCGGACAGGAAGCTCTCGGAGCTCGAAGACGCCTTGGTGATGCCCTGAATGACGTCGCTCGTCTCGATGAGCCTTCCCGACTCGTCGCCGCCGTCGATCTCTTCCTGAATCTGCATATTCATCTCCGCGATCTCGTTCTTATCCACAAGCGTGCCGGGCAGCAGATAGCTCGAGCCCGGGTCTTCGACCTTGACTCTTCTCAGCATCTGTCTCGTGATGACCTCGATATGCTTATCGTTCGGCTCAACGCCCTGCTGACGGTAGACCTTCTGCACCTCGGTGATGATATAGTTCCTGACCGCTTCGATACCCTGAATCGCCAGTACGTCGGACGGATTCTTTGCGCCCGCAGTCAGCTCGTCGCCGGCTTCGACGGTATCGCCGTCCTTGACCCTGATCCTGTAATCCCACGGCACCGGGTACTGCTCGATCTCGCCGGTCTCCTCGTTGGTGACGACGATCACGCGGGATTTTTTGATCTCCTCGATCGCTACCGTTCCGGAGATTCTTGCCAAGATCGCGGCTCCCTTCGGCTTGCGGCTCTCAAAGAGCTCCTCAACTCTCGGAAGACCTTGGGTGATGTCCTCAGCCGACGCAACGCCGCCGGTATGGAAGTTTCTCATGGTGAGCTGGGTACCCGGCTCGCCTATAGACTGCGCGGCGATGATACCGACCGCTTCGCCGGTGGATACGACGGTAGAGCGCGCAAGGTCCATGCCGTAGCACTTCGCGCAGACGCCTCTGTGCGCCTTGCACTCGAGCACCGAGCGTATCTCGATCCTGTCCTTGCCCTGATTGTGAAGCTCCTCGACGACCCTCTCGGCGTCCTCGACGCTCATCATTCTGTTCGTCGACATGACTACCTCGCCCGCTTCGTTTTTAAGATCATGGACGAGGAATCTGCCGGTCAGCCTCTCTTTGAGGTCCTCGATCACGCCGTTGCCGTCGCTGATCTCAAATACCTCAAGACCTACCTCCGCGCCGCAGTCGTATTCGGTGATGATGACGTCCTGCGCGACGTCGACAAGACGGCGGGTGAGATATCCCGAGTCGGCGGTCTTGAGAGCGGTATCGGTAAGACCCTTTCTTGCGCCGCGGGAGGAGATGAAGTATTCAAGTACGTTAAGTCCCTCGCGGTAGTTTGATCTGATAGGCATTTCTATCGTGGCGCCCGAGGTGTTCGCGATAAGTCCGCGCATACCCGCAAGCTGTCTGATCTGAGCTACGGAACCTCTCGCGCCGGAGTCCATCATCATGTAGATCGGGTTGTTGACGTCGAAGTTTTGCTTCAAAGCCTCGGTGACGTCGTCCGTCGCGTTAGACCATGTGTCGATGACTTTTTTGGACTTCTCGGCTCTTGAAAGTTCGCCGCGCTTATACTGCACGTCGATCTTCGCGATCGCTTTATCGGCGGCTGCCAGAATTTCCTTCTTAGCCGGAGGAATGACCGCGTCGCCGACCGAAACGGTGAGCGCCGCCTTGGTGGAATACTTGAATCCGAGGGCTTTTATCGAATCCAGAACCTCGGAAGTGCGGGTGGTGCCGTGTTTGCGGATGCAGCAGTCGATGATCTTCCCGAGACCCTTGTTGTTGACCTTGAAGCCGAAGCCGATCTCAAGATCGAACATCTTGGCGCTGTCGGTTCTGTCAACTATTCCCAAATCCTGCGGAATATTTTCGTTGAAGATCAGCTTGCCGACGGTCGCGTCGATGATCTTCGAGACCTGCTTGTCTCCGATCATCTTCGTGACCCTGACTTTTATCTTTGCGTGAAGCGACACGTCCCCGTTCTGGTACGCCATCATCGCCTCGTTTACGTCTTTGAATATCTTCCCCTCGCCCTTTTCGCCGTCGCGCTCAAGGTTGAGATAATACGATCCCAAAACCATATCCTGAGTAGGAACGGTGACCGGCTTGCCGTCGGCGGGCTTTAAAAGGTTGTTTGCGGCAAGCATCAGAAATCTCGCTTCCGCCTGAGCTTCGACCGAAAGCGGAACGTGAACAGACATCTGGTCGCCGTCGAAGTCGGCGTTATAAGCGGTACACGCAAGCGGGTGGAGCTTTATCGCCCTGCCCTCTACAAGCACCGGCTCGAATGCCTGAATGCCGAGGCGGTGCAAGGTCGGCGCGCGGTTTAGTAGAACCGGGTGACCCTGAATAGCCTCCTCCAAAGCGTCCCAGACCTCCGTCTCGCCTCTGTCGACAAGCTTTCTTGCAGCCTTGATATTTGCGGCTTTTCCCTTATCGATAAGCCTCTTCATGACAAACGGCTTGAAGAGCTCGAGCGCCATTTCTTTAGGCAGACCGCACTGATACATTCTCAGCTCCGGTCCTACGACGATAACGGAACGTCCCGAGAAGTCGACTCTCTTTCCAAGGAGGTTCTGCCTGAATCGTCCCTGCTTGCCCTTAAGCATATCCGAAAGGGATTTGAATGCGCGGTTATTGGGACCGGTGACGGGTCTGCCGTGGCGACCGTTGTCGATAAGCGCGTCCACCGACTCCTGAAGCATTCTCTTCTCGTTTCTGATGATGATGTCGGGCGCGTCGAGCGCGATCATCTTCTTTAAGCGGTTATTTCTGTTGATGACCCTTCTGTATAGGTCGTTTAAGTCGGAAGTCGCATATCTTCCGCCGTCGAGGGGAACCATAGGTCTTAAATCGGGAGGAATGACCGGCACGACGTCAAGAATCATCCACTCCGGTCTGTTGCCGGAATTTCTGAACGCCTCGACGATCTCGAGCCTCTTTAAGAGCTTGATCCTCTTCTGACCCGACGGGAGGTCCTTAAGTTCAGCCTTTAAGCTGTTAGCCAGAGCCTCGACGTCGATCTCTTCAAGGAGTTTTTTGATGCTCTCGGCGCCCATTCCGGCGACGAATGCGTCCTCATATCTCTCGCGGGCGTCCTGATATTCCCGCTCGGTGAGAATCTGCTTCTTGACAAGACCTGTGTCGCCCGGGTCGATGACGATATACTTGGTGAAATAGAGTACCTCTTCAAGGCGCTTTTGGGAGATGTCGAGCATCTGCCCTATCCTTGAAGGCGTGCCCTTGAAGTACCAGATATGGGAGACGGGAGCCGCGAGCTCGATGTGTCCCATTCTCTCGCGCCGTACCTTAGCCCTCGTGATCTCTACGCCGCATTTGTCGCAGATTTTGCCCTTGAAGCGGATCTTCTTGTACTTTCCGCACCAGCACTCCCAGTCCTTTGTAGGACCGAAGATCCTTTCGCAGTAAAGTCCGTCCTTCTCCGGCTTCTGGTTGCGGTAGTTGATGGTCTCGGGGAGCAGAACGGCTCCGTGGGACCAGCTTCTGATCTGTTCGGGCGAGGCAAGCCCGATCTTTATCGAATCACATACGTTAAAATCCAAAATACAAACCCTCTTTACTATATTAGTCAAAAGCCGAAGCGTATCAGATGAAGTCGCCGGAACCGCCGTCGGGATTGCCGTCGGCGTCGATGATGTTGAAGCCCTCTAACGGTCCGTCAAGATCGTCGTCGCCGTCGTCTCCGTCGTCGATAAAGTCGTCGCCCTCGGGATTTTCATCGAACACGAAGTCATCCTCGGAGGCTTCCTTCTCGGGCTGAACGTCGTAATCGTCGACCGGCGGAGGAATGATGTCGTCGTCGAAGTTCTGCGTCAGATCAATCTCCTCGTTCTGCTCGTCCAAAACTCTGACGTCCAAAGCGAGCGACTGGAGCTCCTTGACCATGACCTTGAACGCCTCGGGAATGCCCGGCTTCGGGACATTCTGACCCTTGACTATCGCCTCAAAGGTCTTGACTCTTCCCGTCGTATCGTCGGATTTGACGGTGAGGATTTCCTGCAAGGTGTAGGCGGCGCCGTAAGCTTCAAGAGCCCAGACTTCCATCTCTCCGAATCTCTGACCGCCGAACTGCGCTTTACCGCCCAAAGGCTGCTGAGTGACCAGAGCATAAGGTCCTGTAGAACGCGCGTGAATCTTATCGTCAACAAGGTGATGGAGTTTAAGATAATACATGATGCCGACGGTTACGCGGTTGTCAAAGGGCTCGCCGGTTCTTCCGTCATAGAGCACGGTCTTGCCGTCCTCGTCCATGCCCGCAAGTCTGAAGCATTCGCGGATATCTTCCTCATGAGCGCCGTCGAATACGGGGGTCATGATCTTCCAGCCGAGCTTTTTGGCAGCCATGCCGAGGTGTACCTCGAGCACCTGACCGATATTCATACGGGAAGGAACGCCCAAGGGGTTCAAAACGATGTCGAGCGGCGTGCCGTCCTCAAGGAAAGGCATATCCTCCTGAGAGAGGATTCTTGACACAACGCCCTTGTTGCCGTGGCGACCCGCCATCTTGTCGCCGACGGAGATTTTCCTCTTCTGGGCGATGTAGCAGCGGACCATCTTGTCTACGCCGGGTGAAAGCTCGTCGCAGTTTTCGGGCGTAAAGAGTTTGACGTCGACAACGATTCCCGATTCCCCGTGCGGGACTTTAAGGGAGTTGTCCTTGACTTCTCTTGACTTCTCGCCGAAGATTTCTCTGACAAGCAGTTCGTATGATGTCGGCTCGGATTCGCCTTTAGGCGATACCTTACCCACAAGAATGCTTCCCGAATGCACCTCGGCGCCGATTCTGATGATGCCGTCCTCATCGAGATCTTTAAGGGCGTCCTCGCTCACGCCGGGGATATCCTTTGTGATCTCCTCGGGGCCGAGCTTTGTCTGGCGGCACTCGATCTCGTATTCCTCGATATGAATTGAAGTATAAACGTCGTCGCGGACAAGGCGCTCGTTTAAAAGCACCGCGTCCTCGTAGTTATAGCCTTCCCAGGTCATGAAGCCGATGAGGGCGTTCTTTCCGAGGGAAATTTCACCGTTGCAGGTTGCGGGTCCGTCGCCGATGACCTGATGAGCCTCGATCCTCTCTCCCTTTGAGACGATGGGTCGCTGGTTGGTGCAGGTGCCGGAGTTGGAGCGCTTGAATTTGGTGAGATTGTAGGTTCTCAGCTCGCCCGAATCCTCCCTGACGACGATGGTGGAGGCGTCGACCTTCTCGACCACGCCGGCGGCTTCCGATACGACCGCAACTCCCGAGTCAAGGCAAGCCTTGTACTCCATTCCGGTGCCGACGATCGGGTTCTCGGTGACAAGAAGCGGGACAGCCTGGCACTGCATGTTGGCGCCCATGAGGGCACGGTTGGCGTCGTCGTTTTCGAGGAAGGGGATCATCGCCGTCGCGACGGAGACGACCATCTTCGGGGAGACGTCCATGAAGTCGATGTTCTCGCGGTCGATCTCCATGATCTGATCGCGGTATCTTCCGTTGACCTTGGCGCGCGCAAACTTGTTGTCCTCAGTGAGGGGCTCGTTAGCCTGGGCGACCATGTAGTTATCCTCGACGTCCGCGGTCATATAGACGACCTCGTCGGTGACGATTCCGGTCTTCTTATCCACCTTGCGGTAGGGCGCTTCGATGAAGCCGTATTCGTTTATCCTCGCAAATGAGGCAAGGTAGGAAATAAGTCCGATGTTCGGTCCTTCAGGGGTCTCAACGGGGCACATTCTGCCGTAGTGGGAATAGTGTACGTCTCTGACCTCGAAGCCGGCGCGGTCTCTTGACAAGCCGCCGGGACCGAGAGCCGAAATCCTTCTTTTGTGCCTAAGCTCGGCAAGGGGGTTGGTCTGATCCATGAACTGGGAGAGCGGGGATGAACCGAAGAACTCCTTCAGAGCCGCGGTGACGGGGCGAATGCTTATCAAAGCCGTCGGGGTGACGACCTCGATGTCCTGGGTCTGGGTCCTCATTCTCTCGCGGATGAATTTGTCCATTCTCGCAAAGCCGATCCTGAACTGATTCTGCAAAAGCTCGCCAACGCAGCGAATACGCCTGTTTCCGAGGTGATCGATATCATCTACCGTACCTACTCCTTCGCAGAGATTGAGGAAGTAAGATATCGTCGCGATGATGTCCTCAAAGACGATATGCCTCGGGATAAGCTCGTCGCGCCTTGCTCTTATCTGCTGCTGGAGCTCGTAGTCGCCGTCGGCATTCTCCAAAATTTCCCTAAGGACCCTGAACGAGACCTTTTCGTTTATGCCTAAAGATTTTGTGTCGAAGTTGACGAAGCGGTCGATATCCACCATGCCGGAGCTGATGATCTTGACCTCGTCTATCTGCACGTTGTGGGTGACTTCGCCGGTGGGAGATGTAAGCGTCTCCCTCTTTTCGACGGTAATATATGCCTCGGTGACGCCGCAGGCTTCGATCTCGAGGGCTTTTTCCATCGAGAGGGTCTCGCCGGCTTCCGCCAAGACTTCGCCCGTAAGCGGGTCTGCGATGGGTCTTGCAAGCAAATGCCCGGCAAGACGGGAGGCAAGCCCAAGCTTCTTGTTGTATTTATACCGACCGAAGCGGCAGAGATCGTATCTTGCCGGGTCAAAGAAGAGGCTGTCGCGGTAGGAGATGGCGGCGTCTACCGCTGCGCGCTCGCCCGGGCGGAGCTTTTTATAGATTTCCAAAAGACCCTCGTCGGTGGAGGTGGTGGAGTCCTTCTGGGTGATGGTCGCCTTGAGCCTCGGGTCGTTGTTGAACCACGCGTTGATCTCGTCGTCGGTGCCGATGCCCAAAGAGCGGATAAAGGTCGTGATGGGTATCTTGCGGTTCTTGTCTATACGGACGTAGACGATGTCGTTTGAATCCATCTCGTATTCAAGCCAAGCGCCGCGGTTGGGTATGATCTGAGCTTTAAAAAGCTCTTTGCCGGTCTTGTCCCTCTCGACGGCATAGTAAACGCCGGGGGAGCGGACCAGCTGGGAGACGATGACACGCTCCGCACCGTTGATTACGAAGGTGCCCGAGGGGGTCATCAGCGGGAAGTCGCCCATATAGACCTCGGAATCCTTGATCTCGCCGGTCTCGAGGTTGTTGAGCCTTGCTGTGACCCGAAGCGGAGCCGCATAGGTGGTGTCCCGCTCTTTACACTCGGCGATGGAGTATTTCGGCTCGTCGTCGAGGCGGTAGTCGATGAAGCTGAGCTCAAGGTTTTGCTCCTTGATAGAGGCGATGTCGTGGAAGACCTCGCGCAAGCCCTCCTCCAAGAACCACTTGTAGGAATTTGTCTGAACCTCGATGAGGTTCGGCATCTCAAGAACTTCGTTTATCTTCGCGAAGCTCTTTCGGACGTTTTTGCCAAGCTGCACGTCCTTGACATTCATTGGCGTTCACTCCTTCTGACAGATAACGGAAGCAAGATGACGTTGCCCGACTTTATGCACAAAGCCGCTTTAAATGCTGCTGAAAATTTCTCCGTATTGCACAAAGAAAATCGCGGTTTTCTCAATCAGGCGCTTATTCTCCATCTTACTTTGATACATAATACAGGATAGCACGGGTTTTAAAATTTGTCAAGATAAAATCCCGAAAAAGGCTATTTTCGTAGCATTTGGCAAGTATTTTCCCTTTACATCTTAATTATTGGTGAATCTGCACAAAATAAATCCCCGAGAAAAAATTTTCCCGGGGCGCAATAATTTCACCGTTTAAAATGTATTATATGTAAAAGGCGCAAGCAAAGCGGATTGTTACAGAATTTTAATCTATTTGTTACCGATTTGTTCTTGATTTTCAAAAAATTCGGTTTATAATGTAATCATAACGCGCACGCCTTTTAAAGAAAGGAAGGTCAAAATGAAAAATTCAAGAAAAATTATTTCGCTGATTTTATCGCTCTCGCTCGTAATGCTTCTCTTCTGTTCCTGCGGAGGAGCCGATAAAAGCTATTATTCGGAGGGCAATACGGCGGACATGGCAGCCGCTGCGAACGGCGACTTCGGCTGGGACGAAAGTTATGACTTAGACGCCGCCGAAGTGCCGCAAGAAGAAGTCGTGGAAGAATACATCGAGTCCGAGGCTGAATACGGCGCCGCCGCCTCTGCACCCGCTCCCGAGCCCGCTCAGAATTCCGAAAAGACCTCGGACAAGATCATCAAAAACGGCAACTTAAACGTCGAGACCTTGGAGTTCGACAAGTTCATCAAAGACCTTGAGAGCGCCGTTTCCGGCTTTGGCGGATACATAGAGAGCTCGTCGGTTTACGGTTCGGTGAATTACCGCTCAGCAAACTACACGGTCAGGGTGCCCGCAGATAAGTACGACGCGTTTGTAGGTAAAGTCGGGGACCTCGCCACCGTCACTTTCTCGGACGAATCGGTGGAGAACGTCACCCTGAAATATGTCGATATCGAGGCGAGGCTGTCGTCCTTAAAAGCCGAAAGGGACAGCTTCCTGAAGCTGATGGATCAAGCCGAGACCATCGACGAAATCTTGCAGATACAGAGCTATCTCACCGACGTCAACTACCAGATCGAGAGCTATACTTCGCAGTTTAACGCGCTGAAGGATAAGGTGAGCTACTCCACCGTCAGCCTCTCGGTGAACGAGGTCGCAAGGATCACTCCCGAGACCCCGAAGACGGTCTGGGAGAGGATATCGGTCGGGATCAGGGAGAGCGTCTATAACGTCACCGAGGGCGCTAAAGACTTCTTCGTCGGGTTCGTCGTAGCAACGCCGTATCTCGCCATCTATGCCGTAGTCATCGCGATAATTGTTATTGTCATCGTGGTCATCATCAAGACGAGCAATAAAAGACAGAAAAGGAAGCTCGAGGAGATGAGAAAGAGGCAGGAGGAGAGTAAGCAGTGAGGGTGATGAAGAGGCAGCTTAAAAGCTGCCTCTTTTTATAAAAATCCCCCGCGTGCAATAATTTCACCCCGAAAAGCGTATTACGGGTGAAAGGAGACATAATTATGAAAAAAATATTTGCTTTGATTCTTGCCGGGCTGACGCTTTGCTCATGCGGCGCGAAGCCCGATGAACCCGCTGTTTCAGCCGATCCTGCGGCTGCTCCGATCGACGCGCCGGCTTTTGATCTTCCGCCGAAGACCAAGATCGCGGACGTGTCGGATATCCAAAATCCTCCCGAAACCGAGGCTTCGGAAAACGTATTGGACGAGCCCGAGCCGGTTGAGCCGCAGTCTTGGTATGAGATCGGTGAGGAGGACGACCGCGATTTTTCGGATTCCGACCTCATCGACTTCGAGATCGCCGAAAAGTACCGGGAGACGCTGGTACTGAGGATCAAAAACCTCTCCGACGAGCCGATGGATAGGGGCGGCGGCTTCATCATCGAAAAAAATATCGACGGAAAGTGGACGCGCCTTTACTCGCAGTCGGACATCATGTTCCCTGCCGCAAACGTCTGGGTGGAGCCGGGGGAAGAGGCGTTTGAGATCATCAGCCTCGAAAAATTCTTCGGCGAGATGCCGGACGGGAATTACAGAATTGTTAAAGATTTCAATCCCGAGAGCGATTTTCAGAATCCGATCGAGTTGGCTCAGGAGTTTGATTTTGATGATGGTGATCTGCCGAACCTGCCGGGTCAGCCGGACGTGATGATGCTTCCCGACAAAATCGAGGAGGGACTGGAGCTGACGGCTGACGCGGATAAGGCGGTCCTGCGCAACCTGACCGAGCTCGACGTCGAGTATGGCGAGAATTTCCGGCTCGCGCGGCTGATCGGCGGGAAGTGGTATTATCTCCGCGAGACCGAGCCCGACCGCCCTGTGCCGGCGGTTTTGCTGACCACGCCCGCGGGCGCCGAGAGCGAGCTCGATTGGGTGGACGTCGGCGTGTACGGTGAGCTGCCCGAGGGAAGGTATGGGATCGCGATCGCGGTGAACCTTGGGGGCGAGGAAAAGGTGGCGTTCGGGGAGGTTACGGGGGATTATTGATTGGGTGCGGGAGGATACGGGGCGAAGCCCCGCTGCCGAAGGCAGCGCGCCGACGCGCAGCGTCGGCGGTGCGACTTCGTCGCACGGGCTTCGCCCGAGTGTGATTCTGCGCTTAGGTATTAGAGGACAGCAGGCATTTAGCTCAAGCCCTCTGTTTCTATCGGGGTTCGGCGGTTTATGCAAGCCCTGCGGCAGGGCTGGGTGCTTTTTATAAACCTTGATAGGAGAGGAAGCCCGGGCTCGGGGCTTGGTATCCCTCCCAAACCTTGGCAGAGGCAGAAAGCTCCGGGCGAAGCCCCGCTGCCGAAGGCAGCGCGCCGACGCGCAGCGTCGGCGGTGCGACTTCGTCGCACGGGCTTCGCCCTTGTTAGTCCCCATACCTCCCCCCTCTTTAACCCCATCAGCCCCGATATCCCATAACCCCGCCTTTCACGCTTACTGCTTTTAGGAGCAGCGGGTCAAAGATCAACCCATCACAACCTCGACCTCATGCTCCGTTCCCTTCTCAAACACCGGCAGCACGCTTCCCGAAATCCTCACGCCGTCGCAAAGGACCGATTTGACGCCCTTTGACACATGCTCCGGATTCTTAACCTTTACATTGTACCTGATACCACGATAAAGCCTTGAAATCTCGAATCCGTCCCAATCCGACGGTATCGACGGGTCGAGCTTAAGACCGTCATAGTCGGGCTGCACGCCTAAAATATACTGCGAAATCGCGACGAAATTCCACGCCGCTGTTCCCGTCAGCCAGGAGTTCTTGGCTTCGCCCATCATGCCTGCGGGCGCGTCTTTTCCGGCGACCATCTGGGCGTAGACATAGGGCTCGGTGCGGTGAATTTCCGAGATATCCTCCAAAAATGCCGGGGCGATCTTGGAATAATATTCAAACGCCCTGTCCCCGTGACCCACAAATGCCTCGGCACAGATTATCCACGCGTTGTTGTGGCAGAAGACGCCCGCGTTCTCCTTGAAGCCCTGCGGATAGGTCGAAATCTCGCCGTATTCGACGTAGTATTTTGTATATGCGGGATTATTGAGCACCAGCCCCCGCTCGCAGGCAAGATATTTGTTGACGCTTTCGAGCGCCCTCAGATCCTTGCCGGATTCCTTGCCGAGACCCGACAGTACGGCAAAACCCTGGGGCTCGATGAATATCTTGCCCTCTTCGCATTCCTTGGACCCGACCTTTCTGCCGAAGTCGTCGTATGCGCGCAGGAACCATTCGCCGTCCCAGCCGTCCTTCATGACCGCTTCGGTCATTTTTTTGACTGCCGCTTCGGCTTCCTCAGCCTCAGCTTTCATGCCCTCGTGCTTGCAGATTTTTATATATTCCGGCACGATGAAGGTAAACATAGCCGCGACAAGCACCGACTCGGCGACTTTGCCGTCTTTTGACGTCGTCGTCTGGAAGCTCTCGCCCGATTCTGTCGAGAAGCAGTTGAGGTTCAGGCAGTCGTTCCAGTCGGCTCTCATGATGAGCGGAAGCCCGTGGGGACCCAAGTTCTCCGCGACCCGCTTGTAGCTCATCGTCAGGTGATGCATCATCGGCTTTGCGATGCTCTCGTCGTTATCGTAGGGCACGCTTACATTTAAGATATCCCAATCCCCGGTCTCCTTGATATACTGCGCGACCGCAAGGATCATCCAAAGCGGATCGTCCGAGAAGTTTCCGCCGATCTCGCCGTTGCCCTTTTTGGTGAGCGGCTGATACTGATGATAGCAGCTGCCGTCCGGCATTTGAGTTGAGGCAAGATCGATAAGGCGCTCTCTTGCGCGGTCGGGTATCTGATGCATGAACCCGAGAAGGTCCTGATTTGAATCTCTGAAGCCCATTCCCCTGCCGATACCGCTTTCAAAATAGGAAGCGGAGCGGGACATATTAAACGTCACCATGCACTGATACTGATTCCAGATATTGACCATTCTGTCAACTCTTTCATCGGGGGATTTCACGCTGAACTGCGACAGCAGCGAATCCCAATATGCATTCAATTTCTCAAGCGCTTCATCAGCCTTTTTCGGGTTGCCGAGGCTGTTTATGATATCGTGTGCTCTTTCTTTTCTGATGGTCCCGTCGGGGTTGAATTTCTGATCGACGGGGTTTTCGACATATCCCAAAATATAAACGAGCTCTTTTGATTCACCCGGCTCCAAAGTTATCTCCACGCGATGCGAAGCAATAGGCGACCAGCCGTGAGCCACGGAGTTGCGGGACTTGTCCTCAAAGACGGCGTCCGGCTTGTCAAAGCCGTTATAAAGACCCATGAAGCTCTCGCGATCGGTGTCGAACCCCGAAATCGGCTCGGAGCAGTGATAGAAGGCATAGTGATTTCTTCTCTCGCGGTATTCCGTCTTGTGATACAGGGTCGAGCCCTCGATCTCGACTTCGCCGGTCGAGAAGTTGCGCTGGAAGTTGGTGGAGTCGTCGTTGGCGTCCCATAGGCACCACTCCACAAAGCTGAACATCGAAAAGCTCTTCTTCTGCCCGGAGGTGTTCGTGAGTTTTACCTTATGCACCTCAGCCGCGATATCCACCGGGACAAAGAAGGTCAGCTCTGCTCTGATACCGCCGTTTTCGCCGGTGATGACGGTATATCCCATTCCGTGGCGGCAGGAGTAGCTCTCAAGATCTCTCTTAACGGGAGACCACGACGGGCTCCAGACCGAGCCGCCGTCGTTTATGTAGAAATATCTTCCTCCCATATCCACCGGGACGTTGTTGTAGCGGTAGCGGGTGATCCTTCTGAGCCTTGCGTCGCGGTAGAAGCAGTATCCTCCCGCGGTGTTTGATATCAGCCCGAAAAAGCCGTCGGTGCCGAGGTAGTTGATCCACGGATAAGGCGTCTTTGGGCTTGTGACGACATATTCTCTTTTGGCGTCGTCGAAGTGACCGAATTTCATGATTATTCCTCCCATCGTAAGGTTGCTGTATCAATTATACAACAATCAAGCCTGTTTGTAAATAATTTTTGAAAATTTTTTCCCGAGCAGCCTTTTTCGCTTTTTATGGGGATG
Source organism: uncultured Clostridia bacterium (assembly GCA_947627985.1). GTDB lineage: Bacteria > Bacillota > Clostridia > Oscillospirales > Ruminococcaceae > Faeciplasma. The sequence continues at coordinate 19,786 of CANQYD010000017.1, forward strand.
ACATCTCAGCCCGGATATGCTAAAATAAAATAAAAAAAGGAGGGATCATCACGGACACGGTAAAAATCGGCAAGTTCATATCCGAGCTTCGGCATGAGCGGGGCATGAACCAGAGCGCCTTCGGCGAGCTCTTCGGGGTGAGCAACAAGACGGTTTCAAGGTGGGAGACGGGGACTTATCTTCCTCCCGTCGAGATCTTGGAGCTGATGTCCCGGGAGTTCGGCGTCACCATCAACGAGATCATCGCGGGTGAGAGAATGCAGCCCGGGGAATTTGAAAAAAGAGCGGAGGAAAATCTCAAATCCGTTCTTCGGTGCTCGGCGTTCACATTCAAAGAAAAAGAGGAATATTTTTCAAAGCACTGGGAGAAGCTGCATATTGCACTCAGGATACTTTCGGCGCTCATATGCCTCGGGATATTTATAATCGGCATATATCAAAAGAGCGCGCTTACCGTAACATTCGCGGCGATTCTGACGGCTGCGGTATCGATCATCTTATACAACATGAAGCGCTCATACGTCGAGAAAAAGACCTATCTTGAAGATAAAAATTTTAAAGATGAATAAACGGCAAGAAAGAGGGCAAGAATAACTTTGCCCGAGCATTTTCGGGTTTATCGGTCATTTCAAGCGAAGCTTTGTACGAAAGGATGAAAATGATGAAAATACTGGATAGAATCGCCCTCTTTCTTTTGATAGTCGGCGGCGTCAACTGGGGTCTCGTCGGGATTTTCGGCTTCGACCTTGTAGCCTATCTCTTCGGCGGCTCCGCAGGGCTGATCTCGAGGATCATCTACACCGTCGTCGCCCTCTGCGCCGTCTGGTGCATATCTCTTTACTTCCGCAACTCCCGGCTTATAGAGGAGTAGGATATAAAAAATACAGAGCAGGAAAAATCTTGCTCTGTATTTTTTTCTTATCTCCGATACCCGAGATCGAACGCCCTGAGGTTTATTTCAAGAGTTTTGGGCGGGACGGATGTCTTGATAGCCTCCACCCAGACCTCTTTCGGGATATCCTGCCTCTTTGCGGCGGCTCCCAAGAGCACGATATTTGCCGACTTCGGGCTTCCCGCTTCCTCGGCAAGTTTATCGGCGGGAAGGGAGATCACCGATGTTCCCATATCCGAAATTTTATTAAGAATATTTTCGGGATATTTTTCCTTGCCCATGATGACGGGCGCCGGGTCGAGCTTTTGGGTGCTCGATATCAGTACCCCCTCGGGCTTTAAGTAGCTGAGCCACCTTGCGGATTCAAGCTCTTCAAAGGAGATGATCATATCCGCTTCGCCTTTGTCGATGACGGGGGACCAGACCTTGTCCCCGAATCTTACATATGTGACGACCGAGCCGCCTCTTTGGGACATGCCGTGTACCTCGCTGACCTTGACGTCGTAGCCCTGCTCAAGATAGACTTTGCCCATGATCTTTGAAGCCAAGAGCGTTCCCTGTCCGCCCACGCCGACGATAAGAATATTTGTAACTGCCATTCAGATTCCCTCCTTTTTGATAGCGCCGAATTTGCACGCGTAGCCGCATATCCCGCAGCCGAGGCACTGCAAGGGGTCGATGAGCGCCTTGCCGTCTTTTTGCGAAAGCGCCGGGCAGCCCACATTCAGGCATGCCTTACAGCCGACGCATTTATCCCGATCTACCTCCAAAGGCGCCGAGTGTCTGACATTTTTTAAAAGCGCGCAGGGTCTTCTTGCGATGATTAAAGAAGGCTCGTCCTTTGAAAGCTCCTCCAAAACCGTTGACCTCGTCGATTCAACATCATAGGGATCGACCACCCTGACGCTCCGATACCCGACCGCTTTGGCAAGCGCTTCGAGATCTACGGCTGCCGTCGGGTCGCCCTTTATCGTGAGACCGTTTGCGGGATTGTTCTGGTGCCCGGTCATGCCGGTGATGGAGTTGTCGAGGACGATGACGGTCGAGATTCCCTGATTGTAGGAAATGTCGATGAGCCCGGTAATGCCGGAGTGAACAAATGTCGAATCACCTATTACCGCGACGGATTTTTTCGCCTGCTCCTTGCCTCTTACGGTGTTAAAGCCGTGCAGACCGCTGACCGACGCGCCCATGCAAAGCACAGAATCGATCTGAGCGAGCGGTGCCTGAGCGCCCAAGGAGTAGCAGCCGATGTCGCCGCTGACATAGAGTCCCAAGCCCTTTAAAGCGTAGAAGAGACCCCTGTGCGGGCAGCCCGCGCAGAGCATCGGGGGACGGGCTGTCACGCCTTCGGAAATGCTGCGGCAGGGCAGCTCTTCGCCCAAGATCGCCTTTCTGATTATGGACTGCGAGAACTCGCCTTCAAATGAAAACAGCTCCTTGCCGACGACCTTTATGCCGTGTTTTAAGCAGTGGCTTTCGATGATGTCGTCAAGCTCCTCGACGACGATCACCCGATCGACACCTTCCGCAAATTTTTTGATGAGATCGACGGGCAGGGGATTCACCATGCCGAGCTTCAAATAGCTTGCGCCGTCGCCCAAGGCTTCTTTTGCGTATACATATGACGAGCCAGCCGCGATTATCCCGAGCTTTTTATCGCCCCACTCGATCCGGTTGACCCCGGACGTTTCGGCATATTCCTTAAGCTTTATGAGCCTCTCCTCGACCTTTTTGTGCGCGATCCTTGCCATCGCCGGCATCATGACGTTTTTGGTGACGTTTTTCTCGTACCTGCGCAGAGGCAGCTCTTCCCGGTCATATAATTCAACGGGAGAACGGGAGTGGGATATTCTCGTCGAGAGCCGCAGGAGGACGGGGGTATCGAAATCCTCCGAAATCCTATAAGCAAGTTTAGCGTAGTCGCGGCACTCCGAGGAGTCGCAGGGTTCAAGCATCGGGACTTTTGAAGCGATCGCGTGGCGGCGGGAGTCCTGCTCGTTCTGGGAGGAATGCATTCCCGGATCGTCGGCGACGGCGCATACCAAGCCCGCGTTAGAGCCTATGTAAGACGCGGTGTAGAGGGGGTCTGCGGCGACGTTGAGACCGACGTGCTTCATCGCGCAAAAGCTTCTCGCGCCGCCGAGAGAAGCCCCGAATGCCGCCTCGAAAGCGACCTTTTCGTTGGGAGCCCATTCGCAGTAGATTTCGTCGTATTTCACCGCAGATTCGGTGATCTCGGTGGACGGCGTGCCCGGGTATGCCGAGACAAACTTCACGCCGGCTTCATAGAGACCGCGGGCGACAGCCTCGTTGCCCAAAAGTAGTGTTTTAGCCATAATACCTCCGGATTTACTGTATTTCCCGCTCATGCTGCGCCGGCGGGATATAGATGTTTTTATTATATCATAAAGGCGGGGTGTTGTAAAGGGGAATCGATGGAAAAGATGCGGTCAAAGCGACCGCATCAAGAGGACAGAGGTCGGAAATCAGATATCAGAATTTCAAGGTGTCGCCGTTGGCGACAGATTTAATTAGCGAGGATAATGAGGGCTGTTTGTACACTCCCCGATGGAAATTTCACCGTATATACACATACCATGCAGGATATATATCGAAGGCGGACAGCATATAATGAAAGAGGCAGTAAAACTGCCTCTTTTTATCTCACAATAAATCAATTCTCAACCCCTTAGCAGTATTCCCCCGCGTAAAACCGTTGAGACTTTACTCGGGTAAAATGTTGAAAACTTTTGAGTTTGCAACCGTTTTCGCCCTGCAAAGCTCGGATTTGTCAACATTTTCAACAGCTTTATCAACACTTTCCGCTTCATATACCCCCTGTAATGTTAAAAACTACCCACCGGCGCTTTAGCACGGTGGGATGATTTTTTATCAATAATTTTACCCCTTACTGCCTCGCGAGCCAGTCGCAGGCGAGGTCCAAAGCCTCGTAAAGAGAATCCTTTTTGGCGGTCTTTGTGATCCTCTTCATCGGGTCGATGCTGTCGTCGGTCAGCATTCTGTAGAGCTTGACCTCCGTCGCGCAGTTGACCTCCCCGACGCTGTTTTTGCCGGAAAGCGTCATGTAGACGACTTCGCTGTCCCCCATTCTTCCGAAGTAAATTTCGTTGCCCTTCCTGACGAGCGGCATGCCCTTGTACTCAAAAAATTTCGTCATGACTGTCTCCTTCCTTTACCAGACGATCTGTAAATCTTCGCCCTTTGCGCCGTTTTTGAATGCCTCGATGTTCTGCCTCAGCACCTGCAGATAGCCGATCGGCTGAGAGAAGCTCGTGGTGCCGTTGAGCTTGACGGCGACGCGATTAGCTCCGATGTCGTAGAATTCGAGATTGTCGCCGAAGCCGTCTTTTTTGATGATGTCCATCTTCGCGATGAGTTTATCCTCCGGGGGATCGTCAAAGCATAAGTCGTCGATCGGGCAGCGGAGAATGAATTGGTAGAATATCTTGAAATCCTCCCCGTCAAATTCCTCGCCGTCCACTTTTCCCGATACCGCTGCCGCTTCCTCGTCGCCGTCAACGTCGAAGTGATATTTGACGGGATCGTCGCCGAAGTATTCTATGTCGATGTGGTCGAGTTTATAGATATAGTTCGAGGTCATCATCGACGATAAAATGTCGATCGGCATGAACGTCGCCCACGGCACTTCAGAGGAATCGAAGACGTATATCACGTCGATCCCCCGGTAATAGCAGTAATACTGAGCCGGGACCGACGTGGGTTCGCCGTTTTCATCGACCTCATACGCAGCCACGTTTCCGATGTCAAGATGATAATTCTGAAGCTCGGCGTCGTAATCGACGGTGCAGAAGGGATCGTCAAGACCGTACTCCTTAAAGTCCTCCTCCGTCGGGTGAACGCAGGCTACGTCGGCAGCCGTGAGCCCCCAGATACCGTATAAGACGGCGTTTGAGTTGGTGATGTCGAGATATGCGTACACCGGCTCTATCATGACCTGCGAGGAAGCCATCGAGACCTCGTCGGAGGCGTAATTTTTGGTGTCGTCCTCAAAACGGATATCGTAGTCGAGGTCCTTTCTCGTGACGGTCATCCAGTCGATCGTCGGAGCCGTATTGTTATTTGTCAGCTCCTCGGTGACGATGAGGCTGAGAAATTCCGTCTCGTCCTCCAAGAAATAGGAAGATGTGCTCTTTAGGACGGTGTAGACGTCGTTTGACCCGCCTACTCTTACATATCTTGTGTTGTCCTCGGGGGTGTCGTTTCCGACAAAGAGGGAATATTCCGTCCCGTCCCTTAAAACCACGTCTGTCCGGGAAACGGGATTTTCCTCCGAAAGACCGTATTTATCAAGGTCCGCTGCGTTTTCCTCTACAAGAGCCTGCGCCGTCATTTCCGCGGCGCACCTTGCCATAGCAGCCATGATGGTGGAATTCTGCCGAAGCCCGTCAAAATCGTCGATGACAAAACCTCTTGCGCCGTTTCGCACGGTGTATTCCCCCGTTGCGTTGTGAACGGTCATCGTCGCCACGTCGTCGCGGCTGTATCCGATGATCGATATCCCGGCGCTCCCGGAATCATCTTCCTCGACCTCTTCCTTGGGCTGCGTCAGAATGAGTATCGCCAAAACGATCGCCATTGAGACCACAAAAAGCCCGATAATAAGGAGGGTGCGCGTTTTTTTCTGCATTATTTATGCCTCCTTCTTATCCAGACGAAGGTGCCGACGGCAAGGACCGCCACGGGTATCACGAGCGCAAAGACGAGCGTTAAAGTCCTTGTCTGAGCGGTGGTGATCTCAAACGTCTCGGAGGCGACGGCTTTCGGGGTGATGGTGATACCCTCCGATTTGCCGGTGATGTCGTTTAGAAGCGATATCGTGAAGTCGCCGTTGTTGAAGCCGGGATTTCTTATCACCGACGCGTCGAGCATAAGCTCCGAGCCGAATACTATGACGTTCGTATACGTCGAGATATGGGTGTCCTGATTGATCTTTTTCTGCTTCGCCAGAACCGCCGAGTTGAAGCTTCCCCGCTCGGTGCCCGCAATATCCGTCTGATACATATCCCGAAGCTCCGCCGAAGCGCTCGAAGCGATCAGCGGCTCGCAGGAATTCGAGGAATCGACATTTTCAAATCTTGTCGTTATCGCCCTCGAATCCGGCACGAAAAAGGACCTTTCAAGGTTTGTCACGTCCTCAAGATAGTTCTCGGTGACGATGTTCTGAAGAGTATATGTCGGGGTGTCCTGACCTATCCAGCGGTCGGAATCGGTCTCATAGATGATCTTAGGCTCCACCGTCACGCCGTATTTATATAACAGTCCGTCGATGTTCGGAGTTGCCGGCTGAGCTGCCGAGGCGACATAGATGATGTCCTTTTCAAGCATTCCTCCGCCCTGAAGCCAGTTTTCAATCTTTGTGATCTCTGCTGTGGTGTAATCCACCTTCGGCGCAGGGATTATCGCAAGATCGATATCGTCCGTCAGTTCTCCCGACTGAATGTCGAGCTCTGTGATGAGGTATCCGTTTACGTCCAAAAGATCGGTGAGCCCCGATACGTCAGCCTCGTTAGCTCCGGGATATTTTAGCACCGCGACGGTTATCGGGCTCGGATCGGTGACGGTCATTATCGCCGAAGTGATCGCCTGCTCGGCGTTGGACTTGAGCTCGATCTGCCTCGAGGTCTCGCCAGCGACAAACATCGAGTGCGCATATTCCGCGCCGTATGCCTGCTCGGCGCCGCTTAAATAGCTCGCGTAGTCCTCCGGCACGTTCAATAAGTCGGTAAGAGAGACGATCTTGACCCTGTTATGCGTGCCGTCGTCCGGCTCGACGATGATATCCCCCGCCGAGAGCGTCTGCGTATAGTTCGCGACAAAATCGGGGTTAGAAAGCATATCGATATACGTCACCGTGATACCGGCGTTGTGCTGGGTGTAGTTCTTTAAAAGTTCAGCCGTCTGAGCGGTATAGCCCGATATCCCCCGATACTCCTCCTCGGTGTCTAAGACCGTTATCGCGACGGGCGTCTCGACCGCTTCGATATACTGCGCGGTCTCGTCGGAGACGGTGTAGATGTTCCCCGAGGTCAGATCGAGTGTGATCGGGAATCTGTCAAACAGCATCGTCGCGACGACGTTTATAAGCACCACCGCTGCTATCACAAAGACCGTCAGCGCGGTCGCGAAGGAGCCGTATTTCAGGCGCCTTGTATTTAAATGCTCCTTAAAAAATCCGTTTTTCATATTCACGCGCCTCCTTTACGACCACCTGCGGCGCTCTAAGACGCGCACGGTCAGGAAGAGGAATATCGCCGTCGCGCTCACAAAGAACAGCACGTTTGAAAAGTCAAATACCCCGTAGGTGAAGGGGCTGTAGCGCGTTGAAAACGCGAGGTTTGAAAGAATTGAAGCTATCCACTTCACCGGGATGATAGAAGATATCGAACCGATCAGGAAAAGCGCCAGCATCGCGGCAAAGCCTCCGATTGCGGCTATCACCTGATTTTCCGTGAGGCTCGATATAAATATTCCGACCGAGATAAACGCCGCTCCCAGTAAAAGCAGTCCGACGACGTTTCCGACTACAGTAAGCCATGAGACCGCGCCGAAGAAGGATACCACCACCGCGTAGACGAGCGTCATGCATACTCCTACCGAATATATTATCATCGCCGAGAGAAATTTCCCGATGACCAAAGAAGTCAGGCTCAGAGGAGCCGTCAGCAGCAGCTGGTCCGTCTTCTGCCTCTTCTCCTCGGAAAGGGTCCTCATCGTTAAGATCGGTATTAAAACGAGGAGGATATAGAAAAGCCCCGAATACATTCCCGACATGTCGGTGGAGCCGTACTGAAGGCTCGTCACGCTGAACATTATCCCAGACGCGGCAAAGAAAGCGGTCAGGAAGATGTAGCCTATGAGCGAGTCGAAATATGCCCTTGTTTCACGCTTTAAAATCGCGACCATCAGTTCTCAGCCTCCTCATAGTGCTTTTCAAGATCGTCCGCCTTGTCGGACAAAAATTCCGTGACGCTCTCGCCCATCGTGAGCTTTAAGAAGATGTCCTCAAGTGACAGCTCGCTGGAGCGCAGTCCCAAGATATACCAGTTTCTCGACATCAGTCTGCGGTTCAGTTCTCTGCGGATATCGGTGCCCTCCACGGCTTCGATATTGTACTCCCAAACGCCTTTTTCCCGCTGCATGTCGGCGACGACCGTCACCACGCCGGGAATCGTCTGCACAAGCTTGATGACCTCGTCTTTGGGTCCGTCTATCCTTGCAATCAGCTTGTGATCGGCTGTCAGCTCGCGGGAGAGATTGTCCGCGGTGTCGTCGGCGACGATTTTTCCCTGATTTATGACGACTATCCTGTCGCAGACCGCCTGAACCTCAGACAAAATATGGGAGGAAAGGATCACAGTGTGATTCTTGCCGAGCTTTTTGATGAGCGTTCTTATCTCGATTATCTGCTTCGGATCAAGTCCCACCGTCGGCTCGTCGAGTATTAAAACATTGGGATTTCCGACCAGCGCCTGAGCCAAACCGACGCGCTGTTTATAACCTTTTGAGAGGTTTGCTATCCGCCGGTTGTAGACGTTGTCGATCTTGACAAGCTCGCAGATTTCTTTAAGATGAGTATTTCTCGGCAGCTTGCAGCCCCTAAGCTCATAGACGAAGCAGAGGTACTCCTTCACTGTCATATCCATATATAGCGGCGGGAATTCCGGGAGATAGCCGATCTCCCTCTTTGCGGCGATGGGGTCCTCCAAGATGTCGTGACCGTTTATATATGCCTCGCCCGAAGTCGATGAGAGATACCCGGTCAGGATATTCATCGTCGTGGATTTTCCCGCGCCGTTGGGTCCCAAAAATCCCAAAATTTCGCCGTCGTTGGCTTTAAAGCTTATCCCCGCGACGGCGTGCTTGTCGCCGTAGGTCTTCACAAGATTTTTTACCTCGATCAATTTCTATGCCCCCTAATCAAAGCATGCTGAGGGATTTTTTCATCCTTTTCAGAGTTTCTTCCTTGCCGATGATGTCGGCGATTTCAAGAGCTCCTCCCGGGGTGAACTGCTTGCCGCTTATCGCGACCCTGACCGACCAGAGAAGCCAGCCGTTTTTCACGCCCAAATCGGCGATTAAATTAAACAGAGCGTCATGAAGCGCGTCAAAATTCCAGTCAGTAATATTTTCAAGTACCGGGATTGCAGCGGTAAGCGCCTCTTTTGCGGTCTCGGGAGTGGTTTTCATCTTCTTGTTGGAATAAAGTTCCAGACTGTAGTCCGGCATCTCGTCGAAGAAATCGACCTGCTCGGGAATTTCAGACAGCACCTCGGTTCTCGGCTGCAAAAGCGAGGCGATTTTGAGTAGGTCGAAGTCCCCCTTGCAGCTCATTCTGATATAGGGCTCGGCATATTCAAGGAATTTTTCCGGGGTCAGCGCCCTGATATACTCGCCGTTCATCGCCCGAAGTTTAAGCGGGTCAAATATCGCCGGGGACTTGGAAATCCCCGAAATATCAAACTCCTCGACGATCTCGGGAAGTGTAAATATCTCCCTTTCACCCTTCGGGGACCAGCCCAAAAGCGCGATGTAGTTGACTATCGCTTCGCTCAGATAACCCTTCTTGATGAGGTCGTCATAGGAGGCGTCGCCGTCGCGCTTCGAGAGCTTGTGCTGCTTGTCGCGCATGATGTGCTCGACGTGGATATATACCGGCTCATCCCAGCCGAATGCCTTATATAATAAGGTATATTTCGGCGCCGAGGCGAGGTATTCGTTGCCGCGGACGACGTGGGAAATCTTCATCAGGTGGTCGTCGATGACGTTTGCAAAGTTGTAGGTCGGCAGCCCGTCGGTCTTTAAGAGTATCTGGTCGTCGAGGGTGGTGTTATCTACGGTGATGTCGCCGTAGAGCACGTCGTGGAAGGTCGTCGTCCCCTCGAGCGGAATTTTCTGGCGTATGACATACGGCACCCCGGCTTCGAGCTTCGCCCTGACCTCCTCGGGGGATAAGTTGCGGCAGTGGCGGTCATACATCGGGTTGACGCCCGAGGCTTCCTGAACCGCTTTGAGCTCGGTGAGCCGATCTTTGTCGCAGAAGCAGTAATACGCCCCGCCCATCTCGACCAGCTTCTCGGCGTACTCCTTATAGATCGCCCTGCGCTCGGTCTGGATATAGGGACCGTAGTCGCCTCCGACGTCGGGACCCTCGTCCCAGTTCATGCCGACAGCCCGAAGCGTGTTGTAGATGACCTCGTTTGCGCCCTCGACATAGCGCTCCTGATCGGTGTCCTCGATTCTCAGGATAAATTTTCCTCCCGCCTTCTTGGCGATGGCGTAGGTGAAGAGAGCAGTCCTCAGCCCGCCGACATGAAGATAGCCCGTCGGGGAGGGTGCAAATCTCGTTCTGACTTCCATAATTTCAATTACCTCCGGTATATTATTTTGTCTATATTACAAAATGTTTATTATATTCTGTCTGAAAATGTTATTTCCGCTTCACCGTTTGGAATTTTTTGGGCTATTATCTCCGCCCTTTCCTTCTCGGTGAAGATTTTTATCACCGTTTCCTTCCCGGAAATTTTTACAAGATAATTCCCGGGCTCGGGTATCACACGCTCCTCGGGTAGGCGGATATGTCCGTCAATGATCTTCCCGATCATCGAATACTCCCGACCCAAAAGAGCGTTTGCCGAGGCTATTTCGCCATGCTCCAAAAGCCCTCTTATCCTCGTCGTCGAGATCGGCTCCCCCCGATCATAGACCGTCGGGACGATCACAGGCTCGATCCCGAGGGCTCGGCATAAATTCTCAAGTTCGGCGGCGCCTGCATGACCCCCGGCGCCGAATTTAAAATTCTCGCCGGCGACGACCCGAGCCGCATGAAGCCGGTCCCCAAGAACATCTTTTACAAAATCCGCGGCGGAAATATTCTTAACTTTGGAAAAATCTTCCGAAATCACGCGGTCGACCCCGGATTTTAAGAGCATATCCCTCTTTTCAAGGTCGCTCATCAGAAGCTTGCGGTCGCCCTTAGTGTCCATTCCGAGGGCGTCAAAGGTGTAGACAACCCTCTCGCCGGGGCTTTTAAGAAGCACCCCGACGGCGCTCATATGCCCTCTGTGAAGCCCGTCAAAAAGTCCGAGCAAAACGCTGACCGAGCCGATTTTAATCATCTCCGAAAAAGTTTTTGACAGCCCGAAGCACCCCGTTTTCAGCCTTTCCTATCCCCAAAAATCCGCTCCCGAAGACCCGGTAAAGCCCGTTTTCGGGATATTTTACCGACGCGCCGTTTTTATAAAGTCGCTCCGATTTTGTATCGAGCATGATCCCGGGATAGTCTTCAAAACAGCGCTCGACGGGGATAATCAGTTCATCAAGTTTATTATTATCGGCGGCGCTTTGGACTTCATCAAGCCCTCTGCATGCCGAAATGTCAAAGCCTTGGGAATATGTGCGCCTTAAAGCCGTCATCGTCCCAAGACACCCGGCGCGCTCCGAAATATCGCAGATAAGCGTGCGGATATATGTTCCCTTCGAGCAGCTGACATGAAGCCTGCCGCACTGATTTTGCGGGTCAAATTCCGCGATTTTTATATCGAAAATTTCGACCTCTCTCGGCTTCCGCTCGACGGTTTTTCCCTCTCTTGCGAGCTCATAGAGCCGCTTCCCGTTCACCCGAACGGCTGAATACATCGGCGGAATCTGGCTGATTTTTCCTGTGAATTCCCCGAGGATTTCGGTTAAATCATCCTTCGAAAGCTTCACGTCGGTTTTTTTGATGATGTCGCCGGTGATGTCGCCGGTGTCGGTGGAAATGCCGAGCTTAAAGTCCGCGATATAGCGCTTTTCGCCGTCGGGAAGAAGGTCAATCGCCCTTGTCGCTCTTCCGATAAAGACCGGCAGAACGCCCGTCGCCATCGGATCGAGCGTGCCCGAATGCCCGAGCCTGCGGGTCTTTAAAATCCCCCGAAGCTTTGCGACGACGTCAAAAGAGGTGAAGCCCTGCGGCTTGTCGATCGGGATAACTCCGATCATAGCGCCTCCGCGGCGGTCTGCATGACGACGTTCGCGACGTAATCCGCGTCGCCTTTGACGGTACAGCCGGCTGCTCTGATATGCCCGCCTCCGCCGAATTTTGCGGCGATCGCGGCGGCGTCGGTGTCAACGGTACGGATTGAGACCTTATAGCTCCCGGGGTCCTCAGCCTGCTGCTTTAAAGTGATACCGACCCGCACGCCCTCGACTGTTAATGGAATCCCGGCAAAAGCGTCGAGCTCCGAACGGTCGATGCTGTAGTGATCGATGATGTCGTTTGTGATGGTGATAAGTGCCACCTCTCCGCTGTCCGTGAATCTCATCGTCGAGATGACCTTCTGCTCAGCCAAAATTCTGCCTCTTGACTTTATCTGGAACATGATCCTGTTGATCGGCGCGGCATGGCAGCCCATCTCCTTGAGTTCGGCAGCAGCGCGGTGAGCCTCGGGGCTGGTGCCTTCAAACATGAAGCAGCCCGTATCCGTCGCGATACCGGTGTAGAGGCAGTCGGCGATGCGTTTATCCGGCTTTGCCCCCAAAATCTTCAGGACCTTGAAGATGATGAGGCATGTGGCGCAGCTGTCGCCGTCTACATAGCTTTCCTTTGCAAAGTTGCGGTTTGAAAAGTGATGGTCGATACAGAGATCGATTCTGTCTTTATACTCCTCTTCAAGCGGACTCCCAAGGAGTTTTGTGTCGGCGACGTCCACCGAGACGACGGTCTTCTCCTCAAAATCCATATCCTCATAGCCCTCTGTCATGTAGGAAAACATGGCGGGGAAGCCGTCGGAATTTTTGACGTTCGCCCTCTTTCCGACCGATCTTAAATAGTAGCACAGCCCGAGCCCCGAACCTGCGGTATCGCCGTCGGGGTGCCCGTGGGTCAGAATCGTGACGCAGTCGAGCGCGCTGATCCTTGCGGCAAGCTCCTCAAGGGTCATATATTTTCCTCCTCCGTTTCTTCGGGAATATTTAAATCTTTAAGCATTTTTGAAATATGTGCGGAATATTCGGCGGAATCGTCCGGCAGAAATCTCAGCTCCGGGGCTTTTCTTATCCCCAGAATCGCGACGATCTCATGCCTTAACAGCCCCGAAGCGCTCTCAAGCCCTTTTACAGCCTCTTTTGCGGCTTCCATTCCGTCAAGGCTCGAGACGTATACCCTCGCGACGGACCGGTCGCGGGACACATCGACCCTGACCACCGTCAGCCTCTCGGCATTTATCCTCGGGTCCTTTAAGTCCCGAAGGTTTCCGCTGATTATCCTCTGAATATCCGATGAAAGCCTCGCGGCTTTGAAATCAGCCATATTTATCTCCTTATATTACCGGTCCTCTTCCTGCATGACGTAGCCCTCGAAGATGTCGCCTTCCTTGAAGTCGCTGAATTTTTCAAGGGTGATGCCGCACTCAAATCCCGCCGCAACATCGCGGACATTGTCTTTAAAGCGCTTGAGGCTGGACATCTTGTCGTCTGCGATGATTATTCCGTCGCGGACGATTCTCACCTGATCGTTTCTTGAAATCTTGCCGTCCAAAACATAGCAGCCCGCGACTGCGCCGACGCCGGTGATCTTGTAGACCTGCCTTACCTCGACTCTTGCGGTATCGACTTCCTTGAACTTCGGTGCAAGCATTCCCTTCATGGCGGTCTGGATTTCCTCGATGGCGTCATAGATGACACGGTATAGGCGCATATCCACGCCGTCTCTCTCGGCGTTTGCCTTGGCGACGGGGTCGGGTCGGACGTTGAAGCCGACGATTATCGCATTTGAAGCCGAGGCGAGCATGACGTCGCTCTCGGACACCGCTCCCACGCCGCCGTGGATGACTTTGACGCGGACTTCGTCGTTGGAAATCTTTTCAAGAGACTGCTTTACAGCCTCCACCGAGCCCTGTACGTCGGCTTTTACGACGATCGGCAGCTCCTTCATCTCGCCCTCGGATATCTGCGTAAAGAGGTTGTCGAGGGTGACTTTCTGATACTGCTTGAAGATTTCCTCTTTCTGCTCATGTTTTCTCTGCTCGACGAGCTCTCTTGCGAGTTTTTCATCGGCGACGGCGTTAAAGACGTCTCCCGCGGAAGGAGCTTCGTCAAGACCGGTGATCTCGACAGGCACCGACGGACCCGCTTCGGTGACGGCTCTGCCCTTGTCGTCGGTCATCGTCCTGACGCGACCTACAGACGTCCCGGCGATGATGATATCCCCCATGTGAAGAGTGCCGTTCTGCACCAAAACCGTAGCGACCGGTCCTCTGCCCCTGTCGAGGCGCGCTTCGATGACCGAGCCCTTTGCAAGGCGGTTGGGGTTGGCTTTGAGCTCCATCACGTCCGCGACCAGAAGGACGTTTTCAAGCAGCTCGTCAATCCCCTCGCCCGTCTTAGCGGACACCGGCACGCATACCACGTCGCCTCCCCAAGCCTCGACCACAAGGTCGTGCTCGGTGAGCTGCTGCATGATCCTGTCGGGGTTTGCGCCCTCTTTATCCATCTTGTTGATGGCGACGATGATCGATACCCCCGCTGCTTTTGCGTGATTTATCGCCTCGACGGTCTGCGGCATGATACCGTCGTCAGCGGCGACGACAAGTATCGCGATATCCGTGACCATCGCGCCTCTTAAACGCATGGCGGTAAAAGCCTCATGACCCGGGGTATCAAGGAATGTGATATCCCTGCCGTTGATTTTTACACGGTAAGCGCCGATGTGCTGGGTAATGCCGCCCGCTTCGGTCGCGGTGACGTTTGCGTGGCGGATTTTATCAAGAAGCGAAGTCTTGCCGTGGTCGACATGACCCATGACGACGACGACGGGGCTCCTCTCGACGAGGTCTTCCGCCTTGTCCTCTTCATCTACAATAAGTCTCTCCTCGATCGTGACGACGACCTCTTTCTCGACCTTTGCGCCCAATTCTTCGGCTACAAGTGAAGCGGTGTCGAAGTCGATAGTCTGGTTTAGATTTGCAAACACCCCAAGGGTCATCAGCTTCTTGACGACCTCGGAAGCGGTGACTTTAAGGCGGGTCGCAAGCTCGGAGACGACGATCTCGTCGGGTATCATGACCCGAAGCTGCTGCTTTCTTGCGCGCTCCAGCTCAAGCCTCTTGAGCTTCTCGGCTTCGGTCTCCCGCTTTGATGAGAACTGCTGCTTCTTCTGCTGTTTCGACTTCTGGACCAGTTTCTGCTTTTTCTGATAGTTATCGTTATTTTTTCTGCCGCTGTCGGCAAGATTATCGTAGCGCTCGTTGTACTTGTCGATGTTGACGTAGCTTCCCCTCGTATCGACGACGGTCTGCTTTGACGTCTCTGCCGACGTGCTGACCCCGCTCGCGATGAGTTTCTGCCGCTCGCCGTGTTCCTGCTTCTTGGCGGGCTTTTTCTCCTGCTTGGGTCTTTGGGGCTTCGGCTGATTCTGCTGTTTCGCCGGCTCTTTCTGCTTTTGAGGTTCCGGCTTTTTGGCTTCCGGCTCCGGCTTTTTCGGCTCGGGCTTGGGTTCCGGCTTGGGTTCCGGCTTAGGCTCCGGCTTTTTGGGCTCGACCTTGACTTCCGGCTCGGGCTTTTTAATCTCCGGCTCGGGCTTCTTAGGCTCCGGCTCCGGCTTTTTGACGTCTTCCGCCGCCGGCTCCTTTGCGGGTTCCGGCTTCTTGGGCTTCTTGGGCTCCGGCTTTGCGGTCTTTGTCTTATCGGCAAAATAACCGTCAAAGCTGTCCACCTGATTCTTTTTGGTATACAGCTCGAAAATGTAATTTGTCTCCTCCGGTGTAAGACCCGCTCCGGGCTTTTTGATCCCGAAGGGTCCCGCCAGCGCTTCGATAAGCTCCGCGGAGGGAATTTTAAGGTCCTTGGAAAGATCGGTTATTTTGTATTTTTTTATCATAGGCAATTGCTCCCTCAAGTTTTGTTTTTATTCATAAAGTAAGCTTTTTCTTTATCGCGTCCGAAAAGCCTTTGTCGGTGACGGCAAGTATCGCGTATCTCTTGCCGACCGTCTCGGCGATACCGTAAGAGGTCTCGGGGATTATGATCATCTCGGTCTTTGATCTGTCGCAGCGGTATTTCATCTCCGAAAGAGTTTTTTCGGAGGCGTCGGAGGTGATCATGACAAGCCTCGCCTCTTTTTTGTCTATCGCCGACTTCACTTCATCAGCGCCGCCGATGAGTTTCCCGGCGCGTCTTGAGATCGAAAGAATTCCTCCTAAGCCGCTCATTTACCTGCCTCGCTTTCTATCTCTTCTGCAAGGCGGTCGTAGATGTCGGCTGAAATCTCGCACTCAAGGCTTTTTTCAAGGCGCTTTCCCTTTCTCGCCTTTTTGAGGCATTCCGGGTCCCGGCATATATATGCCCCTCTGCCCGGCTTTTTGCCGACCGGGTCGAGAGATATCTCCCCCTCGGGTGAGCGGACGATCCGAAGCAGCTCTTTTTTGGACTTCGATGCCGTGCAGCCGACGCAGGAGCGCATTGGGATCTTCCGCGTCTTCATATCACTCGGACGCCTCCTCATGATTCTCTTCGGCGGCTTCGGTAACTTCGGCAACTTCCTCGGCGGGTTCATCTTCCTTGACTTCCGCTTCGGCAGCCTTTGCCCTTTCCTTAGCCTGCTCCTCGGAGATTATGTCGATCTTGTACTTTGTCAGCCTTGCGGCAAGCTTTGCGTTCTGACCTCTGTTTCCTATCGCCAAAGACAGCTGATTGTCCGGCACGACGACGGTGCAGGATTTTGTCTCCCCCTCGTCCACCGTCACCGAGATGACCTCGGCGGGTGCAAGCGCTGCGGCGATGAAGTCGCTGTCGTTTTCACTGTAGGGGATAAGGTCGATCTTCTCGCCGTGCAGCTCTTTTCTTATTGCCGCAATTCTCGCCTGCTTGGGACCTATGCAAGCCCCGATGGGGTCGATGTTCGGGTCCTGAGCGTAAACGGCGACTTTCGATCTCGCGCCTGCCTCACGGGATATCGCCTTGATCTCGACGGAGCCGTCGAAAATCTCCGGGACTTCGAGCTCAAACAGTCTTCTCACGAAGTCCTGATGGCTCCTCGACACCCTTATATAGGGCTTTTTCTCGGCGTTGATATCTACGACGTAGACTTTAATGAGCTCGCCGGGGATATAGCTCTCGTCGGGGATCTGTTCCGACCTCGGGAAGTAAATTTCGTCCTTGTCGATGGTGATGATGGCGTTGCCCTTCGGCTCGATCTTCTGTACCCTTGCGATGACGAGCTCGTGTTCCTTGTCCTTGTACTGCTCGACCATCTTCTCCCTCTCAAACTGTTTGATGTCGGAGCGGATGTCCTGTTTTGCGGGATTTACCGACACGCGGCGGAGTTTTTTGGTATCGATGGGTATCTCGACTATGCCGCCGACGTAAGCCGCCGTATCGTAGGTGAGAGCCTGATCTTTAGTGATCTGCGTCGCCGGGTCTTCGGGTTCGCCCTCGACGACGGTCTTGATAAGTCCGACCGAGAACTCCTCAGCCTCGGGATCGACGACTACCCGGATTTCGCTGTTCGGATAGTCCTTCTCGACCGCCTTTCTGATCCTTATCTTGAGCTTCTCGATGAGCATTTCCGCGGGGATTCCGTTTTGCTGCTCGATCATCTTAATCGCTTCAAAAATTGCCTTGCTCATTTTGTTTATTACCTCGCTTTATACTGATATTTTTCCTTTTTATTCCTCTAAATCCTTTTCCCAATCGCTGTCGTCGTCAAGTTTTACATATGCCGTCTCCGACAGAGCGACTTTTTCCTCATGATCTCCCCGGTCCACCGCTATGCTCTCGCCGTCATAGCCTTTAAGTATCCCGGAGAATTCCCTTTCGCCGTCTTTGGGTCGGATATAGCGAATCCTCACGGGGTCGCCGATACAGACTTCAAAGTGCTCGGGTCTCTCAAGACGCCTCCCGAGACCGGGAGAGCAGACCTCGAAGATGTAGCTTCCCGGGACGGGGTCCTGCTCGTCAAGGAGCTTGTCGAGCGGTCGGTGAAGAGCTTCGCAGTCGGATATCCCGATCCCGCCGTCCTTGTCGATATAGACCCGAAGATATAGATTCGCGCCCTCTTTTTCATACTTCACGTCCCATAAAAAGAGACCTAATTCGTCGCAAAGAGGCTCCGCAAGCTTTCTCACCGAGTCCGCCACTCTGCGTTCTGCCATTTTTATCCCTCCTTGACATTTCAAAGAAAAAAGGCGGGAGTCATCTAAATCCAGCCTTTCTCTAATACTTATCGCATATATTATAACACATTTTTTTCAAAATGCAAGTGTTTCAGCAAATTTTCTTGAATATTTTCATCGAAAATACCCCGTCGCGACCGCAGATTATGTGATCCAGCAGGATTATGCCGTGCAAGGTGAGCTCTTTTATCAGCTCCTCCGTCGCGATCTCGTCCGATTCTGAGGGCTGACAGCTTCCCGCAGGGTGGTTGTGGGCGATGATTATCCTGCGGCTGTCATAATTTTCAAGAGCTTTTAGGATATCGTCTATGCCGACGGTGACGCCGGCTCCGTTGCCGCTTGCGACCGTAAGACAGCATATCGCAAAATTTTTGGGATCAAGGCAGGCGATCTTAAACTGCTCGACCGGGATATATTCAAACTGCTTTTTAAAGTAACGGCAGGCAAACTCCGGCTCGTCGAGGCGCTCGCCGGGAATGCCGCAGCTGCTTATTAAATAGTATATCTCCCTAAGACTGCTGATCAGGTCTGCTGTCCGGTGATTGACCCCGGGGATTGAGATCAGCTCGTCAAATTTGGCGTTTAAGACATTTGAAATTCCGCCGAAGCGCTCTATCAGCTCCCGGGAGAGCTTTTCCGGCTCGGAGGCGACATATGTTAGAAGCAGCTCCAGCGCTTCGGTCGGAAGAAGCCCGTCCATGCCGCAGGTCATGAATCTTTCGGTGAGATATTTTTTCCTTGCGTCCATGGGACCTCCTCAGAGCGGGTGTTTTTTATATACCGCAAACTCGTACTTTAAGCCGTCCTCTTCGCCTTTTCCGACCGATTCGCGCAGGTATTTATCATGATCGAAATCGGGGAAGAATACGTCGGCTTCGGGGTATTCGAGATCTATCTCGGTGAGATAGATCTCGTCCGCAAGATCAATAGCTTGGGCATAGACCGATCCCCCGCCGATGATGAATGCGTCGCCCGAAGCGGCTTTTATCGCGGAATTTAAATCCGGAAAAATTTCTACGCCGTCGGGGTGGAAATCGGGCGAACGGGTGATGACGAGATTTCGGCGCTTCGGAAGCGGGCGACCGATGGATTCATAGGTCTTGCGACCCATGATGACGGTGCTTCCGCGGGTGACTTCCCGAAAATATTTCATGTCCTCGGGAATGTGCCAGAGAAGGGAGTTTTGGGCTCCGAGTTCGAGATTTTTGCCTATGGCGGCGATGAGTTTTATCATGTGGGACCTCCGGGTTAGGGTGTTAGAGAGTGGATGGTAGAAGGTAGATGGTGTAGATTGAGGGTATGTGCGGGGCAGAGGGGCTTGGAGGGGTGGGAGGGGGGAGGAGGGCGAAGCCCGGCACGCGAAGCGTGCCCGCCGACGCTTCGCGTCGGCGCGCTGCCCTTCCGGGCAGCGGGGCTTCGCCCCGAGCCCCCTGCTCCTATCAGGGTCCGGTAAAGGCAGACGCCTTGTGCCCAGCCTTCCTTCTTCGCTTCACCTTCGATAGAAGCAGCAGCCCTGTGCCAAGGGTGTGACTGCTGCTCGGGGAACCTTTGCCCTCCTTAAGTGCGGACCTGCACACGGGCGAAGCCCCCGGTGCCGAAGGCACCGGCTTCCCCGGCTTCGCCGGGGAAGCGACCGCGCTCGCGCGCGGTCGGGCTTCGCCCTTCCCTCCTCCCGCACCCTACTGCGCAATCGGGAATGAAATCTTCCCCATATGCCGATAATCGATAAGCTTCACGTCCTTAAGCTCCGCAGAATTGTCAAAATCATAGAAATCCCCGATCTCGGGGTTCAGCCAAAGCTTCGGCGCGGGATAGCTCCCGTTTTGGTCATATCTTCCGATTTGCTCCAAAACTCCCTCTTTTTGGTTGACGTAGATATGCGCGTCCTTTACCGACCAATCAAGAGTGCCGGGTTCAAGCCCCGTCACCTGCGCCAGCATGCACAAAAGCACCGCATATTGCGTCACATTAAAAGGCAGCCCGAGCGGCACGTCGCAGCTTCGCTGGTGCACCCAAGCGTTGAGCCTTCCCTCGGTCACGTCCCACTCGCTCGACCAGACGCAGGACGGCAGCACGGCGGTTTCGAGATAGTCGTTCTGCCATAGGCTCATCACCATTCTGCGGTCCCCGGGGTTGTTTTTGAGGCGGTCTATGAGGCTGTCGGTCAGGTTGAATTTGTTGACGATCCAGCCGTAAGCGGTCCCGATGGTGTGCGCCCATTCCTTCCCGAAAAACTTGTGAACATCAGTCCTGACGAGATTTCCGCTTCCGTCGGGGATCATCTGCACCGCGTTCCAATATCCGTTTTCGTCGATCTCCCACTCGTCCCAAATGTGGACGTTGCGGGACTGCAGCCAACGCACATCGTTGGATTTTGCCTGATAGAACCAGAGCATTTCAAGGACCGCCTGTCGGATAAAGAGCTGTTTGGTGGTGAGTATGGGGAATTCCGAGCCGACGTCGAGCGAAAAGCTGAACGACGGAATTTTAAGGGTATTTACGCCGGTGCGGTTTTGCACCTCGACCCCCTCGGCGAGAATTTTTTTAAGAAGATTGCAGTAGATATCATCCCAACGCGACATAATTCAGCCTCCAAATATTTATTCATTATCAGTATATCACAAACCCTCGGGGTTTTCAATAGGCTTTTTGGGGGAGGAAGTGTCCAACCCGCCCACAATATGTTATAATAAGATCGAGGTGATGAAAATGTCGAGAGTAGCAAAAATTGACGAAAACATATATTGCCCAAAATGCGGGAAGCATGAACATCAGGTAAAACACGGCAAAAACAAGT
>CANQYD010000018.1 GCA_947627985.1 uncultured Clostridia bacterium
GCGCCTGCGACTGCGTCGCAGGCGGTGCGCCTTCGGCGCACGGGCTTCGCCCTGTACTCCCCCAAAGTCAGCACAAGCCCTGTCACCCGCACCGCGCCCTGCCACCAAACCCCGCAGCAGACCCGCACCTCCGCACCTAAACCCCTGATACGCTGCCTCAGATTCTTGCCACGCCCGATTTTTTCGCAGCTCCCACCGTCGCTCTCGCGACCGCTTCCGCGACGCGTTTATCGGTGGCGGGGGGAATGATATAGTCGGCGCGGAGCTCATCGTCCGAGACAAGACCCGCCAGCGCATAGGAAGCAGCTGCCTTCATCTCCTCATTGATCTGCGAAGCCCGGCAGTCGAGCGCGCCCCGGAATATCCCCGGAAACGCAAGGACGTTGTTGATCTGATTTCTGAAATCCGACCTTCCCGTCCCGACGACCTCGGCGCCTGCGTTCAGCGCGAGTTCCGGCATGATCTCGGGGACGGGGTTCGCCATCGGGAATGCGATCGCCCTCGGAGCCATCGATTTTATCATCTCTTCTGTGACGATTCCCGGAGCCGATACCCCGACAAAAACGTCAGCGCCTTTCATCGCGTCGGCAAGAGTGCCCTTCATATGCCGAAGATTGGTGATCTCTGCCATCTTCTCTGTCTCTGGATTCAGCCAGCTCTCGCCTTTGCAGACGATTCCGCCTTTATCAACGAGGGTGACGTCCTTAAACCCGATGTTCAGCAGGTGACGGGCGATCGAGCACCCGGCAGAACCTGCGCCGCAGATCGTGATTCGTACGGATTTATCCTTCCCGACGACCTTTACTGCATTCAAAAGAGCAGCGGCGACGACGATCGCGGTGCCGTGCTGATCGTCGTGAAAGACGGGGATATCGCATATCTCCTTTAACTTTCTCTCGATCTCAAAACAGCGGGGAGCCGAGATATCCTCAAGATTTATCCCGCCGAAACTTCCCGAGATGAGGTACACCGTCCGAACGATCTCATCGACGTCCTTCGAGCGGACGCAGATCGGGAAGGCGTCGACGTCGGCAAAAGTCTTGAAGAGGGCGCATTTCCCCTCCATGACCGGCATGCCCGCCTCGGGACCGATGTCCCCGAGCCCCAAAACAGCCGTGCCGTCGGTCACGACCGCGATGAGGTTGCCTCGGCGGGTCAGCTCGAAGGATTTCGAGTAGTCCTTGTTGATGACGAGGCAGGGTTCGGCGACGCCGGGGGTGTAGGCGACCGAGAGGTCGTGTCTGTCCTCGATTTTGCATCTCGGGACGACCTCAATTTTGCCTTGCCACTCGTAGTGTTTCTGTAGGGATTCTTCATTGATTGTCATAATTCTGCTCCTTTATACTGATTGTATATTTTTGACGGGTGTAAATTGGGTGATTTTGGGGGGTATGCGGGGTGAATGGGGGTGGGTGCGGGAGGATGGGTGGGCACGGGGTTGGGTGCCCCTACCGGACTTTGGTAGGGGGTGGGGGCTCGGGGCGAAGCCCCGTCGCGCTTGCGCGACGCGCCGACGCGAAGCGTCGGCGGTGCGACTTCGTCGCACGGGCTTCGCCCTGCGCTCCCCCGAACCTTTTGCAAGCCCAGATAAACGCACCAGACCCGTGCAAGCCCCGACTCTGCACTCGGGAATGTATTTTTTTACAATGTGCGATTCAGCACGGCAAGGTATTAGTCTTTGATTGTTCCAAGGCTTGCGTAGAAGCTTGTCGCTTGCGCTTCCACCTGCAAGCTAATAGTTACCTGCGTAATTAGAAGCTTGCAGCAGACTCGGGGTGCAAGATATAGCGGAAGGCTGCTGCTTCTATCAAAGTTAAGGCGGTAGAAAAAGGCTGGGCACAGGGCTTGGCGCCCCTACCGGACCTTGGTAGGAGGTGGGGGCTCGGGGCGAAGCCCCGTCGCGCTTGCGCGACGCGCCGACGCGAAGCGTCGGCGGTGCGACTTCGTCGCACGGGCTTCGCCCTGCACTCCCTCACACCTTTCACCCAGCTTCGATGAACGCACCAGCCCCGAGCAAGCCCTGATTCTGCACTCAGCATATGTATTTTATTCCAATGTGCGATTCAGCACGGCAAAGTAAAGCCTTTAATTTATTTATAGGCTTTGCAGAAGCTTACCGATTGTGCTTTCCCAAATGCAAGCTAATAGTTACCAGCGCAATTAGAGGTTTGCAGCAGACCCGGGGTGCAAGATATAGCGGCAGGCTGATGCTTCTATCAAAGGTAAGGCGGGAGAGGAAGGCTGGGCACGGGGCTTGGTTCCTCTACCATACCTTGGTAGGGCAGAGGGCTCGGGGCGAAGCCCCGTCGCGCTTGCGCGACGCGCCGACGCTTCGCGTCGGCGGTGCGACTTCGTCGCACGGGCTTCGCCCTTCCCTCCCCCGCACCTTCCACCCAGCCCTCCCGGACACGCCAACCCCGTCAAGATCCAAGCCCCGTTCCCGCACTCCGTAACCCCCTCCTCACTCCCGTCCTTCCCCCCTCAGTCATGCCTCAGCCCACCCCGACCCGCATAACCCATCTTCCGCACAATCCAAATCCGTCGCCGCAGGCGACACCTTATAAATCTGTCTTCTGACCTCTGCCTTCTGCTCTCTGTCAGCAGGTCATTTCCTCCGGCTTAAACACCCGGTCGAACTCCTCCTCGCTCAAAAATCCGAGGCTAACAGCTGCCTCCTTGAGGGTGATATCCCGCTCAAACGCGAGTTTGACGGTCTTTGCGGCATTCTCGTAGCCGATCGAGGGATTCAACGCCGCAGCCAGCATCAGCGATTTATTTACATTTTCTGTCATTTTTGATACGTTCGGCATGATCCCGCAGACGCAATTTCTGCGGAAACTGTCCATGACGTCCCCCAGCAGCCTGACCGATTGCAGGTAATTGTAGGCGATGACGGGGAGGAATACATTGAGCTGGAAATTCCCCTGCGAAGCCGCAAAACCGACCGCAGCGTCGTTCCCCATCACCTGAACCGCCACCATCGTCACAGCCTCGCACTGAGTCGGATTAACTTTTCCCGGCATGATCGAGCTGCCCGGCTCGTTTGCGGGTATCGTGATCTCTCCAAGACCCGTGCGTGGTCCCGAGGCGAGCCATCGAATGTCGTTTGCGATCTTCATGAGGTCCGCCGCCAGAGCTTTCAGCGCGCCATGGGCAAAGACGGCTTCGTCCTGCGAGCTGAGGCTGTGGAATTTGTTGGGATCGGTATTAAATGCGTGCCCCGTCGCGGTCGATATCTTCTCCGCGACAAGCTTATCAAAGCCTTTCGGAGCATTCAGCCCGGTGCCGACCGCGGTACCCCCGAGCGAGAGATTTGAAAGAGATGTAAGAGACGAGATTATCTGCTCCTTCGACCGCTCCAAAAGAGCCCGCCAACCGCTTATCTCCTGAGAAAAACGGATCGGCACGGCGTCCTGCAAGTGCGTCCTGCCGCATTTCAGAATGCCCTCGTTTTCCTTCTCGAGACGCTCAAGCTCCCCGATCAGCGCATTGAGAGAGGGAAGCAGGAGCCCCTTTGTCTCGCAAATCGCCGCGATGTGGATAGCCGCCGGGAAGGTGTCGTTTGACGACTGCGACATGTTTACGTCGTCGTTGGGGTGGAGGAGCTTTTTCCCGGCGATTTGGTTGCCGCGGTTTGCGACGACTTCGTTGACGTTCATGTTCGACTGCGTGCCCGAGCCGGTCTGCCAGACCGCGAGCGGAAATTCCCCGGGAAGCTTTCCCTGAAGTATCTCGTCGCAGGCGGAGGATATCGCGGTGAGCTTTTCGTCGGTCATTTTCTCCGGCAGAAGCTCGTGATTTGCCTCGGCGCAGGCTTTTTTCAGGATCGCGAACGCCCGGATTATCGCCGTGGGCATCTTTTCTATGCCGATTTTGAAATTCTCGAAGCTGCGCTGGGTTTGCGCGCCCCAAAGGTGCTCCGACGGGACCTTAACCTCGCCCATTGAGTCGTGTTCAATGCGGTAACTTTCCATATTTTGTCTCTCCTTGTGATGTATTTTTGGGGGTGGGTGCGGGAGGATGGGGTGGCGGAGACTGCTATATAGTGGGCTGGGTGGGGTGGGGGACTTGGGCGAAGCCCGAGCTCGCCCTTCGGGCGAGCTCCCCGGCGGCTCCGCCGCCGGGGTGTGCGCCGCTGCGCGGCGCACCGGGCTTCGCCCCGCACCCGCCCCACCTTTACGCACTTCACCCCGACCTTCCGCAAAACCCGGAAACCAGACTTTCTGCCTTGCAGCAACTCATATAGTCCCTGCAAGGTCGGACCCCGGCTTCCAAGCCTGCTGCCCCCTTAATTTCTTTGCAGCAGATGGAAGCTGCCGGGCGAAGCCCGAGCTCGCCCTTCGGGCGAGCTCCCCGGCGGCTCCGCCGCCGGGATGTGCGCCGCTTCGCGGCGCACCGGGCTTCGCCCTCTTCCCCCGCACAACGCGCTCCTCCCCGATCAACCCTCGCCGCAACCGGCACCCGTCACCCAATGCCCACCCCTACAGCACCTTATAAAAATATAAATTCAGCTCGTCATCATTCACCGTCTCGGCATACTCCGGGCACGGCGCGTTCCCGTGCCAGACCCCCGAGCCGTCGGGAATATATCCCCGCTTGACGTAGAGCCGCTGAGCCGCGCCGTATGACGACATCAGCCCGACCCCGAGATAGACCCTGTCCGCAAATTTCGCGGCGATTTTCTCAGCCTCGTCCATGAGCCGGGTGCCGATTCCTTTGCGGCGGAACTTTTCGAGCACGTTAAAGTCGACTATCTCGGGCAGCCCTTTGCCGCCGAGCGCGCCCCACTTGCTGTCCGGGTAGACCGTGAGATAGCCCGCCGGCTCGCCGTCATATTCCGCGACGATAGGCAGAGCGCCCTTTTCCGCCCTGTCCCTCAGCCTCATTTCAAGCTTGTCGGGCGAAGCGTCCCAGCCCTGCGCGATCTCCTCGCGCACGAACGCCGCGACGTCCTCCTTGCGCATTTCGCGGATAATTATATGTCCGTTTTCCTCCATATTCATCTTCTTCCTTAAACTTTTCTGTAATATGAATAGTGCGCGACGGTGTATCGCTTTTCGCCGGTGTTGTCGTCAATTCCGGATATCTCGACGCCGTTTCCCGAGAGGAGCTCCGCGACGGTAGCGCCTTTGATGCGGCAGCGGAACACCTCGTGAGCTTCGCACATCACGACGATGACGTCGTCTAAAACGATGATCCCGCCGTCCTTGCCGAGCACCTGCTCCTGACCGTTTACCCGCTCCACGCAGTATTGAATAGCCTCCCCGTTGAACTTTTCAAGCTCCTTTTTGGTCGGCTGATATTTATCTTTCTTCCTAAATATTCCCATAATATCCCCCCCTATTTCAAAACGACTTGCCAATCGTCGCCGTCCACGACATACTGAAACTCGCTAAGATCGGGATCTTCCATCACTCTGAGCAGCTCCTCAAGATCGCTGACGGTTTTGAGGTTTTTGATATCCGATCTCTTCACCCACTCCATCTCGCCTTCCTCGGAGGAACGCAATTCCCCCTCAAACCAATCGGCGATAAATAAAAACACAAGATACCTGCCTCCGCCCTTCGGAAACTGCTTTATGCCGCATAAACGCGGATTTTTCGCCGTCAGCCCCGACTCTTCATAAAGCTCTCTGACAGCCGAATCGACTATTGATTCGCCCGGCTCGACATGACCCCCGGGAAGAGCATAGCCCCGCCAATCCTCGGAGACCCGGTTTTGAAGGAGTATCTCATCGCCCCGCCGCAAAAGAAAGATGTTTGTCAGCTCACAGTTTTCAAATTTTGCCATAATTTACCTCACAGACCGAGCAGCTTCTCAAAGCGCTTTAGCTCGACGTTTATCTTCGGCACCGGGAACCCGATGACGTTGTAGTGATCTCCCGAAATCTTCTCGACGAAGAGCCCCCCGCGGTCCTGAATGCCGTATGAGCCGGCTTTATCGAGCGGCGGAAAGTCGGTGATATACTTCAAGATATCGCCGTCGGAAAGCGGATAGAAGGTGACCTCGGTGGTCTGCGAAAACGACATCGTCCTCCCCGTGCAGGAAAAACAGACTCCGCTGACGACCTTGTGGGTGCGCCCGGACAGGCTTTTGAGCATCATAAACGCCTCAGCCTCATCGGCGGGTTTTCCGAAGATCACGCCGTCCAGGATGACGACGGTGTCGCAGCCGATGACCAGCGCCTCGGGGAATCTGCGAGCTACATCGGAAGCCTTCCTGACAGCCAAAATCTCGGGAATTTCCTCGGCGGGGACATTTTCGGGAGGCGTCTCGTCAGCCTCGGAGGGAATGATATCGAAATCGTCGAAAAGATATGTAATGAGCTCCCGCCTGCGCTCAGACTGCGAAGCGAGAATTATTTTCCTGCCGTCAAACATTTGCATGCCCCTTTCGGTGTGATGAATATATAATAGCACAGTTTGGGGAGGAATGCAACAGTGGAGGGAAGAAAATGGGTCAGCGGGTGGAGGGAAAATTTTGAGGGAAGAATGTGCTTCTGCCGAGGGGTGGTGCTGTATGCAAGCCTTACGCGGGGTTGGCGTTTCTATCCGGGCTTGGTAGAGGCAGAAGGCCGGGCTGCGGGGTTTGGCGCCCCTACCGGACTTTGGTAGGAGCAGGGGGCTTTGGGCGAAGCCCCGCTGCCGCAGGCAGCGCGCCGACGCGAAGCGTCGGCGGTGCGACTTCGTCGCACGGGCTTCGCCCTGTGCTCCCCCGAACATTTCACCCAGCCCCACCTATTGATCCCCCGGAAGTCGGGAGTGTACAAACCGCACGCATTATTTGTAATATTCAGATATGTCACCGCCGGTGACGCCTTGAAATTCTGACAATCCGATATCTGACTTCTGACCTCTTGATGCGGTCGCTTCGACCACATCTCGGAAGTGGGAGTGTCCATTCCGCACGCATTATTTGTAATATTCAGATATGTCGCCGCAGGCGACACCTTGAAATTCTGACATCTGATTTCTGACCTCTGTTTTCTTGATGCGGTCGCTTTGACCGCATCTCCCCCACCTTGACAAACCCCCTCACCCCCGCTATAATAATAGCAGGAAAATTTTTACCTCCCGCAATAATTTGCCCCCGAAAAACGTATTATATATAAAACCAAAACAAAGGAGAAAAAATTATGAAAAAGCTTTTGGCAATTTTACTCGCGCTTTCCCTCACCCTTTCCCTCGCGGCATGCGGGGACAAGGCTCCTTTCCCCGGTCCCGAATCCCCCGAATCCCCTGCATCCCCCGAAGAATCCGACGTCAACCCCATCACCGACGCCGTCTCCGCGATTTCCCGGGTGTGGGACACCTACGCCGAGGAGGACCGCTTCATGACCTTCGGCGGCGACTATAACGAGGAAAATCAGGTCGAAAATGCCCCCGGGCTCCATAACATCGCGACAGCTGACGACGCAGCCGCTCTTGACGACGCGGTCGGCTTCCCGGCTGATATGATCGACAAGATCTCCGAGGCAGCCGTCATGCGCCACATGTTAAACGTCAACACCTTCACCTGCGGAGCATATGCCGTAAACAGCGCCGACGACCTCGATACGGTCTGTCAGGGCATTCGCGACAGCCTCATGAACCGGGCTTATATGTGCGGCTGGCCCGAGGTTCTCTACGTCATGAAGCTTCCCAATAATTTTGTTATGAATGTCTTCGGCGCCCGCGATCTTGTCGACAAATTCGTAGACGCGGCTAAGGAAGTCTACGGCGACGGGCTCACCGTCTACTGTGAGGAAGACATGTCCGAAGCGGGAGGCGACAACACCTTCGCCATTCCCGTGCCCGAGCTCGGCTGATCGCGATGGTATTCAGCTCGATACCCTTTCTTTACTGGTTCCTGCCGGTAGTTTTGGGGATATATTTTCTCTCCCCGAAATTTTTAAAGAATACCGTTCTTCTCCTCGCCTCACTCGCTTTTTATGCGTGGGGTGAGGCGAAGCTCGTCCTCATCATGATCTTCTCCATCGCTCAGGGGTATATTTTCGGTCTTCTGATTGAAAAATACCGGGAGAAAAAATATCTGAAAAATATCTTCACAGCCCTTTCCTGCTTAGCCTCGATAGGGCTTTTAGTGTATTTTAAATACGCGGATTTCTTCATCGAAAACTTTAACGCCTTAACGGGCATGTCGATAGCGACCCTCGGCATCGTCCTTCCGATCGGAATAAGCTTTTATACGTTTCAGATTTTAAGCTATACCGTGGACGTCGCCCGCAGCACCGTCAAGGCTCAGAAGAACCCGATAAACTTGGGCGCCTATATTGCGATGTTCCCGCAGCTGATCGCGGGACCGATAGTTCGTTATTCCGACATCGAAAAACAGCTCACCGACAGAACCCACTCCGTAGCCTTCGCCTCGGAAGGGGTCCGCAGATTCATCATCGGTCTTTCAAAAAAAGTCCTGATCGCAAATCAGCTGGGCGAGCTTATCAATACTTTCAAGGGCTCGGGAGACAAGTCGGTGATGTTTGTCTGGCTATATGCCTTTGCCTACGCGATCCACATCTACTTCGACTTCTCGGGGTATTCCGACATGGCGATCGGTCTTGGGAAGATTTTGGGATTTGACTTCCCCGAAAACTTCAACTACCCCTTTATCTCAAAGAGCGCCACGGAATTCTGGCGGCGCTGGCATATGACCCTCGGCGGGTGGTTTCGGGACTACGTCTATATCCCGATGGGAGGCAACCGCGTTCCCAAAATCCGCTGGTATTTCAACATCTTTGTGGTCTGGTTCCTGACGGGATTCTGGCACGGCGCTGATTGGACGTTTATAGTTTGGGGGCTCTTCTTTGCGGTGCTTTTGGTCTGCGAAAAGACGTGGTATTTAAAATATCTCGAAAAAGGAAAAATCCTCCCCCACCTCTACAAGCTCCTCTTCGTTCTTGTGAGTTTTGTGATATTTGACTCCGCCGGGCTTTCGGCAGGCTTTAAAACGCTCGGGGATATGTTCGGCTTCGGGGGTCTGCCGATTTGGTCATATGAAGCAGTCTATCAGCTGAAAAGCTACGCCGTGATACTGATCTTCGGGATAATCGGCTCCACCCCGGCTTTAAAGACAGCGGCGCAGAAAATATCTCAAAATAAAACGGGAGAGAAAATCCTGAACATTTTAGAACCCCTTTCGGCGCTGCTTCTGATGGCTCTTTGCACGGGATATTTAGCCGACGGGTCCTTCAATCCGTTTTTGTATTTCAGATTTTAGGAGGCGAAAAATATGAGCAAAAGGCTTAAAGACGGCGTTTTGGTCGCGTTTTTCGCGATCTGGATAGCGGGACTTTTCCTGCTCGGAATCATCATGCCCGACAAAGACATCTCCTTCTCGGAGAGGAGAAAATTATCAAAATTCCCTGAAATTTCAGCAGAATCGCTTTCCACCGGAAAATTCATGAGCGCCTTCGAGACATATTCCGCCGACCAGTTTCCGTTCAGGGAATCGTTCAGAAAGCTCAAAGCGATCGGCGAATACTACGTTTTCAATCAGTCGGACTCGAACGGAATCTATCTCTCCGGCGGGTTTGCGGCGAAGCTCGACTACCCGCTCGACGAGGAGTCGATAGATTACGCCGCGGGGAGGATAAATTTCATCTATGATAGCTTTTTAAAAGATCGCGCAAAGGGGGTCTACCTCTCGGTAATCCCCGACAAGAATTATTTTCTCAAGGATACCGGAGCCCCGACCTTGGACTACGGCCGCCTTGTCGCTTTAATGCGGGAAAAGACCGATTTTGCGGAGTATATCGACATCTTCCCGAGCCTTGAACTTGAAGATTATTACAGGACCGACACCCACTGGAGGATAGAAAAAATCGCCGGGGCTGCCGATACTCTTGCAAAGGGCTTGGGGACGGAAATATCCGAAAAGTATGAGGTAAAGCCCGTAGATACCGAGTTTTACGGGGTTTTGTGCGGGCAATCGTCGCTTCCGATGAAGGCTGAAAAAATGTATTATATTTCCTCCCCGGAGATAGATAACGCGGCGGTTTTAAACGCCGAGACCGGGAAATATCAGGGGGTCTACGATTTTGAAAAAGCCGACGGCACGGACCCCTACGAGATATATCTGAGCGGTCCGCGGAGCCTGATGACGATTGAAAATCCCGCCTCCGACGGCGGCACGCTGATAATCTTCCGGGACAGCTTCGGCTCGTCCGTCGCGCCCTATCTCATCGGCAGCTATAAAAAAATAATCCTCGTGGACACCCGCTACCTTGCGGCGCCCATGCTCCCGAGGTTTGTCGATTTCGACGGCGCCGACGTGCTGTTTCTGTACTCGACGATGATTTTGAACAGCTCGGAGACGATGACGTGAGGCATTATGGCGGGGTAGTGAGTTAGAGGGTAGAGGATAGAGGGTAGAAGATAGAGACACGTCTTTGAGGTTTTTTGCTGTACGGTCGTTTGGCAAAAGGTATTCGTTCATTTTCCCTCCGGAAAATGAACTCATGCTATTTCAAGCAGACCCCCACCCCCGGATTACTTTTGCACAGACTTATAGTTGAGCGCAGCCCCCTCCCCCTAAAAGGGGGAGGGGGCTTGTACCCCGCATCCGAGCGTCGCATTCCCCGTCAACAAAAATATCATAATACGTCAATAATTCCCTTCCAAATTTTCCGCATTAAGGCATAGTAGCCAAAAAAATTATGAAAATATGTCAATAATACTACTTGCAATCCTCAATAAGGTGTGGTATACTTATACAGTCAAAATTTTAAAATTTGGGGGTAAAACCTATGAAAAGACTCATCTCTCTCGGTCTTGCTCTCCTGATGGTGGCCGCGATCACCGGCTGCGGCGGAAGAAAGCGCCAGCCGGTCGAGCTCACTCTCTCCACCGAGGACTCCGAGGCGATCATGCGCGCGGCGGGCGTTCAGCTCCCCGAAGCCGACGTCGCTCCCGGAGCCGGCACCACCGTACAGTGGTTCGGTTGGTCCGACCCGTATCAGGCATACTCCGAGACCGAAATCGTCAACACCGGATTCTGGACTTTCAAAAACAAGTACAGCGGCGAGTTCAAATTCGTCGAGACCACTTTTGAAAAGAATCAGGACGACCTTGCAAACCTCATCATGGCAGGCACTCCTCCGGATTGCATGACCGGCGGCACCAACTCGACCGCTTCCTTCCCGATGAAGGCGATCAAAGGCGTCTCTCAGGCGATTGATCCCTATGTAAATTATGATGATCCCCTTTGGCAGGGCATGAAGGATATCGCCGAAAACTTCGTCATCAACGGTCAGCACTACCAGATCTGCATGCAGACCAAGCCCGCCAACGTCGTCGTCTACAACCGCAGAGTCATCAGCGAATGGGGATTCGACGATCCCGCCGAGCTCTATTTTGAAGATGAGTGGACCTGGCAGAAGTTCTATGATATGTGCGTCGAGTTCTCAAGTCCCGACGACGACCGCTTTGCTCTTGACGGATACGCATACGCCGGCATGTTCACCGAATCCACCGGTCAGATGTTTTTAATGCGCGATCCCGACGACAACTACAAATACTACTCCAACCTCGACTCACCCGAGATTGAGCGGGGCATGACATATCTTGCCGATCTCATCAAGAACAGCTGCACCTACGCTCAGGGCGGTTGGTCGCTTCGCGGTTCCGGACAGTTCGGCGAAGGCATGAAGGACGGCAAGTGCCTCTTCTATGTCATCGGCGAGAGCTTCTTCCAGCACCCCGTCGAGGAGATCGAAGCAATCTGGGGCGATATGCATCAGGGCGAAGTCATGTTTGCGCCTCTTCCGAGGGACGAAAACGGCGACGGCAACTACTACATATCCTCAAGCTTTGAGGACGTCAAGGGCTCGATGATCCTCATCAACGGAGCTCAGAACCCCGAGGGAGCTGCCCTTTTGGCGGCATGCGTCCGCTTCAAGGTCATCGACCCGACGGTCATCGCCATCAACAACAGAATGCTTCAGGAGACCTACCTCTGGTCGGACGAAATGCTCGAGATGTCCAATATCTGCAAGGAAATTGCCGACGCTCACATCGTCTTTGACGCCTCGGGAAATCTTCCCGACAACCTCCAGCAGGTCTACAGCCGTCTCGGCGATTCCATCGCGCACGGCGGCAGAGAGCCTCAGTCCTGGGCGCAGCTCAAGGAGAACAACGCCGAGACCTTCGAGTATTATATCGACGATCTGAACGCGCAGCTGGGTCTCGTCTGAGTAAAAAATCAAGAGCCGCAGACATTTTGCGGCTCTTTTTTAAAATATTTAAGGAGATTTGATATGAAGTTTATCTGCTACACCCGCCGCCCCGTTTCCGAGGCGGAATATGCGCCGCGGCTCGGGCTTTCGATGCACCTCGGATATGAGACCGAGAGCGGCTTTGAGCCTTTAAATCACAATTACGGGGTGCTTTTTGTCAAGGCGACCCAAAATCCCGAGGATCGGTCGCTCACCCCGATGAGCCTCAAAAAACCCTTTGTACTGCCGGTTGACGGCGGGT
Source organism: uncultured Clostridia bacterium (assembly GCA_947627985.1). Taxonomy (GTDB): domain Bacteria; phylum Bacillota; class Clostridia; order Oscillospirales; family Ruminococcaceae; genus Faeciplasma. Next base: position 12,474 of record CANQYD010000018.1, read on the forward strand.
TCATCATTATCGCGATCCGCACGCTCGCAAACGGCGAACCCGATGAGAGTTCAAAGGGCTGCGCGGTCCTCTTTAAGACCGGCGATCTCGTCCACTATGAAGAGCTCGGGCTTATTAAGCTCGCGGGCGATTTTTTGGAGGACGTCTCCCTCAAAGTATGCGGCTGCCACGGGGGCTTGGTCGCGAAGTATGTCTGCGGCGGGAAAATCTATCGCCGCCGTCTTGATGATTTATTGCTCCCCACCGACGATGTCAAGGAGTGCGGAAATCTCGGGAAAGATTATACTGATTGTAATATCGAAGGCGCATATGACGCTGTGGAGTTTGACGTTGATGATAAAACAGCCGATTATGCCCTCAAAAAGCTTGCGGCTTTAAAGGCAGTCTCGGCAGATTATCCCAAAAAGGTCTCAAAAGACGATCTTGAAAACTACCGCGTTACCGTGACCTACTCGGACGGCTCGACCCACAAAAAGAGGGTGGACTGGGAGCAGCCGGAGAGCGGAAAGATCAGGGGAAAGATACATGTCGATCACTATGATTTCCCCATCGCCGAGAACCGAGCCGACCCCTGCGTTTACTTCTACAAAGGCGATTATTACTTCATCGCGACAAACGACGCCGACGGCAACCGTTCGATCTATGTCAGGCGCGCAAAGACGATCCCGGGGCTTGTGAACGCTCCCGAAAAGCTCGTTCTGGACGCCGTCACCTATCCGCATGTCGGAGGGCTTCTCTGGGCTCCCGAATTTCACAACGTCGCCGGGAAGGAGTACATCTTCCACGCCTGCACGCCGAAGGAATTCGGGGACGAGCAGTCGCACGTCATGGTCTTAAAAGACGGCGGAGAGCTCGATGACAAGGGCTCTTGGGAGGCTCCGAAGCGGGTCCTCAGAAAAGACGGCACCCCGCTCTACGACAAAGGCATCACCCTCGACATGACAACGGTCGAGAGCGCCGGGCATGTATACGTCGCGTGGAGTCAGCGGCAGTTTAACCCGATCGATCTGGGCGCGTGGGTATATATCGCCGAGATCGACCAGAGCGAGCCTTGGAAGCTTGTGAGCGACCCGGTCCTGCTGACTTTGCCGGAATACGGCTGGCAGAACAACCACACTCTCGTCGACGAGGGTCCGTTTATGCTCAAAAACAACGGGAAGATTTATCTCACGTTCTCCTCGGCGCTCGTCGATTCGACCTACTGCGTCGGCATGCTGACCGCCGACGACGGAGCCGACCTGCTCGACCCCAAAAACTGGAAGAAGGGGAATTATCCTATTCTGCATTCCCTCTCGAAGCCGGGAGAATACGGGCCCGGGCACAACGCATATGTAAAGGACGAATACGGCGACGTCTGGAACACCTATCACGCCCGTCCGGGCATTAACGGACCGCGCTCTTCCGGCATTCGCCGGGTGCACTTCGGCTTTGACGGCGAGCCGGTTCTCGATCTGATTGAAGAAAACGAGCTGCCGGAGAATGTCAAAGAAATAGAAATCGAGATCATATAAAAAATACCCCGTTCAAACGAACGGGGTAAATTTTTGCATTTTATCCTATGCTGCCGGTCTCGATATAGGTTGCGATGTCGCTGTTGAGGGCGTCGCAGTAATAGTCGAGCTGCTCGCCGAACTCTTCCTTGAGCTGCGCCCAAGTCTTAGCCGCGCCGCCTCTGCGGATATCCCAGTCGAGGTGGTCGTAGGCAGTTCTTAAGTTCTCCGGAATGTCGCCGGTGTTGTAGATTCTGATGTTTTCCTGAACCAGCTCGTTGCAGTGGTCGTACATGTCGAGCATTTCGTCGGTCCAGAGATATTTCTCCTTGAGCTGCTTCTTATCGATGGATACGACGGTCGGGTCGATGATCTTGAAGCGCTCGCACATTGCAAGAAGCGCAACGCCTTCGGGGTTGGGAGCGTTCTTGACCATCATGTAGCCGGTCGGATTGGCGGAGAGGTAGTAGTTGCCGTCGCCGCTTTCATGTCTCGGAAGAGGCACGAACATAAACTCGCCCTGAGCCATGTCGCCCCAGATATCAGCCATTTCGTCGGTCGGAAGTCTGAAGCCGGAGATGTCGCAGATCCAGAAGAGGCACTTGCCGTCCTTGACGCCCGCGCCGTACTGAGCGTTGTTTCTGTTTGCCCAGTAGTCGTTGCCCTCGTGATAGAAGAGGTCGTCCTTGACCCACTGATAGATCATGTTCTCGGCGGTCTCGATGAGCGGGTCGTCGATGTTGGAGTAGTAGTTGCCGTTCTCGTCTTTCTCAATGATATACTCGCCGGTGGACTGCTCGGCGCAAGCCATCGGGACATACCAGCCGTCGAAAGCGTAGCGGTTGTCGTCGCCGTCGGAGAAGTCGAGAGCCATCTCGGTGACCTTATCCCAAGTCCAGTCGTCGTTCATGTAGAGCTCATACGGATCGTCGAAGCCCCACTCGTTCATAACTCTGCGGTTATAGGGGACTACGTCCTTGAAGGTGAGGTCGTTGATGATCGCAAAGTGCATATCGCCCAAAGCAAAGTATTCAGCGGCGTCCGCCATGCCCTCGTAAAGAGGAGTTGTATAATCAATATAATCGTCGATCGGCTGATATGTACCCTTGATGCAAGCCATCGGGAAGACGAGTATCTGCGCGATTCCGGTCGGAGTGAAATCCGGGGGGGTGCCCGCAAGAAGGAGGTTTGCGAGATCGTCGCGGAAGTTTTCGTAGGTAGTCTCCTCCCAGACGATATCCCCGTGATACTTGTTGGTGAAGGTCCAGTAACCGGTGTTGAGGACTTCGTTTTCCTTGTAGTTGTGGAAGTTGTCATACCAGCACATCCAAGTGACGGTGGAGTTTGCGCCGGCTGCTGTCGCCTCGTCGGGAAGGGTGATTCCGGCGGCTCTCATGATAGCCTCGGAGTCTTCGGTCGAGAGGGTGAGTGTGATGGGCACGCGCTTTTTCTTGCCGCAGCCGACGGCGGCAACAAGCATCAGAAGCGCAAGCGCCAAAGCTAAAATTCTTTTCATCTGTTCCTGCCTTTCTATCGGAAAAAATTCAAGTGTATGCGTTCCGAAAAAAAATTTATCCCTACGCGCGCACACGCGATTTAGGAGCATAAATATTATAGCATATTTTACAGTCTGTTTACAACTGTAAGTTTATACATAATTTTGAGGACGGTTTTAGGCGTTTTCACAAATTTGGGCGTATCAAATTTCCCCTTCCCCCTTTTCAAACTCCCGCCGATGTGCTATAATGTCCTTAACCACAAAAAACGGAGGTCTGAGATGGAAATCATCAGCGTCGGCGGAGTGAAAATTGAAAAAACATGCGGGCTGTCGCCGATGGCGTCGGTGGCTGATCGGGCTTACCGTGAGCTCTGCCGATCCTTCGGCGCGTCCTATCTCGTGTCGGAGATGGTCTCCGCAAAAGGGCTCTGCTATGCCGGGGAAAAGTCCTTGGAGCTGTGTGAGGTCCATGATTCCGAGCGTCCCTACGCGATACAGCTGTTTGGGGAAGAGCCGGAATTCATGGCAAGAGCCGTCGGGATCGTAAACCGCTTCAAGCCCGACATCATCGACATCAATATGGGCTGTCCGGTCGCCAAAGTCGTCAACCCCGGCGGCGGCTCGGCGCTCATGAAGACCCCCGACCTCGCCTATGATATCGTCCGGGCTGCCGTGTCCGCCGCAGATTGCCCCGTTACCGTCAAGATACGCTCGGGCTGGGACGCGTCGCAGATAAACGCCGTCGAATTTTCTTTGATGATTCAGGACGCGGGGGCTTCTGCCGTCGCCGTCCACCCGAGGACAAGGGCGCAGCTTTATTCCGGAAAAGCGGATTGGGAGATCATCAAAAACGTCAAAAATGCCCTGAAAATCCCGGTGATCGGCAACGGCGACATCACCTGCGGAGCCGACGCCGAGAGAATGTATCGCGAGACGGGCTGCGATCTCGTCACCCTGGCAAGAGCTTCAAACGGGCGCCCGTGGGTCTTTCGGGAGATAAAAAATTATCTTGAGACCGGTGAAGCCCTGCCCGAGCCGTGTCTTGAAGAGAAGATGGCGAACATGCTTCGGCACGTCGATATGATAATACATTATAAAGGCGAAGAGCAGGGAATGAGAGAGGCGCGAAAGCATGCGGCGTGGTACTTAAAGGGGGTACGGGGTGCGGCTGAATTTAGGGCAAGGGCGGGGCATCTTGAGACCAAAGAGGAGCTCGTACGCATGATAGACGACGTTTTGGCAGGTGAGAAGTGATGGCGGAAAATATCACATTTGAAAAACTTTCCCCGGAAATAGAGATCGCGATCTCAAAAGAACACCGCTTCGGAACCGACGCCTTTTTGCTGGCGGATTTCGCTTCGCCGAGGCATAAGGACGACGTCATCGACTTCTGCGCAGGCTGCGGTGCCGTCGGGCTTATAATGATCAGAAATTTTAAACCTAAGACGGTGACGGCGGTCGAGATTCAAAAAAGCGCGCACTTTCTGATGATGAGCGCGAAGGAAAGGTGCGGCGCAGGTCTTGAAAAGTTTATTCCCATAAATGCCGATCTCAGGGAGTTTGCCGCCCAAAGGCAGGTCGACCTCATCACCTGCAATCCTCCATATAAAACAGTAGGGACCGGGAAGATCAGCGTGGAAGAAGCCGCGGCGGTCGCCCGTCACGAGCTTGAGTGCTCGGTCCTTGACGTCTGCAAATCCGCGAGGAAAAATCTAAAATTCGGCGGGAGGCTTTGCATTTGCAACCGCCCCGAGCGCCTTGCCGACTGCGTTTGCGCGATGAGGGAGTGCGGAATCGAGCCGAAGCGCCTTCGGACCGTCCACAAGACCGCCGGCAGTCCCGCGTGGCTGATACTTTTGGAGGGTCGCATGGGCGGGAAGGGGTTTATGCGGGTCGAGAAGCCGCTGATCGTGTATGACGGGGAGGAGTATTCGGAGGAGATGCGGAGGATTTATCGGTTGGGGGAGGGGTGAGGGAGGGGAGGGGGGAGTGCAGGGCGAAGCCCGTGCGACGAAGTCGCACCGCCGACGCTTCGCGTCGGCGCGCTGCCTGCGGCAGCGGGGCTTCGCCCCGAGCCCTCAGCTCCTATCAAGGTTCGGTAGGGACCGGGGACTCGGTGCCGAGGCTTGCATACGCACTGAGCTTTGATAGGAGCAGGGAGTTACCTTTGCTTTTACGCTCTCAGCCCCGAATTTTCACTTTTGTATAGCATGGGGTGGGTGCAAGGTCGGGGCTTGTACCAAAGGTGTTTCTAAGAGGTGCGAGTGCGGGAGGAGGGCTTGGTGCTTGTCGGGGCTTGCCGGGTTTGCATAGGGCTTGCAAAAGGTGCGGGAGTGCAGGGCGAAGCCCGTGCGACGAAGTCGCACCGCCGACGCTTCGCGTCGGCGCGCTGCCTGCGGCAGCGGGGCTTCGCCCCCAACCCCTCCAACCCCACCCAAACCCCGTCAGACCCGCCCACCCCCATCGCCCAGCCCTTCCTCCACCACCTACCCCCGACAGAAGCAGCCAGTACCCTCCCCGCCGTCACGCCCTCACACCCCGTCCACCCAAAAATTACCCAAAAGGAGTCAAAAATGTCCAAACTCTACGTAGTCGGAACGCCGATAGGAAACCTCGACGACATGACCTTCCGAGCCGTCAGAACGCTCTCCGAGGTCGATTTCATCGCCGCCGAGGACACCCGCGTCACCTCAAAGCTGTTGACGCACTTCGGGATCAAAAAGCCGCTCGTCTCCTATCACGAGCACAACAGAAAATACGCGGGAGCCGAAATCCTGAAAAGGATCATGTCCGGCGAGACCTGCGCGGTGGTCACCGACGCGGGCATGCCCTGTATTTCCGACCCGGGCGAGGACCTCGTCAGGGACTGTGCAGCCTCCGGGGTGCCGATTGAGGTCGTGCCGGGTCCGAGCGCCGCGGTCTCGGCGCTTGCGCTTAGCGGTCTTGATACCTCAAAATTTGCGTTTGAGGGATTTTTATCCACCGCTCCGAATTCCCGTAAAGCCGCTTTGGAAGCATGTCGGCAGGAACCCCGCACTTTAATTTTTTATGAAGCACCGCATAAGCTCGCCCAGACTCTTTCCGATCTTTATAATTATTTGGGAGACCGCAAGATCAGCATCTGCCGGGAGCTGACTAAAATCCACGAGGAGGTACTCCGCACCCGCCTTTCGGAAGCGATAAATCTTTATGACGACGACCTGCATAAGCCCCGAGGAGAGTTCGTTCTTATCGTCGAAGGATACCGCGAGCCGCCTAAGCCCGAGATCACCCTTGACGACGCAGTGAATGAAGCGCGGACGCTGGTAAACTCGGGAGTCAGGCAAACCGACGCCTGCCGTGAGATCGCAAAGAGAACCGGATTCACAAAAAGCGAAATCTACGCGGCTATGACATCATCAAAATCAAGAGAGGGGGAACGGAAGTGACCGAGATCAGGAAGATGCTGCCAGCCGACATCGACGAAATCCTCGGGATTGAAAAGAGCTGCTTCACCTCCGAAGCGTGGAGCCGCGACAGCTTCGAGGCGATGGTCTCGGAGGATTTTCTGACGGCGCTCGTCTGCACCGTCGACGGCGTTTTGGCGGGATATGTCTGCGGCAGCTGCATAGCCGGCGAGATGGAGATCCATTCGGTTGCCGTCCGCGACTGCTTCCGCAGAATGGGGATCGCCCGAGCGCTCATCAGTGAGCTCGAAACGCTGACCGATCCCGAGGCGGAATTTTTGGAGGTCCGGGAGTCGAACGCCGCCGCGATCAGCCTTTATGAGAGCTTGGGCTTTCACCTCGTCGGGCGGAGGAAGGGGTATTATCGGGAACCGGACGAGGACGCGAGGGTGTACTGCAAGGAGGGTGGGAGGTAGATGGAGGGGCAGGGGTGCAGGGCGGAGCCCGTGCGACGAAGTCGCACCGCCGACGCGAAGCGTCGGCGCGCTGCCTGCGGCAGCGGGGCTTCGCCCCGAGCCTTCAGCTCCTATCAAGGTTCGGTAGCAGCACCAAGCTCGGTGCAAGGCTTGCATATAGCGCCAAACTTTGACAGAAGCAGTGAGTGACCGTTACTTTTACGCTCTCAACCCCTTATTTTCACTTTTGTAAAGCATAGGGTGGGTGCAAGGTCGAGACTTGTACCAAGGTGCGATGAGGAGAAGCAGGCGTGGGAGGCGGGTTTGGAGCTTGCCTTAGCTTCAGCTTCTAAAAGGGCTGGCGGGTGGTGTGGGAGTACCGGGCGAAGCCCGTGCGACGAAGTCGCACCGCCGACGCTTCGCGTCGGCGCGCTGCCTGCGGCAGCGGGGCTTCGCCCCAAGCCCTCTGCTCCTATCAAGGTTCGGTCGGGGCACCAAGCCCGGTGCAAGGCTTGCATATAGCACCAGACCTTGATAGAGGCTTATAGTGACCGTTGTTTTTTCACTTTCAGCCCCTTATTTTCGTTTTTGTAATACATGAGGCGGGTGCAAGGTCGGGATTTTTGCCAAAGCGTGTCGAGGAGAAGTAAGTGCAGGAGGGTGGTTTGGAGCTTGCTGGGGTTTGCAACTTCTAAAAGGGTTGCGGGAGGTATGTGGGAGTGCCGGGCGAAGCCCCCGGCGCCGAAGGCGCCGGCTTCCTCCGCGAAGCGGAGGAAGCGCCCGCGCGCTTGCGCGCGGGCGGGCTTCGCCCCAAGCCCTCAGCTCCTATCAAGGTCCGGTCGGGGCACTAAGCCCGGTGCAAGGCTTGCATACAGCGCAACCTTGATAGAAGCATATAGTCCCCGTTACTTTTACACTCTCCTCCCCCACCAACCCCCGTCAGAACCACCTACACCACCCAATCCACCTCCCGCCTCTTCGCATCTGTCCCCCAGCCCTTGCAAATCTCCCCAAAACGTGCTACAATAATCATAGACCATGATATCACTTATTTGCATGATAATCAAGGGCAAAAAATTATACGCAGGGTAAAATATATCTAAAAAATTACAAAAAGGAGACAGAATTATGTTACCGATCCTCTTCCCGAACGGTCTCAAAAAGGCGTTCACACTGAGCTACGACGACGGCTGTTACGACGACCTTAAGCTCATCGAAATGATGCGTAAATACGGCGTCCGCGGGACGTTCAACATCAGCTCCGGCATCACGCGACCCGAGGGTCAGCAGCCGTGCGGAAGCTGGGAACGCATGACCCTTTCGGAGCGCAAAAATTATCTGCACGACGGCATAGAGACGGCGGTCCACGGCGTCACCCACCGCGATTTCACCAAGCTCACCGAGCCCGAGCTGATTTACGAGATCATGGGCGACAAGAGCGCGCTCGAGGCGGAGTTTGGGTGTATCGTCCGGGGCGCCGCGTACCCCTACGGCAGCTTCGACGACCGAAGCGTTGAGGCTTTGGCAAAATGTGGGATCAAATACTGCCGGACCGTATGGAGCGATCATTCGATGGCGATGCCGACCGATTGGCTGCGGCTCCGTCCGACGGCGCACCACAACGACCCGGAGCTGCCTGAAATCATCGAAAGCTTCCTCTCGACCGAGCCAGAAGCCCGGCGTATGCTCTACATCTGGGGTCACACGCCGGAGTTCAATCAGAAGAACAATTGGCAGATGATGGAAGATTATCTTGCCCGGCTCTCGGGTCGCAGCGATGTTTATTATGCTACGAATCTTGAGATTTGTGAATATGATCTCGCCGCGAAATCTCTTGAATATTCGGCTGACGGCAGCATGGTCTATAACCCGACGGCGACGGCGATTTGGCTCGATAAATCCGGCACGCCGATTGAAATCAAACCGGGCGAGACGGTGGGGGTTTAAAGACCTGCGTCTATTTCCGCATAAACGATATAACAACATTTAATTCTGCCAAACAATTTCTGCCGCACACGGTTATTCGCAGTGCGGCAGAATAATTTTTTCATATCTGATATCTATTCGCAGGCGATATACACGTCCATGGAATCGCCGTCCGTCTCGAAGCAGGGGATCACATCTTTGCCCGCTTGCTCCAAACCGTTGACGCGCATATATTCCCCCAACGTCTTATATGCGTTGGGAATGATCACAAAAGGATTTTTGAAGGGCTCGGGGATATGGATCGCGGCGTATTTGTGAGCCTTCTGCTCCTTGATCTCCACACCTTCCGGAGTTACACCTTCGGGAAGAATCCATGCAGCCTCATAGCCGTGCATATGATAAACATTTATCTGCTCCAAAGAAACATACGGAAAGTCCCACCCGATGACCCGAGGTCGTTCCACGCCGTTTTCGCGAGCGATTTTGCACACCCGGTCGATGGCGTCCTCCTCGGGATCACTGCTGATCACCGTGTGCTTTACATAACGAAATCCCGGAACGGTCTCTACGCGAAGGTCGGTGTATGCGTCGTCGCAGACGCCCATCTCTTCGCGAAACAGATTATCAAGAGAACAGTTGAACAGCCTGCAAAGCTCAATGGCTTTATCCATTTCCGGTGTTGATTCGTCAAGTTCCCATTTTGAGACGGTCTGCCGGCTGACTTTAAGCTTTTCCGCCAAAGCCTCCTGCGTTATTTCTCCGCACATACGCCTCAGATGCTGCAAATTTTTGCCAAAGCTCATAAAACTTCCTCCTTATTTTTTGCACTGCCATGCATTGATAACAGTATATCTCAATTCAGCCGAAAGGTCTACCACCCGGCATGTGCTTTTTTCTTTGTTTGCGCAATCGGTGGTTGCGCTTTCGGGGAAAAACCGACACCTTAAGTGAAAATTAAATCCGGCACGGGGTGGGTGCCTCTGCCAAACTTTGATAGGAGCGGGGGGTCGGGGCGAAGCCCCGCTGCCGAAGGCAGCGCGCCGACGCTTTGCGTCGGCGGTGCGACTTCGTCGCACGGGCTTCGCCCGTGCTTCCCACACCTTCTGCAAACCCTGCTCAGAAGCAGTTAGCTTCGATAAGCTCCAAGCCTTCCTCCCTCGCCTTCTGCGCTTAGGAGTACTATAGTGATAGCCGCAACCCTGCGCCCACCCCATGCATTACAAAGCAAAAATACGGGGCTGATAGGCTCAAGCTGCAGAATCCGACCTATGATCTCTGCCTTTTTCTTTGTGCAACCGGGGGGGAACACCGGGCGAAGCCCGCCCGCGCGCGAGCGCTGCCGCCACTTCGTGGCGGCAGCCGCGCCTTCGGCTGCGTGGGCTTCGCCCTACCCTCCACCCCTGCCATACTTCGTAATCAGTACCCGCCCCTTTCACACTTCACCCCGCCAAATCACCCCAAAAAATCCTCTAAATTCCCCGCAAAATCATCTTCCGAAATAAAATCACAGCAAATTAACGAAAAATTTTCAAAAAGGCTTGACAAACGGCTTTTTTTCGTGTATAATAATCAAGCTGTCATATGGCTGTATAGCTCAGTTGGCTAGAGCATCCGGTTCATACCCGGAATGTCACCGGTTCAAATCCAGTTACAGCCACCACCGGCCCGTTGGTCAAGCGGCTAAGACACCGCCCTTTCACGGCGGAGACATGAGTTCGATTCTCGTACGGGTCACCAAGGCGTCGCAAGCTTCATATCGCTTGCGGCGCTTTTTCATGCTTTGCATTCAAAATCGCCGCTGCACTCACTCCGCGCCAGATGCGATTGCTTTCCCGCAAGACGACCGAGGCAATAATTTCTGCCGAGGGAAGTCGAGCGGTTGAAAGCAACGCTTCTGATTCCGCCTTTACCCCACAAAATCCACGGATTTTGCGGGGACCCTGTTTAACCTCCGTAAGGCGGTTTTTCTTTTGTGACCCGGATGCGATTATTTTCCCTATTAAGGAGCTGATTCGGCTCGATTTTTTATTTTGGCAATAGTCGAGACAAGTCAAATTTAGGATCAAGCCCTTTTTAAAGGGCTTGCGGAATCCAAGGGCGGAGCCCTTGGCCGCGCTCCGCAGAGCGCGAAATCCCCGCAAAAAGGACAGCAAGAGCTGCCCTTTTTGCTTTTATCGTTCAAAAGAGGGCGACGAAGTCGCCCGAAGCCGGAGGGGTGTGGGGAACCCCGCAGGGGTGCCCCACGGAGCCGAGCGAAGCGAGGCTCAAATGCCCCATCTCCCTTGGGAGAGGGGGCTGGGGTGAGGGTAGCCCGGAAAGGGGTATGGGGATACTCGGCACGGGTTGTCCCCACTTTTTTGGCTTGCCGAACTCAGCGAGGCATGCCCCCCTTGCAAAAAATCCCCACAACTTTGCAGAATCTCTTATTGCAACTTTCCCGCAAATATGTTATAGTTAAACCAAACCGAAAGAAAGAAGGCTGCATATGAAATTATCGGAAATCTCTACCCCCGGCTCGCAAAGAGCCGCCATGATCTATCACGAAGACCCCCACGCGCTCCATGTCGGAACGCTCGAAAACCGGGCGTACTACGTCCCCTTTGCGCCCGGAGAAGACCCCTTTGCATCCCGGGAAAAATCCTCCCGCTTTGAGCTTTTAAACGGCGACTGGGGCTTTACCTATCTTGAAAGCGTCGTCGATCTGGCTGATGATTTTTGCGACCTTTCACCAAAAGCCTCTATCCCGGTGCCGTCAAACTGGCAGCTTCACGGCTACGATCGGGCGCAGTACACAAACGTCGTCTACCCGATCCCCTACGACCCGCCGTATGTGCCGGACGACGATCCGGTCGGGGTTTATTATCGGGATTATGACTACGCTCCCGACGGTCTGCGCAGAATCCTCTGCTTTGAAGGCGTCGACAGCTGTTTGTATTTATATGTGAACGGCAGACCTGCGGGCTATTCTCAGGTTGCGCATTCGACGTCGGAATTCGATATCACCGACCTTTTAAATCCGGGAACCAACAGAATCTGCGCCGCGGTTTTAAAATGGTGCGACGGCACATATCTTGAAGATCAGGACAAGATTCGGCTCTCGGGAATTTTCCACGATGTATATATGCTGTCAAGACCCGAAAAAAGGCTGACCGACTACCGCGTGAGCGCCGTACCCGACCTTAATGACGGCTCAGCCGAGCTCACCGTCTCGGTAAAGGGAGAAAGCGCAAAGATCACAGTATATTCCCCGTCGGGTGATGTCATCGGCTCGGGCGAAGCAAGCGAGGGCGCGGCATATATCTTAAAAATCCAAAACGCCGAACTCTGGAACGCCGAAAAGCCGGTCCTTTATAAGATGATGATTGAAAGCGCCGGCGAGGTCATCGGCGAGAAGATCGGAATAAGAAAGATCGAGATCAAAGACGGTCTTGTATATTTAAACGGCGCAAAGGTCAAATTCCGCGGGGTCAACCGCCACGACAGCTACCCCGACACCGGCTACGTCAGCTCACGCGAGCAGATCATGAAGGACCTCACCCTCATGAAGCGGCACAACGTCAACGCCCTGAGAACCTCTCACTACCCCAACGCGCCGATACTCTATCAGCTCTGCGACGAGCTTGGAATATATGTCGTCGACGAGGCTGACCTTGAGGCTCACGGCTCCGTCGACGTCTATCAGGACTACGATTGGAACAAGCCCGAGGGCTACGGCGGGATCGCGCTTACGGTCTCCGATCCGCAGTTTGAAGAGGCGATTTTAGATCGCCACAAGAGGCTTTTGGCTCGTGATAAAAACCGTCCCTGCGTGCTCTTGTGGTCGATGGGCAACGAAGCGGGATATTCCGACGCGATGCGGCGCTCAGCCGAGTGGATCAAAAGCGAGGACCCGACGAGGATTTTACACTATGAAAGCGTCCACCGCCTCGACAAGAAGGACGATCACGAGCTCCCTATCGTATCGCGCATGTATCCGCCGGTCGACTATGTCAAAAACTACCCCGCGAGCGAAGAAACCGCGGGCGACCGACCCTTCATGATGTGCGAATACTGCCACTCGATGGGAAACGGTCCCGGCGACTTGGAGGACTACTGGCAGGCGATATATGCAAACGACAAGGTCTTCGGCGCGTTCGTCTGGGAGTGGGCTGATCACAGCATTCCGGTGGGAGTTACAGATGACGGGAAGATAAAATACGGCTACGGCGGAGACTGGGGAGAGAGGCATAACGACGGCAATTTCTGCTGCGACGCTCTTTGCTATCCCGACAGGACCCCTCACACCGGGCTTTTAGAGATGAAGCAGGTCTACCGACCCGTGCGCGTCGAGATGAAAAACGCCGGGGAATATGTACTTAAAAACATGCTCGCGTTTGAAAACGTCGGGGATATTTTCACCTGCCGATTCGAGATCACCGACTGCGGGGAGATCACCCGATCCGGTGAAATAAACCTCAATATCCCGGCGGGAGGCGCTCAGACGGTATCGATTCCCGAGACCAGAGACGTCGCTGTAAGCCGTTATATCCGCTTCATTTTTGAATATAAACATGACACCCCCTTTGCAAAAGCCGGAGATTTGGCGGGATTTGATCAGTGCTGCATTCACGATGAGAATTTAAAGACCATGCCGAGCGCATGCGGCTCTGCCGTTGAAATTCAAAAAGACGGGCTTAAGTACATGATCTCCGCTTCCGGTATCGATTATGAATTTGACTGCCGCTTGGGGGTCGTCTCAAAGATAACTGCCGACGGGGATTTGGTGACGGATCAGCCGGTGAAGTTCAACTTCTTCCGCGCCCCCACCGACAACGACGGCAAGAGGGACAGCTGGTACCGCACTCATCTCAACGACTACGACACCAAAATCTACGGCATAAAATCCCGAAAAGACGGGAACTTGGCGATTATCGAGGTCAAGATGTCCTTCGGCTGGAATATCCATCAGCCGTTTGCGAGGACGACTGCGGTCTATCGCTTCTTCCCGGGCGGGGAATTTAACGTGAGTGCCGATCTTGAATTCTCGGAGAAAGTCAAAATGCTGCCGAGAATAGGCATGAGAATTTTCCTGCCGAAGAGCTTTGAGGACGTTACATATTACGGCTACGGACCCTATGAGAGCTATATCGACAAGAGGAGGGCTTCATACGTCGGGAAGTTTGAAGCGAAGGTGCCTAAGATGTTCGAGCCCTATATCAAGCCGCAGGAGAATTCGTCCCACTTCGGCTGCGACTATGTCGAAATCACCGACGGAAAAACGGTTTTAAGAGCCGAAGGGGAGCGAAAGATCAGCTTCAACGCCTCCGAATATACTCAGGAAGAACTCTGCTCGAAGCGGCACGACTGGGAGCTTTCAAAGTGCGGGAAGACGGTTTTGTGCCTCGATTCCGAGATGAGCGGGGTGGGATCGAATTCCTGCGGACCGGAGCTTGATAAAAAATATCAGATATCGTTGCCGAAAAACCGTCTTGAGATGACGGTCGGCTTCAGAAAATCGGGAGGTAAATAATGTATATAGACGTTGAATATCCGAAGGATAAGATAAATTTTTACAGAGAACTTATACATCAGATCGGCATGTATACCGCCGATGAAGATGATCAGACGGCGGTGCTGGCGAACGCCTCGGCTGTTTTGAAGATCGCTTTTGAGAAGGTGAATTGGGTGGGATTTTACTTAAAGGACGGAGAAAATCTGCGGCTCGGACCGTTTCAGGGAAGACCCGCGGTCACCGTGATACCCTACGGCAAAGGGGTCTGCGGGACGGCTTGGAAGGAGGGCAGGACGTTGGTCGTGGAGGACGTAGAGTGCTTTGAGGGGCATATCGCCTGCGACTGCAACACCCATTCCGAGATAGCGGTGCCGATCTATAAAAATCACGAATTTTTCGGGATTTTGGACATGGACAGCGTCGAGACGGGCTACTTCACCGATATCGACGCAGAAGGGCTTGAGAAAGTCCGTGAGCTCTTGGTCAGATGATCCCGAAGCTCTTCAAACCCCTTGCGGAAGGCGTTTTCTATATCCCCGCCCGGGAAGAGCCGCTTTCCGCCGAGGTTTTTGCGATAAAAACCGAGCCCGGGTGGATAGTCTGCGACGTCGGGAGCACGCCCGACCGAGCCGAAGCTGTGAACGGGCTCGATGGGAAAAAGACTGTCATATTATCCCATTTTCATGCCGATCACGCCGGGAATATCAAAAAAATAAACTGCCGGAAGATTCTGGCAGGAGCGTATACGGTCAAGAAAATCGGCATGGGAGAAGCGGTGGCGGGAAGGCTGGAAATCCCCGGCGGGAGCGTCTTTCCGCTGCCTTCGAGCCATGAGAAGGGGTGCGTGGCGCTCGAGGCGAGGGGGATCGTCTTTTTGGGCGACGGGACCTATCCCGGCAGCTTTCACGGTTTGCACGGCTACAGCGCCGGCACCCTTGCGGACACTTTGAGGGTGCTCGGAAGTACCGAAGCCGAGTGGGCTGCGCTCAGCCACCGCATGCCGAAAATCGTCCGCAAAGAGGCGGTCATCAGGCAGTTAGAGGGGATTTATGCCGAAAGGAAGAGCGGGGAGAATGTGATCGTGGTGTGAAAATGAAGGCTTTTGAGGAGCTCACACTTGTAAATTATTGCCATCGCGACTGCGAGCCGCTTAAGAATATCATGCGGCTTCCGAAGGAGGAGGCGTTTGCCTCAGCCGAGAAGATGGCGGCTCAGCATCCCGAAACTACGGCGTTTTATCGTTTTGCGGATTTTGATAATTATTACCTGATGAGGGAAAAGCAGGATGAGTATTTATATTCACGATTTAAAGCGTTGGGAGGGGAGCCGGTATCTTGAGGACCGGTTTGACGGCGGGGCGGCGACGAAAGTGCGGCTTAAAGATATCGAGCCGCAGAATTTCAGCGCCGGGGAGAGGCGGAGGTGCTGACGGTCGAGGGGCTGAAGGCGACGGGGATGAATTATGTCGAGGCGCAGGTGTGGGAGGATGGGAATGAGTGGCTGCAGCACACTATTGCGTGGGACCCACACCCTTCCGGCTTGCCTCCGGCCCCCTCCCCCTAAAAGGGGGGAGGGGGCTGCGCTTTATTATAAGTCTGCGCAAAAGTAAACCGGGGGTGGGGGTCTGCTTCAAACAGCATGAGTTCATTTTCCGGCGGGAAAATGAACGAATACCTTTTAACAGGGGGGTAGGAGAGGGCGGGAAACCTTTCATCTCTCTAAGCACCTTTTGACCAAGGGGCGCGGCGGGTATGGGGTGCTTGCATATTATCAAGACTTGCCTTATTTCCCATGCTGTCATAACAAAGCATTTTTTACGGCTGCACTGCTGTTTTGCCGAGCTGAGCTCGGCAAATGTGGGGACAACCCGTGCCGGGTTTTCCCCATACCCCTTTCCGGGCTTACCCTCACCCCCAACCCCCTCTCCCAAGGGAGAGGGGGCATTTTGAGCCTCGCTTCGCTCGGCTCCGGGCGACTTCGTCGCCGGTTTTTTGTTGGGGGAACCCCCGGCGAGGGTTCCCCCGATGAAAACAGTCCACCGGACTGTTTTCATCCGCATACGCGGGGTTTTGTCTGCAAGCACGAGCAATCAATCGTTTAAGATTGCGAAGTGCGAGCAGCAACAAAACCGGCTTATGCTCCCTCCTGCGCTTTTTGAATAATAAAAAGCAAGACGACGGCTTACGCCGTCCTCTTGCCTAAGGGATTTCGCCCGTTGCGACGGGCGACGAGGGGCGCTGCCCCTCGACCCCGCAGCCTTGAAAGGCTGGCGAACTTTTTGACTTGTCTTTTAGATGGTAAAGTGCTGAATCTGACCTCTGCCATCTGTTTTCTGCCTGCTTCATGGTCGGGTGCGGAATCTAACATCTACCCTCTAACCTCTAACCATCTATTTCCTACCGGCTATTCCCGTTCGTCGCGCCGTGGCTGTCGCCCATGTCGGTCCTTGATGTGCCGGCGTTGGTGTTGGCGTCCGCTTCGGGGTCGGCGGTGTTTCCGTCCAAAATATCCTCAGCGCCCTGCTCCAGATCCTCCGCGCCTCTCTCAATGCCGTCGATCGCCTTGTCGGCACCGTTTTCGATGGCGTCGGCGCCTTCGTCAATGCCGTTTTCGAGATCGTTCATTCCGTCCTCCAAAATGCCGTCGTCATCGGTTGTTTGGTTGACTTCGCCGTCGGGATCGGCGCTGTAGCTGCCGTTGTCGTCGGGAAGAGGAGCCTCGGTCGCGTTGGGCTCGACGGTGGTACCGGTGCCGGGTCTTTCGTATACGTCGTTGTCCCCGCAGCCCGCCAAGACAAAGGCGGCAAGCGCCAAGGACAGCATGACCAAAATTATTCTTTTCATGATTATTTTTCCTTCCGTAAATTATTTCATAGCCCGAGCTGTTGCTCGGCTTTATTATGCTCGGGAATAGTTGACTTATGCACTTGATTTTCTCAAATTTTTGTGATACAATGTCTTCATACGCAATTTTTTCCCGAGGCGAATGTCATGAATATACTAAAAAACAAAATTTTTCTTTATATGACGGAATTTTTTGCCGGCATGTCGGTGATGGCTGCCGAGCTGGGCGCTTCAAGGCTTTTGGCGCCCTATTTCAGCTCGTCGCAGATCGTCTGGACGATCATCATCGGGACGATCATGATCGCGATGGCTCTCGGCAATATCTACGGCGGTCGTTCGGCGGATAAAAATCCCGATCCGGACAGGCTTTATTCAAGAATGATAATCGCCGCGATCTGGCTCGCCGCGATCCCGGTGCTGGGAAAGTACGTCATCGTCGGCATTTCGGGGCTGCTGATACTGACGGTAAGCACCAATCTTTTGATCTGGGCTGCATTTATCGCGTGTATGATGATCTTCGTCTTCCCCCTGTTTTTGCTCGGGACGGTCACGCCCTCGCTCGTAAAATACACCGTTGACAGCCTCGACAGCTCGGGTCGGACAGTAGGTATCTTAAACGCTTCAAACACCGTCGGCTCCATCATCGGGACGTTTGTGCCGACTTTCGTGACGATACCTGCCGTCGGCACTTCGGCGACATTTCTTATATTTGCGGGGATACTCTTCGCGCTCTCGGCTGTATACTTCATCTCGAAAAAGACAGGGCTGATAAAGCTCGCGATCGCCTTTGTCATCATGATAATCTGCTGCATATTCGGCGCTGTTTCCTCCTTTGCGTTCTGGCAGGACGACATCGAGTACGAGGGGGAATCGGTCTACAATTATTTGCAGGTGACGGAGGACGATAGCGAGGTCGTGCTGTCTACGAACGTGCTGTTCGGGGTGCAGTCGATGCTGGAAAAATCAGGCGGGCTGACCGGAATGTATTACGACTACGCGATGGCGGCGCCCTATATGTCCGGAGTTCACGAGCGGGAAGGTCTCGATGTGCTGATTTTGGGCATGGGGACGGGCACCTACGCGACCCAGTGTTCCCGATATTTTGACAATCTTTCCTTTGAAGGCGTTGAGATAGATGAGAAGATCATCGATCTGTCAAGAAAATATTTCGAGCTCCCGGAAAGCGTTCATGTCGAGCTCTACGACGGAAGAGCGTACTTAAACGCCGTCGAAAAGAGCTATGATATCATCATGGTGGACGCCTATCAGGACATCACGATACCTTTTCAGATGTCGTCGGTCGAGTTCTTTGAGCTTGTTAAGGATCATCTGAACCCCGGCGGGGTCATGGTCATGAACATGAATATGAAAACCGGCGGCGACGGCGGCATCAACGACTACCTTTCGGACACCGTTTCTCGGGTTTTCGGCGAGGTCTACACGATCCCGGTCGAGAGGAGTTCCAATGTCGAGCTCTTTGCGGCTGTCGATGGGAGCAATATCTTGGAAATCATGGAGAAAAATGTAGCTTTGGAGGAGAATGCCGATCTTAAAAAGCTGATGGAGGAAATCCTTGGAAGCCTTGAAAAATATGTCCCGGGGGACCGGGGAATGACGGACGACAGAGCGCCGGTGGAGCTACTCGGCATGAAAGCCATCGACGGGCTGATCTCGGCGGAGACGGGGTATTATAAAAAGGTGTTTCAGAGGTACGGGTTCAAGGGGTTGATTTCGAGCCTGACGTGAGGCAAGGGGTGAGTGCGGGAGGAGAGCCGGGCGAAGCCCTGCCGGTCCGAAGGACCGACTCGACGCGCCGAAGGCGCGTCGGCTCGCTCCGCGAGCGGGCTTCGCCCGTGCCCCCTGCTCCTCACAAACCTCGGCAGGGGCAGAGAGCTCGGCGCAGGGCTGCCTGCTGTACTTTACCTCGGATAGAAGCAGAGGGCTGCTTTCAAGCCTGCCTCGGTCGTTTCTTTCTGCAAGGTACAGACTTTTTGCCCGACCTTTAGTGACAGCAAGTCTCGCATAAGGCTTGCATGGAGGCTGCAAGAGGCGGCGGAGTGCGGTGGGCGGGGCTTGAGTGCGACGGGAGACGCCGGGCAAAGCCCAGCCGGTCCGAAGGACCGGCTCGACGCGCCGAAGGCGCGTCGGCTCGCTCCGCGAGCGGGCTTCGCCCTCCCCCTCCTTTCCCACTCAACCCCTCCCCTACCCACCCCACCCGCACCTCCCCAAAAATAACAAAACGGAGTGATAAAATGCCAACCGGAGCTCAAAACAGCAACGACGCAAAATTCATAAGAATGACGACCGAGCCGGTGGAGAAGCTGATCGCGGTTCTTGCCGTGCCGACCATCATCAGCATGCTGGTATCCTCGTTCTACAACCTTGCGGACACCTTTTTCGTCCGCCAGCTCGAGAGCGACTCGATGATAGCGGCAGTCGGGATCGTCTTCCCACTAATGGCGATAATTCAGGCTTTCGGCTTCTTCTTCGGGCACGGCTCCGGCAACTACATCTCCCGAGCGTTCGGCAGACGGGATTACGCGGACGCCGAGACGATGGCGGCAACGGGCTTCTTTTACGCGGTTTTCGTCGGGCTGATGATACTTGCTTTCGGTTTGATATTCAGAAATCCGCTCGTCGTGATACTCGGCGCAAAGACCGAGGCGGCGGCTTCGGCGACGTCGGATTATATGTTTTGGATATTGCTTGCTGCCCCGTTTATGACGGGCGCGATCGTCATGAACAATCAGCTGAGAATGCAGGGCAACGCGTTTTTCGCGATGCTCGGGCTGACCTCGGGGTCTATAATGAACCTGATTCTCGACCCGATATTTATCTTCAAACGCGGTGAAGCGCTCTTCGGCGGGAGATTTGCCATGCCCTTCGGCATCGGAATGGGAGTGGGCGGAGCAGCTCTTGCGACCGCCATCAGCCAGACGATCAGCTTTGTCGTCTTGGCGATCGGAATGCATTTCTCGGACAATATCAAGATCAAAATCAAAAACTTCTCCCCCAAACCGTTTTATCTCAAAGGGATCATCCAAGGCGGACTGCCTTCGCTGGTGAGACAGGGGCTTGCAAGCGTCGCGACGACGACTCTGAACCACGCGGTCGGCATCTACATAAGCGGCGGGGAGATGATCGACGCGGTTCAGGCGGCGATGACCGGCGTCTCGAAGCTGATGAACTTTGCGGCGTCGGCGCTGATCGGCTTCGGACAGGGCTTCCAGCCGGTCTGCGGGTTCAACTACGGCGCGAAGCTTTACGGTCGCGTCCGCAGGGCATATTACTTCTGTTTCAGGCTTTCGTTTGTGGTGCTCGTCGCCCTGAGCGCGATCGGGATAATCTTTGCAAAGCCCATCACCGCGGCGCTTGCGGGCTCATCGGAGCTTGCCCAGTCGATAGCGGCGTTCACCTTAAGGGCGCAGCTGACGGTCTTCCCGTTCATGGCGTGGGTCACGCTCACCAACATGATGCTCCAAAACATCGGCATGACCGTCCGCGCAACGGTCGTCGCTATGACGAGGCAGGGGCTGACCTTTATCCCGAGCGTTTTGGCGCTGCCGCTCATCGTACAGCTGTTCGGCGCCGAGTCCGTCTTGGGACTTGAGCTGGCGCAGGCTGCTGCGGACCTTCTGGCGCTTGCGATCGCGCTGCCGATAGGGCTACAGGTCCTCGGGCAGATGCGGGAGGAAGATGAGAAGCAAAAGCAGGGGGCTGAGGGGTAACTGCTGAATCGGGACTTTGAAGAGGCGGGGTGAGCGCGCGGGGGTGCGGTCGGGGCAAGGAGGGGGGACCGGGCGAAGCCCCCGCCGGTCCGCAGGACCGGCGGTCGCGCCTGCGGCGCGACTGCTCGCTTCGCGAGCAGGGCTTCGCCCTGCACCCCGGCAGCCGCCCAACCCTTTAAGCGGCGCCCAACTTCCCTTCAACCCCTGCTACACGTTCACCTTTTGCAGACCCCGACCTCAGCACCCAGCCCCGCGGGACAGTCCGGCTCACAACCGAGCCGGGAGCAAGGGCAGAAAGAGGGTACCGAGTGCGCATGAGAGTGCTGCTGAAAGGCGGGGAGGACCGGGCGAAGCCCCCGCCGGTCCTGAGGACCGGCGGTCGCGCCTGCGGCGCGACTGCTCGCTTCGCGAGCAGGGCTTCGCCCTGACCCACGGCAGCCGCCTAACCCTTTAAGCGGCACTCAACCTCCCACCGCCTCCAGCCGCACGTTCACCTTGCAGCATACCCCGACCTTTGCACCCAGCCCTGCGGGACAGTCCGGCTCACAACCAAGCCGGGAGCAGAAGTAGAAGGAGGGTACCGAGTGCGCGTGAGAGTGCTGCTTAAAGGCGGGGGACCGGGCGAAGCCCCCGCCGGTCCGCAGGACCGGCGGTCGCGCCTGCGGCGCGACTGCTCGCTCCGCGAGCAGGGCTTCGCCCTCCCCCCTGCACCCCCCGCCCCACCAAATCCAACACACGGAGATGATTTTATGCTCGGCACATGGGGAATGTTCTTCCTCAAAATGTTCATACTCCTCGCGGGGGTCTACGTCATCGTGATCCTGACCCCGAAGCTGGCTGCGTTTATCGATAAACGCCGGAAAAACAGCGAGGAGGAGCCTCGACCCGAAAGGGTGCAGGACAGTGAAAATACGGAAAATTCCGCCGAAGAAGGCGATAACAATCAGTATAAATCTGAATAAATATTAAGGAGAGTATATAAATCATGGCAAAAAATGAGAAATTAGTCGAACAGATCACCTCGATGGATGAGGATTTCGCACAGTGGTACACCGACATCGTCAAAAAAGCCGGGCTGATCGAGTACACCTCGGTCAAGGGCTGCATGGTCATCAGACCCTACGGTTACGCGATCTGGGAAAATATGCAAAAAATCCTCGATACCCGCTTCAAAGAGCTCGGGCACGAGAACGTCTGCATGCCGATGTTTATCCCCGAAAGCCTCCTGAATAAGGAAAAAGACCACGTCAAAGGCTTCGCGCCGGAAGTCGCATGGGTCACTCACGGAGGCTCCGAGAAGCTTGAGGAGCGGCTTTGCGTCAGACCTACCTCCGAGACGCTCTTCTGCGAGCACTACGCCAACATCGTCCACAGCTACCGCGACCTGCCGAAGCTCTACAACCAGTGGGTCAGCGTCGTGAGGTGGGAGAAGACCACCCGTCCCTTCCTGCGTTCACGCGAGTTCCTCTGGCAGGAGGGTCACACTATCCACACGACCGCCGAGGAGGCGATCGCCGAGACGGAGCAGATGCTGAACGTCTACGCCGACTTCTGCGAGCAGGCGCTTGCGATGCCGGTCATCAAAGGCAAAAAGACCGAGAGCGACAAGTTTGCCGGCGCTGTCTCGACATATGCCATAGAGGCTCTTATGCATGACGGAAAGGCGCTTCAGGCGGGCACTTCGCATTATTTCGGCGACGGCTTCGCAAAGGCGTTCGGGATCACATATACCGATCAGAACAACACGGTATGCGTCCCGCACCAGACCTCTTGGGGGGTCACGACGCGCCTCATCGGCGCGATAATCATGACCCACGGCGACGACAACGGGCTTGTCCTGCCGCCTGCCGTTGCGCCGATACAGGTCGTCATAGTCCCCGTCGCCCAGCACAAGGAGGGCGTTCTTGAAAAGGCGAGGGAGCTTTACGATACGCTTAAGGCTGCCGGGATAAGGGTCAAGCTTGACGATTCTGAGCAGTCTCCCGGCTGGAAATATTCGGAATATGAGATGAAAGGCGTGCCCCTCAGGATCGAGATCGGTCCCCGCGACATCGAGGAAGGACACTGCGTTGCGGTCGAGAGACCGACGAGAAACAAGACCTTTATCCCGCTTGAGAATTTGGTCGATGAGGTCGGCAGGCTCCTGAAAAAGGTTCACGACGATATGTATAAAAAGGCACTTGAGAATCAGGAGCGCAGGACCTACGCCTGCCGCTCTATCGACGAGATAAACGAGGTCTTGAAGGAGAAGGGCGACGGCTTTGTCAAGGCGATGTGGTGCGGCGACGAAGCCTGCGAAGACAAGGTCAAGGCGGAAACCGGCGCCGGAAGCCGCTGCATACCCTTTGAGCAGGAGCATATCGACGACAAATGCGTCTGCTGCGGCAAGCCCGCGAAGTGCATGGTCGTGTGGGGAAAAGCCTATTAGAAGTCAGATTGGCAGAGGTCAGATATCAGATTCAGATGTCGGACCCTCTGCGGGTCAAAAAGTTTTCAGCGGATAGAAGATAGAAGGTAGAAGATAGATTCCGCACCCGACCTTGTGAGAGAAAAGATAAGTTTAGGGTCAAGCCCTTTTTAAAGGGCTTGCGGGGTCGAGGGGCAGCGCCCCTCGTCGCTCGTCGCAACGAGCGAAATCCTTGCAAAAAGGACAGCGAAAGCTGTCCTTTTTGCTTTTATCGTTCATAAGAGCTCGGCGAAGCCGAGCGACAGCCCGGAGGGGTGTGGAGTTCCCCACACTTAAAGACCCGCAACCAATTCCCACGCTTACAGTCATAACATTATAGGCTTCCGCATGGATTTTTCCATCATTGCGGAAGCCTTTGTGCATATATGCCTCGATATCAAATTTAGCTTTTAGAAAAAGTCAAAAATGGCAGGTTCGGACCTCTGTAAGTGAATTAGTCCATAGAATTATTGGCTATTTATGGCAGAAATGCCATGCCTTTTCGAAATAGTGTATGTATTGCACTTACAGGAAATTGACTGCATTCCTGTCAGAATTTTGTGTAGCGTTTCGAGAAACCAATATATTTTAATCCTTGGCGTGCTCGTGTGATAGCTGTGTAAAAAATATTATGGGTTATTAGCTCTTCCATTTCGTTGGTGACGACGACTTTAACAGAATTGTACTCTAATCCTTGTGCCTTATGTATTGGATATTACGTAGGCATCCTGAAACAGTACAACCTATCTACTATTTTTCTCCCTGTCATCATCAATAAGAGTGTTGCAACTTGCAATCGTATTTTTTTCAACATGTGATAAATATTCTATGAAAGAAATAATTTTTATTCATTTTTGAGGTTGTATCCTTTGGTTTGAGGATATTCATTCGTTACGATAGGGTAAGGTGTAATTATCAAAAATACTCTTTTGAATCCATTCCACTTCTCGGTTAAGTGAAAAATTAGCTAATTCAAAAACATCGTCGACCGTCGGTTTTGGGTTCTCTTGTTTTAACAAATCCCAAAGATCTTTAGATAAATTATACAATTACAACAACATTGTAATCCGTAGCAATTGAAAACACCTTGTTTTTAATATCATCATTTGTTATCTCGCTATTAAGATGCCTTGGAAACAGTATGAGTCTATCTCCAATATCATTTGCATTGTCAGGCGATATTACACTATGAACGTCCTCTTCATGCAATCCGATTGCCGTGGTAAAAACACTATCATCCGAAAGGGTAGCACTCATGAAAATTCTTCTCTGAGCACTCATAAAACTTTTGATTTTAGCGATAGAAATTCCTTCAGGTACAATTTCAATATTACGTGCTGTCACAAAGCAATCACATGTTAATAAGGAATCATCAAGTAATGGAAGATTAAAATAAATACAGTGGTTTCTTTCTTCGTCTTTATTGTATTTAGAAAGCAATGTATATACTTCCGTTTGTTTTTCTTGCCATAGCCAAAAAGGAATAACAGCATTTTTGGTTGGATCGCCAGATTCTATAATGTTAATATATGAGCTGCTGTTATACCCTTTCCACTGTTCAGAGAACAGGTCAATAATTTCTTTGTAGAGATTATGAGCGGAAGGGATTTTGATGGAATACTGTGTTGTAATTGTAGTTTCGCTTGCAATTCTCATTTTCTGTGAGAGTTGGAACATGGTCGATCAGGCGCTGATCTTCTCAATGGAGAACGAAAAAATTATGCCGCTTTCGGTGATTCTGAGCGACATTCCCGAAAACGTCAGATATGCGGGAGGGACGGTATATATGTTCCCGATAATCATGCTGTTTGTGATGTTCCGCGAGACGCTTGAGGAGTCAATGGAGGCGTATAAGTTATGAAAAAAGCGGTTCCTGTTTTGAGCATACTTTTTTGCGCGATAATTCTGTTTTTCAGCTTTTTCGGCGAAAAGTTGTATTACTCTACTAAACCGCAGGTCGAGCTCGACCGCCCGCTCAGGGTGAACGACATGGTGCTCCTGCCCGGAGGCGCGGTTTTCCATGAAGCTGACGGTGACTGCATCTACACCGTCGAGGGCGAGCAGGGGTTCTCGACCGAAATTCTGACCGTTACGAAAGTTCGCCTCACCCGCTGTGAGCCTGACGAAACGGGTTACTTCGGTGATGGATACGTTTTGGTCGAGGCAGAGGGCTATTCCAGCGCGCCGACGGTGATCTGGGCGAGTGAAGCCCTCAAAGACGGGCAGAGGGTGGTGGAGGCTTAATAAACATTGGTCATGGAATTGAATATTGGCTAATATGCAATTTTGCTATTTGATTAAAAGCTCGATTAGTTTATGGCATAATAATATAATCCCCTTACTAAAAATAAGGGGAAATGTTATTTTTGGGCTAAAATGCCCTTGACAAATCACGACTCAAAAAATGGTCCTTGAGGCATACGCGCGAGAAAAAAGATTTCCTAACCCGAGGTTTTTCGTAGATGATGGGTATAGCGGAACGAACTATGACCGCCCCGGTTTTCAAGAGATGCTTTCGGAAATTGAGGCGGGAAATGTATCAACTTGCATCACTAAAGACCTCTCGAGGCTGGGCAGGAATTCATCGCTCACAGGGCTGTATATCAACTTCACTTTTCCTAAGTATGGGGTCAGGTATATCGCTATCAATGACCATTTTGACACCATCGACCCCAACAGCACGGATAATGATATGGCAGGTATAAAAAACTGGTTCAACGAGTTTTTCGCCAAGGATACCAGTCGCAAAATCCGCGCTGTTCAAAAGGCGAAAGGAACTCGTGGAGTGCCTTTGACCACTAACATTCCATACGGTTACAAAAAGGGTGAAAACGGAGAGTGGGAGGTTGATGGGGAATCTGCGGAAATCGTTAAGCAGGTTTTTCAAATGTGTATGGAAGGGCGAGGTCCGATGCAGATTGCAAAGGCTCTGACTGCTGCAAAAGTACCAAACCCGTCGGCATACAAAAATTCCCGTGGATTAACTATACGTCACTTTGACTCTGATCCATACCACTGGAACGCGAACACGGTCGTTCACATTTTGGAACGCAAGGAGTATACAGGCTGTACCGTAAACTTCAAGACCTACACAAACTCAATTTGGGATAAGAAACAGCGAGATAATCCAGAAGAGAATTGGGCGATTTTCGAGAATACTCACCCCGAGATTATAAATCCAGAAGAGTTCGTGAAAGTGCAGGAAATCCGTAAACAGCGGCATCGTAGGACAAGGACAGGCAAAAGCAGTATGTTTTCTGGACTCGTTTACTGCGAGGATTGCGGTGCGAAAATGCGCTACTGCACGACCAAGGACTTTGAAAAGCGGCAGGACCATTTCGTGTGCGGGAATTACAAAAGTAACACCGGGAGTTGCACCATTCACTTTATCCGCGCAATTGTTTTGGAGCAGCTTGTCCTGACAAATATGCAGTTTGTGATTTCGTATGTTACGGCTCACGAGAATTATTTTCGACGAGTTATGACCGAGAAAATGTCGCTCAAAAGTGCCGAAATCGTTAAGTCTGCTAAGCGAACACTCGTCCAAAAGGAGAAACGCCTTGCCGAACTTGACCGCCTATTCATTAAGATTTATGAGGACAATGTAGCGGCAAACCTTAGTGACGAGCGGTTCGCGATGATGAGCGAGCAATACGAAGATGAGCAAGCAAAGCTCAAATCCGATATTATTTCCTTGAAATCAGAAATTGCAGAACAAGAGCGGCAAAATGAAAATCTGGAGTTGTTCATTAAAAAGGCAAAAAAGTACGATGGATTGAAAGAATTGTCCCCTTATGCTTTGCGCGAGCTTGTTAAGGCGATTTACGTTGAAAAGCCCGACAGGTCGAGCGGCAAGAAGAAGCAGAAGATTAGGATTCAGTACGACCTTGTAGGATTCATACCCATTAACGAACTTTTGCAACAGGAAAAGCAAAGAGAAACGGCATGAATGAAGTCATGCCGTTTCAGGAAAAATAGTTTTGACTTCCTTATGACGCCCTGCCTTATGGTGGTGACTGTAAAAAAATAAAAGCGTCGCTGTAAAGTGCTACAATTTAAATGACGACGACATTGCCGGAACCGAGCGAAGCTCGGCAAATCAGCAGCGCAGCCGTAAAAAATGCTCTGTACCGCAAACAAGGGAAATAAAGGAAATTATGATAATATGAATAGTCTCCCATACCCGCCGCCCCCTTGGTCAAAAGGTATATCAAATTCCCGCAGGGGCGGAAATTTGATATGCTATTTAAAGCAGACCCCCACCCCCCGGAGAAGCTTGTACAGACTTGTAATAAAGTGTAGCCCTGCACTAGTCAACAAAAATCGTACACAAATTTCAAAAAATTAGACTAAGAAAATTGTGAATTATACACCACCTCCTG
>CANQYD010000019.1 GCA_947627985.1 uncultured Clostridia bacterium
ATTATAGCGGGTTTACAGGTCGCCGAGGATAAGTCTGCGCACAGGATTCAGGAGATAGTCGACGGCGCTCCGTATGCAGATTTCTACTGTACCGACGGGTATTTCGGATATTTAAGCGTGGTTTACCCGGGCAAGCACGTCTACAACTGCCATGACAAAAGCGACACTTTTACAGTGGAAAGCGTTAATGCGGACCTGCGCGATTATATACCGCTGCTCAAGCGAAGAAGCAGGTGCTTTGCGAGGAGCATTGAAACCTTAAAGGCAGTCGTTGAAGTTTTTGTTGACGCATACAATAAATTCGGAATTGCAAAATTGATATATCGTGAGAAGTATCCAAAAGGAGAATTGCCCTTTGGACTGGTTGATTTTCTTTAATGTGGGCGGAATGGACACTTCCATAATGAAAAGATGCGCTCGAAGCGAACGCATCAAGAAAACAGAGGTTAGAAATCAGATGTCAGAATTTCAAGGTATCGCCGTTGGCAACGGATTTAAATAATAATGAGGGCGATTTGTACACTCCCATAATGAAAAATGTGCCCGGGGAGGACACATCAAGGCGGTTGGAAGAAATTTGGCGGGATTGACATTTTATGGCTGGTGCAATATTATAGCCGGGGCGTCATGATAAGCGCAAAAGCTTGCTCATCGCGCTTCGCAATCAAAAACGAAAGATTGACATTTTATGGCGGGTGTGATATAATTCTCTTTGCAGAGAGCTGTGGCGGCGAAGCCCCGAAAGGGGGTATGCGCGATGAATGAGAATCTATACATCTTTTTGATTATTCTTCTCGTTTTCTTAGAAATCATCCGTGAAATAAAAAAGTAACCGCCAGAGCTTGCCAATTCTGGGCGGTTGCTTTTTGCAATTAGTTTAGTTTAGGTTGAGCCGTTCAGCTCTCTGCTTATATGATATCACATCTATTATGATTTGTCAATACCCAAAAAATAACCGCCCAGCTCCGTCAAAAGCAACGGTTATTCTTTAATCCGTGAATTTTGGTGAGCCGTACGACTCTCTGCTATTATGATATCACATCTTTTATGATTTGTCAACCCCCAAATAAAAGCAACCCCCAAGCTTGCAGCCGGCGGTTGCTTTTTGTAAAATCGATGCGTTTATGCCGCAATTATGATACCGCGTTCCGGCTGAATTGTCAATACAAAATATCTGAAATCTTCAAAAAATTTCTTGAAATCCCGGGAAAGATCATCTTTTCGCCGGGGTCTTGTCAATCTGTCTAAAAATTCTCAAAATCCGCCGTATGATTTTTTGCCCCGAAATTGCCTTCGGGGCTTGACAAAAACGCTCGGAGGAGTATAATTGTTCTTGGACCAAGTACAGATGTCTTTATGACAAAAACTTATTTTGGGAGGTTTTTATGTCCGATAAGGAATTTGTCGTCGTCAGCTCCGACGTTCTGCCGGAGGTCGTGATAAAGGTCATCGAAGCCAAAAGACTGCTTGCGCAGGGCGTTTGCAGGACCTCCACCGAGGCTTGCCGGGCTGCCGGGGTCTCCCGAAGCGCCTACTACAAATACAAGGATTCGGCGTTTTTGTATTCCGAGAAATCCGACGAGCGGATCGTGACGTTCTGTCTGGTGCTTTCGGACCGCGCGGGGATACTTGCCGAGGTGCTCAGCGAGATATATCGCCTCGACGCGAATATTCTGACGATCAACCAGAATATCCCGATCGATTCTGCCGCAACGGTCATGATAACGCTTCGGCTCAACGATTCCTCCATCGAGCCGGGTGGGGTCATGAAATCGCTCGCGAAAATTTCCGGGGTCGCGAGCGTCAAGATAATCTCCGGAAAATAATTTTGAAAGAGGCTGCTTATGAGCGTATCAAAGATTGCAATAATCGGCTTCGGCGTGGTCGGAAGCGGCACCGTCGAGCTTTTCTATAAAAACAAGGAGCTGATCGAGAAGCGAAGCGGTCGGCAGATGGATATCAAGTGGATATGCGATCTGCGCGACTTCCCGAACTCTCAGTTTAAGGACAAATTCACCAAGAATTTTGAGGATATTTTAAACGACCCCGAGATCAGCGTCGCCGCGGAGATGATCGGCGGGAAGACGCTCGCGTATGAATACACCAAAAAACTCCTCTCAAGAGGGGTGAGCGTCGTCACCTCAAACAAGGAGCTTGTCGCATACCACGGCGCCGAGCTGATTAGGCTTGCGAAAGACAATCACTGCAACTACTTTTTTGAAGCCTCGGTAGGCGGTGGGATACCGATAATCCGACCTCTTCATCAGTGCCTTGCGGCTAATCGGATCGAGAGGATCGCCGGCATTTTAAACGGCACGACGAATTATATTTTAACCAAGATGATCTACGACCAGGTCTCCTTTGAGCAGGCTCTTGCCGACGCTCAGAGGCTCGGATATGCCGAACAGGATCCGACTGCCGATATCGACGGCGCCGACGCCTGCCGTAAGCTCTGCATTTTGGGTTCACTTGCGTTCGGGAAGCATATTTATCCCGAATACGTCCACTGCTCGGGTATAAGAAACATCACTCTCGACGACGTCGAATACGTCGCCAACGCGGGCTATGCGGTCAAGCTGATCGGTCTTATCGACAAGACGGATAAAGGGCTTGTGGCGACGGTGTGCCCGAGGCTCGTCAGCATATCCAACCCGCTTTCGGGGGTCAACGACGTCTACAACGCGATAATGATAACCGGCGACAGCGTCGGCGACACTCTCTTCTACGGTCGCGGTGCCGGCAAGCAGGCGACCGCCTCGGCTGTGGTT
Organism: uncultured Clostridia bacterium; assembly: GCA_947627985.1. Classification (GTDB taxonomy): domain Bacteria; phylum Bacillota; class Clostridia; order Oscillospirales; family Ruminococcaceae; genus Faeciplasma. The sequence continues at coordinate 2,769 of CANQYD010000019.1, forward strand.
GCCGATATCATCGACGCGGTGAAGCATGAAAACGCCGACATCGCCTCACTTACATGGGAGGACAGCGAGAACCGCGACTTCATTCTTCCCTACAAGACCGCCGACGTCAGGGTCTATGTGCGGGTCAGCTCGCCCGAAGCCGACAGCCTCAAAGGTCTCATCACGACGCTGTTCGGGTATGTCGACTTTATCCCGAGAAAACACCGCACCGAAGGCGAGCTTGCCTTCATCACCCCGGCTATCGAGGAGTACCAGATAGATAAAAAACTTGCGCTATTGTCGGAGCATGCCGACGTGATGAGAAAAATCAGATTGCTGTAAGCTTATGAGGATAGAAGATAGAGAAATAGAAGATAGAGATGTTTGACGGGGCTTTGTGATACAAATATAAATTTGAAGCCGCAGTGAATATCATAATCAGCTGACAAATTATCTTGACATTTTCCCGAATATATGTTACAATATAGTGACAATAAGGGAGTAGTTGGCGCGAAAGCGTTACCTTGCCAACAATCGCGGCGGGAGACCGTCTGGCTCGGTTATAAACAATGAGACTTATTTGCCTGCGGGCAGATGAGTCTTTTTTTGTACTCCCAAAGAAAGAGGTAAAAAATATGTCAATCTGGCTACACTTTTTCCTGTTTGCCGTCGGGATCGTCCTGATCGTCAAAGGCGGGGACTTCTTTGTAGATTCGGCTTCCTACATCGCCGAGATTTCCGGAATTCCGAAATTCATCGTAGGCGCTACCATCGTCTCCTTGGCGACGACGATGCCGGAGATGCTCGTGTCGGTGATGGCTTCATTTCAGGGCGCGGCTTTAGGCGATACCCCCGAAGCTGCCGGCAAATATTCGATGGCTGTCGGAAACGCGATAGGCTCCGTGACCGCTAATACGGGACTGATACTTGCGATCGGCATCATCTTCATGTCCATCGCCGTGACGAGAAAGAAATACCTTGTCAAGAGCCTTCTTCTGATAGCCGCGGTGACGGCGGTCTGGCTGGGCTGCCTCTCCGGAAAGCTCTCGATAATTGCGAGCGTGATCCTTCTGTTGATATTTGCGATATTTGTCGCCGAGAACATCAAGTCCGCCAAAACCGACGCCTCGGACGCCTCCGAGCGCCCGGAATTTGTCAGAAAAGACTTCATCATCAAGATTGTGCTATTTATTGTCGGCGCAATCATGCTGGTGATCGGTTCCGATCTTCTTGTAGATCACGGCACCCCCATCGCGCAGTTCTTCCATGTTCCCGACGGGATAATCGCGGTGACGATGATCGCGATCGGCACGTCTTTGCCGGAGCTCGTCACGACGGTGACGGCAATCGTCAAGAAGCAGTCGAGCCTTTCGGCGGGAAATATCATCGGCGCCAACATCATCGACCTGACGCTTATCTTGCCTTTGAGTTCTCTTGTCTCGGGCGGCAAACTCACCATCGATTCGCAGGGGCTGACCTACGACATGCCGGCGTGCCTCATCGTGACGCTCATCGCGATGCTGCCGACCATCATCACCGAAAAATTTCACAAATGGCAGGGCGCTCTGCTGCTCGTCGCATATGCCGCGTATCTCTTCCTGACGATAAGCGCGGGGAAGGGGATATAATTCATGAAATTTCATTATATGGGAAAATATAGCGGCAATCCCGACGATCTCCCGACCCGAGCCCACGAGCCGGGTAATGTACCCTTCAAGGAACCCTCAGCCGAGAAGCTGCCGATCGTCATGAACGCGATGTCGTTTGTGATAACCGCCGCCATGATCGTCCCGGTGTTCGTGTTCGGAATGAGCTATTTAAGGGATTTTATCACCGGGTACGGGGTTTTGCCGTTCATGCTGATCTTCATCGGCGTCTGCCTTTTCGGCTCGATTCTTGCAATCTTCCCACACGAATTTCTACACGCGACCTGCTTTTCGGGCGACGTCTACATGTACACAAATCTTAAGCAGGGGATGTGTTTTGTGGTCGGTCCCGAGCTGTTTTCAAAGCCGAGATTTGTTCTGATGTGCATGCTGCCGAACCTTATTTTAGGGATAATTCCCTACGTCGTTTGGATAATTTTTCCGAATCTTTGGTACCTCGGAATTTGGGGCGCGATGGCTTCGGGAATGGGCGCGGGGGATTATCTGAACGCCTTCAACGCCCTCACGCAGATGCCCAAGGGCGCGAGGACGTATTTGCATGGGCTGGGGAGTTTTTGGGTGCGGGAGGAGAAATAAATCTGCGGGGCTGTGCAGTAGTCAACAAAAATCGTACACAAATTTCAGAAATCATAATAAGAAAATTGTGAATTATACCTCGCCTCGCAGACCGTCTCTTTCCAAAGCGCGCTTGCAATCTTGCCACGTTAGTGATATAATATCCCCAACGAAAGGGGGTCTTCCATGAAAAAATTCATAGCTATACTTATTGCGTGCACGCTTGTTCTTTTGGTCGCGTCTTTTGACGTTGCTGCCGCTGAGACTTTCGGAATCGTTTCGGGCGGGGTATATACTCTCACCTGCGGCGGGAAAAATCTCACCGTCTCCGCCGACAAAAACGGCGCGGCAGTATCTGCCAATGCGCCCGACAGCTCATGGGCTCAGAGATTTGTTCTGCGGTATGATTCCTCCGAAAACGCCTACCGCATTTATACTATGCTCAGCGAAAACGGGCGCAGGCGTGTGCTCGACATCATCAAAAAGAACAGAAAAGTTGCCGCGGGTTGTTCGGCAGATATTTATAATCCCGTCGATCCCGCGGCGCAGCTGTTTAATATAATTAAGCTTACAAACGGTAAATTCAGGATTTCTCCCAAATCAAATCCTAATGTTGCGCTGACTTTTTCGGCAAGCGGAGCGTCGGTAGAAACCTGCGGGAGAAGCGTTCCCGCGGCATTTCAGTGGGAAATAAAATCGGTCACCGATTGGCAGTATATGTTTATCACTTCCGGGCAGATTGCAACGACTTTGAGCGAGAGGTTCGGCGCTCCGAGGGTCGAGGGCTCGTCTCGGCACAAAGGCCTCGATATTGTCGCCGAAAGACGCGGCAAAATCAAGGGATATACACTTTCGTCCGTTGCCGACGGCGCCGTGCTTTACGAGGGATACAGCAAAACTGCAGGTAATTTCATCGCCATTAAACTCAGCGACGGCTTCACGGTTCGCTATCTGCACATGATGAGCCGCAGTCCGAAAAATACTAAAAATGCGGTCAAAAAGGGCGAATACATAGGAAATGTGGGGACTTCCGGCAATTCAACCGGATATCATTTGCACTTCGACTGCAACACAATCGGCGCTTACCGCGGCGGGGAGAATTCTAAAACGGTAAATTACAGCACCTGCGTTGACCCGGCGCCGTTCTTCCCGGGGATCAAATTCACAACAAGGCGTTGACGGAGGTTTTATGAAAAAATTAGCAGTATTCCTGACAATCCCGCTTCTTATTCTCAGCGGCTGCGGAAAAACGGCAGTTTTCGAGGACGACAATGAACATTGGGATTTTTATCAACCCTGCGTGCCTGAGCTTGACAGCATTCCCGGATTTCTGACAAAAGAGTACGTCTCCGATGAGGAATGGGAGGCGTGGACAGAAAAATATGAAAATATGCAGGATTGCCGGAAAGTGACCGATTATCCGACGGTATACACATTTATTAAAGACTTTAATGTTTCAGATGAGGATATAATAAACTTATATAACGATTACGATATCCTCAGCGAACAGGATTTGCAGATTCTTCTTACGCATGACGAAGCGAAGATTGCCGAGCATTTTGCGACCGACTGCGCAATTGTTGTAGGCGACTGCATCTACCCGCCGGAGTGGATTTATGAGCATTCCGCAAGCGATTACATCGCCGCCGGAATCACACCTGAAATACTGGAAGAAAAGTTAGATGAATATGCGGATTTAGGGCTTTCGGAGAGCGCTGAGGATCGGTTTTATGAAAAACTCAGCGAGTATGTCGGGCGTGAAATAAATGCCGCGGACGAGCCGTGTATTTCAATCAGCGGGAAAGAATACAGCGCGGCTTGGCTTTCTTCGCACGATTTGACGGATTATGAAGAGGCGGAAATAACCGCTAAAGATGTCGAAAAATTTCTGAATGAACATGGAAAAGAAATTGCAGACAGCGAGAAAGATTGGATCGAGAGCTGCTTGGGGAGGATGGAATAACAAAACAAATCCGATCTTCATACTTGCTTAAATGGTTTAAATAAAATTATCAACCCCCGCCCGGCGGCTATGCCGGGAGGGGGTTGTTTGCACTCAGCTATTGTTAAACTCTTCTAAAGAAATCGCTGTAGCCTTCTCCACATTTGCGCCGGTGTGAAGCCCGTTTGCGAAGCCTGCGTCGCCGACATATTTATTAGTGCTGTCCGCGTCGGGCGCGACGGCAAAGACGTACTGCCACGAGGTATCGAGATTTCTGAACGCGGCTTTGTTATTTTGGAGGGTCAGAGGACCGTCTTTAGTGGCGAGAATGCCGGCGAGGTTGGTGTTCTTGTTCACCGATCCCGAGAAGCCGTTCACAAGGGCTTTATTGTCATTGATGACAGCGCTCGCGCAGTTCGTCGCCATTCCTGCTATTCCCCCGGCTGTTGCAGCGTCGCCGAGCTTAATTTCCATAACCTTGCAGCCGGTTATCGACGTGCCGGCAACTATTTTAGCGGCGATCCCGCCGATAACTGAGTTAGATGTACTCGGCTGCTGATCGTTTGCACCGGTGTTTATGCTGCCCTGACCCTGAACATAACTTGTTTCGCCTTCAATATAAAGCCCGAAATCCTTGAAATCCGAATAATTATATCCTTGGTTCGGCCAACTTATTTCCAATGCATAAATCAAGTCCAATGCTGTTCTCACCCTATAGGTGACATCTTTGCCGTCAATTGTCTCTTTGCGCGAATCGTCATGCGATTCAACTGTAAATCCTACGTCCTCCGATTTTACCATATTTATCGCGCATCGTTGAGCGCCGGGGCTGTAGAAATACAGATTTCCTATACTTCCTTGCGTATAATCGCCATTTTCCATTTGAATGCGGAAACGGTATTCATACTCCGGGTGACCCGCTGCAATAGCATTATAAGCAGAAGTTATCAACCTTTCCATTTCACAGGAATATCCTCCAGCTATTGATTCGGGAGTAGTCGTGTTAATTTCTACAATGCTGAAATTTTGAGAAGAGCCAAACTCTTGAATCATCTCGTAGAAGTGGCTGAAATGGTAATCTTCAAATTTCAAAGTGGGACCGCCGCCGGGCAAAAGCGACACAAGAGCCGAATCCGGGTCGAGAGTATAGCCCGTAACCGAGCAGTCTTTTATGACAGTCTGGTCTGCCGTCGATTTTGCTTCGCCCACAATCCCGCCTAAGACGTTGTTCGCGAGGGCTGCCGGAATCGGCTTAGCATAGCCGCAATCTTTGCAGACCTGTCTGCCGTCAACCTCTTCAAAAGAGTGCCGCTCATAACTCATTTTATAATGGCAATCGTCGCATTCTGTCCAGTGAGAAGTCACATTGTTTTTAACTGTTTTGCCGCCGTGATTTCTATATTCAGTCTTGCCGCAGATTTCGCAAGTACTTGTGTGCTGACTGCCGTTAAAATATTGTGAACTGCTGAAAATGTGATCTTCCTCTGCTCCGCACCCATCGCAGCGATGCTTTTGACCGGCATCCTTCCAAATATGCTCATGCTTTTTGGTGTAGCCGCACTCTTTGCATTTTCCCTCGCCGTCAAAATGGTGCTCGGAGGTAGAGCCTGCCTGAACAGCTTCACAATTCGAGTCGGTGCATTCATGCCAATGCTTGTTATCATCAAATGTCCATGTGTCATCAAAAGTATGCCAATGCTCCTGATAACTGTTTCCTATAGTTACAGTTACCGGAGTACCTTCATAATACAGACCTGAAGGGGATTGGATTACTATATAGCAATCTTCAAGATATGCCGGATTTGCTTCTAAAGCCTGAACAATATCAGAATCAAGTGAAAAATACCTGCTTTCAAATAGTTCTATACATGGGGTCTCCTTTCCGAGCGGCATAATAAAAATATAACAATCTTGCTCAACTTTGGGAGTGGGGTTAAGTCTGATTTGGTATCCACCTTTTTTCTGACATTCAATATATGCAGTTAAAAAATCTTTGGCTTCTTGCCCTTCAAGTAAAATATACGCGTTTTGATAAGTGTCATCCTTTCTTCCAACCACCACATCCGCCTTGAACCCTTCCCCATCCACCGCCGCGAGCGCCTCATTAGGAATCCCCGAAATCGGGCTGCCGACAAGGGCGCTCAGAGCGGTCGCTGTCGGCGTGGCGGTAGACGTTTCCACAAAATTCGTGTTCTCGTCGGTCGCTCGGATCGCGATATTTTCAAGCGTTGCGCCGTCGGTCGTGCCGAACATTCCCGCGGGCTCGTTCGGGTCGCTGACCTTGATCTTCATGTTGATGATCTCCTTCCCGGCGCCGTCGTAGCTGCCTTTGAACGGCTTTGCGCTGTTCCCGATCGGCTCGATCGCGCCCGGCAGCAGGTCATGCGTCTGCTTGAAATACTTACCGGTAAGGAAATATCTGACATTATTCAGATGCTGAGCCGTCCTGACCTCAAAGGGCTTTGCTTCATTTCCGAATCCCGATTCGCCGCCCTCAAGACCGTAGAAATAAGGCGCAAAAGTGAAGGATTTGCCGTTGAGCTCAGCCTTGACGCTGCCGATTGAATCTGCAGCGCCCTCGTCCGTCATGTAGACCGCCGACTTAAAATTGCTGTCGGTGATTTTGAGCTTGTCGTCTTTTTCTTCTAATGCTTCTTTTAATGCATTAACGATTTTCTCGTTTTTATCGGCGTCGCTCACTTCGTCCATGACGGTCGAGAAATTGTCTATCGGCGTTGCCGAGAATGCCGTCCCATCATGGGCAAAATATTCCGCGCCGTCGACGTCTCCGTCTATGCAGAAAATTCCGTAGCCGCTCTCGGAGACTGCGATATTTTTGGTATTTCCGAGGCTTCCACCCTCTTTAGGCGAGCCGTCCGGGTTCGGGTTCTGCGGGTCGTAATAAAGCGCGCGGATTTTGTATGCACCGTCTTCATTTTCCCAGTAGAAGAAGCCTGTGACAGGCTCGCCGCTCTGCCAGTCTCCGTGCATGACCATGCCGGAGGGGACGGGGTATTTGAAAACGCTCGACACCTTCATATCATAGCGCCGTGCAGTATAGTTATATCCACTGGATGCAAAATCCGACGCGGATTTAATTCCGAATTCATCTTTTACTTTCGATTCTTTGCTTTCGGTGCCGTCAGATTGATAAGCTGTGCCTAAACTGTATAATTCTGTGTCAGTGCCTTCTTTTTTTACTTCAATGTTTCCTCCAGTCGAATTAACGCCCTTGTTTAGCAAAACATCCACTTCATCTACGCTTGATCTTACCGAACAGGTTGAAAATACTTTTCCAATAATTTTTACATTTCCGGACGTTGTTCCGAACAATCCTCCTGCTGATTCACCGCTTATGTTATCAGTTAGGTCAAATGCAATACCGCTTGACGTTTGACCCTTAAATTTGCCTTCATATGTATGACCGCCGACAAAGCAATTTTCTACAGTGCACTCTTTATTGACGTATGCACCGATCTGTCCGAATAACCCTCCTGCGAAAGCTCCGCTTATTTTTACTGAGGAGAATGTTCCAGAAATAATGCTTATATCAAATGCACTTCCGGCTATTCCACCAGCGTAATTATCTCCCTTAATAGTATACTTGCTAAACGGGTCTGACTTTGGATCATCCCATGAAGAAACGGTATCATCTGTTTCTACATAGACAGAGCAGTTTTTTACAGTATCTCCTATATAAAACTGAGAAGCAATTCCGCCAGACATTCCGTAAAACCCATCGTCATCCTTTTTAGACTGTACTATTGGATTTATAATAGTTATATTTTCATACGAAGAGTACATGGATATTACCGACACTATCCCTGCACAACCTCCATCAGCCGTTGCGATAGATGTAGGGTTGCGGAAAACGAGATTTGTTGCCTGACCTGAAAAGCTTTCAAAAAGCCCAGCATTTTCTTCTCCCTCAATGTAAATATTCCTGATCTCCGACCCGGAAGCCGCCGTGATTTCGGGAACGCTTTTTGTCAGCGGCGTAAAATGTCTGCCGCTGTATGTGTCCTTCCAACTCTCGTAATCCGCCGTGTCGGATTTGTCAAAATCGATGGTGTTTTTTATTACGGCTTGGGTGAGAGTGTCGCATTTATCAAGATTCTGCAAATGTCTCCCATACCTCACATGCGCCGTCTCGGGGGTCGAACCGTCTGCAAACAGGGAGTTTGCGGTGACGCGCTTCGTCTTGTCGTGCGCGAGACCGTCGAGGTCGTAGAAGCTGACCTCGATGTTAAGCTCGGAGCCGGGAGTGATGCCGGTTGCCCAATCCGCAAAAGGCTTTTCAAAGACCTTTCCTGTGAGCTCCAAAGGCAGCGCAGTAGAGCTTGTATCAAGCGAATCAAGAACAATTTCCGCACTCCCGCCGGGGCTCATATAATATCCGCCGGAACGCGGAACAATGTCAACCCCATTAACTTTTACTTCGACATAAGCATTTCCGCCGCCGAGAGGATTTTCGACAGTGAGCGACAGCTTCTCTTTGTTAATGATACTAACCTTCGGCGTCGGGACATCGCCCGGCTTCGGCGCCGGCTTCACCGCGACATTTTCAAGCCCGTAGTAACCCAAAGTATCGACCCGATCCGAGGTTTTATTGACCGCTGCGGCGTACTTCCCGGTGTCGTAATCGGTCTCGTAATCGTCGAATTCATCGGGCTTTATCGAGTAGAAAACGCCGTAAATATCGCCCGTTTCGGCGTTGAACTCGATGACGTAGCTGTTCGCGGCAAGCTCCGGCTCGATCGCGCCGACCGTCACCAGCCCGTTGGCTTCGGGCGAGCCGTGGTAGATCGTGTAGTCTATTTTGGAAATATTTTCCTCACTGCTGTCTCCGGTATAGCGATCCGGGACGTCGTTGATGGTGTCTTTCGGAGTCAGCTCCTTGCCGATGGCAATTTTATCCTTAAAATCATGCTGCGCCGCCATATAGATCGCGCGGGCGGAATCGTCAAGCTCCCGAAGCTTGATTCCTTTGGCATATTTTGCCACATTCGGGGCCGCGACAGCCGTCAGGACCGTCAGAATCGCGACTACCAAAAGCATCTCGGCGAGCGTAAAGCCTTTTCGGTTCAAAAAGCGTTTATTTTTCATAAAAACACCCCGGATTATATGTAATATTTTTGAAAATCGGAGCCCAATGATTACACTTTATGAAAAAGTGTACTTTTTCGCAGATCCCGAATTTAAAATTGTTATTGATTATTATACTACATATCATCAAAAAAATCAAGCAAAAGCTGCTGAATTTTGCTTTGTATCACAAAAAATAATCCAAAAAAAGATTTACAAAAAGGTACACATTTTTGTAAAAACAGTCTGCTGTAAAATAGCAGACTTTTTGTAATTTTTTGCATATCTGAATATTGCCATAATTAGCCTTCTAAACAAAAATACCGCTCATGTTTTATTGCATATAAGCCCATAAAATAAGCCTTTCAGTGTTTTCTGAAAGGCTTATTTCTGCAATTAACTTTAGTTTCTTGTTTGAAACAAAGGGAGTGTACAAACAGCCCTCATTATTCTCACTAATTAAATCTGTCACCAACGGTGACACCTTGAAATTCTGACATCTGATTTCTGACCTCTGTTTTCTTGAGGCGTTCGCTTCGGACGCATCTGCAATCTCGCCTCCCTTGATTTCTCCCCCAAAATATGCTACAATCATCTTATCACCCCAAAGGAGCACGATATGAACATCTCCATCTGCGACGACAACGCCGACGAGCGCGGCTTCATCAAACAAATTGTCCTCGACTGGGCTGCCCGGTCCGGGGCGGGCGTCAGCATGCGCGAATACCCCTCCGCCGAGGCGCTTTTGTTTTCCTATGCCGACTGCCCGCCGGATATTCTTCTTTTGGACATCGAAATGCCGGGGCTGTCTGGGGTCGAGCTTGCCAAAAAGCTTCGGCAGGACGGCAACCGCCTCCTCCGGATAATCTTCATCACCGCCTATTCCGACTATATTGCGGAGGGCTATGACGTCGCGGCGTTGCATTATCTTCTGAAGCCCGTCGATAGGGACAAGCTCTTTTCAGTATTGTCCCGGGCGGTCGAGAAGATTTCGGACGACGGCAAAAAGCTTGTCTTGGAGCTGCCCGACGAGACCGCGCTGGTGCCGATATGCGATATAAAATTCATTGAGGTGATCAAGAATTATATTACCGTCCATGCCGAGCGGGATTATACCCTGAAAAAGCCGCTCAAAGAAATCGAGCGCGATCTCGACGGAAGATTTATCCGGGTCGGGCGTTCATATATCGTCAATCTTTATTTCATCACCCGGGTCACGAGGTCGGAAATTTTTCTCAAAGGCGGTGGCGCCGTACCTCTGCCGAGAGGCGGTTACGAAAAGGTCAACCGCGCCATAATCAACATGAAAGGGTAGGTTAATATGCTCGGAAAGCGCGCAAACAGGCGGATTGAGGCGTATCAGCGAGAGCTTTTGAAAACGCATTTTTTAGAGGTCGACAACATGTACCGCAAAATGCGGGGCTGGCGCCACGACTACCGAAACCATATTCAGGTTTTAAAATCATACGCCGACAAGGGCGACCTTGAGGCGATTTCAAAATATTTAGACGATCTTGAAAAGGACCTCTATACCGTCGATACCGTCATCAAGACCGGCAACCCGATGACCGACGCGATTTTAAATTCCAAAATTGCCCTCGCGAACGACCGAAAAATCAGGGTCGAAGTCGACGCTCATATCCCCGTCCTGCTCTCGGTGTCGGCGGTGGATTTATGCACGATTTTGGGCAATCTTTTTGACAACGCCATTGAAGCCTGCGAGGGGCTGCCCGAAGAGCGGCGGGCGATACGGGTCTATATTGATTTAAAGGGCAACCAGCTCTATATATCATTCCTGAATTTCACCTCCGGCGGCAAGCTTAAAAAGGTCGGGAACGTGTTCAGAAGCACCAAGGGCGGCGAGCACGGGCTGGGGCTCGGAAGGATAGACGACGTCGTCAGGCGCCTCGGCGGATATATCTCCCGCAACTCCGAGGAGGGAGCCTTCACCACGGAGGTTCTTCTTCCGATGCCGGAAAGCAAACAGTAAGAAGTCAGATAATCAGCATGAATTTTACAATTTATCCCCCAAAGAATACGTTTCGTCCCCGAAATAATCCGCTCGGGGACTTTTGTGTTATGATAAAATCATCCTAAAAAAGGGAGTGATATCATGTCAAACGAAAAGGAAAAACGCGAAAAGCCGCAGTACGGTATGCTGAAATGCCTCGGCTGGTTCTTCTCGCGGGCTGTAAAATACCGCCCCGAGACGATAGTGCTGCTGTTTTTCCAGATCTTATTCAACGTTTCAAGCGCGATATTCGGGTTCTATATGTCCCCGATGATCCTCTCCTGCCTCGAAAACCGCAGCCCCGCGGGCGAACTGCTTCTGACCGCGGCGTTCTTCATCGGCGGGTGCTTTATCTCCGACGCGCTCGTAAGCTATATCGGAAACGGAGTCGGCTCAGACGGCTTCAAGGGGGGTTATCAGATACAGCTTCGTTCCAGAATTGCTCAGGAGATTACGGACAAGACCGCCGCAACTTCATACTGCCACTGCCTCGACAACAAATTCTTGCGGGCGGGCGAGCGGGCGTACAATGCCTGCGGCTCCAACCGTGCCGCAGCAGAGGGAATATGGCACACGCTTCAGAACCTCGGCGTGAACATAGTCATGTTTGTCTTCTTCACGGCGATGCTGACCTACATCCATCCGGTCGTGTTTGCGGTGACGGTCGTTTTAAGCTTAGCCGACTTTCTGATCTCGGGCTATGTTTATAAGTATAACTACCGCCACCGCGAGGAGTTGTCGCATATCGATCGGCAGGCGTGGTATTTGCAGGGCTTGCCGAGTCAGCTTTCCGTCGCCAAGGATATCCGGCTCTTCGGGCTTGCAAGCTGGATAAACCGCCTGACCGACAAGGCGCTTGCCGCAAAGGAAGCGTATGCCGTAAAAGAGCACAAATTCTATCTTATCGGCACGTTTTCGAGCATGATAATAGAATTTCTTCGGAGCGGCGCGGTCATATTCATACTCCTTAAAATGTGCATTGAAAACGGCATGAGCGCGGCGGAATTCATGCTCTACTTCTCGGCGGTGAACTCCTTTAACGGGCGCTTCAGCGGCATCTTAAACGACTTTTTGGATTTAAAGAACAAGTGCCTCGACATCTCCTCAATGCTTGAATACCTTAACTATCCCGAGCCTTTTAACTTCGGCGAGGGCGAGGCGATACCGGACGGTTATACATATGAAATAAAGCTTGAAAACGTAAGCTACGCTTATCCCGAATCGGATAAGAAGATCATCGACAGCTTGAATCTGACGGTAAAGCCGGGCGAGAAGATAGCGATTGTCGGTCTCAACGGCGCCGGCAAAACCACGCTCATAAAGCTCATCACCGGACTTTTGGACCCCGACGGGGGCAGGGTCATGCTCAACGGGACCGATATTAAAAAATTCAACCGATCAGAGTATTACAAGCTCTTTTCGGCGGTGTTTCAGCATTTTAATATGTTTGACATCACCGTCGCCGAGACGGTAGCGCAGTCGGCAACAGATATCGACCTGCCGCGCGTTCGCGACTGCATCGAAAAAGCCGGGCTGACAAAGGCGGTAAACGATCTTCCGGACGGGATAAACACCCACTTAGGCAGAGAGGTATATCTTGACGGCGTGGTACTCTCGGGAGGGCAAACCCAGCGCTTAATGCTTGCAAGGGCTTTATATAAAAACGGCAAAATCCTTGTTTTGGACGAGCCGACGGCGGCTTTAGACCCATTGGCGGAGCGGGATATGTATGAAAAATACAACTCAATGGCGGAGGGAAAGACCTCGCTCTTTATCTCCCACAGGCTTGCCTCGACGCAGTTTTGCGACAGGATTTTATATCTTAAAGACGGAAAAATCGCCGAAGAGGGCACCCACGAGAGCCTTTTGAAGCTTGACGGGGAATATGCAAAGCTGTTTCGGGTTCAGGCGCGATATTATAAGGAAAATTTCAATAAGGAGGAGGCAGTTTAGAGGACAGAGGTCAGATTGTCAGAAGTCAGAAGAAAACAGATTGACAGAAGTCAGACTATGGCAGAATTTAGGACGGGAGGAGATAAAATGTCAAATAAATCCGACAAAATGCCTTGGAAAGAGGCGTTTAAGATAAACGTGCGGGCGATTAAGCTTCTAAATTCAAAAAACAGGCTGATGTTTCCGTACGTCACCATAAAAGCACTTTTTAATACGGTATTTTCCTATGCCTCGCTGTTCGTGACCGCAAGGCTTATAGGCGAACTTGCGGGCGAGAGACGTATGGAAAAGCTGATATTCTGGGCTGCGTTTCAGATCATCTCGACGGCTGTCTTTGCGATAATTAACGGCATTATGTATCATGCCTACGAGGTCAAGGCGGTAAACTTCTGGAACAACATGAACCGAATCGAGGACGAGAAGTTCATGTCGATGGACTACAGCGACGTCGAGGACCAGCGGGTGCGGGACTTAAGAGATCAGATATGGCAGAACAGAAACTGGTCGGGCTGGGGATTTTCGCGTATACAGTGGAACTTTGAGGGGCTTGTGTCTAACCTGTTCAACGTTATCGGCGCGTTTGCGATGGCGGCGGGTCTGATAATACACAAAGTCCCCGAAGGCAGCCCCTACGCCTTTCTCAACAGCCCCTTTGCGGTCTTGGGATTTTTGGCGATGATGATTTTCTGCGCGTCTGTATCCCCATTTTTAAACGGCAAGAACATGGAGATGTCGGCGGCTTTGGCGGACAAGGCGAGGTTCGGAAACCGGCTCTTCGGGCATTTCAATTTCATGCGAATCGACCCCGATTCGATGGTGGATTACAGAATGTACAACCAAACCGAAGGCTTTATAAAGCATTACTGCTGGGTAAAGGGCGAAACTCCGTGGTTCCCGGGAGGCGTTTTTGACAGGCATAACAAGGGCGTCGGCGGGCTGATGAGAATAGGCTCGGTGTTTGGTGAAAAGGCGCTGATGAGCGTAATTTATCTCTTTGTATGCTTAAAAGCGCTCGGGGGAGCGTTCGGCTTGGGCGAGGTCACGCAGTATGTCGGCGCGGTCACAAGATTCATCAGCGGGTTCACATGGACAATAACTTCGTTAAATAATTTCCGCGTAAACGCGAAGTTTCTGAAGGATATTTTTGAATTTTTGGATATCCCGAACAAGATGTATCAGGGCACCCTCACGACCGAAAAGCGCCGCGACAGGAAATACAACGTCGAATTTAAAGACGTGAGTTTTAAATATCCGAATTCCGACAGATGGGCGCTTCGGCACGTCTCGGTGAAGTTTGAGGTCGGGACAAAGCTTGCGGTTGTGGGCGAAAACGGTTCGGGAAAATCGACATTTATCAAGCTTTTATGCCGACTCTATGACCCGCAGGAGGGCGAGATACTCCTCAACGGCGTGAACATCAAAAAATACCGCTACGACGAGTACATAGCGATATTCTCGGTGGTTTTTCAGGACTTCTGGCTGATGTCTCACAAGCTCGGGCAAAACGTCGCGGGGTCCTGCGATGTAGATGATAAAAGGGCGATAAAATGCCTTGAGGACGCGGGCTTCGGCGACAGGCTCAGGGAACTTCCCGACGGGCTTGAAACATGGCTCGGCAAGGATTTTGACGAGGACGGGATAGTGGTCTCGGGCGGCGAGAAGCAGAAGATCGCGATCGCGCGAGCGCTCTATAAGGACGCGCCGTTTATAGTCCTCGACGAGCCGACCGCGAGCTTAGACCCGATCGCCGAGGCGGAGATATATAAAAATTTCGACGAGATAGTCGGCGACCGCACCGCGATTTATATCAGCCACAGGCTTTCGAGCTGCCGATTCTGCAAAGAGATACTCGTTTTTGAAGGCGGCGGAATAATCGAGCGCGGCACGCACGACGGGCTTATAGACGCGGAAGGAAGATATAAAGAGCTATGGGACGCGCAGGCGAAGTATTATGAGAAGGAGAATGAAAAGGCAGACTGATGGGGAGAGGCGGCAATAAGTTTAAAAAGTGTACTCAGGCTGTATGGGCGGGTGGGGGTGAAGGACTTAAGTGGGTGGAACGCCCGCCCCGGACCCCTTTCCCTTTTAGGGGGAGGGGGTCCGCTCTACCTATAGTTTTGCACAAGGTTTGCCGGGGGTGGGGGTCTGCTTTAAACAGCATGAGTTCATTTTCCTGTAGGAAAATGAACGAATACCTTTTGACCAAGAGTCGGGTAGGGAGGGTTTTCTTTAAATTGGATATTGTATACCTTTTACAAAAGGGCGCGGCGGGTATGGGGTGCTTGCATATTATCAAGACTTGCCTTATTTCCAATGCTGTATATAACAAAGCAGTTTTTCAAAGTGCGCAGCTTTTTTGCCTCGCTTCGCTCGGCAAACCCGAGGGGAGAACCCTTTTTGCAAAAGGGTTCTCCACTATGACCCCTCTCCTAAAACTTTCCCCTCCCCAGCCCCTCCCCTAAAGGGGAGGGGCTTACCCTCACCCCCAACCCCCTCTCCCAAGGGGAGAGGGGGCATTTTAGCCTCGCTTCGCTCGGCTCCGGGCGACTTCGTCGTCGGTTTTTTGTTGGGGGAACCCCCTTCCCGATGTGGGGCACCATTGCATGGTGCCCCACACCCCTCCGGCTTCGGGCGACTTCGTCGCCCTCTTTGAAGGCAAATAAAAGCAAAAAGGACAGTTCACGCTGTCCTTTTTGTGGGGATTTCGCCCGTTGCGACGGGTGACGAGGGGCGCTGCCCCTCGACCCCGCCCGCGGTAACACGCGGGGTTTTGCCCAAGAGCACGAGCAATCAATCGTTTACGATTGCGAAGTGCGATTGGAAGCAAAACCAGCTTGTTCACTTGAGGAAAAGCGGGGCAAAACCTTTTCGCCTTGTCTCTTAAATAGTAAAGCGCAAATCTTTCTCCTTCCTTTTCCACCCCCCTTGCCCGCATACCTTTCGCACATATCTCCTAACTTCCACCCACAAAAAAAGAGTCCCCGAAGGGACTCTTTTTATCCTTTTATTCGGAATTATTTCTTCTTCTTGCCAAGGACGATGCCGACAACGGCAGCGATGACAACTACGACCGCGACAACGATCGCAACGATGATTCCGGTGGAGGAGCCGCCCTCGGAAGAGCTGCTCGAATCGGCGGGAGCCTCAGCCTCGCCCTCAGCGGGAGCTTCTGCAGGAGCCTCTTCCTCAGCGGGAGCGGCAGCGGCAGCTTCGTCGATCATGCCCTGAATCTGATCTACGATCGGAGCAAGGGTGTCGTTGACGTATGTACCGGCAACTCCGTCGGGAGCGTAACCGGAAGTCTCGATCTTCTTGGTGGCGCCGTTGACAGCCTTCTGAGCGTCGGACAGAGCCTTGTTGAGAGCCTCGGTATCGGTGCCGGCAGCCTGAGCAGCGGCAAGAGCGTCATTCGCCTTGGTGGTGAAATCAGCAAGATCGGTGTCGATGAATGCCTGCTCGAGCTCGCCTAAAGTAGCCTCGAAAGCATTGATATCGTCAAGAGTGAGCATCTCGATCTCATCGTAATTGATGGTGACATTGACGTCGGTGACGTTGGCAAGCCAAGTGCAGGCGCCCTGAATGTCAAGACCGAGCTGATCCTTAGCGGGACCGATGAGGTCGATGGTGGAGGACTGACCGGAGAGGTAGGAACCCTCGGACTTGGCGGTCCACTTAGCGTTGAGCTCGCCGCCGGGGATCACAACATCATCATAGCCGTTAGCCTTGACGACGATGTCGGAATAGGTGAATTTATACCTTGCGGTGTCGCCCATGGTGCCGGCGTCCTTGTAGGAACCGTCGTCGTTCATGACGGACTTCTCAAGATATCCCATATCCTGAATCTGGATAGCGAAGATAGGAAGGTTGGTCCAGTCTGCGGTCTCCTCTGCGGTGTACTCATAGACGGGAGCAAAGAGGTTGGTGAAGCCTTCGGGAGTTACGGAGCCGCCCAGAGAAGTGGTGGCGTTGGAACCTACGCCGTGCCAGCCCCAGCTTACCTTGTCCTGAGTGTAGAGCTGAACAAGGATCTGAGCCTGATCGCGGAAGACAGTGTAGTTCTTGACGGTGAGCTCAGCGGGCTCCTCGACGGGGTCTACACGGCTGTCCTCGAAGGTGCCGGCGAGCTGGAGGGTCCACCAAACATCATAGTTGGACTGACGGTTGTCTCTCTGATAGCCGTCGTCGCCCTCGGGATGACCGGTGACATAGACGGTGGCGTCACGCTTGCCGCCGGTAGCGGAGTTGACCTGAACGAGCATCTCAACCTGGTTGTTGAGAACGTCGGCGATGGGGTACTTAGCCTCAACGGCATAACCGCCGTCGGTAGTGGCTACGGCATACTGATCCTCGGGAACCTTGGTCTGATCGGGATCGGCGTTGCCCTCATCGTAGTGGATTCTCCACTGATTCTTGGTGTTGTCCTGCATGTAGAACAGCTCGACGGAGTCCTGCTCATAGTAGTTGGCAGAAGTGTTGTCGAGGGACGCGTCATGTACATCATAGAAAACATAGACCCATTCGGCGTCGTTCATGATGTAAACGTCTGCGGCAGGAGAATCCAGAACCGCGCCTGCGCCGTTGGAAGAACCGCACTGGTCAAGAACAAGGTGAAGGGCGGAAGCATATCCGTCGTCCATCGTTCCGTCGATGGTTGCGGTGCCTTCAACCGACTCGAAAACGGTGTCGGCAGTGGCTGCGCTGATAACAGTTGTCATGGCGAAAATGGAGAGAACCATAGTCGCCGCGACAAGAATTGCTAAAATTCTTTTCATAAGGTTTTTACCTCCAATAAAATTTGGTAAGAACATTATAACACTTTTTTCTGCCTCTTTCAATCAGCGAAGTATACAAAAGTTTGCCCACAATTTGCACGATTTGAATAAATTGACACCCGTTTTTTATGTAAAATTTAAAAACCGTGTTTAATTAAACGATCATCTGCCCCTCCCCTGCCCATGAAAAAACCGCAAGAAAATCATCTTGCGGGAAAATCCGATACATTATTATATAGGCGGGATTTGCGGTCTTTGGGTCTTAATCATAAACCGTCTAAAAAATCGACGTCACACCTGCGACGGTCGCAACCATCAGAAACGTGGCGATGAGATTGCCGACAAAGATCGCGGCAGCCGCACGCTTTTTATCGACGCCGGTAAGCCTTGCAAGGATAGCTCCCAGCCATGTCCCGACGCCCGTGAAGGGGATCGCCGTCGCCAAAAGGAGCGCCCAGCAGCCGTATCTTGAGATCATGTTTTTGATAAATTCCCGCTTGCCGGATTTTTTCACGCCATCCTCGGGCAAGCCGAATTTTCCGCCTTTTAAGATGAAGGGAACCGGCACGAAAGCCCCCGCAGAGGACACTATGCCGGACGGAACAAGCCGCAGGCGGTACATGCTCGCGATAAGAATTGAGCCTTTTGACTCGCAGAAGGGAAGTATCGACGAGAAAAAGACGACGATCATATGCCAGATATTCTGCGGGGACAGGGCTGTCAGCATCTTCGGGGCTCCTTTCAGTGGGGATTTGATACCATTATATAACATGCGGGCGGGAATGTCAAGATAGTAGTCAGAAAACAGAGGTCAGAGGTCGGATTGTCAGAACTGCAAGGTGTTGCCTGCGGCAACGGATTTTAAAGATGTTAATGATAAATTTGCTGCTGAATTTATATATCTGACTTCTGATTTCTGATTTCTGACTTCTATACGGGCGAAGCCCGACCGCGCGCTTGCGCGCGGTCGCTTCCTCCGCGAAGCGGAGGAAGCCGCAGCCTTCGGCTGCGGGGGCTTCGCCCGGGGGTATCCTCTTTATCCCAAACCCCGTGAGATCAATACATCCCGCCCATTCCTGCGGCGCCGCCTGCGGGTGCGGGAGGATTGTCCTCCTTCTTGTTCCCGACAAGGCTCTCGGTGGTGAGAACCATCGCAGCCGCGGAAGCCGCGTTCTGAAGCGCCGAGCGCGTGACCTTGGTCGGGTCCACGATTCCGGAGGGGATCATATCCACATACTCCTCTTTGTAGGCGTCGAAGCCGTAGCCGACCTTGCGGCTCCTTCTGATCTTGTCGATGATGACGGAGCCGTCGAGACCCGCGTTGGCGGCGATCTGCCGCATGGGCTCCTCAAGAGCTCTCAAGACGATCTTTGCGCCGGTCTTCTCATCGCCTTCCAAAGAGGGAATAATCTTCTCAACAGCCGGAATAGCGTTGATAAGAGCCGTTCCGCCTCCGGCTACGATGCCTTCCTCGACGGCGGCTTTGGTGGCGGCAAGAGCGTCCTCAACCCTGAGCTTCTTTTCCTTCATCTCAGCCTCGGTAGCGGCGCCGACTCTAAGGACCGCAACCCCTCCCGCAAGCTTTGCAAGCCTCTCCTGAAGCTTCTCGCGGTCGTAATCGGAAGTGGTGTTCTCGATCTCGTTCCTGATCTGCGCAACCCTTGCCTTGATCTCCTCGGGATCGCCCGCGCCGTCCACGATGATGGTGTTTTCCTTCGAGACGACGACCTGGCGCGCACGTCCGAGGTCGTTGACGGTCGTGTCCTTGAGCTCATAGCCGAGCTCCTCCGAGATCACGTCGGTGCCGGTGAGGGTCGCGATGTCGCGGAGCATTTCCTTTCTGCGGTCGCCGAAACCGGGGGCTTTGACGGCTACGCAGGTGAACGTGCCGCGGAGCTTGTTGATGAGGATCGTCGAGAGAGCCTCGCCTTCGAGGTCTTCCGCGATAATCAGAAGCTTCTTGCCGCTCTTGACGATCTCTTCAAGCAGCGGGAGAATGTCCTGAATGGAGCTGATCTTCTTGTCGGTGACGAGGATATACGCGTCATCCAGAACTGCTTCCATCTTGTCGGTGTCGGTGACCATGTAGGGGGTGATGTATCCGCGGTCGAACTGCATTCCCTCGACGACCTCGCTGTAGGTCTCGGCGGTCTTGGATTCCTCGATGGTGATGACCCCGTCGGAGGTGACTTTAGCCATCGCGTCCGCGATAAGTTTTCCTACGCTCTCGTCTCCCGAAGATACGGTCGCGACTCTTTCGATATCGGCGCTGCCCGACACCTTCTTGGAATTAGCCTGAACCGCGGCAACGGCGGCGTCGACAGCCTTCTGAATGCCCTTCTTCAAGACCATCGGGTTTGCCCCCGCGGCGATGTTCTTCATTCCCTCTCTTACAAATGCCTGCGCCAAAAGCGTGGCGGTAGTGGTGCCGTCTCCGGCTGCGTCGTTGGTTTTGGTGGCGACTTCGCGGATAAGCTGCGCGCCCATGTTCTCAAAGACGTCCTCAAGCTCGATCTCCTTTGCGATCGTCACGCCGTCGTTAGTGATGAGCGGAAGCCCGTAGGTGCGGTCCAAAACCACGTTTCTGCCCTTGGGTCCCAAAGTGATCTTAACGGTGTCGGCGAGCTTGTCGATACCTGCCTGAAGCGCCTTTCTTGCTTCCTCGCCGTAGATGATTTCCTTAGCCATAATAAACTCTCCTCCTTAAAAAATTACTCCGCAATCGCGAGAATGTCGCCCATGTTCACGATGATGAGCTCCTCGCCGTCGATCTTGACTTCGGTGCCGCTGTATTTGGAAAGAAGCACCTTGTCGCCGGGCTTGACCTTCATCGCGACCGGCTCCTTGCCGTCGTGGGAATTTCCGTCGCCGACCGCGATCACTTCGGCAAGCTGCGGCTTTTCCTTAGCCGAGCCGGTCAGGATGATTCCCGACTTCGTCGTCTCCTCAGCTTCGACCATCTTAACGATAACACGGTCAAAAATGGGTTTTAAATTCATAATGATCCTCCTAAGATAAAAATTATAAACTGTCAGAATTAGCAATCTCGCTTCACGAGTGCTAACTATATTTTATCATGATTTTTTAAAAAATCAAGCGGTTAGTGTCGCACAAACGGAATTTTGCGAGATTTCGTTGAAAGCGCATATTTTTGCCCAATGTTTGTAAAAATGCTTTGTAAAATATGCTGAAATTTGTTACTAAAAAATGAATTACTCAATCGAGTTTATGGATTTCTTAAAAATTTTGCAACAAAAATTTCAAAAACCCCTTGAATTCTTGCGGGATTTATACTATACTTAAAAATAGAAATACGGAAGAAGGGATAGAAATGCAGGCTTTTAAGGTTTTGGTGATCGATTCCGACCCCTCGTCGGCTGAGCTTTTGCGGCTCTGCCTCGAAAAAGAGGGCTACAGCGTGATCGTCAGCCCCGACGGCGAGGACGGTCTTATGAGATTTTCATCTCTCAAGCCCGATATCGTGCTCCTTGACGCGGTGCTTCGGCGCGTCGACGGCTGGCAGGTCTGTCGGGAGATAAGAAAAAAATCCCAGACGCCTCTGATATTCGTGACCTCGAAGTCGGAGGTATTCGATCGGGTCTTGGGGCTGGAGCTCGGCGCGGACGACTACATCGTGAAGCCGTTTGACGGAAAGGAAGTCATCGCGCGCATAAAGGCGGTATACCGAAGAATAGGCGTCTCAAAGGAGGACGGCGAGCCCAAGGAGGTACACTATGACCGCCTTGACATCGACATGACAAAATACGAGCTGAAGGTGAACGGCAGGGTCCTCGACACGCCTCCCAAAGAGCTTGAACTGCTCTTTCACCTTGCCTCCCACCCGAACACGGTTTTCAACCGGGATCAGCTTTTGGACGCGATATGGGGCTTTGAATATTACGGCGGCTCCCGTACCATCGACGTGCACATAAAGCGCCTTCGCGACAAGCTTGACGGGGTGTCGAAGCAGTGGTCTTTAGAGACGGTATGGAGCGTGGGATATAAGTTTGAGCTTGCGGAAAACGCAGGAAAGGAGAATAACAATGTTTGATTTCTTTGACGAGGATTTCCCTCTTTCCAAAAAGCAGGAGGAAGAGCTCAGGAAAAAAGAAAGCGCCCGGGAAGAGGCTGAGGCGAAGCCCGCAGAGACTCCCGAGCCGGAGGTAAAAGACGAAGCCCCGGAGGCGCCCGTTCAGCCGGATATCGATCTTTCCGACGTCATCGTAGACGAGCCGGACGAAGAGGAGCCGGAGGAAGTGAATTTCAGCGACGAATATAAAAACGAGCTTGAAAAGCATCAGGGCGAGCCCTCGGAATTTTTGGAGGAGAAGTTTGACGACCTCTCTTCGGCAGCCGAGGAGGTTCATGACGACGTCGCCGAGGCTGTAGATGATGTTGTGGAAGATGTTCATGATAATGTCGCCGGGGTGGTTGAAGATGTTGTGGAAGATGTTCATGATGACGTTGCCGAAGCGGTTGATGATGTTGTTGAGGAAGTTCATGATGGTGTCTCCGAAACCATTGAAGAGCATGTAGAAGCCGCGGAGGAGCACATCGAGAGCGTCGCCGAGATCATCGAGGAGACGAAGGAGGATATCGCGGAAGATATCGCCGAAAATATCACAAAAACCGCGGAGGAAAATATCCCGGAAGAGCCCAAGCCTGAGGACCACAGCGACGGCTACGACGAGTGGAGCGACATGTCGCCCTCAGAACCGAAGTCAATAGAGGACATCGAGGCTCATCTGCATGAAGAGCTCAAATCCCTCGGCGAGAAGCTTGAGAACATCGAAAAGGTCGTAGACGGAATGGAGGACGGCGACCTTCCCGAGGGCTTTGAGTATGAATACGACGAGCAGTATTATTCTGAGGAGGATACCCCCGCCTACAAGCACCCCGAATTATATGAAAAATCGGGCGCCGAAGATGAGGAGGAAGCCGAGGAAAACCGCGCCGCAAACATCGAGATGAGCTCTTGGAAAGATGACAAAAAGAAGATGCTGCCGGCTGTTGTATATAAAAAGCCGAGCGTTAATCCGAAGGCTGTGACGGCAGCTGCCGCAGCTGCAACCGCCGCGGCTGTAGCGTATGCTCTTGCGGTAATCGTCGGGAACAGCATCAGGAAAAAGAAAAAGAAGTAACCTTAAGAAAGGGGTTTATACAAGATGGACGAGGAAATTCGTCTTCCCGAGGAGGAAGAGCCGGAGGAAATTTCGGAGCCCGCGGTGAAGATCGAGCGGCTTGTCCCGGCTGAGGACGCAAACGAGGCTTTAAGAGAGCTAAGAGAGCTTGCAAAAGCCGAAGAGGAGCAGCTTGACTATCTTCCAAAGCCTCCGGGAAAAATACGCAGCGGCAAGGATCATCTGTTTTTGAAAGTTTTCGCGATGATGACCGTGCTGTTTGTCGGGCTTTTCGGGATATCCGCAAGGCTGGTGTTCGGCAAGGGCTGGATAAGAAGAATAACCGGGGGAGATTATCATAAACCC
This sequence comes from uncultured Clostridia bacterium, assembly GCA_947627985.1. Classification (GTDB taxonomy): domain Bacteria; phylum Bacillota; class Clostridia; order Oscillospirales; family Ruminococcaceae; genus Faeciplasma. The sequence continues at coordinate 26,219 of CANQYD010000019.1, forward strand.
GGGTTCACGCTTCCGATAGCCGAATATCCCGAGCTTGAGGAAAAGTATTATCAACCCGACGGGAGATATACGGTGGAAGGGGTATATCGGGCTGTCTCGCCGTCGATAGTGACGGTGATCGCATATTCCGAGGACACGGGGTTCAAGACCTTCGGTCAGGGAAGCGGGGTCATCATGTCGGAGGACGGCTATATCATCACAAACTGCCATGTCGTTGAAGGCGGGACCCTTTCGGTAAAGGTCAGGACCATCGACGGCACCGAATATTCCGCCGAGACGGTAGGTCTTGACAAAAAGAGCGATCTTGCGGTCATAAAGATAGGCGGGAAAAATCTTCCCGCAGCTCAGTTCGGCGATTCCGATAAGGTGACGGTGGGCGAGGAGATCGTGACGATCGGGTCCCCCGCAGGTCTTGACGGCAGCATCACGACCGGCATAGCTTCGGGACTTGATCGAATGATAAGGGTGGAGTCGGCAAATATCCCGATGTCCTGCATTCAGATCGACGCCGCCATCAACCCGGGAAATTCCGGAGGCGCGCTGGTCAACATGTGGGGACAGGTGATCGGGATCACATCGTCAAAATTAAATGCTCTTGAATACGACAACATCGGCTTTGCGATCGCGACGAAGGCAGCCATGCCGATCATCGAGGAGCTGATCGAAAACGGCTCGGTGCTCGGCAGACCACGGGTAGGGATCACGTTTTATGAGATCACCGAGGACCTTGCGGAGGAAGGCGGTCCCACGGGGCTTGAGATCGTCGAGATCGATCCCGACTGCGACATCTACAGCACCGAGCTGATGATCGGTGATATCATCACCGAGATCGAGGGGCAAAGCGTGTCCACCGCGGACGACGTGTACGCGATAATTTTGAAGATGTCCCCCGGCGACGAGATTTCGGCGCATGTCGTCCGCCCGCTTCCTTCGGGGGATAATGAGGAGTTTGACATTCGGTTCAGGTTGGAGAAGGACGAGGGGGAGTGGGTGGAGAGTTAGGGTAGGAAGGCGGATTCTGTGTCTGTGATCGGCTTTCTGAGAGACAAGGCGAGTTTAGGGTCAAGCCCTTTTAGATGACAGAGTGCAGACGCTCAGAGGACAGACGGAGGATTTTGCACAAAGGTGCATAAGAGACAAGTCTAAAAGGTTTTGCCCCGCTTTTCCTCAAGTGAACAAGCTGGTTTTGCAACCAATCGCACTTCGCAATCGTAAACGATTGATTGCTCGTGCTCTTGGGCAAAACCCCGCATGTAAGGCGGAGCCCTTGGTCGCTCACCGCAGTGAGCGAAATCTCTGCAAAAAGGACAGCGAGAGCTGTCCTTTTTGCTTTTACCGTTCAAAAGAGGGCGACGAAGTCGCCCGGAGCCGAGCGAAGCGAGGCGGGAAGCCCCTCCCCGCCGGGGAGGGGTTGGGGAGGGGGAAAAGCACGGAGGGGCGTGGGGAACCCCGCAGGGGTGCCCCACAATTGCCGAGCAAAGCGAGGCAAAATTAGCAGCAGGTATTCTGCCTCTATCATAGCTTGAAGCTGCATGCAGACCTTGGCACAGGGTGTGTGCTCCTACCAAGGCTTGATAGGAGCAGAGACCCCGGGGCGAAGCCCCGCTGCCGCAGGCAGCGCGCCGACGCTTCGCGTCGGCGGTGCGACTTCGTCGCACGGGCTTCGCCCCATACCCCCCTGCTCCTGCTTTTCCCTGTAAGTGGCACCCAACCCCGTCCCCGGGCTTCTGTTTCTATCCGGGGTTGGTGGGGTGCGGGAGGTTGGGAGAAGGGTTGTGTGCCTCTACCGCACCGCTGACAGAAGCAGCAGGTAAAAGGTAAAAATCTGTCCTCTGCCTTCTGACCTCTGTCCTCTGTGCAGCCGGGGGCTTCGCCCGAACCTTCTGCTCCTATCAGACTCGGTATGGCGCAGGAAGGCTGGACACAGAGCTGTGCACCCCTACCGCACCGCTGACAGAAGCAGCAGGTAAAAGATAAAAATCTGTCCTCTGCCTTCTGACCTCTGTCCTCTGTGCAGCCGGAGGGTGCACGGGGCGAAGCCCCGATCACTCCACCCTCACAATCTCCAGCGTCCTCCTGTCCACCGTGACCGTCCTCGTCACCCCGGCGTCAAGGTCGGTAAAACTGCAGGTGTAAAGCTCCGTTCCCTCGCCGCTGCCGGACTCGCTGTCGATATTTTCCAGCCCGCACGCCTCCCTCGCAGCCTTGCAAGCCGCCGTTATGCCGTACCTCTTTGCAATCCCGAGCAGCCCGCCCGCAGCGTCGACATAGACCTCAAACTCAAGGTCGATAAGCTCCCCGCTGCCGTCGTCCGTGCCGAAATACTGCACCGAGACGTCGTAGCCGTTCTCATAAGTCGCGTCCCCCGACCCGAGACTCGTCCCGAGGAAGGCAAAGGAGGTCACCGCAGTCGGCTTGCCGCTTCCGTCTATACTGATATTTCCCATCTCCGGATAATTATTCAAGATATACTCCTCAGCCTTCTTCTCAGCTTCGCCGTATCTGATGCAGCCGTCGGGGAATTCAAACATCACACTGTCGCCGGCAAAATCGGGGTCCTCCGAGATATCCGAGCCGAGAATTTCATCGCTTAAGACGTCGATTTTCGCGGAGTATATATACCCCTCGAGCCTCTGCGAAACGTCGGCGGTAAGGGCATTTTCGTCGATATTGATCTCGACATCTCCGGGATTATTGAGTTCATAGTCGATCGGGATCGCCGCGCCCTTTTTAAGACCGAAATGCTTTTTGAAGACGGTCTCGAAGCGACCCGACTTCACCTTTTCCTCGGCGATTTCCATGGGCGTCTTATCTTTAAGCTGATTAAGCTTCTCCTCGGCTTCGGTTCTGACCTGATCTCTGACCTCTTCCCAATCCGGGTCGGGGACTTTTCGGGCTGAATACGTCTCCCCGGTCTTGGCGTCGATGACGGCTGAAAACTCGTATCCGCAGGTCTTGAAGGTGACGTTGTAGATAAGCTTTCCTTCCTTAAGACCGATATCCGCTTCCCCCGCGGTGACGCTCTCGCCGTAGGTCTCGCCCAAAAGAAGGGCAGTCCCGATATCGGTCTTAAGAGCCTCGTCTTCCTCGGTTTTTACAAAATAAGTCTCCGCGGCTCTGAGGGCTTCCTCGGAGGAAATTATCCTGCCGAGACCCGCCGCGACGACCGCGGTCGCCGCAAGCATAACTATAGCCGAGACTAAGGCGATCAAAGCGCCTGCCCTCTTTTTGTTTCTTTTTGTCATGATTATCTCTCCTTTGTTTCTTTTTGTCATGATTATCTCTCCCTGAGACGGGGAGCACTCCGAAAGCAGCTCTTCCGGGAAAGCCGGAGAGCCTTTTGTGAAGGCGGATTTTATCGCACGTTCGAGCTTTTTCATTTCAGCGCTCCTTCCAGTTCTTTGCTCAGCTTCTTTAACGATCTCTGATATTTTGAAAGCACGGTGGATATCGGCAGCCCCGTCAGCTTCGCGATCTCCCTGTGTTTAAGACCGACGGCGGCATGCAAGATCACGATCTCCCGATCCTTACCGTCCAAAAGATCAAGGCAGGATTTTATCACTGCCCGATCCTCGGCGTTTAAAGACGGCTCGGCTGTTATGTCGGAAAATACCCCTTCCGTCGGATCGCTCGGTATCTCCCGCCGACGTTCGCGAAGCTTCATCAGGCAGAGATTTCTTGCGATACCCATCACCCACGCCGCCGGCTTGCCGCAGCTCTTGTAATCCTGCGCGCTTCGGAATACTTCGAGCATAAGGTCGTGCAAAACGTCCTCAGCGTCGGGTCTGCTTTTTAAGACCGAAAGCGAGTAGGCATAGACCTCTCGGGAGACCTCCTCATAAAGATCGCGAAGGGAATTCACATCGCCTTCTGAAAGTTTTTTTATGATCTCATCGAGTGCTTTCTTAGCCATGCCGTTCACTTCCTTTCATAAATATATTGCACGAAGACCGCCGTTTTATCGCAAAGGTCGGGCTGAATCATCATAAAAAATAAAGTGAAATCATTTTCAAGAAATAAAGAAAAACAAAGAGAAATGCAAAGAAATTAAAAGAAATTCAAATATATTTAAAAAAACTTTCAAAAAGGGCTTGACAAATCGCTTCCAAAGGAATATAATACCGATTGTTGTTCCGCTTTTATCGGAATCCGGGGGTTCCCCCGGTAAGAAATTATACTCAGGAGGAAATATTATGTCAACATTCATGGCTAATCCGCAGAATGTAGAGCGCAAGTGGTATCTTATCGACGCCGCCGGCAAGCCTCTCGGAAGAGTCGCCGCCGCTGCCGCTTCCATTCTGAACGGCAAGAATAAGCCCACCTACACTCCTCATGTCGATTGCGGAGATCATGTCGTCATCATCAACTGCGACAAAGCTGTCCTCACCGGCTCAAAGCTCCAGAAAAAGGTCAGACGGCACCACACCGGCTGGATCGGTCATCTCAAGGAATACAAATATTCCGACATGATGGCAAAGGAGCCCGAGAGGGCGATGACCTACGCCGTTCAGGGAATGCTTCCCAAGAACACGATCGGCAGAAATTCTCTCACACGCCTCCGCGCATACAAGGGCAGCGAGCACCCGCACGCGGCTCAGAAGCCGGAAGCAATTGAGATCGAGCTTTAATGAGAGGGAGGTAAATTATGTACGAATCCAAGAATCCTTACTTCTACGGCACCGGCAGAAAGAAGCACTCCGTAGCGAGAGTCAGAATCTATCAGGGCACCGGAAAGGTGACCGTCAACGGCAGAGATATCGACGATTACTTCGGTCTTGAGACCTTAAAGCTCATCGTCCGTCAGCCCCTCAACCTCACCGAGACCGCGGGTCAGTTCGACATCGTATGCTCGGTCGCGGGCGGGGGAGTGTCGGGTCAGGCGGGAGCTATCCGCCACGGCATTTCAAGGGCGCTTTTGCAGTATAACGCCGACTTAAGACCCGCTCTCAAAGCCGCGGGCTTCCTCACAAGAGACCCGAGAATGAAGGAAAGAAAGAAATACGGTCTCAAGGCTGCAAGAAGAGCGCCGCAGTTCTCGAAGAGATAAAAAATTTACCCTTTGCGAACAATTTCACAAAATATCAAAATCCCCGAAAACCGCGTATTTTCGGGGATTTGTCATATATAATTCAGGATTCAAAGCTATCTGCGACCCGTGCGCGACCGTGTGCGGAAATACACCGGTTGCTTACAAATTGCTTTAACAAATTAAGCAAAGAAGAAATGTCTTGCGTAAGACAGCTAAAGCATTTCATATTGCCGTTTTTAGGGGTATTGGTCAGACCTTCGGCGGCAACTCGTGAGAGTATTTCATGACCGTGCGGAAATAATTTGCCTTTTCAACGTGAACGGTTCTGCTGCCCGTATAGTCGTTGATGCAGCCTTCCTTCAAAATAATCGTGTGACCGCTTGACTTCGTGACCGCCACCGATTCGATGAGCTTATAATATTTGCGCGGAACCTGCCACCGCTTCAGCTGCTCGACCGTCTTTTCATCAAGTCCGTCGGTCAGGGTGCCTGTTCTCACCGCGTGCGACTTGGTAATTGCAAGCCTGATGTCATGCATGGATTCAGCTTGAATTGTCCTGCTGCCGCTGAAGTCGTTGATGTATCCCGATTTCAGTAGAACATAATAGCCTTGTGAATCGTCGGCGGCTTCAATCATGTCATAATACTTTTTTGCAACCTGCCATTTTTGCAGCAGGTCATTTTGTTTTTCGTCGAACCGCGACTGTTCCGCGATTCTTGAACAGCCTTCTTTACTGATGTCCTGCTCCGGCAGCCTGATGATATATTCGTTGACCGATGTGCCGTTCTGATCGGCGCACTTTTTTATTTTCTCGATAAATCCCTTGGGAACATTCAAAGAGATGCGGTCATAGTGTCGTTTTGTGTATATGTTTTTGTAATCGGTTCGGTTTATTCGGTGCTTCATGTGCAGCCGCCTTTCATATCAGGTCAATCGCGTTCAGAAGCTGGTTAATGTCATAATGAGTATAAACCGCTTCTGTTACGCCGTGACCCTTATGACCGACAATTCTTTTTATTATTCTTTCATAGACACCCGCTTCTGCCAACATGCTGATGCAGGTGTGCCGCGTGTCATGCGGTTTGTGCAGCATTTCTGTCAGTTCCATGACAGGCTGCCAGTATGAATCATAAAAATTTCTATATTCAAAATGATTTCCATCGTGCGTGCTTATCAGATACTCGCAGCCGTTTTTCTGATTCCACATTCTGAACAGCGGCATAACCTTTTCGGCGATGGGCACCTTGCGAATTCCCGCCTTGGTCTTTGCGGCGGTTATATCAAACCATCGTTCGGAAAGATTGACATTTTCTTTTTTCAGGTCAAGCAGCTCACTGATTCGGCAGCCTGAATAAATAAGCATAAGAACGACCGCGACATATTCGCTTGCATCGACCTTTGACCAAAGCACTTCGATTTCATCTTTGCTGAACGGTTTGCGCTCGATCGCGTCGGGGTTGCGGTCTGAATATTGACTGATGTCAACCGTCTGCGAATAGTTTTTTGAACATAAGTCGTTCGCCAGTGCGAATTTATACATCATCGAATAAAGAATTTTCAGCTTTCTGAGGCATCACTGCACAATTATTTTTGTGCAGATACGCAGTCAGATTTTTCGTCAGACGAAGTCAAAAGCGGAGGCAATACTTTGTGTATTGCCGAGCATTTTGGCAAAGTATGACGGAAAATATGCAAGTAGCTGCGCCAAAAAGGCATTAGCCGCTAATTGGGCTGTGATGCCTTAAGCGTCGGATAATTCTTGCCGCAAGTGTCAACGATGTTTTGCAGATGCACTTTGCGAATGTCATTGAACCGCATCGAACTGATGGGGGCGCAAAGATTATAAACAGCATTATAACCGTTGACGTTAGAATGTGACACCTTTGGAAAATGTTCCGCTGACCACATTTCAACCACATCGCCGAAAGTCACTTTGTTCGCGTCGGTGTTATAGGGGTGTGCGTTGAATTGTGCAAGAGCTATCAGCACCTTTTCCTTTGTTTCATAATAACCGAGATACTAAAGGTCTCACCGCACAATTACCAGCTATCGCCTTTTTGGCACATCCGCTTGCATATTTTCCGTCATATTTCACAAAAATCCTCGCTAATACACAAAGTATTAGCTCCGGTTTTTGTTTCATCTGACGAAAAATCTGACTGCGCGTCTGCACCAAAATAATTGTGCAGTGACACCTTATATTTGAAGCGGGGCGTTCCGTCAGGCGATTCAGACCTTGATGCAACGATGCGAACCGCCCACGGCTTGCGCCTGTTGCCGGAGAGCTTATAAACAGAACCATAACCGTTTGGCAATCTCATAAAATATCATTCCTTTGTATTGATTTTTCAAGGAATGAGTGGTATAATAAGGGCGTCACCAAATTTCATTCATTCCTTTGATTTTGGTTGTCAAGGCATACCCTGCTGCAACAGGGTATGCCTATTCTTTTTTTACGTCTGAATTCTTCCTGAATCAACGACTGACAGCGGGAAGAACATAAAAATATGCACAAACATATTCATGCGGAATTTCAAGCAATTTACACACTTTTGTGATTTCGCGCTGCGTAAAATCTGCGACGCTGTTAAGCTTATTTGACAGCAAAGCGTTTGAAATGCCCAGTGCCTTTGCAAATGCCTCTTGGGTTGCATACTTTTCTTTGATACGACCTTTAAGCCTTGAATAATCAAACGCGGCTCCACCGACATTTGCTTCTTTCAGCTCCGTGAAGAAATAAGCGTCAAACAGACAGCTCGGAATCGGCAGCGCTTCATATATGCAGCGGATTTCCCACATGTCGAATTCGGAAATATTATCCAGACAATCCTGCAGGCGTTTTTCCGTCATTCCGACCTTCGGGGCGAATTGAGCGACACCGCCGCCAGCCGTGTCAATAATCCATTTAAGCTGTGAAAAGTCAAATTTTGTTCTGTCTTTGATGTTACTTGTCATTTTCTTTAACTTCCTTTTTTAATTCTGAAAATTTGAAATTGATGAAGCTGTCGCATTCTTTGATAAGCGCATAAAGCTGTTCATCGGTGATTTGCATCGTCTGACCGTCGGGCATTGTTACAACCGTTTTACATTCTGATTCTTCTTGAACTTTGAGATTCGGAAATACCAGATGCAGCGTATAACTGAATCCATCGTCGCAAAATTCATATGTTGTGCGATAGGCTGAATCTGCAAATTTGGTCGGAACTGATTCAAATATAAAACCCGTGTTTTTCAAATAGCTTGTAAAGTCACGGATTTTAAAAACCCGCTGAACTTTTTCAGGAAGGTTAGCAACCTGAATATTGGTTTGCGCTAAACTCTTGAATCCGTTTTTGATTTCCTTTCTGCTGCGTTTCTCTTTGACAGAAATTTTGCAATTCAAATAATCAACATTTACACCAAAGAACTCTGCAAACATTTTAAGACGTTCCTGCCGTGGTACAACTTTATCATTGACCCATCTGCTGACATCTTTTCCCTGCGGATAGGGTTTTGTGTCTGGGTGATGAATGTCACACCATTCTGCAAATTCCTTTACAAATTCCGACTGCGTTTGACACTTTTCAATAATAAGCGTCTTTAATCTTGCGCCGGTTGTAATAGGTTTTTTTTCAACGCTTTCAATGATGAAGTCATCGACTGATACGGTGAAGGGAGTGAATTAAATGGCTGATTATTCGCTGCTTGTGAACATAGAAGCTATTGACAAGGCTTCTGCAATTTTCAGCAAGCTGAAGGGAAATGTCGAACAGTTTAAGAGCGAAACCGAAAACATGGGTTTGTCGGGTGCGTCAAGTGCCGAACAGCTTGCATCGTCATTCAAAACAGCGGGCGAATCAATGGCTTCGACAGGAAAGCTGATGACAGCTTCTTTGAGCGTTCCCATCGTCGGGTTGGGTGTTGCGTCTACAAAAGCGGCAGTGGACTTTGAAGAAGCGTTCACAGGCGTCAGAAAAACGGTCGACACCACCGAAGAAAACTTCAAAAAGCTGTCTGACGGCATCAAGCAGATGTCGACCGAAACGGCATCTTCAAAGAATCAGATCGCGGGCGTCATGGAAGTCGCCGGTCAGCTCGGCGTTGAAGTCGGCAAGGACGGCAAAAACCTGCTCGACTTCACAAGAATAATGATTCAGATGGGCGATACGACAAACCTATCAGCCGAAGAAGCTGCGACCGCGCTTGCACACTTCATGAATATAACAGGCGTGGCACAATCTCAGGCGTCAAATCTCGGTTCGGCAATCGTTGACCTTGGAAACAACTTTGCGACCGATGAAGCAAGTATTTTGAGCATGTCCACAAGGCTTGCATCGGCGGGAACCATCGCGGGATTATCTTCAACCGATATTCTTGCACTGTCAACCGCGATGTCATCAGTCGGAATTCAGGCTGAAGCGGGCGGAACCGCTATGGCGCAAACGCTTGCAGCAATCACAAGTGAAGTGGCAAACTTCACGGCGGGCACCACAAATTCGCTTGACCGTATTGCAAGCATATCGGGGTTGTCGGCTGATGAATTCGCGAAAAAGTGGAACGAAAAGCCTATTGAAGCACTTCAGGCATTCATCGCGGGATTGGGAACGCTCGACCAGCGCGGCGAAAATGCAACCCTTGTTCTTGATGAACTCGGCATGTCGGGCGTGCGACAGGCGAACATGCTGCAATCGCTCGGTCTTGCTTCAGGCGTTTTGGGCGATGCGATAAACATATCAAGCGACGCATTTGCCGAAAACACCGCGCTGGCAGCTGAAGCGGAAAAGAGATATTCAACGACGGCATCGCAAATCAGTCAGCTGAAAGAACAGTTTTCAAATTGTGCGGTGGTCGTCGGCGACATGCTTATTCCGTTCATGCAGAAGGGCATGGATATTTTGTCGGGCGTGGCTGAAGGCTTTAACAACTTATCACCCGCCACCCAGCGGCTGATCGTGAACGCTGCTGCCGTCGCGGCGGCTGAAGGTCCTTTGCTTATCGTCGGCGGCAAACTTGTCAGCGGAATCGGAACGCTTATCAGCGTCGGGTCGAAAGTCGGCGGTCTTATGTCCGGCATCGGTTCTTCGGCTGCTTCAGCCGCTGCACCTGTCACCAGCGCGGGAACTGCTGTCGGAACTCTCACATCGAACGCCCTTGGCTTCATCGCGCTGGGCGCGGGTATTCTCTTGGCTGCTGCGGGTCTTGCCCTCTTAGCACAGTCGGCAATCGCGCTGTCTGAAGCAGGTGCCCCCGCTGCAATCGCCATGGGGTCAATGGTTGCTGTCATCGCGGGTCTTGCCGCTGGTGCTGCCGCGCTTGCCCCTGCTTTGACCGCCGGTGCTGCGGGTCTTGTCGCCTTCGGTGCTGCTGTTGCTGCCGTCGGTGTTGGGATTCTCGCGATGGGCGAAGGCGTCAACCTTGCCTGTCAGGGTGTTTCAACGCTGATGGACGCGGTTGGACGGCTGACAGAAAAGCTGCCGACCGTATCAGAACACGGCGAAAAGGCAGCAACCGCCCTGCTTGCTATATCGGCAGGAGCCGTCGCCCTTGGCACATCTGCCGCCGCGTGCGGTGTTTCCCTTGCCGCACTCGCAGTCGCTTCGGGTTCTGCCGACCTTGCACTTGCAGCATTCGACATTGAAATGGGTGTTGCTGTTCCCATCGTCGGTGCGCTTGACCTTGCCTTGGTTGCGATGCTCGGTTCAATCAGCGGTATTGCCGACGCTGCATCAAGCGCGTCAAAGTCGATGTCCGACATCGAAGGTTCGGTCAATGTTGTCAAAACAGGCGTGTCGGGTCTGGGCGATATGTTCACAAACGCGGTCGACACAATCATCAAGGTGTTCACAAAGAACACTTCAAAGGCGACCGACGCTGCTGAAAAATTCGGGTCTGGTATCACAACAGGCACAAAACAGGGCATGTCGCCTATCACCGAAAATGTCACGGCGACGATGACGGCAGTCACACTGACCTTCAGCAAGTCGGGCGAAACGATTCTGACAAGCTGGACTTCGACACTTGCAAAGATGACATCAACAGCACAACAGAAGATGATGCAGATGTCAAACAACATGCAGCAGACATTGACAAAGATTCAGACAATGTTTGCAAATACAAAGCTGGCATTCAATCAGACAATCGCCCTGCCGCACTTCTCCATGTCGGGCAAATTCGACGCGCAAAGCGGTCAGGTGCCGAACGTCAATGTCACTTGGTATAGTAAAGCTTATGAACAGGCATACATGTTCAGCAGTCCGACAACGGTGGGCGCGGCAGGATTCGGCGACGGCAGTGGAAACGAAATTGTCAGCGGCGATGAACACTTGATTGATCTGATGCGCGAAGCCTTCGGCGACAACGACGGTGGCGGTGACATCATCATTCCTGTTTACATCGGTTCAGACCGCATTGATGAACTTGTCGTGACCGCACAAAAACGGAACGATTACAGAAGCGGGGGAAGATAATCATGAAAATGAAAATCAAAGGTTTACACATCGGAGCGATGAGGTTGCACGCCGTTATGCCGGCGGCGGGCAGCAATCTGATTCCGGTCGGGTCTTGGCTTGAGCTGGACGGTATGAAAAAAGAACGGTTCAGAAAATTCAGCTATAATGAAATCAAGGCTTTTTACAAAGAACTTGCTGCCGTAAAAGTCAGCTGGGCGACGGTTCGCTTCAAGGACGGCAGCGGAATATTTTTCCCTTGCTGCAAGACATTCGCGCCTGAATACGGCTTGCTTGACGAACAGGGTTGCATTGTCGGTAAGCCGATCGGATATGTCACTGACAAAGGAAAATATTTTGTTCTCACAGATGCAGACGATTACCCGCTGCATCACGGAAAAACGCCATTCGGCATAAACGAAATAGAAAACCGCTGAACGGTTTCTATAAATTTTTACAAAAGAAAGGAAATCAAAAAATGATTACTTACAGAAAACAACTTTTTGCAGAAGGTCATTCGGAAAAATCGCGGGAGGAAAGGCTTGACGAAATCGAAAGGCAAATCAAAGAGCTGCGGAACCCGACCGAAAAGAACGATGACAGCGAATTCAGAGCTGCATTCAAGCAGATTCTCAAAGAATGTGTCAAGGAGATAATGACCGAAGAAAAGGATTCGGCGAAAACGCTGACAAAGGAAGATATTATGAAAATCAAAAACCCCGCTGAACGTCAGAAGGCAATCAAGGAAAATATCAAGCTGTTCAAATAAAAAGGGGGAATGCACATGGTAAATGAAGTATTTAACAGGCTGAATGAGCAGGTCGAAAAGCTGACTGAACAGGCGAATAAAAAATATTCAAAGCTGAAGTCAGAGCTTGAAAACGCATACAAAGGACTTGAACAGGCTGAAATGGATTTAGAGCGGTATGCGCGTTCCGGCGACCAGAAGAAATACAGCGAAGCCGACGTCGCAAGGAAATATCATAACAGCCGCATTGACCTGCTGACCGAAGAAATCAACCGCTTCGACGATGGAAAGTACATCAACCCCGATGAATATCAAAAGATTCATAAGCAAATCACCGATGAGCAGGGTAAAATTCTTGCAGCTCAAAAGCAGGAAATGATTAAGCGCGCACAGGAACTTGCCGCGCTGGTCAAAGAAAATTCAAAACTGATTTATGAAGGTGAAGCGGTTGAAATGAAGCTGCGAGCATTGTTTTCAACACCTGATGCTGCCAATCAGTTTAATCATATTTTCAACACTCTTGCATCAAACAGAACTGCAATAAACATCGTCGACAATCTTCTTTACTCATTTGAGGTGGCAAAAGTCATGGGCGTTCCTGCTTATCGCAGTAATCCGAGATACAGTAAATTTTTAGGCGGTACACCGTTCTTTGATGAAGTTTAGTGTTCTTTCATCAGAAAACACCCGCTTGATATAAAGGCGGGTGTTTTGCTGTTCACGCGCTGACCACACAAATTTGCGCCGTGTGGCGTTTTGTGCAGTTCGGCGGGTAGTTTTTCATTTAAGACGGCAGACGCGCCCACAAGTCAATTTTCGGGGGGCATGTGATGAATTGCAAGCTGAAAAAGGCATTGACAGCCGCATAAAACCGTGGTAAAATCAATAAAAAAGAATTCAGTTTGTTCAGACTTGCTGAAAACTGAATTACTTACATATAATATACAAGTTACACACAAAGCACCCGAAAAACCCTTTATTTTTGCGGGGCGATGTTATCAGCGGATTTCACGAAGCGATAATTCATACCAACTTCAAAGCCTCTCCGCGTCGGGGAGGCTTTTTAGAACGCGGAATTGAGAAGTCAGATATCAGAGGCGGATTTTAAACCTCCTGCTCCTCAGAGAGCTTAGAGCGCATAGAGGTTAGAGGGTCAGAAGATAGATATCTCCCACCCGCTCACGTGGATTTTAGACATTTTAGACATTTTAGGGTCTATAGTGCTTAAAATGCTTAAAATTCACGCAACTATAAATATCAAAATTTACTTTAATAATTTAGACTGTAAAAGCAAAATTTATCATTTTTATTTCGCACTTTCATGGATTTTAAACATTTTAAGCACAATAAGAAGACACTTTTCACAAATTGTCCGCCGTGGGAGGACGCCTGCCCTCTCAATTCCGCCCTCTGCAGATTCTCCGCTGGGAGTGTACAAACTGCCCTCATTATTCTCACTGATTAAATCTGTCACCAACGGTGACACCTTGAAATTCTGATATCTGATTTCCGATCTCTGTTGTTATGTTAAAATAGATCTGTTACAAAAAGTAGCAGCCAAACGCTTCAAAAAATGTTATGATGAAATAACTGCAA
>CANQYD010000020.1 GCA_947627985.1 uncultured Clostridia bacterium
GAACCCCCGGCGAGGGTTCCCCCGATGAAAACAGTCCACCGGACTGTTTTCATTTCCCCCTCCTGCGCTTATAGATAAAAAAATCAAGAATATGTCCGCAAGCGTACATATTCTTGCTTGGGGATTTCGCCCGTTGCGACGGGCGACGAGGGGCTCTGCCCCTCGACCCCGCCCGCTTTTTAAGGAAAAGCGGGGCAAAACCTTTTTGACTTGTCCCACTTAAGGCTCGGCGCATAATCTGCCATCTGACCTCTCATTTCTGCCTTCTGTCTTGACTTTATCCTCAAAAAGTTGTAAAATATATCCGACATCCTTTTTCGGAGGACAGCATGAAAAAAATTCAGCTTTCAACTTCACAGATAATCCTCATCGGCTTTGCGCTCGCGATTTTGGTCGGCACCCTTCTCCTCACACTTCCCTTCGCCACCTCAGACGGCAAGGGCGCTTCCTTTCCCGACGCCGTCTTCACCGCCACCTCAGCCATCTGCGTGACGGGGCTTGTCGTCCAAGACACCGCCACCTACTGGTCCGCCTTCGGGCAGGGGATAATCCTTTTGATGATACAGATCGGCGGCATGGGCGTCGTGACGGTTGCCGTCGCGATAACGATGCTCTCCGGCAAAAAAATCTCCCTCAAGACCCGCACCACCATGCAGGAGGCGATCTCGGCTCACCATGTCGGCGGCGTTGTGCATCTGACGGGTTTCATAATCCGGGGGACCGCGATAATAGAGGGCTTGGGGACATTAGCGCTCCTTCCCGCCTTTATCCCGAGGTTCGGCATATTAAAAGGTATCTGGTACAGCGTCTGGCACTCGATCTCGGCATTTTGCAACGCCGGCTTTGATCTGATGGGGGTAAGAGGGGAGTACTCCTCCCTCACCACCGAGGCTCACGACCCGCTTATAAACATCGTCATCATGATCCTGATAATCGTCGGCGGCGTCGGCTTTCTGACTTGGGAAGATATCGTCACGAACAAGTGGCGCTTCAAGAAATACCGTATGCAGTCAAAGATCATCATCGTGACCTCGGCGCTTTTAATATTCATTCCCGCGGCGATATTTTTCTTTACGGAATTTGATGATATCCCCGCCGGCGAGCGTATCTGGGCTTCGCTTTTCCAGTCGGTGACGGCGAGGACCGCGGGCTTCAACACCGTCGATCTCAATCTGTTAAGCGGCTCGGGAATCGTTATCATGACGGCTTTGATGCTGATCGGCGGCTCACCCGGCTCGACCGCGGGCGGAATGAAGACGACGACCTTCGCGACAATGCTCTCGACCTCTTTATCGGTTTTCAGGAGCCGCGAGCATACTCACTTCTTCGGTCGGAGGATCGGCGACGACACCGTAAGGCAGGCGGGAAGCATTCTGACAATGTATCTGACGCTGTTTCTGACCGGGGGATGCCTTATCTCCCGAATTGAGGGCTTGCCGCTTCGCGATTGCCTTTTTGAGACCGCTTCGGCGATCGGCACTGTCGGGGTGACGTTAGGTATCACTCCCACCCTCGGCGGGCTTTCAAGGGCGATACTTATCCTACTTATGTATTTCGGACGCGTGGGCGGTCTCACGATAATCTTCGCGGCTTTATCAAATAAGCAAACCCCGCCGTCCACCCTGCCGCAGGAGAAACTGACGGTGGGATAATGAGACAAAATATGAATTATCTTGAAGAATATTACAATAATTATGACGAAGAAGGTCGCCTTCTTTCCCGCCACGGTCGTGTCGAATACTTAACTACGGTTAAATATATTAACGAATGTTTATGCGGCACTCATGATCCGAAGATTCTGGAAGTCGGAGCCGGCACCGGCAGGTACAGCGTGAGCCTTGCAAAGAAAGGGTATCGCGTGACCGCGGTCGAACTTATCCCGCATAATCTTGAAATTTTAAAATCAAAACTGAGCGGCACCGAGCGCCTCACTGCCATGCAGGGCAACGCCATGGACCTCTCCGCGCTTTCAGACGGCTGTTTTGATCTTACGATGGTTTTGGGACCGATGTATCATCTCTACACGCGGGACGACAAGCTCAGAGCCCTTTCCGAGGCGGTTCGGGTGACGAAGCCGGGAGGGTATATTCTGGTCGCCTACTGCATGAACGAGCCGACGGTCATTCAATACGTCTTTGGGCACAACAAGCTGCATGAGGTGATGGATCTGAAACTCACCCCGGATTGGCACTGCGTAAGCGAGCCGAAGGACCTGTTTGAGTTGGTCAGGACCGAGGATATTGCCGCGCTCGATGAGAAAATCCCGGTCGAGCGGATAAAACTCGTCGCGACCGACGGCGCCACGAATTACATGCGGGACTATATCGACGCCATGGACGACGAAACATTTGCAAAGTGGGTTGACTATCATTTTTCGATATGCGAGCGCTCCGACCTTATCGGCGCTTCCCATCACACGCTCGATATCCTTCGCAAGATTTAATTAACATATATAATACCGAAAATCATGATAAATCAGGAGGTCTGAAATGAAATCGATACTTTTGATAGGCGTAGGTCGCTTCGGCAGGCATGTCGCGCAAAAGCTGAACGAGCTCGGTCACGAGGTCATGGCTGTGGACACCGATGAAGAGCGGATAAACTCGATCCTTCCGATCGTCACCAACGCACAGATCGGCGACTCTACCAGCAAGGCGTTTTTGCAGTCGCTCGGCGTCAAAAACTACGACGCCTGCATCGTCACGATAGGAGACGACTTCCAGAGCTCGCTCGAGACGACGTCTCTGTTAAAAGAGCTCGGCGCGAAGACGGTCATCTCGCGTGCGTCGCGCGGGGTCCAGGAGAAATTTTTGCTGCGAAACGGAGCCGATCGGGTGGTCTATCCCGAAAAGCAGATGGCTGTCTGGACGGCGATCCGCTGCACTTCCGATCATATTCTTGACTATATCGAGCTCGACGGTGATATCGATATTTTCGAGCTTGCGATCCCTGACGATTGGGACGGCAAGACGATCCTTGGGCTCGACGTCCGCAAGAAGTACAACATGAATATTTTGGCGATCAGGGAAAACGGCGCCCTCAATATGAGAATCGGTCCCGACACCGTCATGAGAAAGGGCTGTCCGGTGCTCGTCCTCGCGACGATCAAGGCGGTGCAGAAGTGCTTTAAGATATGAAGAGGGGGGATATCGTCGAGCCCACTACATCTGAGATTTTTTCATTCTGAAATCATAATGTAATTATAAAAAAGCAGACTTTCAGGTCTGCTTTTTTTCTATAATCCTCAACTCACTTAATCTTCAACCCGTCCTTAAACGCGTTCCCGACTCTCTCCGAAACCCTGTAATACCCGTGAGTATAGGGGTCAAAAGCGATGGCGTCGACGAGGGAGATGTCGATCTTTCCGTCTCTCATGACGCTCTCGTCGGCGGTGACGTTTACGACCTTTCCGATGACTCCGCAGCCGGTGTCGCCGCTCTGATACTCGACAAACTCGCACTCGAGGCAGATCGGAAATTCGTTGATCACCGGCGCGTCAACCGCCTCGGCGCGGGAGGCTGTGAGCCCGGATTTCTCGAACTTTTTCGGCTCGTCGTTTCCCGAAGCGATGCCGAAGTAATCAGCCTCCGCAACATGCTTCGCGTCCGCGATCCCGACAGTGAAAGCCCCTCTTTTTTTGATATTTTTGACGGTCTTGTGCGACTCCGAGAGGTTCAGCGCAACGGCGTTTCTCTCCTGCATCATGCCCCAAGCGGCGTTCATGACGTTGACGGTGCCGTCGTCGTTGTAGGTCGAGACCATCAGCACCGGCATCGGAAAGATCCCCTCGGTGATGTTAAGTTTTTTCCTCATAATTATCCTCCTTATTTAATGAATATTTCACAGCAAAATGCTGATTTCAGGCATTCTGATCGGCATACTGAGTATCAATGCAAGCCCATGCCGGGGCACCGAAGCCACAGCTCATGCACGCCGTCGTAGTCGCCGAGCCGCATATTCCGAATATTCATGATCCTCCCTCCCACCTATAATTATACCACGCCTTTGCAAAAATGCAAGGGGATTTTTGAAGATGAAGATCGGGAACGCGCAGGAGGTATCATCATCAAAAAGAAAAACAGGTTGACTATTTTCTAAAAATGTGGTAAAATGTGATAAAAAACCGGAAGGAGCGTTAATTATGTCAAAAAAATATGAATCGATGAGCGACACCGAGCTTTTGATCGAGATCGCAAAGCAGCAGCGCAAGGAGGCAAAATCCGGCAGAATTTCGGCGATAGCGATGATCTGCCTCGTGGTCGCCTTTGTGATAGCGTTGTCGGTATTCGTGCCGCTTGCGGCGAACACCTTGGAGAAGGTCAATACCACCCTTACCGAGGCTGAAAACGTCGCTGTCTCGGCTCAGGAATCGCTCGACGAGATCGATGAAATGGTTAATAACTTTAACGGAGTGATAGTCGACAACACCGACTCCGTCAACGACGCCTTGAAAAAGGTCGGCGAGATCGATGTGCAAAGCCTTAATAAATCGATCGAAGAGCTCGCGTCCATTCTCGACCCGCTGGCGAGACTGTTTGGGAAGTGATGAAATGGGGGACGGCTTTGGGCTGTCCTCTTTTTTGATCGGGACGCTTTACACCACCCCCAAAACCTGCTATAATATCCTAAAAACATCACGGAGGCTCATCATGAACTTTGACGTCAAAAACCTTATCTGGACCCGCAAACCCGCGGATTATAAGATCGCGGAGGGCAAGATCGAGATAATCACCTCGCCCTGCACCGACCTCTGGCAGAGGACCTATTACCGCTTCCGCAACGACAACGCGCCGGTGCTTCAGACATCGACCGACGAGAAATTTTTCTCCTTCACCGTCAGGACCGAATTTGAGAGCAAAAAGCGGTTTGATCAGTGCGGGGTCGTCATCTACCTCGACAGCGACAACTGGCTCAAGGCGTCGATCGAGTACGAAAACGAGCGCTTCCAGCACCTCGGCAGCGTCGTGACGAATCACGGCTTTTCCGACTGGGCGACCACCGAGATACCCGCTTCCGTCGCCTCGATGTGGTACCGCCTCAGCCGCCGTGAGGACGATTACTGCGTCGAATGTTCCGACGACGGCGAGGTCTTTCATCAGATGCGCGTCTGCCACCTTCACGAGGGCGCCGGAAAGATCAGCTTCGGGGTTTATGCGTGCAGCCCGGGGGAATCATCGTTCAAGGCGACCTTCACCGACTTCTCCCTCACGGAATGCAAATGGCTTGCGTATTCCGAATGACGTTTAACGGGTTATGTATAACTGTCCGCAAAATCGGACTTATTATGATTATTTTCCCTAAAAACGGGGTGGAGATAAAATCGGTTAATCAGGATAATTTTGGATATTAAGCTTTCCGCGTCCCTTGTTTTCGGCGTTTTTAGACATTTTTTTACGCAGCTGTCCGCAGGCTTTTTGATAAGCGTGAATACTCGGTTTTTTACAGCGGGTATATGTAAAAAAATGTAACTGTTAAAACCAAAATGCGTAAAATCGGGGAGTTTTCCAACTTTTCAACCGAGTTATCAACATAAATTGTTGCCATGTGGGAAAGTTTTCAACATTTTCAACGCCTTTTTCAACAACCGGGTTGAAATTCACTTTTACCCTGTGTATATATTTTTCGCCGGGGGACATACTCTAAATTAGAAATAAATGTAAAAAGAGGTATGAAATGCTGAAAGGTGTTACCAAGAGAATCGTTGAGATCAACCGACCCGACAACCCTGCGTTCGAGCGCGCCGTATTATATCTTAGGACCGACGGCGTGAAAAAGGGGACCGACCCCGTCGCCGAGGCAAAGGAGTACCTGATGGGACTTGGCGAGCCGGATGATTGCGTTCACGGCAGAAAACTTCGGCTGACCGTTGCGGTGCTGTCTTTGTGTCTTGCGGTGACAGCCGCGGCGCTGATGGTTTTATTGGTTCTTTATACAAAAATGTAAGAAATTTTTTGGCGACATTTCCCGAAAAAAAGTCTTTTCAAACGGCATAAAGTGTGCTATAATATAATGTATATATAAATCAATTATAAGGATTTGACATGACTGACAAAAAAGAGAAATCCGTCGGCGGGCTGATCGTCGGCAGAAATCCCGTCTTAGAGGCTTTGAAATCGGGCAGACCCATCGACTGCGTATACATCGCTGGTGAAGGCGGCTCCATTGGGCAGATAAAAAAGCTTGCGCAGGACCGCGGAGCCGTGATAAAAGCCGTGAGCCGCCAAAAGCTTGACGAGATGTCGGGAGGAGCGGTTCACCAAGGGGTCATAGCGTCGGGAGCATGCGCCGAATATTCATCGATCGGCGACATTTTAAATCTTGCCGAGCGGCGGGGTGAAAAGCCCTTTGTTATCATCTGCGACGGGATCGAGGACCCGCATAATCTCGGAGCTATAATAAGAACCGCCGAATGCGCGGGAGCCCACGGAGTGATAATCCCGAAGAGAAGATCGGCTTCCCTTAACGAGACCGTTTTCAAGACGTCTGCGGGAGCTGCTTCATGGCTTCCGGTCGCGAGAGTACCGAATATCCCGACGGCTATCGACGAACTGAAAAAAGCCGGGCTTTGGATATACGGCACCGACGCCTCGGGAAGCGATTACGCAAAGACCGACCTCAGAGGTCCCATCGGGCTGGTGATCGGTTCTGAGGGCTTCGGTATCGGCAAGCTGACGGCTGAAAAATGCGATTTCATGCTTCGGCTTCCGCTTCTTGGGAAGATCACCTCCCTGAACGCTTCGGTTGCGGCGGGGATATTCATGTACGAGATAGTGAGACAGCGAGGCATGTAACATCAGGAGGGCAGAATTATGGACAAGAACTTTACGGTTGACGATATTATAAACGAATACTCCGGCAAGACCACCGGCAGGAAGGTCAGCGACGAGTCTCTGGACCTCGACGGCATCATCAAAAGCCTCGGGCGTCATGATGAAAGCGAAGAGCCCAAGCCCGTTCAGACGCCCGGCAAGGTAAGCCCCAAGACCGAGATGATCGAGGACGTTTTGGAGATCGGGAGCAACGCATATGTCTACGAGCCGCCGGAAGACGCCGAGGAGGATTATGCCCCCGAGCCTCAGTCCGAGCCCAAGGAGTTTAAGCATGTCGACGAGCCGGGGGTATATATCCCGGAAGATAAGACCGACGGGATGGGAAGGACAGCCGTCATCTCGGAGCTTTTATCCACCGCTTCTTTGTCGGGTGAAAAGGAGCCCGGGAAGGACTCGGAGCTCGAATTCGGCTTAAGGCACGCTAAAGCTACCGAGCAGGGCACGGAGGTCATCGAGCGCGTTTTGGAGGAAGAGGAAGAGCGCGACCGCGCCCGTGAATCAGCCGAGGCGCACATCGAGCCGGAGCCCCTGCATGAACCGATTCCCGAGCCGGAAGAAGCTCAGGCTGAAAATGTTACCGAAGATTCCCGGGAGATGAAGATCACCCCGGTGGAGGAAGCCGTTCAGCGCTCAGCCGAACCTATAAGACCCGTAAAGGAAAACGGAGCGAACACCGCGATAATGGAAGGGCTTTTGAAGCTCAAAAAGGAGCGCGGAGCCCCGAAGCACCGCGAATCAAAGGTGCCTCCCGTCAATCGCGCTTCAATAGACGATATCGACCTTGACATCGGCTCCAAGATAATCCCGAACACCGAAATCGGGCTTGACGAGAACGCCACCGAGGAAGAGCGCCTTGCCTATCTCAACGCAAAGAGGCGGGAGAGGGTCAAGCAGTTTGTCATCTCGGGCGAAGAGGAAGAGGAGAAGAAAAAGCCGGGCAAGGACGAAGTCGACGATTTCACGAACTTCGAGCAGGCGAAGGACATGGCAGGGAGCATCGCTTCTCTGAAAGCCAGCCTTGTGGTGCGGCTCTGCGTGCTGCTTGTAGCGTCGGTGGTGTCCTGTTATGTCGCGATTGCAAACGACCTCGGGCTTCCGCTCATCGGCATTCTCTCGAAGGCTGAAAATCAGGGCATGCCCTATCTGTTTGTAAACACCGTCATCGGGCTCGCGGCATGCTTTGTCAGCTACACCGTGCTTGCCGTAGGTCTGAAAAAGCTATTTACCTTAAAAGCCGACAGCGATTCATTGACCGCAGTAGCGGCTCTTCTGACGATAGGCTCGGGGATAGCGCTTCTTACGGATACCGAGCTTGTGCAGCTTTCCGTCGCGAATATTTATATAAGCGTCGCCATCATAGGTTTACTTGTAAATACGGTGGGCAAGCTCCTTATAGTCACGAGAACCGAGCGCAACTTTGAATACGTCTCCGGCGGATATTCAAAATACGCCGTCATGCATATTGATGATGAAGACGTCGCCTCAAAATTCACAAAGGGCGCCCTTACCGATTTCCCGTCGCTCACTACGTCGAGAAAGACGGAATTCGTCACCGACTTCATCAAAAACAGCTACTCAGCCGATCTGACCGACTCCTTCTGCAAATACTTTGTCCCGATTGTCACGGGAATATCGCTTATCGTCGGCGTCATCGCGGCATTTTTGCACCCCGCCGAGGTCAACACCGGCACAAGAATGGCTCTCTTCGGATTCTCCTGCGCCGCCGGGACATATGCCATGTGCTCAGCCGCGGGAATGATGCTCGTCACCAATATCCCGCTTGCAAAGGGCTCAAGGAAATACATGCAGCAGTCGGCGGTCATGCTCGGCTACTCGGCTGTAGATAAATTTGCCGATACGAATTCGGTGCTCATCGACGCTATAGACCTCTTCCCGGACGGAATGGTGGAGATAGTCAACATCAAACCCACCAAGAAGACCCCGATAGAGGACGGCATCATCTATGCCGCGTCGCTCTGCTGCCAGACCGAAAGCATCCTCCGCCCGACGTTCTACAAGATGATCAAGGGCAAGACCGAGATGCTTTTCCCGGTCGAGAGCTATCTCTATGAGGACGGGCTGGGGCTTTGCGGGTGGATTCAGAATAAGCGGGTTCTCTTCGGAAACCGCGCGCTGATGGAAGCGCACTCGATCGAGGGGCTCCCGACGACCGAGAAGGAGGCGCAGTATCTCAAGGAGGACACAAGCATTCAGTATCTTTCGATCGGCGGGTCGCTCGCGATGATCTTCGTCATCAGGCTGAAGCCGTCCGTCAATATCGCAAAAGCCCTTCACGACTGCGAGAACCGCAACATGACGGTGATTCTGCGCTCTGTCGATTCGCTCCTCAGCATTTCGAGAATAGCAGAGCTCTTTGGCGTGGCGCCGAACATGTTCAAGCTGCTGCCGTTCAGGTACCACTCCGACTACGACGCCTGCACGTCATACATCGAGAAGATGTCCTCGCCGATGATATATTCCGGGCACTTTGCTTCTTTGGCGATGCTGCTGATCGGCGCAAAGAGGCTCCAGCGCTCGGCGATTGTGGGTATAGCCGTGCAGACCCTGTCCGCGGTCTTAGGAGTGATTCTCTCGGTCGTGCTCGCGCTCGTAGGCGTCTTCACCGGCGTGCTGACCGCTTCCGCGGCGATTGCGTATACGCTTGCGTTTGTGGTGATAACTGCGGTGGTGCAGGCTCTGGCGAGGACGTAAATGAGTTATTAAATGGTATAATAAATCCCCTTGCGGTGCAGGGGGATTTTTATATGCGGATTATTCAATATCCTCAAAAATCATCTCAAAAATTTCTTTAATTCGCTTATCGTTTCCGAGCAGTTTCATGTACCCGAAGAGGCACTCGAGACCGGTTGCGCGGCGGTAATCCTGAGCCGAGGAATGCTTTGGGGGCGTGATGCCGTCGTGATTTCGTCCGCGGCGAAAGATCGCCTGTTCGTCCTCGGTCAGGCGGTCGATGATCCTCGCCGACGCCTCCGACTGGAACTCGCAGCAGACGTACTTCACCGCTTCGCGATGCAGGGCGTTTGACGGCATGTTTGCGCGCAGCACCAGCATCTCCCGGACGAGCTGCTCGTAGACGGCGTCGCCCAGAAATGCGAGCGCGGGGGTGGAATATTTGGCTGAAATTTCGGTTGATGTCATGGAGCACCTCGTGTGTTGGATTTTTGTGATGGTTGATGGTGATGGGTAAGTTGGGACCGGGATTGGAGGAGGGTGGGGGAGGGGAAGGAGAGCAGGGCGAAGCCCGTGCGACGAAGTCGCACCGACGGCGAAGCCGTCGCGTCGAGCTGAAGCTCGACGGGGCTTCGCCCGGGGTCCCTGCGGCTGCACAGAAGGCAGAGGACAGAGAGCAGAGGTCGGATTCTGTAGTTTGAGCCTATCAGTGCTGCATTTTTGCTTTGTACAGCATAGGGTGGGCGCTAGGTCGTAGCTTTTGCAATTCTGCGTTAAATCGCAGCAGGGTAGGGGAGGAAGGTCTGGTGCTTGCCTTGGGTTGCTGCTACTGTGATAGGTTGGTGAAAGGTGCGGGAGAGTGCAGGGCGAAGCCCGTGCGACGAAGTCGCACCGACGGCGAAGCCGTCGCGTCGAGCTAAAGCTCGACGGGGCTTCGCCCCGAGCCCTCAGCCCTTGCCCAACCCCGTAAGAGGCACCCACCCCCGTGCCCAGCCTTCCTCTCCTATCAAACCCCGGCAGGAGCACATACCCCTTGCCCCCAAGCCTTCTGCCACTGCGGTACCTCGGCAGAAGCAGATACCCCGCCTTCTATCCTCCACCCTCTGCCCCTTACCCTCTATGCTGCATAGCATAACACCCGGCGAAGCCCAACCGCGTGCAAGCACGCGGTCCCTGCCTCCGCTTCGCTCCGGCAGCCGGCGACTTCGTCGCCGGGGGCTTCGCCCTGTCCCCCATCTCACTCCACATAATCAAATTCCCACCCGCAGACCGACACCGTGTCCCCCTCCTTGACCCCGCGATCCTTGAGCGCGTCGATGATCCCGCTCGACTTGAGGACGAGCTGGAAGTGCTGCAAGCTCTCGTAGTCCTCCATGTTCGCGGTCCGCAGAATGCCTTCGAGCCAGTCCGCCTCGACGAAGAACACCCCGTCCTCCTCGGTGATCTCAAAGCTTTGATCCGCCTTCTCGGCGGTCTCCCAGATCGGCTCCGGCTCGGGCTCATAGACCTTCAGCGGCGGCAGTTCGCGAAGTTTTTGATACAGATGATCCACGATCTCCTTTGTACCCACGGTGGTGGCTGCGGACATCGCGAAAAATTTCAGACCCTTGTTTTCGATATATT
Source organism: uncultured Clostridia bacterium (assembly GCA_947627985.1). Lineage (GTDB taxonomy): Bacteria > Bacillota > Clostridia > Oscillospirales > Ruminococcaceae > Faeciplasma. The sequence continues at coordinate 11,145 of CANQYD010000020.1, forward strand.
TTCTGAGATCATCTATCTGCTCCTCGGTCGCCATGTCGCATTTATTTGCGGCGACGATCTGAGGCGCGTCGGCGAGCTCTTCGCTGAAATTGCGAAGTTCGCGGCTGATGATTTCGAAATCCTCCTTCGGATCGCGACCTTCACAGCCCGAAACGTCGATGATGTGAAGGATTATGCGGCACCGCTCGACATGCCGCAAAAACTCATGCCCGAGACCGACGCCCTCGGACGCGCCTTCGATGAGCCCGGGGATATCCGCGATCACAAACGACCCCTCGTCGGACGCTCTGACGACCCCGAGATTCGGTATCAGCGTGGTGAAGTGGTAGTTTGCGATCTTCGGCTTTGCCGCCGAAACGACCGAGATGAAGGTGGATTTTCCGACGTTCGGGAACCCCACAAGACCTACGTCTGCCAGGAGTTTGAGTTCAAGGTGAAGGTCAAGCTTCTGACCTTTGAATCCCGGCTTTGAGAACCTCGGGATCTGTCTTGTCGGCGTCGCGAAATGTGCGTTGCCCCGACCTCCGCGTCCGCCTTTTGCGATGACGACGGGCTGAGAGCCGGACATATCCGCTATGATCCTGCCGGTATTTTTGTCCGAGACGACGGTACCCCTCGGGACCTTGACGACAAGGTCGGGAGCAGATTTTCCGGATTTTCTCCCGCCCTGACCGTTTTCGCCGTGTTCTGCCTTAAATTTTCTCTTGTAGCGGAAATCTATGAGGGTATTGAGGTTATCGTCCACCAAAAAGACGATATCCCCGCCTTTGCCGCCGTCGCCGCCGTCGGGACCTCCCGCGGCTACATATTTTTCACGGTGGAAAGCGACTGCGCCGTCGCCTCCGTCTCCCGCCTCGACGGTAATATTTACCTCGTCTACAAAGCCGTCCATAGTGACCTCCTGATTTTGATGATTTTGTGCTCTTTGCCCGGGCGATGTTATCTGCGTAAGGCGGCAGGGGAGTGGGGACAGTATCCCCGACTTCGGGTGATGTGCCTCTGCCCGACCTTTGTGCTGGATTATAATCCTGTCCGGGATTATGCGTTTTTACTGAACCTTTGCGCGGCATGATGGTGCTGCCTGTTTTATCCTCCGTGTGGGACAGGGTGGGGTTAAAGGGTGGCGCTGTAACCCCTACGGGGACAACCCTTGCAGGGTTTTCCCCATACCCTTTTCCGGCTGTGGGGCACCGTTGCACGGTTCCCCACACCCCTCCGGCTTTCACCCTCCCCCAACCCCCTCCCTCAAGGGAGGGGGCTTCTCGCCTCGCTTTGCTCGGCACCCGGCGACTTCGTCGCCGGTTTTTTGTTGGGGAACCCCCCGGCGAGGGTTCCGCATACTTAAAGACCTGCGCCACATTCCACTTGAAATAATAGGGCGTTTTAACGGCTCTTTCGTGAGCGTCCAGCCCATTCCGTAACTGTAAGGGATGTCATCCTCAACGGCAACGCTGTTATAAAACATCCCGTCTATACTTTCGCCAGAAATAATTCCCTCCGCCGTTGAGATACATTAGAAGATACCTGCCCAAATCCGCTTTTGGATAAAACAGCACTCACAAACAAATCTCCTCAAATTTAATAAATAACAAGAAGATTATTATAATTGTATCACATTTATTGTCGTATTTCAAGAGGGAAAAGTATTAATGTGGTCGAGGCGACCACATAAAGAGGACAGAAGTCAGATATGGGATTGTCAGAATTTCAAGGTGTCACCGTTGGTGACAGATTTAATTAGCGAGGATAATGAGGGCGATTTGTACACACTCAAGTATTAAGATGTGGTCATGTCTTTTGGCAGACTTGGCGCAGAACCTTATATTCTCCAAACTTAAAATCCAACAGATTTTCACAAAAATTTTCTTCCGGGGCTTTTCAAAATCCGAAAAAGGGTGTATAATGATATCAAAACAACGATTGGCGGGCGGAAAATGCAGAAAATTCTTGGCTATATGAGAAAAGCGATCGCCGAATTCGACCTTCTTTCGGACGGCGACAGGGTCGCGGTCGGGGTGTCCGGCGGCAAGGACAGCCTGATCCTCCTCAAAGGACTTTGGCGCCTTAGAGACTTCATCGGGATAGATTACGATATCGTCGCCGTCACCGAAGACCCCTGTTTCGGCGGCGTTCCGGGGGATTATTCCTCGGTACAAAAGCTCTGCGGCGAGATGGGCATTGAGTACATCCTCGAAAATTCAAGAATCGGCGAAATCGTCTTCGACGTGAGGCATGAGCAGCACCCATGCTCGCTCTGCGCAAGGCTCAGGCGGGGCGCTATCCACAATGCCGCGAAAAAAGCCGGCTGCAACAAGGTAGCCCTCGGGCACAACTACGACGACGTCGTCGAGACGTTTTTGATGAACCTCGTTATCGAGGGGAGGATCGGCTGCTTCGCGCCCAAGAGTTTTCTTGATCGCCGGGAGATAACCGTGATCCGACCGCTCGTCTTTGCGCCGGAATCCGAAGTCAGGCGTGCCGCAAAGAGGGAAAATCTTGAAATTGTGAAGTCGAAATGTCCCGCCGACGGTCACACCATGCGCGAGCAGATGAAGATGTTCATAGCCGCAAGAGAGCGGGAGGATAGGGGATTTAAGGACCGCATTTTCGGGGCTATGAGGCGCGCGGGGATAGACGGGTGGGGGTTTAAGGGGTGACTGAAGGCGGCTGATCTGCGTGGGGTAAGGGTTTGTGCTGGCTCATACCTTTCCTCCTACCTTCCTGCTCCTTACCCGGTTTTTTTGCGGGGTCAGGGCTCAGGGCGAAGCCCGCTGCCGTGCTTCGCACGGCAGCCGTCGCCTCTTCGAGGCGACGCGACGCCTTCGGCGTCGGGGCTTCGCCCCCTGCACCCACTCGCCTCCCGCACCTCACCCGCCGGCTGCACCATACAGCACCCTGATTCTGCACTTAACCACGCTAAAGCGCAGCTGAGTACAAGAAAGCACCTTGCCAAGCCCCGATATTGTACCACGCCCGTCTAATCGCACCTAAGCGCAATCCCCAACCTTGCACCCACCTTCTGCACAATCCCGAGCCTTTGTGCAGACATATACCTTTCCCACCTTCTGCCCCTTACCCGGTTTTTGCGGGGTCAGGACTCGGGGCGAAGCCCGCTGCCGTGCTTCGCACGGCAGCCGTCGCCTCTTCGAGGCGACGCGACGCCTTCGGCGTCGGGGCTTCGCCCCCCCAGCTCCTACCCACCTACCGCACCCACCCCACCTGCTGCACCATACAGCACCTCGATTCAGCACCTAACCACGTTAAAGTGCAACTAAGTACAAGAAAGCACCTTACCAAATCCCTATCATTCACCCCACCCTAACAAAAAAGGAGAACCCCCATGCACCTAATGTTTATCGGCGACGTCGTCGGCGCGACCGGCTGCAACTTCCTCGCGTCGAAAATCCCGACCCTCAAAAAGAAATATTCCCCCGATATCCTCGTCGTCAACGGCGAAAATTCCGCGACCGGAAACGGTATCACCGTCTCCTCCGCAAACTCGCTTCTGCGGCTCGGCGCCGACGTCATCACGACCGGCAACCACGCTTTCAGACGGCACGAATCCCAGTCGGCGTTTGAGGATATCCCGAACCTTCTGCGCCCGGCAAACTTCCCGGAAGGCGTGCTCGGCAGGGGATTTTGCATACTCGACCTCGGGCGGACGCAGATAGCGGTCGTGAACCTGATGGGTACGGCGTTCATGGACCCTCTCGACAACCCGTTTTCGGTGATCGATAAGCTGCTTAAGGAAATCCCCTGCAAAAACATCTTCCTCGACTTCCACGCCGAGGCGACAGCCGAAAAGAAGGCGATGGGGTATTATCTGGACGGGCGGATCACGGCGCTTTTCGGCACCCACACGCATGTTCAGACGGCTGACGAGACGGTCCTGAAAGGCGGCACGGCATACATCACCGACGTCGGCATGACGGGACCCGAGGAGTCGGTTTTGGGGGTATGCAAGGACGCGGCGATCTCAAAGTTGAGGTTCCATTTACCGGTTCGGTTTACCGAGGCAGAGACGGCATGTTTTGTCTGCGGCTGCGTTGTGGATTTTGATGAGAAGACCGGGCGCGCGCGTTCTGTAGAAAGAGTTTGTGAAAGATAGCCGCTGCTGACTTTTCCCGTCATCTTCGCATGATCTTATAGATCATCGTTTTTGCCCCGACCCATGCGGTTTTGAGACTTAAATTGAATTGGGAAAACGGGGTTTGTAGGTGAATCAAATGGATAATTGTGATTGGTGCAACCTGTCTGAAGAGGATAAACAGTTTCAGGTGTACGAAAGTAAATCATGGTCCGTTTTCCTTTCTGATGAACAGGACTATATCGGACGGTGTATTTTGGTTTTGAAGCGTCATTGCAATTCACTGTCGGAGCTAACAGATGGCGAATGGGACGAGCTTCGCAATCTGATTTGTAAAGTGGAGGCATGCTTAAAGGCTGTTTTAGGAGCAACTCTATGTAATTGGAGTTGCTTGATGAATAATTTTTATAAAGAATCAGCTCCCGATCCTCATCTTCATATACACGTAAGACCAAGATATAATCAGCCAGTGGTGATCAACGGGAACATTTATTCTGATAGCGAGTTCGGTCATCATTATGCGTTGAATAAGAGTGGGGTAATACCTGTTGAAGATAAAGAAGAAGTATTTACTCGACTAAAAGAATGGCTGAATCGCTGATTTCTGATCTTCCCCCACCCCAAGAAAGGATTTGAAAAAATGAAAAAAACCGGAATAATCCTCGCAGGCTTTTTGGCGCTGGTCTCGGCAGTCATCGCAGCCCTCCTCGTCGGCAGCCTGCTTACGAGCTTCAAGCCGATGCCGACCGAGTTTGAGAACACGGTCTGGACCTCGGAGGACGGCAGCTTCACGCTCACCGTCGGCGAATACGACGAAAACACGCTCCAGTGCCGCTCGACGCTTATCTTCCACGCCTCCGACGGCGATTTTGTCTATGATATTTATGATGAATCCCGCGGCATTTTAGCGCTCTACAACGCCGAATCAACCCCCGGCGATACCCGTCCGATTTGTGATAAATGGCTCCGCAAGACCTGCAACGCCTCCTCCTTCACCGTAATCATCAACCGCGAATCGACCCCGGTCTATTCACAATCCTACCCCCAAAACGCCGAACTAAAATTCACCCGGACATAAAAAATCACTCTTCACCGCAAAAGCGGCGGAGAGTTTTTGATATTTATCTTCCGACCCGTCAAAAAATCCCCGGATAAGTATTGCATTCCCGGCGGGATTGATGTATAATTACAAAAAATTGATTTTTTGGGGGCTTAATCATGGCGAAAATTGACATTATAAAGGCTTTTGCCGTCTTAGCGTCGGCTGCGATTTTTCTCACCTCCTGCGGCAAGGAAAAGGCTCCGGCAGTCCGACCCGAAGTCAGCGGCGACGTCGTCTCACAGATGATAACGACGGGTCGCGAGACGGCTCGGGTGACGGTTTTAGGCGACAAATTCTTCGTAGGCGGCGAGGAGATCTTCTTCAGCGGCATGAACGCGCCGTGGCAGAACTGGAACGACTTCAACGGCGGCATGGACGAGGATTTCTGGGAAGCCGAATTCAAGCGTTTTTCGGAGGATCATATCAACTGCGTGCGGATCTGGGTCAACTGCGACGGCGAGAGCATCGTCGATCTCAATAAGGACGGCAGCATAGCTTCCATAAATGAGAAACATTGGGAGGATTTGGAGACGCTCTTTGACCTCGCAAAAAAATACAAAATCTACGTCATGCCGACACTTTTATCCTTCGACCACTTCAAAAACGCCTCGGGACCGGTCTGGCGCGCGATGATCCAAAGCAGGGAAAACTGCGATGAATACGCCGAAAAATACGTCAAAGAATTCTGTAAGCGGTTTAACGATAATGAGTATGTTTTCGCGATCGATCTGATGAACGAGCCCGACTGGGTCTACGAAAACGAGGAGTGCGGGCAGCTGCCGTGGGAGGACATCAGCTACCTCTTCGCGAAGTGCGCCGCGACGATTCATGAAAACAGCGACATGCTGGTGACGGTCGGTATGGCGATCGTCAAGTACAACTCGGAGGACTACGAGGGCGACATGGTCTCGGACGAGTATCTGAAGTCGCTTTATGACGATGACGGCGCATATCTCGACTTCTACAGCACCCACTATTACAACTGGCAGAGGACGTGGTTCTCGACGCCGATCGGAAAAACGCCGGAGGAATTCAAGCTGCACACCGACAAGCCCTGCATGATCGCCGAGACCCATAACGACGACGCCGAGGAGATCAAGATGAGCCTTGCCGACAAGTATAAGGACCTATACGACCACGGCTGGGGAGGCATTTTGGTCTGGTCCCAGACCGACGGCAGCGAGGAGTCGTGGTATCGGTATGATCTCACAAAAGAGGCGACGAACGCGATGTATGAGTATGCGCCGGACAAGATCGAGCCGGGGGATAAGTGAGAGATCGCATACTCCATCTCAATAAAACAAAAAAGAAAAAGCCGCCCCTCACGGAGCGGCTTAAAATGTTTATATCAGTAGGCAATTCCCTGCCACTTCATCGCGTCGGCGACCTTGAGGAAGCCCGCGATGTTCGCGCCAACGACGAGGTTGCCCTCGGCGCCGTATTCCTTCGACGCGTTGTAGGCGTTGTGGAAGATGTTTTTCATAATCCCGTGGAGCTTGGAATCGACCTCGTCAAAGGTCCAGCTAAGCCTCTCGGAGTTCTGGGACATCTCAAGACCCGAGGTCGCTACGCCGCCGGCGTTCGCAGCCTTTGCGGGTCCGAAGAACACGCCCGCCTTGAGGAATTTCTCGACCGCCTCGGGGGTGGAAGGCATGTTAGCGCCCTCGGCGACAGCCTTGACGCCGTTCTTGATGAGGATATCAGCCGACTCGCCGTCGAGCTCGTTCTGAGTAGCGCAGGGGAGGGCGATGTCGCACTTGACGGTCCAGATACCCTTGCAGCCCTCGTGATACTCGGCGCCCGAGACGCGGTTGACATATTCCTTGATTCTGCCTCTCTCGACCTCTTTGATCTGCTTGACGACGTCGAGGTTGATGCCGTTCATATCGACGATATAGCCGTTTGAATCGGAAAGGGCGACGACCTTTGCACCTAACTGCGTAGCCTTCTGGGTGGCGTAGATCGCGACGTTTCCGGAGCCGGAGATGACGACGGTCTTGCCCTTGAAGCTGTCGTTTGCCATGCAGTTGAGCATTTCCTCTGTGAAGTAGCAAAGTCCGTATCCGGTAGCCTCGGTCCTTGCGAGGGAGCCGCCGTAGGAAAGTCCCTTACCGGTCAGAACGCCGGTGAATTCATTCTTAAGTCTCTTGTACTGACCGAACATGAAGCCGATCTCGCGTGCGCCCACGCCGATATCGCCGGCAGGAACGTCGGTGTCGGCGCCGATATGCTTAGAAAGCTCGGTCATGAAGCTCTGGCAGAAGCGCATGACTTCGGCGTCGGATTTGCCCTTGGGATCGAAGTCGGAACCGCCCTTGCCGCCGCCCATGGGAAGCCCGGTGAGGCTGTTTTTGAAGATCTGCTCAAAGCCTAAGAATTTGATGACGGAAGCGTTGACGGACGGATGAAGTCTCAGACCGCCCTTGTAGGGACCGATCGCGGAGTTGAACTGGATTCTGAAACCGCGGTTGACCTGAACTTTGCCGTTGTCGTCGACCCACGGAACTCTGAAGATGATCTGGCGCTCAGGCTCGACGATCCTGTCGATGATGCCTGCCTCAACGAGGTCGGGTCTGCGCTCGACGACGGGCTCAAGGCTCTCGAGGACTTCGCCTACAGCCTGCAAGAATTCCTTTTCGCCGGGATTTCTCTTCTCGACGTCGTTGTAGACTTTCTGAAGATATGCGTTTTTGAATGTCATGACACTTTCCTCCTGTGAAGTGATAAAATTTGCATAGATATTATATCATAAAAAAGAGCAAAATGCAATAGGAAATTTGCAGGATTAAGAAAAAATCTTGCAGATGTCGGGCGATATCTTGGCAAAAATGCCCTGAATCGCGAAAAATTGCAGAATTGCAGGATATATAAATGATTTTTTGCAGGAATCCCGCCGAGCAATCTATTCCCAGTTCTGCCATATCTCGGGACAGTACCCCACGGTCGCAAGCCTGCCGTTTCGGACGATCGGGGAGCGGATGAGCGTCGGGTCGTCAAGGAGTTTTTCGCGCTTTTGCAGGTCGCTGCCGAGATATTTCATCAGCGCCGCGTCCTTGGATTTCGACTTCGGGTCGATGAGGTTTTCAAGCCCGACCGAAGCGATGACGCTGTCGAGCTCGCGGGGGCTGAGACCTTTTGAATCGAGGTCGATCATCTGCGCCCGAATAGAGCGCTCTTTGAACCAGCGCTCGGCTTTTTTTGAGTCGAAGCACTTGCTGCGATAGTAAATCTGTATATTCATTTTACGCCTCCAAAGCGATAGTAAAGGGACCGTCGCAGAGCATGTCGATCTTCATATCCGCTCCGAAAACGCCTTTTTGAGGGATATGCCCAAGCCCCGCAAGATCATCGCAAAACCGCTCGTATAGGGCATTTGCAAGCTCCGGCTTAGCCGCGTTTATGAAGCTCGGGCGGTTGCCGTGGGAGCAGTCAGCAAGAAGGGTGAACTGCGACACCGCGAGGATTTCGCCGCCGACCTGTGATAGGGAGAGGTTAGTTTTGCCGTTTTCATCGGGGAATATTCTCAGGGCGGCGATCTTTTTTGCGAGCGCCGAGCATTTGTCTGGTGTGTCTCCGTCGGCGGCGCCAAAGAGGACGAGGTACCCGCGGGCGATTTTTCCCACGGATTTCCCGGACACCGAGACCTCGGCGCGAAGTACGCGTTGGATTACAGCTTTCATTTTATCACCAAGTCTTTGCAATAGTTTTAGTCGAGACAAGTCAAGTTTAGGATCAAGCCCTTTTTAAAGGGCTTGCGGGGGTCTCGGGGGCAGAGCCCACGAGTCGCGCTCCGCAGAGCGCGAAATCTCAGCAAAAAGGACAGCGACAGCTGTTCTTTTTGCTTTTATCGTTCAAAAGAGGGCGACGAAGTCGCCCGAAGCTGGAGGGGCGTGGGGAAACCCGCAGGGGTGCCCCACAGCCGAGCGAAGCGAGGCATGACCCCCCCTCTCCCTTCAGGGAGAGGGGACGGGGGAGAGGGTAAGCCCCTCCCCACCGGGGAGGGGTTGTGGAGGGGGGACGCCCGGAAAGAGGTTTGGGGAAAACCCCGCAGGGGTTTTCCCCAACAAAAATCGGCGACGCAGTCGCCCGGAGCCGAGCGCAGCGAGGCACGACCCCCCTCTTCCTTCAGGGAGAGGGGTTGGGGGAGAGGGTACAAAGCCACTCCCCATCGGGGAGGGGTTGGGGTGGGGAGAAGCCGGAGGGGCGTGGGGAACCCCGCAGGGGGTGCCCCACAGCCCGAGCGCAGCGAGGCACACCCCCCTCTCCCTTCAGGGAGAGGGGACGGGGGAGAGGGTACAAAGTCCCTCCCCATCGGGGAGGGGTTGGGGTGGGGGAAAAGCCGGAGGGGCGTGGGGAACCGTGCAACGGTGCCCCACATTCGGAAAAGGGGTTTGGGGAACCCCGCAGGGGTGCCCCACAGTCGGAAAGGAGTTACAAGTGAAGCCCCCTTCCCCAAAGGTTTCTCCCCTAAAATTCATACCCAAATAGTCGCCCTAAAATATCCTACCCCTGTCACTCCGTCCTCAGCGCCACCACCGGATCCTTCTTAGCCGCAATCCCCGACGGTATCAGCCCCGCGATCAGCGTCAGAGCCATGCTTATCGCTACCAAGATCACAGCCCCCGACACCGGCAGAATCGCCGAAAGATTGTCGATCCCGGTGAGGTGGTGAAGTATCAGATTTATCGGCAGCAGCAGCGCTAAAGTGATCCCGATGCCCAGCGCGCCCGCGACAAATCCAACGATGAGCGTCTCGGCGTTAAAGACCCTCGAAACGTCCTTTTTCGACGCACCGACAGAGCGCAGAATGCCGATCTCCTTCGTCCTTTCGAGGACGGAGATGTAGGTGATGATCCCGATCATGATGGAGCTCACTATCAGCGAGATCGCGACAAAGGCGATCAAAACGTAGCTTATCGCCGAGATGATGGTCGTGACCGAGCTCATTAAAAGCTTGACGTAGTCGGTGTAGACGATCTGATCTGCCTCGTCCCCGGCTTCGTTGTATTCCTCGATCGCGTCCGAGATGAAGTCCTTGTTTTCAAAGGTCGAGGCGTAGATATATATCGACCTCGGCGAATCGGGATCGACCTTTCCCAAAAGCTTCATGTTGCCGTCATAGGTCGAATCAGAGCGCGTCGACGGCAGATGATTTTCATATATATATTGATACTGCTCCGCCGTAATTTCGGCGCGATCGAGCATGGCTGCGGCTTCCGCAACGCTTAAAGAGCCCATCTGAGCCTGAATCCCCTCGGCATACTGCTGGGTGATGGAAGCCGTCAGTACCTGCGTGACGTACCCTTCTTTGGTCTCGGCGTCCATGTTTTTGATATAGTCGAGCACCGTAGCCTCATCCATCTGCGTCTGCGAGACAAAAGCCTGCATGAGCATGTTGTCGATCGCCTGATCATCAAGCGTCTGGCGGTACTGAGCGATGGTCGAGCTGAGATATTCTTCGGACGGAATGGACGCAAGCTCGGTATAAAGAGCAGCCTTCTCGGCGCTTCCCTGCTCGGCTATCCAGTTGTCGACGGCTTCCCTGACTTCCTCTTCACTCGGCTCTTCCCCGTCTACGGCGAATTTGAGACCCGAGATGACGTCGACCTCCGGATTATCCTCCTGAGCCTTGACGATATCGCTCTCGTTAGTCCTCCTGATGACCTCTCTTGTGAGAGCCGGGGTATAGCAGACGGCGCCGTTTAGGAAGTTAGAGACGGCGTTTTCGCTCGGTCTTAAGATACCTACGACCTTTAATTTGATGGTGCTGTCGGCGTTATAGAGATAGTCGAGCCCCGTATCAGTTTCCGATACGTCGGTATATTTATCGCCGGTTTTCTGATATTTATCGCAGTTTAAAACCACTCTGAAATCGAGGTTCATGATGTCATCATATGTCCAGCTGCCGAATTCGGAGGTATCAACTTTCTCCTGATTTGCGGCGGCTTTCATCGCGTCCTGAATCTCGTCCATCGTCTTAAGACCGAGGGCGTAGAGCATCATGTCGGAGAGCTCGTTTCTGTCGCTGATGACGACCATCACTTCATCATAATTTTCAGCCCATCTTCCCGCGACAAGCTCGTTCTGTTCCTTAATAAGATCGTTGATCGGCTCGCCGTCCAGACCTTCGAGCATTTCCTGCCAAGCGTTTATCTGCATGAAGCTTGAGAGCACCGAACTCGAGGTCTCAAATCCCATCATCGAATAGATACCGCTCATCAGCTCCAAGATGTCGGATTTTACGATATCTCCCTCTTTATTTCTGACATAGACCGTCATCGGGTTGTCGTAGACATAGCTGACGGCTGACGAATACTGTCTGATTTTGTCGGTATTTTCGATATAATCCTTGAATTTTACGAGATTGTTTTCCTGCGTCTCCATCGAGTTGACGGAGTTCATCATCTCATACATTATCTTCGACTCATAGACCTTGTCGAGATCATGTCCAGCCTCTGCGCTGCCGTTTGCGGTGTCCCGAAGCGACGTCATCAGCTGGGTCATATCGACCTCCTGAGCGTTTATCGTAATAGGATAGCTCGATAAAGTGTCCTCCTGAACTCTGTCGATATAGTTCTGCACGCCTGTCGACACTGAGAGTATCAGCGCGATACCGATGATTCCGATAGAGCCCGCGAAGGCGGTCAGAATAGTTCTCGCCTTTTTGGTCATGAGGTTATTTAAAGATAGAGAAAGCGCCGTAAAGAAGGACATCGAGGTCTTTTTCGACTTCTCGGGTCGCTGAATTTCATCGGTATGGCTTAGCTGCTCGGTGCTGCTGTCATAGGGGTCGGAGTCGCTTTGGATCTCGCCGTCAAGGAGGCGTACCGTTCGGGAGGCGTATTTTTCGGCAAGCTCGGGGTTATGCGTGACCATGATGATCAGCTTATCCTTGGAAATTTCCTTTAAAATATCCATGATCTGGACCGAAGTCTGTGAATCGAGGGCGCCTGTCGGTTCATCTGCAAGCAAAATCTCGGGATCATTCACGAGCGCCCTTGCGATGGCGACGCGCTGCATCTGTCCTCCCGACATCTGATTCGGCTTCTTTTTGAGCTGGTTCCCGAGCCCGACCCGTTCAAGAGCCTCTTTGGCGCGGCGGCGTCTCTCGGATTTACCGACGCCCGAGAGGGTCAGCGCGAGTTCGACGTTTGACAAAACGGTCTGGTGGGGGATAAGGTTATAGCTCTGGAATACGAAGCCGACGGAGTGATTTCGGTAGGAATCCCAATCGGAATCGCGGAATTTTTTGGTGCTCTTTCGGTTGATGGAAAGGTCGCCCGAGGTATACTGATCGAGCCCGCCGATGATGTTTAAAAGGGTGGTCTTGCCGCAGCCCGACTGTCCCAGAATCGCGACGAATTCGCTCTTTCTGAATTCGATGGAGACCCCGTTGAGAGCTCTTACCTTGTCACCGCCGGCGTCGTAGTCCTTGACAATATTTTCAAGTTTTAACATATAAGCGCCTCCTTGGAATTATGTATAAAAATATGCCTATATTCTTGTTCATTATAACATATACTCCGGCGGATTTCAAGAAATTCATGTGACAGCGAGGTGAAAATTCAATAAAAGAAGCGGGAGGAAGACATCTCCCGCATAATTTATCTGAAAAGCGCGCAGGTCCCGGATTCCCGGAAATAGCGGATTTTTTGCTCGATCGCCTCTCTTGAGACGCCGAGGTATTCGGCGAGGCAGTCGATGCATAAAAATTCGTCGGCGGTGCGAAGGATCAGCTTTTTGTAGATGGCGATGTCGTCCTGACAGAGCTTTGCGCCGCATTTTTTGCAGGTGGAGAAGTTGGACATGTGAGACCTTCTTTCGGGGTGGAGTGGGGGAGTGCGTGCGGTGGGGTGATGATGGCGCGGTGGGACAGAGGGGAGTTTACCGGGAGACTGCGGGGGCGGTTATTCATGCCGAGCGGGACAGAGGGGAGTTTGGGGGGATGGACGGCGTGTTGCCTTGCCGGGCAAGGCACCCCCGAGGGGAGAACCTTTTTAGGAAAAGGTTCTCCCCTTAGACCCCTCTCCTAAAATTTCCCCCACCCCAACCCCTCCCCATTTTAGGGGGAGGGGCTTCGCTTTACTACAAGTCTGCACAGACTTCGACTGGGGTGGGGGTCTGCTTAAAATAGCATGAGTTCATTTTCCGGCGGGAAAATGAACGAATACATTTTAACAAAGGGTAGGAGAGGGCGGGGACTACTGTTTTATATTTAAGCCGGTGTTTAATTTTTCCCGGACGTCGCTGCTAAGTTGGGGACAACCCCTGCGGGGTTTTCCCCATACCTCTTTCCCATTTGCCCTCACCCCCAACCCCCCCTCCCAAGGGAGAGGGGGCATTTGAGCCTCGCTTCGCTCGGCTCCGGGCGACTTCGTCGCCCTCTTTTGAACGATATAAGCAAAAAGGACAGCTCTCGCTGTCCTTTTTGCGAGGATTTCGCGCTCTGCGGAGCGCGACCAAGGGCTCCGCCCTTGGAACCCGCAGCCTTGAAAGGCTGGCGAACTTTTTGCCTTGTCTCAACTAAGGTTTGGGTTCTGAATCTATCTTCTGCCCTCTAACCCTCTATCTTCTTTAAGCCTGCGCCCTGAGCGTCCGTCTTGACAAGCTTCACTCTGTACATCTCGCAGCAGTGCGGCTTGATATCGGTGCAGAACCTCTCTTTGAACGTCCCGACGGTTTTGTGCTCCCAAACATCATAGAACTCAAGCGCAAACCCGGAGTTGTAGGGCAGACCCATATCCCAGAAATTGAAACTGAACTGCGCCGGGTTCTCGCCGTTGCCGAAGTTGACCATCAGGATCGCATAATCGCCGTTCTCAAGCGGCTTTACAAGCCCCTTGCAGCTCTCGTTGCACCAGTGGTCGATCTCGATGGATCCTCTGCCCTCGGGGTCCTGATTGATCGCGATGACGTCTTTGTTCATAAGGATTTTTTTGGTATTTTCACTCATATTTCTGATGTCGCAGCCGATCATCAGCGGGGAATTCATCATCGCCCAGAGCGAGAAATGGGTCTTGTACTCGTCGTCGGTGCAGCCGAATCCGCCTTCGGCGATCCAGCTGTTATCCGATTTACCGCTCATGCCGACGACCAGCATATCGATATCATTCCAGCAATACACGCCCGACTGGCTCTGTCTCATGTTGAGCTGTGAGAGGGCGAGATTTTTGATGGAATTCCAGCTGTCCTGAATATCTCCCGTCGAGCGGAACATCTGCGCGCCGGTGTTTCTGATCCAATCGTGTACGCCGTCGTTGCCCCAGTTGCATGCCGAAAAGAGGATATCTCTTCCGCAATTTCTGAGAGCCATCGACATTCTGCGGTACAGAATTTCCCCGGGAATACCCTTGGGTTTGAAGCAGTAGTCGTACTTCAAGAAGTCCACGCCCCAGGAGGCGAAGGTAGCGGCGTCCTGAAATTCATGTTCAAACGAGCCGGGGTAGTTGGCGCAGGTATGGGTTCCGGAGCAGGAATATATCCCGAATTTGAGACCTTTTGAGTGTACATAATCGGCTACGGCTTTGATACCGTTCGGGAATTTTTTGGGATCGGGCACAAGGCACCCGTTTTCGTCGCGATCCATAAGACTCCAGCAGTCGTCGATGACGACGTACTCATAACCGGCGTCCTTAAGACCGGTCTCGACCATAGCGTCTGCGGCGCCCTTGATGAGATTTTCGTCGATATTCCAGCTGAAAGTGTTCCACGAATTCCAGCCCATCGGCGGGGTAAGTCCTAAATTTTTCGGCATGGCATGATCCTCCTTAAAAATATTAAATCTACCGGGGATATTATATCAGCGCGCAGGGAGAATGTCAAGACAATTCATCAAAAATTCCGTACAATTTTTCATTCTTCGATGATGAGATTCTCCACCCCGTGGCGGAGCAAAACATTTAGAAGCCGGAAATGAGAGGTCAGAGGGCAGAGGCAAAGCTTTCGCTCTCTGCGGTTCAATAGGCTTTCAGCGTATAGAAGATAGAGGGTTAGAGGTTAGAAATCCCGCGCCGAGCCTTAGCGGAGACAAGTCAAGTTTAGGATCAAGCCCTTTTTAAAGGGCTTGCAGAATCCAAGGGCGGAGCCCTTGGTCGCCCGTCGCAACGGGCGAAATCCTAAAAAAGGACAGCGAGAGCGGTCCTTTTGCTTTTAGCGTTCAAAAGAGGGCGACGAAGTCGCCCGAAGCCGAAGGGGTGTGGGGAACCGTGCAACGGTGCCCCACAGAGCCGAGCGAAGCGAGGCGAGAAGCCCCTGCGGCGTTCCCCCCCGGTTAAAGCCCCGCAGCCCATTCCCACGCTCACAATTATAATAAAGGAGTTTCCGGTCAGTTGATTATGCCGCTGCCTGACAAAAATTGATTGCCGTAACTTGACATCCCTATAAATTTCGCTCCGAATCAGACACGCAAAAAGCGGCAAGCTCCTGCTTGCCGCTTTCGTATATATGCTTATTACCTTCTCTTGACCGCCGGCGCGATCGCTGCCGCAAGAAGCAGAGCAATTCCGCTGCCGAGCGTGCCTGTTATGGGGTTGGGCACGCTTTCGTCGGGGACTTCTTCCTTGCTTTCGCTGCTGCCGCCCTCGGTAGGCGTGATTATCTCGACCGCGTCCTCCGGCACCGTATCGGGAACGGGTCGCGAAGGATATGACGGAACGCGGGCTGTGACGGTCTCGTTGACTGCGACGGCTTTAGATTCACTGTCGGCTGTTATTATGCCGGAAAGACCTGAACTGTTTCCGCTGAGCAAATAATATCCGTATGCGTGCTCTTCCGTGACTGCATATTGAACGCCTGCGGGAAGTCCGGTCATAGTAACGCTCTCACCCCCGTTAAGTTCTGCCCGAGCGACGCCGTTATCAAATCTTACGCCGTTTGCATCACCTGTAAAGTCAGAACCCAAAAGCTCAATCTTGAACGTGAACTTTCTTCCGCCTTTAACCGTTCTGCCGTCGGCAACTAAAATCTTGCTGAGCGTAAGGCTGCCGGTTTTCGGCGCTTCGACGGTCTTGATGTTATTGTAGATCAGCCCGACCGTGCCGACGTCGGCAACGCCCTTAAGCTTTTCGGTTGAATCGGTATAGCCGTCGGGAACATTTATCTCGGTAATCTCATACTCAGCGCCGAACGGAACTGTCAGAACGACCGTTGCGCCGCCATCTACAGAAACCGCAGCTTTGCCGTTTGCAAAGCCGTTTTCCGAGTATTCGGGGCGGTTTGTGAGGCTGACCTCAAAGGAGAAGCTTCCCTCGGCATATTCTTTGCCGCCCGAATCTAAGACCTTCTTTGTAAGCCTTATCTCGGCGAGGTCCGGGTCGGGGCGGGTATAGGTATTGATGAACACAACAGGGTTGGGGCTTGCCGTCGCGACAACAGCGTTGTTCTCATCGTCATAGGTAACGCTTACAGTTACAAGCTGTGCGTCAGCATAGCTCATTCCCTTGACGCCGCCGTCGGTCTCGGTAATCATGTAATAGAAGCTGCTACCGATGTCGCTTGCGGTGAATTTGCGTGTGATGAATGTATCAGCGCCCTCGCCCGTGATATGAAGCTCGCCGATTATGTCGCCTGTCAGTGGCACGCCGCTTTGGTCCGTCTCGGTGACGGTGAAATCAAAGGTAAAGCTTTCGCCGCCGATATCATCGCCCTCAATAAGCTTCTGAACGGTTATTTCCGCACTCGACGGCGTTGGCGGCGCTTTTGGTGCGACATAATGATTTTCAAACACGATAGGCTCAATAGGCGTCGCTGCAAGAATTCCGTTGACCTCGGTGACGGTGACGACCGCAAGCTTCTCATCGATAACGGTGTAAAGCTCGCCGCCCTCGGGCGCATCGCCGATATATTTCGCGCGCTCCTTGATTGAATAGGTATAGGTTCCCGCCCTTTCAAAGCTTAAATCAACAGTTCCGTATCCTTCCTCATCACCCTTATTTACGGTGACGTTTGCAAGATGGTTTCCGCTTGCGTTTGTTATCGGGCTGCCCGATGGGTCAAAAGCGCTGATGAGCTCAACGTCAAAGCTGAAAGTAAGAGCGTTGTCCTTGGTCGCACCCGCTTGGTCAAAGGTCTTTGTGATGGAAAGCGAGGTGTTCGCAGGCTCAGGCTCGGGCTCGGGTTCGACGTGGTTATAGAACGTAACCGAAACATGCTCGCCGCCCTTGACGTCGCCTGCGGCAGCATTTGACGGGGTTTCGGCGACAGTCATTATTCCGTAGAACGGATCGTAATACGTCGGCGTAAACGCTCCCGTGTTTGAAATAGTTACTGTGTGACCGTTCGGGTCGGTCTCGGTGATGATATAGTGGATATCCTCGGGCAGACCTTCAAGGCGAAGGCTTTCGCCGTGTTTGAGGCTGAATGCCGCATAACCGCCCGTAACGCTGACATCTCTCGGCACGCTGCCGACGATTTTTCCCGTGAGGTTGACGTCGGCAGCCAAAACCTCGGGACTTCCCGCCGTGTCGTGATAGTAAAGCTCGAGCGTGAACGGGAAGGCGTATGAGGCATCTCCGTCGCCTGTGACTATCTTCGAGACGGTGAGATCTCCCGTTCTGACGTTTTTCTGTTTAAGGTTGACGAACGCTGCGCTGCTTGTCTCGGCGTCTGAGATCATGCCCGTTGCGATAACGCCGATCTGCTCGCCCGCAACGCCGCTTTCATAGCCGTTCGTCCCGATCTCCTCGATCTTGTAGTAGAGCCCGACAGGCAGACCGACCGCCGTCACGCTTTCGCCGTCGGCAAGCGCGATATTTGCATCGACTCCGGCTTCAAAGTACATTCCGCCGAACTGTCCGCTCACCTCCTGCGCAGGCTCGCTTAACGCTGCGTCGTGATAGAGCGAAACCGCGAAGCCGAATATATCGGTAGATTTGGCAAGGTTTCCGACCGCTGTCTTTGAAACGGTAAGCTGACCTGTTTTAATTGTGTTTACAAATACCGCGTATGCGTCCGCGACCGCGCCGTTCCCGTCGATAGCAATTACGCCGCTTGTATTATATCTGTCGACGATGTAGCTGCCGACCGCCTCAAGCTCGTCGACCTGATAGGCCGTGCCCGCGGGCAGACCGGAGATTTTGATTCTCTGTCCGTTATTAAGGCTGAATGTGCCCATTGTACCGAGTGTGCCGCTCTCGTCAATGACCTCAACGCCCATATAGTCGAAGTGAGATATCGTGTAGTCAAACTCCGTATCGGTAAAATCTGATGGCAGACCGAGGCTGTAAGCGAATCCGAAAGTCTCGGGAATTATTGCCTCTGCGAGACCGGCAACGGTCTTTCTCACAATGAGCGAACCCGTCTGAACCACGGGCTTTGAGCGTTCGTTTTCAAATTTCACCGAAACCGTCTTGTTATTTTCTACAACGCCGGTATAGTAATTGCCGCTGACTCCGTTCACCGACGGGGTATATCCGAGTATGTTTTCGACCTCGCTAACGGTAAACTTCGCGCCGTCGGGAAGATTTTCAAATTTTTTGCTCTCCCCCTGTCCGAGTTCAAACATCTCAGAGAGAATCGGGGTGATTCCGTCGTCGCCGTAAACATCAATAGTGAAGCTGAACCTGTCACCGGGGTTGAAATCGTTGCCCGTGAGTGTCTTGCGAACCTCAACACTGCCGACCTTCGGCTTTTCTTCGATCAGCACAACTGTCTCCGACGGGGTGCCGTCGGCGTATGCAATATTTCTCCAAGTAGTTCTCGCTGTCACCGGCGGCACTTTTACTCTGAAGCTTACAGCCGTCTGACTGTGCGCGCCGACTGAAAGCGTCCATGTTATATTCTGTCCGTCAAGTGTTCCGCTGCCGATGTCATCGATAATAAGCCCTGTCGGGACGGGATCGATGACCTTAACCGCAGGCGCGTCAGCGTCGCCGTCATTAAAGACGGTAACGGTATATTCGACAATATCGTCCGCCTTTACGGTCAAAGGAGTGCCCGAAAGTCCGTTGACAGCCGTCTGGCTCTTTGTAATCGTGATATGAGGCTTCGGGGCGGTATAGGTGTTAGTGAAAGTCACCTCCGAAACGCTCGGCTCAGCCGTGACGGTGTTTGTCGCGGGGTCATAGCCAACCGTTACCGTGATATACTCGACGTGGTCATCGCAGTCAAAGTGAGGGTCGTTAAGGTCGGTCTCGGCGACGGTGTAGTAGAATGTCTTGCCGATGTCGCTTGCGGCGAATTTGCGTGTGATGAATGCAGCGGCGCCCTCGTTTGTGACAGTTATAGGGGATATCTGAGCTGCCCCTGCCAAAGGCTCGCGGTTTTCATCTGTCTCTGCGACTGTAAAGGTAAACGTAAAGCTTTCACCGCTCGGAAGCCCGTCGCCGTCGATGTCTTTTTTCACGGTGACATTCGCCGTCGCGGGTATCGCTTCGGGCGTATAGGTGTTAGTGAAAGTCACCTCCGAAACGCTCGGCACGGCTGTTACGGTGTTTGTCGCGGGGTCATAGCCAACCGTTACCGTGATATACTCGACGTGGTCATAGCAGTCAAAGTGAGGGTCGTTAAGGTCGGTCTCGGCGATAGTGTAATAGTACGTCTTGCCGATGTCGCTTGCGGTAAATTCGCGTGTGATGAATGCAGCGGCGCCCTCGTTTGTGACAGTTATAGGGGATATCTGAGCTGCCCCTGCCAAAGGCTCGTGTTTTTCATCGGTCTCTGTGACTGTAAAGGTAAACGTAAAGTTTTCGCCGCTCGGAAGCCCGTCGCCGTCGATATCCTTTATCACGGTGACATTCGCCGTTACGGGTATCGCTTCGGGGGTATAGGTGTTTGAGAACACAATATCAGCCGTTACGCCCATTGCGTCCGTAACATCATAATTCGCGGATAAAACGCCGTCCTCCTTGCTGTAGCTTACCATTACCGTGATATGATACTCGGCGGCGTCATAACTTACATGATTCGCATTGCCCGTCTCCTCGGTGACTTTGTAATAATAGTTTACAGAGCCGCCGTCCTTGATTGCGGGAATATCTTCAAGCTCAAAGGTTTTCTTAAGTAGATCAACTATCTGCTTTTGAGACGTGTTGCCGCTGCTTAATTCGCTGCCATAGAATGCAACGGTCTTTGATTCAGGCGAGCCGATTTCCGCCCAACCCTTATCGGTCTCGACCGCATTAAAAGTGAATGTGAATTCCTCGTCAGGCTCTGGCGCTTCGCCGTCCTCAATAGTGAAGTTCTTGGCACCCGAAACTTCTATTTCGGCTGCAGCCGGGGTATAGATGTTCTCAAAGTCGAAGCCTTTAATATGGTTATCAACTATATCTCCGCTGTCAATGCTTGTATCGCCGACCTTGATATCATAGGTTGATTCAAGCGTACCCCCGTTGTCGGTAACGTTCACGGTGACGGTGTACTCCGTGTCGTCATAGACGATTTTATCATCAGTTCCGGCAGTTTCCTTGATAGTATAGGTGTATTCCCCGGGCTTTGTGAAGGTGATTGCCCCGAAAGTGAAGCCGTGATTGTTGCTGTCGACAGATACTTCTCTCTGAGTGGGCAGGGGCTCGTCGCCCTCGATTGTAAATTCAAACTTATCGCCCGTTACCCAGTCGCGCCCCGTGAGTTCTTTCGTTCCGTCGAAATAAACTTCAATTTCGTCCGGAGCGTAAGTGTTGGTGTAAGACACCTTATCAGCGGGCTCGTTGTCGACTGTAGTGGTAACATTTAGCTTCTTGTCGACGGTATCTTTTTCCACATCGAATACAACGGTATGAACCGTTTTTTCATCGTAAACGAAGCCCTTGGTGTCGCTCGGGACAGTCTCGGTCACGGTATAGCAATATGTGCCTACCTTTTTGAAGGTCAGATCCCAGCTGCCGGAATTTGTCTTTGAAGTCGTGACATCGCCTGCGGGAGTCGCCTCAAAGTTAATCGTGACGGTATCTTCTTCAACAGTCGGATAATCACCGGGCGCTGCGGTGCCATTGGCGGTATCCGGCGCAATCTTAAACTCGAACGACGTCTCGCGGTCGGGCAGATATTCGCCCTTTATAGTTTTTTCAACGCTGATCGTCGCGGGGACAGAAAGCTCATAGGTATTCGTGACCTCGACCGTGTCGCCGTCGTCATCCGAAATAGTTTTGGTCTCGTCCGAGAATGTATATTCGGTTGTGAAGTTGTCAACAGGCTGCTCCTCTACGGTGTAAGTCACGCCGACGGGAATTCCCGAAATTACTGCGTTTTCATCGGCTTTCAGCTTTACTGTGCCATCGAAAGATGTCTCAGGTGCTCCGTTAATGCTGACGTTGATATTATCAAAATCATCGGCAGTAAGTTCATTAGCGCCGTTAAAGAATTTCACGTTAAAGGTGAATTCCTCATCGCCATCGGGCGCGAAGTCTGAGGATTTGTCTACGACCGTTTTTGAGATAGCGAGACTGCCCGTTTTGAGCGTTCCCCTTATCTCCGCAAGACCGAGAAGATTGTCAAGCCTATCCGCGCCTGTGCTCGCTGTGCCGAGCTTAACCGTGCTCTCCGCACTTGTGTAAGAAGCTTTGTGACCGGCATTTCCGGAGGAAGCAGTTTGCATATTCCCGGAATCAAGATAAACATAATTGTTAAACCGATCAAGCGCGTCCGTCAAATCCTCCACAAGCTTGACCGTATCAAACTCTATCGGCAAATCGTCGTTGGGCTTGGCGTTATCAAACGTATAGTCTCCTGTCGGGAGCAAATCTTTAAGAGCCGTTTCGCTTGCAGGCACAAACTCCGCATAGAGATATTTTTCACCGGTCGAAGCCGCCGAAGCAACCGCAGGGGTCCTGACGGTAAATGTCCCTACGGTGATATCATTGCCGCCGTAATTTCTTGTAAGATCCGCGCTAAATAGCTCGGTATCGGGATAATACTTGCAAAGATAGTCATAATCGGCGTCGCTGAGAACCGCTCTCAAAACAATCTGCCCGCGAACCATATCGACGGTGTGGGTGTTTACAATTTCGCTGAATCCGCTCTGAACCGCGCCCGCGGCGGGCTTGAAGCCCCTATCCCACTTATAATTACCGTCGCCGACAAGCGTGCCGTTGGCGGTGTTTCTGTCGGTTTCCACACCGCCGACTACGGAAGAGTCCGACTTAACGTTAAACGGATCAAAGCCCACGGTTAAGGTATATTTTCTTCCCTTTGCATAAAGAGTGATTACACTGCCGCCGTCTTTGTCGATCGTTTCGCCGCTGTCAAGATTATCCGTTTCATCTTTAAGGGTATAGGTGATATTTCCGATAATATCACCCTGATGAGCGTTATCGCCCGCATAGCTGTCGGCGTCGTTCTCGCTCTTTAAATAGGCATAGGGCAGAGTGAGAGTTTCCTCGCCGTCTTCAAGCCCCTCAAACAGCTCGGCAAGCTTAGTTTTGTTGTCATCTGTTCTGAGAAGATATTCAAAATACGGGCTGCCGGTTTTATTGTCGGCAATCTTTTGCTCGACAAGCGCAGTCATAATATCCTCGGGCGAAATTTTCTCACCGAGATAGATATCGCTGTTGCTTTCCGTCTTTTCAAGAGGCAGTCTTCTGACGTTTGCCGCCGTCCTCGGGAATCCCTTTGAGACATAGCCTCCCGACGATATGTCGACATTCGCCTTGTCCTTGCCCGAGCTTGCAATCAGTTCGCCCTCTGCATTGTTATCGTCAGGATTATATACATAATTCTGCTTCTCTTCACTGCCGTTTGTGAGTATGGCGTTGCCGCCGATGAAATCTTCCTTCGCGACGATTTTAAACTCGGAACGCCAGACCGTGAGCTCGCTGTCGCCGACGGTGCAGTACGGGATATCCTGTTTGTCCCATGCGACATAGTACCCGCCGCCATCATAATAAAGGTTGAGGGCTTCGGAGCTTCCGTAGTCAGACGACAACTTAATTTCAAGAGGAGTGCTTGCGTTAATAGTTTGGCTCTTCTCTTCATTGTCAAGCGCATCGATATACTCGACTTTTCCGCCCTCGTTAAGGTGAAAGACCGTCTTTACACCGTAATTTCCCGAATCAAACGTATAACCGACTATATCAAACCTCGGGTCGATATAGTCTTTAACGGTATAGTCATTGAGGGTCTTGGTTATTTCGTTGAGAATATCATTGCGGAATACATTGGTCAGACCTTCGGCTCCTGTGGCTTCAAATACATATTTGTGCCCGTCTGTGGAAGTACCGTTAAGAAGGTCATCATAACCGCAAGACGCTGTGTCCGTGTTTCCCGCTATCGAAGCGATAAAGGTCTTCTCCGAGTCATCGATTGTTGCGAATGCGCCGCACTTTAAAAGAACATAGAAAATCGTAAAGCCTTTTTCTTTAAGCCTTTGGGCAATTTCCTGTGAGTATGTAACCCTATTTTGGGCGTCTGTATCGTCCGTATCCTCGACATTGGTGTCCTTGCCGTCGGTAAAGACAATAACGTATTTGCTCTCGCCTTCATTGCGTTCGGAATCGTCGCGGGTTATTCTCGGAAGAAGAATATCCTCAAACGCCTTAAGCCCCTGATATGTGCTCGTGCCGCCGGTGAGACCGTAGTTATACTGCGGCATGGGCGATTGACTGCTATTCTCGTTTTCTGCGCTCGGCGTTGAGAGCTCGGAACCGGTAGAACTGCCGTCGCCATATTCAAGGCTGAGCATTTTTGCCGCCGCGGCAGGGTCTTTCGTCCAGTCAAGCATTACAAGCTTGCTGAGGGAATCCTTATCGTCCTTGACCTGTGCCGAGCTGAACCGAACCGCCGAAACGCGGCTGCTCGGCGAGATCTGCTCAAGTTCGGTATTGAAGATTCCGAGCGCTGCCTGAAGCGAATCCGTCTTGGTGTCTTCACAGTCCCACTTGAAGTAAACATAGGACGCCGAGCTTCTCGGACCTGAGGTGTTACCTGCCTCGGTTTTTGAGTTGCTGCTGCTGTAAAAACATCTGAGGAATCCCTCGTTGTCGATAAAGAATATAACGGGGCTTTGCTTTTCGTTGCCGCTGCGCGTTACGTCTGCGGGAACCGTTATTGCGGCTTTTCCCTCGTTTGGACCAAGTGCGTCTGCATAATCATATTCTTTTATATCTGTGATATAACCGCTTGGCTTGCCTTCATTCTCTTCCGCATCATAATCTGCATCATAATAATAGTGTGCAGAGCCGTCTGTTAATGTGAAATCATTTTCGCCCGTATAAATAAATCCGCCGTTGCATTCTTTAAAGTCATTCCAACCTTTTTCTAACTTTGCTTGAATGTTTTCGGGAAGGTCGTTAATTGAGATTTCATTCTTAATGACCTCGTCTTTAGAAAGAGCCTGAAATACCTTTGCAGTGCCGACTTCGGGGTTGTTATAGTTTTTGTCCCAGTTGCTGGTCGAGTTGACATAGTACCACCCGCGCATATCTTCTTCGTGACCCTCGCTGACAAGTGCGGCGTCGATACTTGCGATGATGTTTTTCTTGCTGTCGTCGAGGGCGACGTACATCTCCGAGGCTATTTCCTCCGGTTCTTGCAGCGATTTGTAAAGCTGCGACACTTCGCTCTCATCGAGCGCCTTGTCGTAGACAAATAATTCGTCGATCAGGATATCTTCACCGTCATATTCGTCCTGCAAACCGCCCAGAATGATGTTAAAATCATTTGCGGATAATGTATCTAAAGCTGCGTCGGATTCGACGCCTCCTGTACTTTTTGCGCCGTCAACATAAGCTGTTACAGCGCCATTATTAACAGTAAACGTTACTGTTTTCCAAGGATTTTGATTTTGGTTAAATGCATTTGAACCGCTGGCTTTGGTACCGTAATTACTGTCTTTAGAAAATCTTATATGTCTTGAATCGCCGCTCTTAGTTTCCGTCTCATTTTGCGAACGGAAGATATTATAGTAACCTTCGGTTGTATTTAACGGTCCCATGTAAACCAATTCGGCTTCATGAGTTGGGGTATCGTTTTTTACATTCTTAACCTTAAAGGAAATGCTGAAATTGTTTTTATCTGTCGGAATAATATCAAGCAAAATTCCGCCTTTCTTTGCGGTTTCCGTCAAATTCAGCGCGCCGTCTGTATAATCCGGTTCGAGCTCGGCGGCGCCTGTGAGCTGTGTTTTGGTGAATGCGCCATCTTTTGCCTGCTCGATGAATGTGAGAGATTTGCTTGTATCAACAAGGTTATCTAATTGCTCATGTTCGCCATTTCCTGTATCGCCAAAATCGTAATATGCAACTAAATTCCCTAAGTCTTTCATTGTGTTGAAAGTTTTTATATCATTACTATTATTTACTTTGGCAAGTTCAGCGCTGTCTAATGATTTACTGAATACGCAAAATTCCGTTAATTGTACTTCGGAATATGTTTTACTTTCACTATTATTTACAACATCTCCGCCGATGATAATATCAGCGCCCTTGAAATCAAGATTTAGGTCTGTTGCATCATATGTAAATTGTTTTATATATTTTCTATTAGCTTTATCCGTATCGTCCATTCCGTTAGCAGATAAATCTATGCTGACCTTTTTACTGCTATTATCATAGCTTAAAGATATATTGACCCATGAATCTGTACCACACTTATTGCTATCAGTTGTCTGAAACAGCTTTCCTACATTTATGACTGCTGTTTGTCCTCCGACATCAACTTTTAATCTTGTGGGATCAGAGCCTGAACCGCTTCTATAAACAGTAATATAATTATTATTATCTTTGCCAACATAAACTAAAGGCGTTTTATCTACACTGTTTTTATCAGCCTTTAAATCGCTTACCTTTACTCTCATTGAGACAGTAAAAGATTCCGTAGCCTGAACATCTGACAAAAGCGCACCCTGTTTAGCGGTTGCGGCTAAATCAAGCGTTTTAGTATCGTTCTTAAGATAAGTCGGCGCAATCGTTTCCTTCGGTGCTGAATTCTTATCAAATGTCTCGCTTTTTTCTACGTTGTTAATAAGTTTAGCTTCACCGTCGCCGGAGCTTTTTTCATTTTTAAGCGAGCTGTCAAACGTATAATGCCCTATGAGTTTTTCGGCAGCGGGGTATGGGGTCGTTTTGGTATAGGGTTTCGTTAGGCTGTAATTTCCTCCCCAATAGCCGAGAGGGTTGAACTCGCTGTGGCTTCCTCTTCTGTCGTAAACATAGTAGGAATAGCCGCTGTAACCGAGCTTTGAGTTGTCGGTGTCCGTCCGCTTCAACAGAATATCGACTATATCCGGCGGAAGATATTCGTTCGCATTGAACGAGTATTCACCATCAGGATAATAGCCTTTGCCGTCAAACGTGATTGTATATTTCTTGAAGGACTCGTCATAACTGAGCGTAAAATCACCGTACTTACTTTTGGCTCTTTCCGCAAGCTCTTTATCGTAACTATATGTAACATCATCGATATCATGATTAAGCCACGTAAAAGCTTGTTCACGTCCCAAATTGCTTCCTTGCCCGAGCCGCATCGGGATCATATCCGAGGCAGTAAACGCCATCGAGCCCGAAGCGTCAAGAATCAGACCGATGTCGGCAGTCGCGTTGCCGCCGTACCACGATTCAAGCGTTACGTCAAATTCGCGGGAACCGTCAATGCCGTCGCCTCTGTTTTCGGTCGCATAAACCGTCTTGTCGGTATGAAGCCCCGCGGAGGTGTTGTAAAGCTTCGCAACGCCGTCCGCCTCAAATTGGTATTTCTTTTCAAAGTTACTGTTAGCGCTCAGATTGCCGTAAATATCGGTGACGACCCAATCGGGGTCAACAATATAGAATCTGTCCTCAAGCTTGTCGGTGACGTCTGTGTCCGGCTTTTCCAAAATATCTCCGTTTTTGTCCAGAGCGATATAGCAAACGTCGTTTTCATCGCCCGTGCCCGCGCTTGTGCCCGCGCCGAAGTCTGCGCCGTACTGCGGCTCTTCCATGTAGAATACGTTTATCTTGACTTCGTGTACGGGCATTGTTCCGTTTTTGACCGAGCCGTAATCGATCTTCAGAACTTCCTTGCCGTCTACTGTGTCAAATGAGACGATGTCGTTTCCCGCCAAGACAGCAAAGCCGACGAACACGCCGTAACCGTCATAACCGTCAAAGGAGTCGACGGTGATAATGCCGCTGTTTTCGTCATAAGTGATTTGCTTGTCCCCGCCCCCTTTGTTGTCAAATGAGTGGGTATTATCGTAAATAACTTCGTGATAGATTACCGGGTCATTATCGTATGCTCTTCTATGTATGACATCAAACGCCAACGCGTTGGTGTACCAAGTGTTGGCTTCGTAACTCGTCGGTGTTGTCGCCGCAAAAATCGGCAAAGCGCCGCCGAGATCGCCCACAAGAGCGAAAGTCATAACCACGCAAAACATGAATGCCGCAAAACGTTTGAACAATGATTTCATCAGACACACTCCGTTCTAATATTTGCGTTATTGCAAGGGTTTCAAAACGGACCTTGCGAAAAGGTGTACATTATTGTAAGTTATTTTTTGCCAGATTTTTTGGGCGAAATCATTAAAATTTCTTCTTGGATGTTATGTTAAAATAGATCTGTTACAAAAAGTAGCAGCCAAACGCTTCAAAAAATGTTATGATGAAATAACTGCAA
>CANQYD010000021.1 GCA_947627985.1 uncultured Clostridia bacterium
AGAGAAGTCTCCGGAAAGCTCCATGATCACTTGATATTCTTGATGTCGTACAGAATTACCGTACCATCCCCCTTCACCTCGTATCCTTTTTTTAGCCGGGCTTCTGCGATTCGCGCCTTTACGATCTCTTGAATCAGCTGTTCTTTTGTCATTGATTCCAGTTCTTCCATTCCTGCTGGCGGAGTTTGAAATGACGGCGCGGAGATTGAATGTTTTGCTGCCTGCTTCGGTGGAAGCTGATTGACATCGCGATACAGTCTCATATAGTCTCGCGCCGACTGTTCGCTGATGCCATAGCTTTCTGCCGCCTGACGGCGAGTGATTTCACCGGAATAAAGTTTGCGCCCGATGTCTAATCGTTCTTCTTTGGTGTACTTCATGATAAGCCTCCTGTTCACACTTGGGGATTGCTTGTTTGGAAGATGATTTTATCATGTCTTATATTATACTATCTTCTGTACAAAATCTACCCCCTTTGTGTACGATTTTAGGATAGCACTACACGCTTCGCTCGGCTCCGGGCGACTTCGTCGCCGGTTTTTTGTTGGGGGAACCCCCGGCGAGGGTTCCCCCGATGAAAACAGTCCACCGGACTGTTTTCATTCCCCCTCCTGCGCTTTTTTATAAGGGGATTTCGCGCTCTGCGGAGCGCGACCAGAGGCTCCTCGCCTCCGGACTCCGCCCGCGGTAACACGCGGGGTTTTGCCCAAGAGCACGAGCAATCAATCGTTTACGATTGCGAAGTGCGATTGGTTGCAAAACCAGCTTGTTCACTTGAGGAAAAGCGGGGCAAAACCTTTTTGACTTGTCTCTTCGAACGCAAAGCACAAAATCCCCCTCTGCCCTCTGATCTCTGCCACTCTGCCATCTAAAAAGGCGCCAGCCGATCGCTCAGCTGCCGCCTTTGGCATACATATACTTAACTTATTTATTCAAAAAATTCCACAGATTCAGCGCGTCATAGAAGCTGTCGCCTGTGTGATTCTCGGGCTGCTCGTCCGCCTTCTCGGGGTCCTGAGCGCTCTCGGCTTCGTCGCTCGAAGTCTCGGGCTGGTAGGCGTCGAAATCCGCGGCAATGACGATGATGTCGATCGAGTCGCTGAGATCGGGGTTGAAGTCGGCGCCGAAGATCAGGTTGACGTCGGGAGCCGCAGCCTTTGTGATCGCGTCGGTGAGCTCGGTGACGTCGCCGGTGCCGATATCCTCCGACATCGTGATGTTCAGAAGCAGCCTCTTGGCGCCCTTGATGGAAGTCTCAAGCAGCGGGCTGGAGATGACCTGCTGGACCGCGTCCGCGACCTTGTCCTTGCCCTCGCCGTGACCGATCGCCATGTGCGCATAGCCCGAATCCTTCATGATCGACTGCACGTCCGCAAAATCGACGTTGATCCAGCCGTGGCAGAGGATCAGCTGGGTGACCGAAAGCACCGCGGTTTTCAGGATATCGTCCGCGAGCGCGAAAGACTGCCTCATCGTGAGGTTTTCCTTGCCCGTCAGGAGCTTCTGGTTCGGGATGACGACCAGCGAATCAACATTTTTAAGCAGCGCGTCGATGCCTCTTTCAGCCTGAGCAAGCTTTTTGGAGCCCTCGAACATGAACGGCTTCGTGACGACGGCGACGGTGAGTATTCCCATGTCTCTCGCGATTTCGGCGACGACGGGAGCCGCACCCGTTCCGGTTCCTCCGCCCATTCCGGCGGTGATGAAGATCATGTCGGCGCCTTTGAGAGCGTCCGCAATCTCGTCTTTTGATTCCTGAGCCGCGCCTTCGCCGACCTCGGGTCTTCCGCCTGCGCCGAGACCGTGGGTCAGCTTCTGACCGATCTGTATCTTGACCGTAGCTTTGGAATTCTTGAGCGCCTGAGCGTCGGTGTTCACCGAGATATACTCTACATTCTGGATTCCCGTGGAAACAATGCAGTTCAAGGCGTTTCCTCCGCCTCCGCCGACTCCCACTACTTTGATCTTTGCCAAGTCAATGCCTTCATTTTCCATGATGAATCCCATTTTCAATTCCTCCAATATAAAATATATCATGCCGCAGCAATACTTATAAGATTTAAAATTATAGCAAATCTGGAAATATCTATGTAATCTGCATATAATTCTGCCCGTATTTTGTACTTACGGTTCTATATTACCACAAAATTTCGGGTTTGGCAATAGTTTTTGTGAGATTTTTTCAGGAAAGTTATCACAGTTTCAGTCGTTTTCCGACAGCTCGGGGTCATCTTCGCCCTCATTATCCTCCTCGGCGTCGTTTTTGGGAGCATTTTTAGCCGCTTCCCGCTCTGCCGCGTTGAGTTCGAGGTCCTCTTTTTTGATGAACGACGCGCCCGCTGCCGAGCTGTGATAGACTATCGTACCCTCGTCGTCCGGCTGAAGATTTTCCTCAATTATCGCGGTGATGTAGCGAAGCTTGTAGTCATAATCAAGGGAGGAGCCGAAGTCGATCGTGATGCGGTCCTCATATTTCATCGTGATATTGGTACGGTCGGTGATATCGATCTCGGTGATCTTACCGTCGCAATTTTGGTAGATCGCCTCCATCAGATCCAAAATAATATCATGCTTCGCCTCGTCGGAGGAGACAAAATCCTGCCCGAGGGCGACGTCCTTGAGCTCCATGCCCTTGATGAGAATAAGACCAGCGCGGGGACCGAGCTGTTCGGTCTCGAGATATCTGCCCGACTTCGTTATCACGGCATACCGATTGCCCTCGTATTCGCAGCATGCAAAGGCTGTGGCTTCGGTGACGGTGACGATCATCTTGTCGGGAAGCTTGCGTTTGAGGTTGATGTCCTCGATGTAGACGAGGCTGTCTTTGATCTTCTGCTCGGTCTTTTCGAGGTTGACCCCGTACATGTTCCTGCCGTCGCGAAGGTTGCCGGCGTCGAGGATTTTCTGGGCGCTGTAGATGCTGTTCCCCTCGACGACGTACTCGTTGATGTTGAAGAGGACGGTGCGGGAGAGGATCAGGAAGATCACAAGGCAGATGACGAAGATCATGAGGTAGTAGAGGGACAGGTTGCGCCTGCGGCGTCTTGGGCGCGACGGCGCGCCCTGGGGCTTAGAAACTTTTACAACGTCTTTCATTGGAAGTCCTCCGCGGTTAGATGCTATCAGAATTCAGAAATCAGATATCAGAAAGCAGATTCTGCACAATGCTTTCTGAAAGACAAGTCAAAAAGTTCGCCAGCCTTTCAAGGCTGCGGGTTCCAAGGGCGGAGCCCTTGGTCGCTCACCGCAGTGAGCGAAATCCCCAAGCAAGAGGACGGCGGAGCCGTCGTCTTGCTCTTAATCGTAATGAGCGCAGGAGGGGGAAATGAAAACAGTCCTGTGGACTGTTTTCATCGGGGGAACCCTCGCCGGGGGTTCCCCCAACAAAAAACCGGCGACGAAGTCGCCCGGAGCCGAGCGAAGCGAGGCTCACATGCCCCCTCTCCCTTGGGAGAGGGGGTTGGGGGTGAGGGTGGAGCACGGAAAGGGCTTGGGGAAAACCCCGCAGGGGTTGTCCCCAGAGGTTTGCCGAGCGAAGCGAGGCAAAACAGCAGTGCAGACGGAAAAAGCGCTTTGTTATGCATGGATTGGGAAATTAGGCAAGCCCTGATAGCATGCAAGCTTCCTATACCCGCTGTGCTCTTTTAAAAGGTGTTGGCGAGTGTTGATTTTTCTTTCCCTCCCGCCGTCCCTTTTGGAAAAGGTATATAAAATTCTCACAGGGGTGAGAATTTTATATGCTATCTAAAGCCCCCACCCCGACTTGCGACAAAAACTCTCAGAGCACGAGCAATCCCGCGTTTTTGATTGCGAAGTGCGATGAGCAAGTTTTTGCGCAAGTCGTACCTCCCCGAGGAGGGGTCAAGCCTTGGCACGGGGCTTGGTGCCCCTGCCGAACCGTAACAGAAGCGGAAGGTAAAAGATATAATCCGACCTCTGCCTTCTTCCCTCTGTCCTCTGTGCGGGGACGCACCGGGCGAAGCCCCCGGCGCCTTCGGCGCCGGCTGCCGCCGCTCCGCGGCGGCAGCGACCGCGCTCGCGCGCGGTCGGGCTTCGCCCCCCTCCCCCGCGCCTCTTACGCGCTACCCTCTTCTCACCCTCGCCCCAAGCCCCGTCAGCGCACTCTCCAGCTGCTCATACCCCCGGTCGATGTAGTGCACGTTCGAGACCGTTGTGGTCCCGTCTGCCGAAAGCCCGGCAAGAACCAGCGCAGCCCCGGCTCGAAGGTCGGTCGCGACGACGGCAGCTCCCGAGAGCCGCTTCCCGCCTTCTATGACCGCTACCCTTCCCTCGGCTTTGATGTCGGCTCCGAGACGCCTCAGCTCCGGCGCCGCGCGAAATCTGTTTTCAAAAATGTTCTCGACGATCACCGAGGCGCCCTTGGCTCTTGTTAAAAGCGCCATCACGATCGGCTGGCAGTCGGTCGGAAAACCCGGATAAGGCGCGGTTCTTAAGGTCTTTATCGCGTTCAGAGGCTTTTTTGCCGAGATGAATATTCTGTCATTATATGGATATACCGAGCACCCCGCCTGCTCGAATACCGAGATGGTCGAGTGCATATCCTGAGCCCTGACGTCGCGCAAGATCAGTTCTCCGCCCGTTACGGCTGCGGCTCCCATGTATGTTGCGGCGACTATTCTGTCCGGCATTACGCGGTACTTCGCGCCGTGGAGTGCTTTGACCCCGGTTATCACGACGGTAGATGTCCCGGCTCCCGCGATCTTTGCACCGCAGGCGTTTAAATATCCCGAAAGATCGACTATTTCCGGCTCTCTTGCGGCGTTTTGTATCACCGTCTCGCCCGAGCCGATGACCGCCGCAAGCATGATGTTTTCCGTGGCTCCGACCGACGGAAGAGGAAGATTTATCACCGCTCCGCTCACCGTTTCGGGAAGCGCACAGTCGAGCACCCCGTGGTCCTCGATTATCCTTGCGCCGAGCTTTGTGAGCCCCGAGATGTGAATATCAATAGGTCTCGGACCAAGTTCACACCCTCCCGGGAAGGACAGTCTGCATCTTCTGAGCCTGCCCAGAATCGCGCCCAAAAAGACGATCGAGGACCGCATCTGCCGCATCATCTGCTCCGAAATTTCACACCCCGAGAGGTCGGAGGCGTCGATCTCGACGGCGTCGCCGACTCGACGGCACCTGCACCCGAGCGAGCTCAGGATTCGGCAGGAGGCATAGACGTCGGAAAGTGCCGGGCAATTTTCTATCACCGAAACCGACGGGTTAAGAAGCGTCGCGGCAAGGATCGGCAGGGCGCTGTTTTTTGCGCCGTGCACCCTTATCTCGCCGGAAATCTTTCTGCCGCCTTCTATGTAAAGCTTTGTATTTGTCACCCGGATCCCTCCTTCACTCTGCATAATATGCAGATGGGGGAAAGCGGGTACCTGTGTGAATTTAATGATTAAGAAGATTATCTACTTCCCGCCAGATTCTGTCGGGGGTGTCCTTGATAAACTGCTCGCTTGCGTGTTGGGACATTTCGCTTAAAGCATTCGGGTCGCGGATCAGCTTCGAGACCGTCTCGGCGATGAGACCGTCGGTGATGTCCTTCTGCTCGTACAAAACAGCCGCTCCGGCGCTTTGAAGCACCAAGCCGTTGTAATACTGATGATTCTCTGCAAGGTAGGGCGACGGGATAAGTATCGACGCCTTTCCCTCCGCTTCTATCTCGGTAAGAGCGCCCATTCCGCATCTGCTGATGATGAGGTCGGCAGCCGCCATGCAGGTGGACATATTGTCAATATATTCCTTGACGATGAAGTTCGGATGATCGGAAAGGTTTATATTTTTTGACTTAAGCCCCTCGGCGAATTCCTCGCGGTTATTTTTGCCGTATGAGTGGATATGATTGACCTTGATCCCGTCCTTGATATACCACTCCATGAGCTCAAGAGCCGCGTTATTTATCGCCCTTGCGCCGAGGCTGCCGCCGGTTGAGAGTATGCATACCGAGCCGTCAAGACCGAGAGCTTTTTTGGCTTCTTCCTTAGACATCACCGAATCGGAAAAGCCCTTTCTCACCGGAAGCCCCGTCACGACGCACTTTGAACGGTACTGCGGCTCCAATCTGTCAGCCGCTTTGTCGACGGTGAGCATGATTTTATCGACGTCGGGCGCCAAGAGCTTCGTCGTGAGACCCGGGAAGGCGTTTTGCTCGTGAATAAGCGTCTTTATGCCCATCTTTGCCGCCATTCGCACAATAGGACCGCAGACATATCCACCGGTGCCGATGACGAGATCGGGCTTAAAGTCCTTGATGATCTTTTTGCAGCGGGGTCCCGAGGTGACGACGTATGCCGCGGCTTTGATGTTGCGACCGATGTTTTTGAGGCTCAGGTGCCGCTGAAATCCTGCGACTTTTACCGGGACAAACTCAAACCCCGCGTCCTCGGCGAGGCGGTGTTCCATGCCGCCGGGAGTGCCGACGTAGATGAATTTAACGTCGGGAAGGCGGTCTTTGATGATCTCCGAGATGGCAAGAGCCGGGTTGACGTGCCCCGCGGACCCGCCTCCGGAAAGTATGATTTTTTTCATGATTACCCCCTGATCTGCCGTGCGGCAGGGAATTTACGGTTGGTGGGAGGGTTGGGTGAAGCATCTGACGGGCAGGGTATGTATTACCGGGGTTGCTGCTGAGTGATGCTTGGGAGGGCGAAGCCCCCGACGCCGAAGGCGTCGCCTCCGAAGCGAAGCTTCGGAGGAAGTCGCGCTTGCGCGCGACTTGGGCTTCGCCCGGACCCCTTTTACCCACCTTTACTGCTAAAATGTGCCCCTACCCCGGGCTTGCAGCTGCCGCACCGCGTTCACGCTGCAAGGAGAAAGGCATGCCGGATAGGTCCGGGCTTGCTCCCGGGGTTTAAGCTGTATTGAAGGTGATGTATGTATTACGGGCTTTGGGTGCGGGATCGTACCCGGGGCGAAGCCCCCGACGCCGAAGGCGTCGCCTCCGAAGCTTCGCTTCGGAGGAAGTCGCGCTCCCGCGCGACTTGGGCTTCGCCCGAGCCCTTTTACCCACCTTTACTTTCTGAGTCCCGCCGGGCAAGACCCCGGCTTGCGCACTCGCTATATGTCGCACTGCCTCGACACCGCCAGCACGATCCCCATCTCCGCAAGCTGCAAAAGAAGCGCCGTGCCGCCGTATGAAAAGAAGGGCAGCGAAACGCCAGTGTTCGGGAAGGCGTTGCAGGCGACGCCGATATTTAAAAGCGCCTGGACCCCGATCTGAAACGTGATCCCGGTCACGACGAGCATGCCGAATTTGTCCTTCGCCTTCTTGGCGATGTAAAATCCGCGGTAAATGAGCAGCCCGAAGAGGATAATGACGACGAGACCGCCGAGATATCCGAGCTCCTCGACGATTATCGGGAAGATGAAGTCGTTCTGAGGTTCGGGCAGCCATGCGTATTTCTGCCGCGATTCGCCGAAGCCCAGCCCGAACCAGCCGCCAGAGCCTATCGCGATGAGTGACTGCGCGGTCTGCCAGGAGTCGTCGGTGATCTCGCCCTCGCTCGCCTGACCCATTCCGCTGAAGCGGTCGGCGATGTAGTTTAATCCTCCGCCTTTTGCCGATGAGTATAATATCGCCGCCAAAACAGCCAACACCATCAGCACCGAACAGAGCTGTATAAAAGTCTTCCACGGCATTCCGCCGACGAAGATCACGCATAATCCGATAACTCCCATGAGGAGCATTCCAGAGATATGCCTCTGCGCAACCATCACAATGCAGACGATCCCGAGGATAACAAGAAGCGGAAAAGCACCCTTTCCGAAGCTTGAAAGTTTATCGGTATTTTGACAGATAAGTCCCGCCAAAAATACTATCAGCACCGCTTTCATCAGCTCCGAGGGCTGAAAAGACTGTCCCGCGACGTTTATCCACCTATGCGCTCCCGCTTCGGCATGACCTAACGGCGCCGGCGCAAAGCATAAAAGCATAAGCCCGAGGGTCACGATAAACCCAAACGTCGCAAGTTTTCTGTTCATCAGGATATGATAGTCAAAAAAGGATATGAAGATCATCAGGAAAACGCCGAAAATAGCCGCTATCCCTTGGGTTTTTACATATCTGTACCCGTCCGGGGGATTGAGGCTCAGCCCCGCGACATAGCTCGCCGAGAACATCATGATGATACCGTACGCCAGCAAAACGATGACGACGGTGAAAAACACCATGTCGATAGGTCCGTCGTAAAACCGAAGCCCGACGGATTTTTTGCGAAGCTCCCCGCCTTGCTCGCGCTCATCATGTGCGGGAGCGTCGGCATGATCGGGCTTTCTTGCTTTTTTTACACGCCTTCCGTTCACCGTATCCGGATATCTTCGGGCGGCTGTATTTGTCATAAACTCTTCCCCTATCTATTTAAAAC
The DNA here is from genome assembly GCA_947627985.1 of uncultured Clostridia bacterium. GTDB lineage: Bacteria > Bacillota > Clostridia > Oscillospirales > Ruminococcaceae > Faeciplasma. The sequence continues at coordinate 8,379 of CANQYD010000021.1, forward strand.
TGTAAAGTGCCGTAAGTATCACTCCCAAAGCCCCCGCGGCAAGAGTGATCCCGGAAAACACAAACATTATCTTATACTCACTCCAGCCCGAGAGCTCGAAATGATGATGAATAGGCGCCATCTTAAAGACCCTCTTGTGCCTCAGCTTAAAGCTCCCGATCTGGATAACGTCGCTCATCGCTTCGGTTAAATAAATTATCCCGATTATCGGTATCAGTATCTCAAGCCCCGAGGCAAGCCCGAACGCGACAACGCAGCCTCCCAAAAACATCGAGCCCGTGTCACCCATAAAGACTTTAGCCGGGTGAAGATTCCATACCAAAAATCCGAGGCAGCCTCCGCACAGTGAAAACGCAAAAGCCGCATATTCCCAGTCGTTTATGATCACGAAAACCAGCGCAAAGCAGGCGGAGTAGATTAAAGTGACCGAGCCGCATAAGCCGTCCACGCCGTCCGTTAAATTCACGGCGTTGACAAAGCCGTAAATCGCGACAGCCATCAGCGGATAGTAAAACCAGCCGAGCTCCCACTCCCCGATAAACGGGATCGTGAGCGCGGTGTCGTTTCCCAAAAGTCTCAGGGCGATAAGATACAAGATCACTATGACCGCCTGGCAGACGCTCTTTGCCTTCGCGTCAAAGCCTTTATTGCGCTTTTTGACGACTTTTATGTAGTCGTCCGCAAACCCGACAAGCATGAATCCCAAAGCCGCGCCGAGCCCCGCAAGAAGCTTAAGCAGCGCGTTTTCGGGGGCTTCCAAAAGATGAGCCCCGCGGTATTTTAAGATGATGAAATACCCTATCAGCGAACAGAAAACGGTCGAGAGAATGAACATGAATCCCCCCATCAGCGGGGTGCCTTCCTTGTCCTTTTGCCATCTGGGACCGATTTCCAGGATGTGCGCGCCGGCTTTGAGCTTTTTAAGATAGGGGATCAGAATAAATCCGATCCCTGCCGAAATCAGCGCCGAGAGAATTGTAACGATGAGATTTATCCAAAACGGCATTTTATTTACCTTCCGCTTTTTTCAAGATTTTCAAGAGCTTCGGCAATCTGCTCCCGCTCGTCGAAGTGAATTTTTCTGTTCCCCGCAAGTATCTGATAATCTTCATGACCCTTGCCCGCCAAAACCACAGTGTCCCCCGATCTTGCGTTTTCCATCGCCCAGAAGATCGCTTCCCTGCGGTTGTCGATCTCGATATATTCGGTATCCGAGCCTTCAAGACCCGCTATAATCTGGGTGATGATCGAGTGCGGGTCCTCGTTTCGGGGATTGTCGGAGGTGACTATCAAAAAATCGGAATATTTGGCGGCAGCCTCAGCCATCAAAGGTCTCTTGATGGGATCGCGGTCCCCGCCGCACCCGAAGAGGCACACCACCCTCCCGTGCGCGCATTCTTTGACGCTTGAGAGGATATTTTCAAGGGCGTCGGGGCTGTGAGCGTAGTCGATGATGACCGTGAAATCTCTTCCGGTGGGGACGACCTCGCACCTTCCTCTTACGCCTTCGACCTCTTTTAAGTTTCTGATATTCTCCTCGGGATCATACCCCAAAAGCTCAGCCATAGCGAGCGCGCAGAGGGTGTTTGAGATGTTGTAGCTACCGGGAAGCTTTACCGAAGCCTTATATTCCCCGCTTTCCGAGCGGTAAAGATACTCGGAGCCGTGGGGCATGAGATGATGATCCCGGGCGGTGAAATCCGCAAGCCGCGTGAGGGAAAAGCCGTATTTTTCACAGCCTATCTCCTCAAAGAGCCGCCTGCCGTATTCATCATCGATATTTACAAGCGCTTTCCTGCATTGACTGAACAAAATCTTTTTCGCCCGATAGTAGTTTTCCATGGTCCCGTGGACGTCGAGATGGTCCTGCGTAAGATTTGTAAACGCCGCGATTTCAAATGTGACCCCCGCAAGCCGCCTCTGCTCAAGCCCCTGGGACGTAGCCTCCATCACGCAGTATTTGCAGCCCTGATCCGCCATCTTCTTTAAGAGCGGATAGAAATCCTCCTGCTCGGGGGACGACGGAGCCATGCGGTCGGAATGAAGGACCTGCTCGCCTATTTCATCTCCAGCGGTGCCGATAAGCCCGACCTTCTCGCCCGACATCGATAAAAGCCGCTTTAAAACCGTTGTAACGGTGGTCTTGCCGTTTGTTCCGGTGACGGCGATCATCTTCATTCTGCGCTGGGGATTTCCCGTGAAGTTTGCCCAGAGCTTTGATAAAGCCTCTCTTGCGTCGGGGACGGTTATCTGATTATCTATCCCGCAGTCCCTTTCCGTCACGAATGCCGATACGCCTTTTTTGATAAGCTCGGGGATCGCCGAGTGCGCGTCAAATCGCTTTCCGGTAAGACATACAAAAAGACTTCCCTCCCCCATTTCCCGTCTGGAATCGGAGAAAAGCCCGGTGATCTCAATGTTTTTAAGCTGCTCGGGCACAGACGCTATGCCCTCAAACAATTCGTTAAGCTTCATATACAGCCCCCAAAGGAGCACCCTCCCCGGGGCGCCCCATATATAAATCTGATATCTGACTTCTGCCCTCTGACTTCTGTCAGCCCGTTTCGTCATCTACGATAAAGTACGCCTCTATAACCGACCCCACCTCGGCATATTGCCCTGCGGTGTCGTTTCCCGAGCACTTAGCGCCCGTCTTTTTGGCGGCGCCGCCGAGGGGTTTTAAATTCAGCCCGAGGCGTGAAAGCGTATCGGTCGCCGATTCTAAGCTCTTTCCCGTCAGATCTGGCACGGTGACATACTCCGGCTCGGCGCCTTCTTCGGTGTAGAGCATGACGGTGCAGCCCTTGGGCATGGCGCTCTGATCGGACGGCATCTGCCTTATGACCGTATCGCCAGAGCCGATGACTTCGGCTTCCAGTTCAAGCGCTTCGATAGTGGATTTTGCGGATTCTACCGAGCTGCCCGTCACGTTCGGGACATTGACGTCAAGGTTAGAGATATCTTCCTCCGAATATTCGGCATAGTAACCGAGATAGGGAAGGACCTCTGTCAGAGTCTGCGACACGACGGGAGCCGCGACTGCCGAGCCGTAGTATTTGCCGTTTCTCGGCTCGTCTACCATCACGAGCATGATGATTTCGGGATCGTCTGCGGGGTAAAACGCGCAGTAGGAGGAGACATATTTCGTCTCGCCTCCCGGCTCGTCGAGCTTCTGGGAGGTGCCGGATTTTCCGCCGATGTTGTAGCCCTTTATGTATACGTTCGAGCCCTGATTTGTCGTGACGACGGTCTCAAGGGTCTGCCTCATGACAGCCGAAGTCTCCTCCGAGATGACCTGCCGCTTGACGGTGGGTTCAAACTGCTTTACGATGTTGCCGTCGGAATCGACTATTCTGTCCACAAGATAGGGGGTGACGAGATATCCCCCGTTGACGACTGCCGCATATGCCGTTATCATCTGTATCGGGGTGATCTTGTTCGCCTGTCCGAACGCCGAAACAGAGAGGTCGACAATGGACATTCTCGAATAGGGAACATAGATGGAATCAGCCTCGGCGGGGAGGTCGATACCCGTCTTTTCGGTGAATCCGAACGCCTTGAAGTAGTCGGTGAATGCCTTTGCTCCGAGGGTCTGACCGATCGTCATAAACGCCGGGTTGCAGGAGTTGGTCATCGCCTGAACGAAATTCTGCGTGCCGTGTCCGCCGTGGGTGGTCCAGCAGCTGATGGTCTCGGGTCCGACGGTCATATATCCCTTGCAGTAATATGTGTCGTCCAAGGATATCGCCTGCTCCTCAAGCGCGGCTGAACCGGTCACGACCTTAAATACCGAGCCGGGATAGTAAAGCTCGCTGACGGCTTTGTTGCGCCACTGGCGGTTCCACACGGTCGAGCGCTCGGCTTCATATGCCTCTTCTCCCTCGTCGGCTAAGACTTTTTCAAGATTTTCTTCATCTTTCGGATCAAACACCATCGCCGGGTCGTTTAAGTCGTAGCCGTTCTCGGTCGCCATCGCGAGAATTTTTCCCGTCTTGCACTCCATGACGATGGCGCAGCCCCTATCCTTGGCGTTGTTGTCATCGACTGCCTGCTTCAGCGCTTTTTCGGTGTAATACTGGATAGTGGTGTCAAGATTTGTATATATGGAGTCCCCGTCCTGAGCGTCGTAGGACTGCTTGTATTTATACTGAATTTCACGGTTATGCGCGTCCACCGCGGTTATTATCTTGCCGTCGACGCCGGTGAGGTACTCGTCGTAGTAGCTCTCAAGACCCAAAATGCCGTAGCCGTCGTAGTGAAGATGACCTATCACGGCAGCCGCAAGGTCGTTGTGGGGATAATATCTCTTTGCGGTGGGAGTCGCGCCGACGGATGTCACCGGCACCTTCTCCTCGCCCTCGTAGTCTTTGTCATATGTCGGGTTCAGCGCCTCCATCATATCCTCGACGGTGACTTTGTCCACGTCCTTTTTGATGATCTGGTACTGATTGTTCTGATATAGCTTTTTCCTTATCTCTTCGCCGTCGACGTCAAGATAATTGCTTAATGTCCCGACGATATCGTTTTCGCGGTCTCTATCGCGCTCTTGGAAGGTCTTTGGGTCGACAAATACCGTGTAGACCGTCACGCTCTGGGCGAGCACCTGACCCGTTGAGTCGTAGATGGAGCCTCGGTTGGCGGCGATGGTCATCGTCTTGAACTGCTGAGAATTCGCAAGCTGCTGATATTTGTCGCTCTCCTTGACGGCGACGTTATACATCGTGTAGGAAATATATACCGCGACCAAGATCATCACGGTAAAAACCATGCACAGAAGCCGAAAGCGCATGGACTGCGTGGACTTTTCCAAAAATGCTCACTCCTTTACGCATAAACCGAAAAAAATTGAGCCCGCAAGAAGGTCGTTTAAGCTCAACTTTTTTCTTCTCTATATTATTATTTGTCTAAGCTCCCAAATATTCCCGGAGCTCGTTTATCTTGTTTCTGATGATGACGAAGATGTTCTTCTGCTCGGTCTCGACGATCTCGATGACCTGATCCCCCGGCAGCTCGACATACTCGATCTGGGACTTGTCCAGCTTCTTAAGACCCAAGACGTTCTCGGCGTAGTCCTCGACGTTCTTTAAAGACGTCCTCGACTCGTATTCCGCGGCAAGGGTGATGTTTTCGCTCTGGAGGTTTTTGAGCTCGCTCTCGAGGTCGTGGATCTCGTTGAATAATGAATTCGACTCGACCTTGCCGTAGAGCACCGCGCAGAACACCGCAAAGATGAATGCCGCTCTGACAAAGAGCCGAAGAGCCGACTCATGCCGAACCGGAGCCGGGTTTTTCTTCATCTTGATGGCTGGGGATTCGGGCTTCTGCACCGGCTTTTGCTTCGGCTCGTAAACCGAGAGATCATATGCTAAATTTCCTCTTTGCGCCAAGACCGTTTCCCCCTTAAGATGATGATGTATATCCCATATATTTCACAAAGACGGCGCCGCGAGGGCTTTTTTGCTTCTCCCCGGCAGACTTTTGCCGACCGAAGATATCACGGCGCCGCCCTTAACTCAAAGCTTCTCGATTATCCGAAGCTTAGCCGATCTCGATCTTGAATTGATCCTCTGTTCCTCTTCCGAGGGTTCTATCGGCTTTTTGGTGATCAACTTCGCCCTCGGCTTTTTGCCGCATACGCATACCGGGAATTCCGGCGGGCAGGTGCAGCCCTGACAAAACTCCGCAAACCGCTGTTTTACAAGCCTGTCCTCTAATGAGTGGAAGGTGATTACGCATAATCTTCCGCCCTGATTTAATAACTCAAAAGCCTTGTCCAAGCCCTCCGAGAGGGCTTCAAGTTCGTTGTTGACCTCGATCCTTATCGCCTGAAATGTGCGGCGGCAGGGATTTTTGTCCCGCCGAACCCTTTGCGGAACCGACGAGCATATTATCTCGGCGAGCTCCGCAGTAGATCCGATGGGTTTTTGTTCACGCAACTTTACTATATTGGAGGCTATGGATTTTGCATATTTTTCCTCGCCGTACTCAAAGATGATACGGCTGAGTTCTTCCGCGGAATACCCGTTGACCACGTCGTACGCGGATAATCCCTCCTTTGACATTCTCATGTCAAGAGGCGCGTCGCCGTGGTAGGAAAATCCCCTCTCGCGGTTATCAAGCTGCCAGCTCGATACCCCGAGGTCCAAAAGCATTCCGTCGATTTTGTCTATATAAAGGTCTTTAAGAACCTTGTCGATATCCCGATAATCCGCTCTGACGACTTTCGCGTTGAGACCGTAGAGCCGCTCGGAAGCGGTTTTTACGGCGTCGGGGTCTTTATCTATCGATATCAATAAACCCGTCGTGAGCCTGCCCGCGATCTCTCTTGAGTGACCTCCTCCGCCGGCTGTGCCGTCGACGTAGATTCCCGCGGGGTCGATATCAAGCCCGTTTACCGCTTCATCGAGCAGGACGGGCAGATGTGAAAATTCCACTTTTAATCTCCCAAAGCGCCGAGAGCCGAATAGAGCTCTTCCGGCGCGATCGACTGGGTAAACGCCTCGTATGCGGCTTTGTCCCAGATTTCCGCCGTATCCATCGCGCCGACGACATAGACGTCCTTGATGAGACCCGCGTACTCCCTAAGAGCCTGCGGGACTAAAATTCTGCCCATCTTATCGCACTCGACGGATATCGCGCCCTTGATGTATATCTGCTTTAAAATTTCCTTATCTCTGCCTTCGCGCATAGCCGAGATTTTCAGCATTAAGCTGTTCCAGTTCTCTTCGGAGTAGACGGTCAGCCTGCGGTCGGCGCCTCTTGTGAGGATAAACCTGTCGCCCAAAATGTCGCGGAAGCGCTGCGGGAAGCTCATTCTCCCCTTTGGGTCCACGGTATACGGCAGTTCGCCGCTCATCAGTTTCATGGCGTCGTTTTTTTCGGGCATCAGGCTCACCTCCGTCCCGATTTTGATTTTAAGAGGCAAAATCCGGGAAAAAGAGACCCTGCGACCGGCTGAGAATCAACTTCAAAGCTGCCGCTGAAAAATCCTTTTTCCCACGAAATTGCACTAAATTCCACTTGATACCGAAATTATACCACCGATGGCGCAAAATTGCAAGGTCTTTTTCCAAATCCCCGGACAGGAATTTGTGAGAAGTTTTAACATAAATTTTGTGCAAATTTTACAAAAAGTGTATCATACGGGACGGATTTTGATTTTTCTCGGGAAGTGAGAATGTGCGGAAGGCGACGAGGGGGATTTTGTGGGGAGGATGTTTTGACGCGCTTCTCTCGGCTCCCGTGCGACTTCGTCGCCGGTTTTTTGTTGGGGGAATCCCCGGCGAGGGTTCCCCCGATGAAAACAGTCCACAGGACTGTTTTCATTTCCCCCTCCTGCGCTTATGAACGAAAAAAGCAAGACGACGGCTCATGCCGTCCTCTTGCTTAAGAGATTTCGCTCACTGCGGTGAGCGACTCGGGGACGCTGTCCCCGAGACCCCCGCAAGCCCTTTAAAAAGGGCTTGATCCTAAACTTGACTTGTCCTTTAGAAGGTATAGTACAAAATCTACCCTCTATCCTCTAACCTCTAACGCCTAAATGCCCGCCCTCAGCTCAACGCCTCCGACGATCCCCTCAAGCTCGGAATCCTTAAGTTCTGCCACTTTTTCCAAATCCTTGTCATTTATTTCTGCCATAATTATCCTCCCGATTTAGTTAATTGGGTTTACAGTGCGGAAAATGCGGAAAATCCGCAAAGTTATAAATACCAAAATTGCTTTAATACATTAAATTGTGAAAGCAAAATTCATATTTTTTATCTTGCAGATTCATGAATAATTGACATTTTCAACATTTTCAACCCGATTATGCGGGGCGACGGATATCAACCGACTTCCGACTTATCACATGCTCCCGTCGAGCGCGGGGATAGGGCTTAAGCACATAAACTCCTTGCCGCATTCCTTTCCGGCTTCGTCGAAGGCTTTTTTAGCTTTTCGGTAATATCCCTTATTATAGAAGACGCATTTTGACGGGTCGGGTCCGGTGAAATCGCCGGTGAAGCCGAGAGATTTGATCTCCCGAAGCATTTCACGGGTCAAAAGCGCGCCGTTTGTTAAGATGACGTCGATGTCCATGCCCCGCCTTGCGATCTCTCTTACGAGGTCCATGAAGCGCGGGTGAAGGGTGGGCTCGCCTCCCGTCAGTTCAATCGTCTGAATGCCGCATTTATCGAATTCATCGAGAGCCGCGATCATCTCTTCCCAAGAAAATTCGGTGAGGTTTGCGGCGTTGTCCTTTGCCATGAAGCAGTGGCGGCAGTTGTAGTTGCACTTTCCGGTGATGGACCAGTTCACGCCCGGCATATAGCGGTTGTCGCAGAATCTGACTTTCTGCCAGTCCGTCAGCGTCTCGCCGTCTTTCGCGGGACGGATAAGCCCGTGCATTTCAAGATGTTTTAAGCGCTCGGAATCGGGGTCCTGCTCGGTCTTGCCGTCGCAGGTCATGAGGATTAAAAAGTCCTCCGGGGTGAGCTCCGCCCCGGAGGTTTTTGCGATATTCAAAAGCTCCTCGGGAGACTTTGCGCACTTTATTTATCCATGAAAAGAAAAATTTTATGTACGGCGCTTGCACTTGCGCTTTTGCACGGTATGACGGCTTGCGCCTCAGAACCCAACTGCTGCACATTCAACGGCAGCATAATAACATCGCAGAAATCAAAAAGATTTCGGAAGCAGACGCCAAATATTTAATGAAGGAAAATAACCCGCAAGACAATGGGAAACTCACGACGGAAGAATAAAATCAACTTCAAATTCAGTGTTCCGGCGCATGACGGCAAAAGGACAGCTCTCGCTGTCCTTTTTTTGGATTTCGCTCACTGCGGAGAACGACTCGGGGGCGCTGTCTTACATGCGGGGTTTTGTCTGCGAAACAACCGAGGCAATCGTTGTTGCCGAGGGCAGTTGAGCAGGAACAAAACCGGCATGTAATGGAGACCCCCGCAAGCCCTTTAAAAAGGGCTTGATCCTAAACTTGTCTTGCCGCTCATAGACCCGCCGTCATATCCAAAAGCTCCTCAAACCTTCCCCTCCCGCAAAATGCCGTGCCCTCGCGCTCGACTGCGCCGGCGGCTGAGCAGATGCCGTATCGCAAAATATCGCGTAAGCCCTTCCCTTCCGAGATCGCAAGGCATGCCCCCGCGACCATCGCGTCGCCGGCACCCTGCGCACTCTTGGCTTCGATCTTCGCCGCAGGCATGCTCACCGCTTCGTCAGCCGTGACCGCGACCGCGCCGCCTGCTCCCTTTGATACCAAAATTATCCCGACGCCGTATTTTTCGATGATTTTTCTGCCGGCTGCGACGATATCCTCATCGCTCCGAACCTTCACCCCGAATGTCCGCTCGAGCTCCTCTACGTTTGGCTTTATCATCATCGGACCCGCGCAAAGCCCCTCTTCAAGGGCTTTTCCCTCGCAATCAAGTATTACTTTTGCGCTCGGGTCGGCAGTTTTGATCTTTAAAATGATGTCGCGGTAAACCGTCGTCGGCACCCCCGGAGGCAGGCTTCCCGCCAAAACGAAAATGCCGCCCGCCTCGCCCCGGGAGATCGCGGAAATCATCTCAAAAAGCTTCTCGAGCTGCTCACGCCCGACCGCCGGGTTCTGCTCGTTGATCTCGACCGTGCGCCCGCTTTCAAGTACAAGCAGCTTGGTGTTGGTGCGAATCAGCCCGGGGCAGGGCAGGAAAAGCGGCTCCGCGCCGGCGTTTGCAAGGGCTTTGGGGATGATGTCCCCGCCGTCGAAGCAAAGCCCGATCGCGCGCGAAGGGACGCCGAGAGCCGCAAGGGCAAGGCTGACGTTGACCCCCTTTCCGCCGGGGTCGAGCCGGACGCCTTTGGCTCGGTTGAGCGACGTCTCGGAGAATGCGTCTAAAATGACGGTTTTGTCGATACTCGGGCTGAGCGTTACGGTTGTGATCATGCTTGTGCCCCCTTTTTAGACATTATAACACGGTCTTGGAGAGATGTAAAGGGATAGAGGTTAGAAAGTTAGAAGATAGATGTGCGGGTTTAACCGGGACTTGGGAGGTTTCGGATAATGTAAAATATATGCAACCCGCCGTCAGGGAAATTCCCCGGCGGCGGCGTTCACTCTTCACTTCCTGCTGATTCACAGCTTCTGCGTCACAAAAATATCGTAAACCGCCTTGACCGACGTCTCGAAATCCTCTCCCTGAACGCCGACGATCACGTTCAGCTCGCTCGATCCCTGATCTATCATCTTGACGTTTACCTTCGCGTGCGCGAGTGCGGCAAAAATCCTTGCTGCCGTTCCCCGCTGGGATTTCATGCCCCGACCGACGACCGCCAAAAGAGCTACGTCCCGGTCGATCTCGATCTTGTCGGGGCTGCAGGAGGATCGGATTTCCTTCAGGATTTCCGGCTCCTTCGCCTCGAATTCGTCTTTATGGACGACAACCGACATCGTGTCGATCCCCGACGGCATGTGCTCGAAGCTGATCCCATGATCCTCAAAAGCTTCCAAAACTTTCCGCCCGAAGCCGAGCTCGGAGTTCATCATGTCCTTCTCGATCGTGACCGTGACAAAGCCCTTTTTGCCGGCGATTCCGGTGATGATGAAGGGTGAGGTGTCCTCCTCGGCGTTCTCGACGATCATCGTGCCCTCGTCCTCGGGTCGGTTGGTGTTTCTGATGTTGATGGGTATGCCTGCCTGCCTGACCGGGAAGATGGCGTCCTCATGAAAGACCTGCGCGCCCATATATGCAAGCTCTCTGAGCTCTCGGTAGGTGATGACCTTGACCGGCTCGGGGTCGGGCACAATCCTCGGGTCGCATACTAAATATCCCGAAATATCGGTCCAGTTTTCATATAGATCAGCCGATACCGCAGCCGCGACGATCGCCCCGGTGATGTCGGAACCGCCTCTTGAGAAGGTCTTGACGGTGTCGTTAGGCATCGAGCCGTAGAAGCCGGGGATCACCGCGTGCTCCACCCCCGACAGCCGCTCTTTGACGGCGTGGCAGGTCTCCTTAAGCTTTAATTTTCCGTCCTCGCCGAAGAAGATGACCTCCGCGGCGTCTATAAATTCAAAGCCGAGATACTTAGCCAAGATTATGCCGTTTAAATATTCTCCTCTTGAAGCGGCATAGTCCCGACCGGCGCGCGCCAAAAAGCTCATTCTGATGGTCGAGAGTTCCCTTACGAGCGTGTCCTCGATCCTGAGCCCGAGGTCGCGGATTATCCCCATATACCTCGCGACTATCTCCTCAAACATCTCCGAGAAGTCCCCGCCTCTTGCGGCGACGTCGTAGCAGGCGTAGAGCATGTCGGTGACTTTGGTATCTTTCGGATATCTCTTTCCCGGCGCCGAGGGGACGACATATTTCCTGCTCGGGTCGGAACCGATTATATTTGCTACTTTGATAAACTGGTTGGCGTCGGCAAGCGAGCTCCCGCCGAACTTGACTACTTTGGTTGACAATTCCATCGCTCCTAAACTCTTATTTACAGCTCTCTATATTATATTATCAAAGGTCGGTTTAGTCAACCCCCAAATGATACGAAAACTTAAGGCAATATACAGTGTTCTTTTGTGAAAAACGATTGTATTTTCCCGGGACACAGATAAGCCCCGGCAGGATATCCCGCCGGGGTATATATCTTCCGATATCCGAATTCTGACTCTCTGCCCTCTATTTGCCTTCTTCTTTGGCTTTGACGGCTTCATGCATGGCTTTTATCTCATTTAAAGCCTTCTGGAGGACCTTTTCGGTCTCGCCCAAAGTGCCGTTTAACTTGTCGGTCATGGCATTTCTGATCGAGAGGTCCATAGCCCTCGCCTGATTTGTGATCTCCTCAGCCGAAGCCTGAGCCTGACGGGTTATCTCGTCCTGCGACACCAAAATCTTTGCCCTCTCCTCGGCTTTTTTGATGATCTCCTCAGCCTCAGCGTTGGCTTCGTTGATGATCTCGGTGCGGTCGGCAACCATCTCCTTGGCGCGCTTTATCTCGGTCGGAAGGTTGTAGCGGATATTGTCGATGTACTCTCTGAGCTTTTCCGAGTCGATCATGCACTTCTTGTTTGAAAACGGCACCGTCACCGATTTGTCGATCAGATCGTCCATCATCTCTAAAATCTCGTCTATTGTCATTATTTGCCTCCTGTTCTATTTATAAAGCCTTTTCATGATCCTGTCTGCGATCTTCTCGGGCACGAATCCCGAGATGTCTCCGCCAAAAGACGCAACCTGCCTGACGACGGAGGAGCTTAGATACATATTCTCCGACCTCGCGACCAAAAACACCGTCTCGGCTTCGCCGTAGAGCCTTCGGTTGACAAGAGCCATCTGAAACTCGTTTTCAAAGTCGGTCATCGCCCGAATCCCCTTGACGATGGCGCATGCCCCGCTCTCGCGGACAAAATCCGCCAAAAGCCCGTCAAAAGCCTCTACGCTGACGTTTTTGAGATCGCCTGTGACCTCCTTTATCAGCTCCACCCTCTCCTCTGCCGAGAATGCTGGGTTTTTATCGACATTTTTCGACACCAAAACTATCACCCGATCAAAGAGCTCCGAGGTCCTTGTGATGATGTCGAGGTGCCCTAAAGTCACCGGGTCGAAGGAGCCGGGACATACTGCTATTCTTTCCATTTTATCCCTCCGCTGTATATGTCGTCAGCGCTACGGTCTTGCCGTAGGAATATTCCTTTTTCTTTTTCAGTTTTCCTATTTCATCGGGAAGATCGAGCCCCGCTTCATGCTCGCAAACGACTATCCCGCCGGGGTTCATATGATCCGAAAGAAGCGGCAGCGCCGACATTATCAGCCCCTGCCTGTACGGCGGATCCAAAAGGGCGATGTCGTAATTCCCGGGGCGTTTAAGATAATCTGTCCCGTCTGAATTTACAATTTTTGATTTGTCGGAAAAACCGCAGGCAAGGACGTTTTCGCGGGTGCATTCGATACTTGCGCGGCTCATATCCACAAAAACGCAGCTCTTGGCGCCTCGGCTGAGAGCTTCGATCCCGAGCTGACCGCTTCCCGAGAAGAGGTCGATGACAGCTGACTCCGGCAGGTCGAACTGAATGATGGAAAAGATCGCCTCTTTGACCTTGTCGGAGGTGGGTCTTACGTCCAGCCCGTCGAGGGTCTTTAAGCGCTTTCCGCGCGCAGTCCCGGTGATCACTCTCATCTTTCTCTCTCCTTTGCCGCAAAATTCTACATTTTATATTATATCCGAAATTTCGGCGTTTGTCTATAGTTTTGAAAAATATTTATCGCTCTTTAGCTTCGGGAGATGATTTTTTCCCCGGCTTTTTCTTGGGCTCGGGGAGCTCGTCATACATAGAAATAAACAGATTTGTCAGAAAATCTCTGTTATCTACGTCGTCCACCCGAAGAAGCTTCTTTTTCCCACCTTCGTATACCGAATCATATTCAGCACCGGGAAGCATTTTTATCGCCGACGGGACCGGCTTCACCAAAAGCCTGCCGTCGCAAAGATATGCCGCGACTTTGCCGCGGTAATATATCAAATACTCGCCCATCATCATGCGGCTCGATATCCCGTCAAGTGAGGAGAGCTGCTCCGTGATAAAGTCAAGAAATTCTTTACTTGTTGACATGATTTCCCTCCCGCGCTTATTTGATCTCCGAAATGAACCGCCCGATCACTTCCGACGCCTTTTCCTCGCTGATCTTCATGGCAGTTGCGATCTCTTTGGGCGAAGCTTCCTTGAGCGCCTGCTTGGTCTTGAACGTCCTGAAAAGCGCCTCCGCCTTCTTGGGACCTATGCCGGGTATCTTCATCAGCTCCGATTCGAGGCTTTCGCGGCGGTGGCGGTTGGTCTGGTAGGCGATGGTGAAGCGGTGCACCTCGTCCTGAAGACGTGTCAGGAGGTTGAATACCGCTCGGTTTTTTGAGATGACTATCTCCCCGCCTTCCGGCGATATCACAGCCCTTGTGCGGTGCCGACCGTCCTTGACAAGACCGTATACCGGGCAGGGCACGCCCATATCCTTAAGCATCGGCGCGACTGCGGCAACATGCCCTCTGCCGCCGTCCAAAAAGATAAGATCGGGCATCGTGGCAAAGCCGGTGTCCTTGCATTCGGGGTCGAAATAATTTTCAAAACGGCGGTGCAGGACCTCCTGCATGGAGGCGTAGTCGTTTTGCTCATCAACGGTCTTTATGCTGAATTTTTTATAAAATCTCTTTGCGGGTCTGCCGTTGTCAAGTACCACCATGCCTCCCACCATGCTCGATGAAGCGAGGTTTGAGATGTCGTAGCATTCAATATATAAAGGCGGCTTGGGAAGTCCTAATAGCTTTCCCAAATCCTCCAAAACCGCTATCTCATGACCGCTTCTGCCGACGTTTAAGGACAGTCTCTCCCGGGCGTTTGATCTCGCCATGTCCACAAGAGTTGTGAGCTCTCCTCTCTTCGGGACGTTTATATGGACCGCGTGGGCGGATTTTTCCCGGAAGAAGCGCTCAAGCTCCTCCTTTGAGTCGGGTTCCGAGTCAAGAAGTATCTCCTTCGGAATTTTGGCGCCGTAGGAATAATACTGCATGAGAAAATCGGCTCGCGTCTCGGAATCCTCCTCTTCGTCTCCCAAGATGAAGTCGGATTTGTCGGTCAGCCTGCCGCCTCGGTAATTAAGGACAGCTGCACAGCATTCCTCGCCGTTTCTTGAAAGAGCGATGACGTCGCAGTCGGGGATATCCTTCTCAAAGACGATCTGCGTCTCGGCTGCACGCTTGACGGCTGCTATCCTGTCTCTTAAGACCGCCGCGCGCTCAAATTCAAGATTTTCGGAAGCCTTTTCCATCTCCTCTGTCATCGCCTCGACGGAAGCGGTGCTGCCGGACTTGATGTACTCCTCAGCCTCCCTGATGATCGCCGCGTAGTCCTCTTTGGATATGCAGCCGCGGCAGAGCCCGATACAGCGCTTGATCTGGTAGTTCAGGCAGGGTCGCTCTTTTTTGAAATCCCTCGGGAAGACGCGTCGGCAGGTCGGGAGCATGAATACGCGGTTGACCTCCTCGACGGTCTGCTTCGACGTGAAGGAGGAGGTATAGGGTCCGATGAATTCTCCTTCTCCCTTTTTCTGCATTTCCCGGGTGATTCTGGGATATTCCTCCGCAGAAATCTTGATGTAGGAGTAGCCTTTGTCATCTTTCAGCAAAATGTTGTACTTGGGTTTATGCTGTTTGATGAGGGAGTTTTCAAGCACCAGAGCCTCATATTCCGAAGCGGTGACGATGAAGTCGTAGTCGTAGACGTTTGAGACCATCTTGGCGACTTTTGTGAGGTGGTCGGAATCGCGGAAATAGGAGGAGACGCGGTTGTGAAGGTTTTTCGCCTTGCCGATGTAGATAATGTTCCCGCCCTTGTTTTTCATGATGTAGCACCCCGGCAGATGTGAGAGCTTCGAGGTCTTGTCCCGAAGATAGGGAAGACGGGGATTGTCCTCCACGGTCACGCGCATGATGTCACCTCCCGGAAATCATTTACAAATTTTATTCCTCAATATAAACCCGTTTCATTTTCTGCTCTTTTAAAGGTCGATCGCGAAAATCTGTTTTAACGGTCGCGATCTCGTCCACCGTCTCTATTCCCTCGACGACTTTGCCGAACGCGGCATACTGACCGTCAAGGTGCGGCGCGTCCTTATGCATGATGAAAAACTGCGAGGATGCGGAGTCGGGGTTTTGCGAGCGCGCCATTGAGATGACGCCTCTTGTGTGTTTTATCGGGTTCATGACGCCGTTTGCCGCGAATTCGCCCTTGATCCTCTCTTTCGAGCCTCCCATGCCCGTGCCCTCGGGGTCTCCGCCCTGGATCATGAATCCCTCGATGACCCGATGAAAGATGAGACCGTCATAGAAGCCTTCTCTTACGAGCTTTTCAAAATTTGCGACCGTGATCGGCGCGGCGTCGGGGTAAAGTTCAAGCTTTATAAGCTTGCCGTTGTCCATCTCTATTGTTACCATCTTTATCTACTCCTTTAGCTGTTTTTGTGCGGGAAAGGGGTATGGGGCGCAGCCCGGTCGGCGAAGCCGACCCCTCCGACCCCGAAGGGGTCGGAGGCTCCGGTTCCTTCGGAACCGGAGGGGGCTGCGCCCCGGCGCCTCCCCTCTTCCGCTTGTGAATTTAAGAGGCAGAAAGCCCCGTGCAAGGTCTTATCCTGCACTCAGTTAAGTCCTTCGATCTTTATCTTCCCGTCAACTGCCGTGACGTTTATAGAGCGCAGTTTGATCTCCCCGCTGTCGACGATCATCGAGGCGATCTTGTCCTCGACCTCCTTTTGCAGCACCCTGCGGATATCCCTCGCGCCGTATCTTTCATCGTAAGCAAGCTCGGCTACGGCTTCCTCCGCCGCACGGTCGAATGTGAACATGATCAGCTTTTCGGCAAGCGGCGCCTCCATCTCTTTGAGCATGATATGCGCGATATCGGCATAATTTTCCTTCGTAAGGGGATTGAATACCACGATCTCGTCCACCCTCGAGATGAATTCCGGGCGAAGAAATTCCCGAAGTCCCTTTATAGCGCGGTCCCTTGAGACCTGCGACTCGGTCTTTGAAAAGCCGATGCCGAGGGATTTGTCGGTCGAGCCGGCGTTTGATGTCATAATTATGACCGTATTTTCAAAGTTTACGCTCCTGCCTTGGGCGTCGTTGACGCGCCCTTCGTCCAGAATCTGTAAAAGAATGTTCATGACGTCGGGGTGCGCCTTCTCGATCTCGTCAAAAAGAACCACCGAATAGGGCTTTCTGCGTATCTTCTCGGTGAGCTGCCCCGCCTCGTCGTATCCGACATACCCCGGAGGCGAACCGATGAGCCTTGAGACCGTGTGCTTCTCCATGTATTCCGACATGTCGATTCGCACAAGCGGCTCCGTCGCGTCGAAGAGCTCGGCTGCAAGGGTCTTTGCGAGCTCGGTCTTGCCGACGCCCGTCGGTCCCACGAATATGAAGGACGCGGGTCGCTTTTTCTCACTGAGCTGCACCCTCGAGCGCTTTATCGCGTTGCAGACAAGATCGACCGCCTGCGGCTGACCGACGATCCTCTTTGAGAGCGCGGCGTGGAGATTTCTTATCTTCTCATATTCGCTCTCGACGATCTTGTTCGCGGGAATGCCGGTCCAGAGCTCGATCACCTTCGACAGATCCTCTTCGTTGACGGTGACGGCGTTGACGATCGGCTCCAGCGCCTCGGCTTCCTTTGAGAGCCTCATCGCCTCGGCTCTTGCCCTTGCGATCTCCTCATAATCGGGATTTTCGGCATTTTCCTTCTCGGTTATCCCGGCTTCTATGTCCGAAAGCTTCTTTTTGAGATCGGCATATTCCCCGAGCTCCGGAGTTCTTATCGAAGCAGAAGCGCAGGCTTCATCCAAAAGATCAATCGCTTTATCCGGCAAAAATCTGTCGGTGATATATCTCTCCGAAAGCACCGCGCACATTCTCAGCGCCGCGTCGGATATCTTCACATGGTGGAAGTCCTCGTAATATCCCCTGATACCTTGAAGCACCTGCACCGTGTCCTCCACAGTCGGCTCGGGGACGGTGACGGGCTGGAACCTTCTCTCGAGCGCGGAATCCTTCTCGATATACTTTCTGTACTCCTTAAAAGTCGTCGCGCCGATGACCTGCACCTCGCCTCTTGAAAGAGCCGGTTTTAAGATGTTTGCGGCGTTCATCGAGCCGTCGCTGTCGCCCGTGCCGACAAGGCGGTGTATCTCGTCGATGAAGAGGATTATGTTCCCCTCCCGCTTGACCTCTTCTATCAGCCCCTTCATTCTCGACTCAAACTGACCCCGAAACTGCGTTCCCGCGACGAGAGCCGTCATGTCGAGCAGGAAAAGCCTCTTTCCCCTGATGTTGTAGGGCACTTCTCCGGCAACGATCTTCTGGGCGATGCCTTCCGCGATCGCCGTCTTTCCGACGCCCGGCTCGCCTATCAGGCAGGGATTGTTTTTCTGACGGCGGGAAAGAATCTGCATCACCCTGCCGATCTCCCGATCTCTTCCGACGATCCGGTCTAATTTCCCCTCCGAAGCCCGGGCGTTCAGGTCGGTGCAGTAGGTATTCAAAAACCTCAGCTCATTTTTCTGCCGACCGCCCTGCTTGGTCTTGGTATCGGGATTGTCAGCCTGTTCCCGGGGCTTTTGCGGTCCTCCTCCGAACTTGTTCATGAGATTAGAAAAGAACTCCGGCATGGTGCCCGAACCCCCCGGCTCGAAGCTGTCTCCCTCGGGCGGAAAGCTCTCCGCGAATTCTTCGAGGTCCTCGTCGGTGATCCCCATCTGCTTCATGTAATCGTCGATCTGTGATATCCCCGCCTTCTTGGCGCAGATAAGGCAGAGACCCTCGTTCTTCTTTTCGTTTCCGTTCATCGTGGTGATGAACACCACTGCCTGCCGCTTTTTGCATCTTGAGCAAAGCATAAACCATTTCCTCCTTTATGAAATCATGTCTTTTATTGCCGAAATTGACGGATTCATCATGAATTTAAATATATACGTCTTATCCACCGTCGCGCTGTTCAAAAACATCAGCGAATCCCCGGTAAGATAGAGTACAAACCTAACCACCTGAGCGATCAGAAAAACTATCAGCGCGCCTTCCGCAAATCCCAAAAGCCCGCCAGCCAAAATGTTCACGGGACCGATTATCGGTATTTTATTGACGCTCTCAAAGGCGTTCGCGATAAATCTTGAGGCGACCGTTAATATTATCATCGATACAGCCCAGATTATCTCCTCCAAAAGCGACTTGACAGCCGGGGCAACAACCATCTTCTCGACAGCGTCGGCGGTCTCGGGTCGGTTGCCTCTTAAAAATACGTCCACAGCCGTCCTCAAGCCGTTTTCGGCTCCCGACACCTGAGCAAGGACCTCTTTTAAGGTCTCGGGGGACACAACATCGCCTATAAGATATGTCAGCATTCTGTCGGTGACGGTGCTCTCCATGCCGGTTCTGATGTCGTCGGCACTGTCGGGGGCGCCGTTATTTTTGATTTCCGTCGCGATATTTGAAAAGAAATCTCCACCGAGACCGATGACGCCTTTTATCTCGGGATCGGTCATCTCGACACCGTATCCCCCTCCCGAAACGGCTCCCGAGACGACGCTCAAGGGGTCGGTCTTTTCGGATGCTTCGTTAAGAGCGGTGATGATCCTTTGCTGCAAAAATTTTTCATAGATTACGGGGGCGCCGACTGTCGATATCATCCGGCTTGCCGCGAAGGAGACCGCCATCAGTATCACCAATACGGCGCTTCGCATGAATCCCCGCTTGCCGCCGCAGTAGACTGCGATGAGGATTATCCCCAGCGCGGCGACGTCGTAAAACCAAAAAAGCTCGTGAGCCATAGTTATCTCTCCTACATTTTAAATGCTGAATTCTATCTTCTCCACCGACCGATATCCCAAAAGATATACGTCGTCCCCGAGCACCGAAAATGCCCGGTACGGGGTGCTTAAAGGCGCCGTCGCCAAGAGATTGCCGGTGCGGTCAAAAGCGTCGAGCTCGCCGTCCGAGAGGATATAGACCGCCTTGTCGGTCACATAACAGCCGTCCACCCGGCTTGTTATAGCTGCCGTGCCGAGGTCGGAATCATCGACGGAAGCCACAGTTACCGTTCCTCCCGAGCCGTCCGCCGTCTCAAATATCATCACCGCAAGCTTATCCCCGAGGTCAAATCCCGAGAGCTCGTAGTCGTATTCAAGATTAAACTCCACCCCGCCGTCGGAATTGAGGCGGTAAAGCCTATCCCTGCCGAGAAGCCAGAATCCGCCGTCGCAGTATCTGACCTCAAACCCGAGGGTCTCGAGCGGGACCGTCTGCATCGGGACTTCGGTGGAGGAAAAATCGAGCCTTGAGACGACCGATCTGAACGTCCCGCCTCTTGCGTACGAGCAGGAGACAAGGCAGCCCTTGCCGTTTTCGGCGATGTCGACGGCTGTTATCATCGTGCCGTCAGCCCAGTGATATATCTCGCTGCCGCTCTTGTCATAAATGGTTAAATATGATATATATTTCTCGTCCGCGGTGACGATAGCGGCGCTTCCGTCGGGACCGATGGCGCCGAGGAGTATCTGATTTGTCAGCCGCTTTGAATATATCGTGTCCCGGGGACCCGCGACGGTGAAGTTATATCCTCCCTGATCGTAAACAAGCGCTCTCTTGCCGGATTCTTCCACTATCGGGTTAGAATAGGGAGCCTGAGCCGAATAGACGATGTCGCCGGAGGAATCGTAGACATAAAACGTCGTGTCCGCAAAGAGGGTCCAGTTTTTGGACATCTTCCCTATGCGGGTGTTGGTCTTTTTCGAGATGTCGATGGGATAGTTCCCGCCTTCGAGCGTGCCGTCGTACTGCACTGCTGTGTGCTGATGCTTATCCAAAATCCCGTCGAAGAATTCAAGCCAAGCGTCGCGGCTGAGATAGACAAGCCCCAAGACCATCACGACGGCAAGTACAAATGTAAGATTTTTGATATTTCTCTTTGCGCGCTTTTTTCTTCTTGCGCGCTTCATGTCCGTTTCAAAGGATTTTACGGAGGGCATAATTTTCTCCTTTTAATAAAATACTCTGTTCAGATAAAGTCCCTGCGGTGGGACCGTCTTGCCGGCTCTCCGGCGGTCTTTTGATGAGATGATGCCAGGTATGCTGTCCTCTTTTAACTTTCCGTCGTTTATAAATAACAGCGTGCCGACGGTAATTCTCACCATGTTGTACAAAAATCCGTCGCCCGATACCGTGAATATCACAAGATCGTTTTGCCGCTCGACTTTGTAATCAAAGACGGTCCTCACCGTGATATCCTTGTCGCAGGCAGCCGCGCAGAAGGCTTTGAAGTCGTGCTCGCCGATGAAATCTTTACAGGCTCTGTCGAGCTTTTTTTCATCTATAGGATACCACGAGCGGTATGCCCGATCAGCCAAAAAGGGGGATTTTGTCTCGGAATTGTGAATGATGTATTTATATTCCTTACCCTTGCACAAAAACCGGGCGTGAAAATCATCCGGAGCTTCTTCCGCTTTTAAGATCGCGATGTCGGGAGGCAAAACGCCGTTCAGACCGAATTTTATCCCTCGGGGGTCGATAGCGGTATCGATAAACGCGTTAAACACAAACTCGTTTGCATGTACCCCGGCGTCGGTTCTTGAGCAGCCGTTGACCTGAGTTTTCTCCCCCAAAAGCTTGTAAAAAGCCTTTTCAAGCTCTCCCTGAACCGTCGGGAGATTTTCCTGCCGCTGGAAGCCGTGGTAATTCGTGCCCGAAAAGGCGCAGGTGATCTTGAAGTTTTTCATATCGGGCAGAAGATGTTCAAAAGCACCACCGCAGCCATGAACAGCACCGTGATCCCGACCGCGATATAGTCCCTCGGAGCCGTTTTGAGCTGCTTAAGCCTTGTCCTTCCCTCGCCGCCGTGATAGCAGCGGCATTCCATCGCAAGGGCAAGCTCCTCGGCTCGTCTGAATGCCGATACAAAGAGCGGTATCAGGATCGGTATCAGAGCCTTGGCGCGCTGAACGACGTTTCCGCTCTCCATGTCGGCTCCCCTCGCTTTCTGTGCTGACATTATCTTGTCGGTCTCCTCAATAAGCGTCGGGATAAAGCGCAGGGCGATAGTCATCATCATCGCGATCTCATGAGCCGGGAAGTGAATTACTTTCAAGGGCGATAAAATCCTCTCGATGGCGTCGGTCAGGGTGATCGGGGAGGTGGTGTATGTCAAAAGCGCCGTGCCGCAGATAAGAAGGATAATCCTTAAAGCCATGAAGATCATCATATGCAGACCGTCCGAGGTTATCCTGATAAAGTGCCACTGCACCAAAATATCGCCGGTCGAGATGAAAAACAGGTTTAAAATGCCGGTGAAGATGATGATCGGCACTATCGGCTTGACGGATTTTACCATCATCTTGATGGGTATGCCCGACATCAAAAACGCCATGAGCATGTACGCGATGCCGACCCCGAGACCCGAAATGTTCTTGGCGATGAAGAGCATCACTATATATAAAACGGTTAAAAGCAGTTTAATTCTCGGGTCGAGGCGGTGGATTACCGACTTGCCGGGAAAATACTGACCGAGCGTAATATCCTTAATCAACTTTTATTCTCCTTTTCACGCAAAAGCCGCAGCACAAGGTCGCGCGCGTAGTCGATGCTGAAAACCTCGTCGGAAAATTCAATTCCCATCGCCCGAAGCCGATCGAATACCCTCGTCACCTGCGGGACCGTCAAGCCCATCGAGGTCAGCTCCTCGGCTCTTGCAAAGACGCTCGAGCGGTCGGAATACATAAAGACCTTCGCGTCGTTCATGACAAGTATTTTCGAGACCGTCCTCGCGACGTCCTCCATCGAGTGGGACACCAAAAGGACCGTCGTCCCCTTTTCGGCGTGATATTCTTTTATGAGGCTTAAGATCATGTCCCTGCCCCTCGGGTCGAGCCCGGCTGTGGGTTCATCTAAAATCAGGACCTTCGGCTCCATCGCCATGACGCCTGCGATCGCGACTCTTCGCTTCTGTCCTCCCGAAAGTTCAAAGGGAGATTTATCCAAAAGCCCCTCTTCAAGACCTACAAGCCTTGCGGTCTCCTTGACCCGGCGGTCTATCTCATCATCGTTAAGACCCATGTTCTTAGGTCCGAAGGCGATGTCTTTATAAACCGTCTCCTCAAAGAGCTGGTGCTCGGGATATTGAAATACAAGCCCGACTTTAAATCGTATCTCCCTAAGCCTTGATTTGTCGGCAAATAGCTCTTCCCCGTCGATATAAACTTTTCCCGACGTGGGCTTTAAAAGCCCGTTAAAGTGCTGTATCAGGGTGGATTTGCCGGAACCGGTGTGCCCGATTATCCCGACGATCTCTCCCTCGTCTATGTCAAGGCTGACCTTGTCTATCGCGACTTTTCTAAAAGGCGTGCCTTCGCCGTAGACATAGCTCAGCTCTTCCGTTCTGATGATTCCCAAAAAAATCAACCCTTCTTAAGTAATCGATATAATTTTTCCACGCATTCGTCCTCCGAGATGATGTCGTCCGGGAGGTCTATCCCGGCTTTTATGAGGTCGTGCGTGAGATCGGTGACGTCCGGCACGTCGAGCCCCACGGATTTGAGCTTATCAGCCTGCGAAAAGACCTCTTTCGGTCCCCCGTCCATCAAAATGCTGCCCGAATCCATGACGATAACCCTGCCTGCCTGCGCCGCTTCTTCCATATAGTGGGTGATGAGGACTATCGTGACCCCTTCGGCATTCAGCTCTTTTATGGTCTCCATGATCTCTCTTCTGCCGATCGGGTCGAGCATCGCAGTCGGCTCGTCCATCACGATACACCTCGGCTGCATGGCGAGCACCCCGGCGATCGCTATCCTCTGCTTTTGTCCTCCCGAGAGCTTGTGGGGCGCATGTTCGCGGTATTCATACATGCCGACCTCATTCAGGGCTTCGTCCACCCGCCTGCGTATCTCCTTCGGCTCGACGCCGATGTTTTCGAGCGCAAACGCCACGTCCTCCTCGACGACCGTCGCGACGATCTGGTTGTCGGGGTTCTGAAAGACCATTCCGACAGTCCTTCTTATATCGTATAAAAGCTTCTCGTCGCGGGTGTCCATGCCGTCAATCAGCACTTCCCCCGTCTCGGGGAGATTGATGGCGTTCAAAAGCTTTGCAAGAGTGGATTTTCCGGAGCCGTTGTGCCCGAGCACGGCTACAAATTCCCCTTCGTCGATCTCAAGACTGATGTCCTTTAAGACCGTATTTTTTGTCGGGGGATCGTCGTAGTCGTTTATATATGAAAAGCTTACGTTTTTAATTTCGATAAATTTTCCCATTTTTCTCCTTTATTCAGCCTGCCAGATTGCAGTGGAACCGGCAGGAAGCGACATTTTCTTCTCCTCTACAAGTAAACCTATCTCATCAGCCGACACAATGCCCCCATGCCCCGGCTTAATCAGCGCCCCGAGCATGTATGACATCACCGATGGCGAAAGCCCGGCGGTGTAGCTGTTCAGCATGAAAAAGAGCGGCTTTTCGCTGAGAAGTTTTACGCATACTTCCAATAGTTCATATATCGAATCCTCAAGCTTCCAGACTTCTCCCGACGGACCTCTTCCGTATGAAGGCGGGTCCATGATGATGGCGTCGTAGGTCCTGCCGCGGCGTATCTCCCGCTCGGTGAATTTTAAGCAGTCGTCCACTATCCAGCGTATCGGCTTATCCGAAAGCCCCGAGGCTTTTGCATTGTCCCGAGCCCACTGCACCATTCCCTTTGAAGCGTCTACATGACATACCGAAGCCCCTGCCTGAGCGCACGCAAGGGTGGCGCCGCCGGTATATGCAAATAAATTTAAAACGCTTATCGGTCTTCCGGCTGATTTTATCATGCCCGCTGCCAAGTCCCAATTCACAGCCTGCTCCGGGAAGAGACCGGTGTGCTTAAAGCCGGTGGGTCTTATTATGAATTCAAGCCCGCCGTAGCCTATATTCCAGCTTTCCGGGAGTTTTTTTCGGAATTCCCAGCTGCCTCCGCCTCGTTCCGAGCGGTGATATATCGCGTCGCAGCTTTGCCAGAGGGGGTTTTCCTTATTTGTCTTCCAGATTATCTGCGGATCGGGTCGGCAGAGGGTGATCCCCTTCCAACTCTCGAGCCGCATACCGTCCGAGGCGTCGATGAGCCGATAGTCTGTCCACCGCTCAGCCGTTCTCATCTTCCGTCTCCTCCTCAAGACCGACGTAGTCCGTCGCCGTCTTTGCTATCGCCTGAGCATACTGCCAGACGACGTCTTTATTCCTGCCCTCGGCAAGAATCCTCAGAATCGGCGACACCGCAGATTCCCGAACCAGCACCCTGCCGTCTCCTTCAAGCTTTTGCTGACAGTAGCTGATGATCTCTTTCAGAGCCGGCACGTCAGCCCACCGCGAGCAGTATTCCGGTCGAAGATTTATATTTATTTTAAATGACGGGTAGGGCTGATATCCCGAGGCAAGCTCCGACAGTTTTTTGTGATATTTTGACATTATCTCGGCGACAAGAGCGCCCGTAAGAAGCCCGTCTGCGGTCTTTGAAGGTCTGACGACGACGTGACCCGAAGCCGAGCCGCCGAGGTTGTAATCCCCCGTCTTCATTCTCTCCAAGATGTGCCGAAGCCCCACTTCGGGAGCCTGAGAGCTGACGATGCCGTTCTCCTTTGCCCATCTGAAAAACGCGAGGTTTGTGGTCTGGGAGACGACGCAGGTGTTTGCCGAGAGTTTTTGCTCCCTCTTCATGTATTCCGAAAGTATCGCGATTATGCGGTCCCCGCCGAGGATATTTCCCTGCTCGTCGCACAGAATGCATCTTCCGCCGTCGCCGTCAAGAGCGATACCGATGTGCGCCCTGTGCTCCAAAACGCTCTTTGAAAGCTCTTCCGGCTCAAACGCGCCGCAGCCCGAATTGATGTTCTTGCCGTCGGGGTTGCTGCCGATGAGAAATACGCTCGCGCCGATTCCTCTGAAGAATTTCTCGGCGCATGTGAAAGCCGCTCCGTTTGCGCAGTCGACGACTATCCTCATGCGGTTTAAGTCGCCCTCGATCCTCTTCATCAAGCCTCTGACATAGTCCCACTCGGCGTTTTTTTCATAGACGATATTCCCGATATTTTCGCCGCCCGGGCAATCCTTCTCGGCGTTTTTCTCCCAGACGAGCTTCTCAGCCTCTTCGGCTATGCTGTCGGAGAGCCTGTCCCCGGTGCCGTCGAATAAAACGATCCCGTTGTATTCATATGAATTGTGCGCCGCGGTTATCATGATCCCGGCGTCCGCGGAGTATTTTCTGCATAGGTCGCTCACCCCCGCAGTCGGAATTATCCCTAAAATATGGCAGTCAGCGCCTGCCGAGCAGCAGCCCGCGGCAAAGGCGAGGGATAAAATCTCCCCCGAAATTCTTGTGTCGCGACCGACAATGATCTTCGGCTTGCCCTCTTTTTTCCTTGAGATGACAAGCGCCAAAGCCCTGCCGGCTTTTATCATCAGCTCGCAGCTGAGCTCCTTGATCGCGCGCCCCGAAGCGCCGTCTGCCGAAAACAGTTTCGTCATATTTCAGCCTCTTTTTTTCAGAATAATGTCGTCTGCCCGCCGTTATCCGGCTTGATTATGCCCAAGTGTTTATATGCAAGCTCCGTGGCGCATCTGCCTCTCGGTGTCCTTGCCAAGAATCCTAACTGCATAAGATACGGCTCGCAGACGTCCTCCAAAGTCACCGATTCCTCGCCGATCGCCGAGGCAAGTGTCTCAAGCCCGACCGGTCCGCCGTTGTAACCCTTGATGATCATCGTCAGCATTCTCTTGTCAAGAGAATCAAGACCCAAATTATCTACTTCCATTCGATCAAGCGCGATTTTGGCGATGTCCTTCGTTATGCGACCGTTTCCCATCACGTCGGCATAGTCCCGCACCCGCTTTAAAAATCTGTTTGCGATACGCGGGGTGCCGCGGCTTCTTGTCGCCATCTCCTCGGCGGCTTCGTTGTCGATAGCGACGCCCAAGATGACAGCCGAGCGCTTGATGATCTCGGCAAGGTCCTGCGGGCTGTACAGTTCAAGCCTCTGGATTATGCCGAATCGGTCCCGAAGCGGCGCCGAGAGCTGACCCGAGCGCGTAGTCGCGCCGATGAGCGTAAATCTCGGTAAATCGATCCTTATCGATCTTGCCGCAGGTCCGTTTCCCACCATGAAATCTATCGCGAAGTCCTCAAGCGCGGGATACAGGACCTCCTCTATCGCATGGCTGAGGCGGTGTATCTCATCGATGAACAACACGTCTCCCGCCTGAAGGCTCGTAAGAAGCGCCGCAAGATCGCCCGTCTTTTCGATAGCGGGACCCGACGTCACCCTGATGTTCACGCCGAGTTCATGGGCGATGATGTTTGAGAGGGTCGTCTTTCCGAGACCGGGAGGACCGTAGAGCAGCACATGATCAAGTGCTTCTCCCCGCCTCTTTGCGGCTTCGATGTAGATCGACATATTCTCCTTGACCTTGTCCTGACCGATGTACTCAGCAAGCGTCTTAGGTCGCAGGGAGTAGTCGAGGTCCTGATCGTCCTCTTTAATGACCTGGGGTGCAACTATTCTGTTTTCAAAATCAAATTCGCCTGTTTCGATCATCTTGTCCCTCCGTCATCAGAATTTTCCGCTCGAAAGTTCCCGCAAGCCCTTCTTGATGAGTTCCTCCACCGAGAGCGCGGGATCCATCTTCCCAAGACAGGAAGCCGCTTCCGACTGGGTGTAGCCGAGCACCACCAGCGCCTCGATCGCGTCGGCGACGTTTGAAGAGGGTCGGGCGATCTTTGAGATGTCAGAGCCCGAGGGGCTTCCGAGATACTGATAATCCTTGGCGATCTTATCCTTGAGCTCCATCACGATCCTCTGGGCGAGCTTCGTGCCGACGCCTTTTACGCGGGTGAAGGTCTTTATATCCTCCGAAGCGATGGCAAGAGCGGTCTGGTCGGGGCTTAACGATGATAAAATAGCGAGAGCATATTTGGCGCCCACGCCGCTTACCGACGTTAAAAGCCGGAAGCAGTCGAGCTCCTCCTCGCTCGAAAATCCGAAGAGGTCAATGGCGTCCTCCCTGACCGCAAGATATGTATATAATGTGCAGGTCTCGGCACCCTGAATATCCGCAAGGGAAAAGAGCGTCGTCTTGCAGGCATAGCCCACTCCCCCGCATTCCACCACGATCATCTCGGGAGTGGTCTTCAGAACCTTTCCCGTCAAGCTGTATATCACTGTCGCGAACCTCCTTTTGGAGTATTTCTGTATTTCTGGTAATCGCCGCTTTTGTAGGCGGATTTTGCATATTCCCCGAATGCTGCCGAGGCGGAGTAGTGACCGTGGGTGATGGCAAGCGCCAAGGCGTCTGCGGCGTCGTCGGGCTTGGGTATCTCCCGAAGTCCCAAAATAGAGCGGACCATCTCCTGCACCTGATGTTTCTCGGCTCTGCCGTACCCAACGACCGAGCCCTTGACCTGAAGCGGGGTGTATTCATAGACCCTGACGGCGTTCTGTTCAGCCGCAAGGAGGATCACCCCTCTTGCCTGCGCCACGTCGATTCCGGTGGTGTGATTGGTATTGAAAAAGAGCTTTTCGACCGAGACGGCGCTCGGCCGGTAAATCTTAATGAGGTCGGTCATATCGCCGTGGACCGTCAGGAGGCGCTGAGAGAATTCGGAGTCGGGGGTCGTCGTGATCGCGCCGAAATTCACTACTTTAAAGCCTCTGCCGTCGTAATCGAGCACCCCGAACCCGACCGTGGCATAGCCGGGGTCTATCCCTAAAATCCGCAAAATTTCACACTCCTCCATTCTAATCATTTTATTATAGCACATTCGGAAAAAATAATCAAGGGGGTGGGGGGAAAAGGGAGTGTACAAACCGCCCACATTTAAGCCCAAATCAGTTAATGGAAAGCGTTTAGTAACGGCGAATCATCCGGCAAAAAATTTTATAATGTGGGCGGATGGGACACTCCCGGGGAAAAAGGGAGTTCCCCACACTTAAAGACCCTCAACCCATTCCCACGCTTACAATCAAAGCAAAACAATCTCACAAACCGCTTCGGCACTTGTACGCCAAAACGCACAAGTGCCGCTTTTATAGAT
>CANQYD010000022.1 GCA_947627985.1 uncultured Clostridia bacterium
TCTTAGACCGCAAGCGAGCCGAGGGTAAGAAGTATTATGTCTACATGGTCGCGGGATGCAATAAGTTCCTGCGCATATACTACGCGAGAGTCAAAGAATGTCTGATTGAGGCAAACGGTTAAACCGTAACTATGATTGCTTACATAACTTGGTGATGTTTTAGGCATCGCCTGCTTTGTCATGCCTTTTTCTTCTTCATATATTTTTTTCATTTTCCTATTGACTTTTATTTGCAGGTTTCAAATTTTTTGTTTTTATTTATAATTTAAATAAAATCATCCCCGCCGCCAGCGCCGCCGCATTCCCCAAAATATGTGAAACCGTGCTGATTAAGCAGTTGCCGGTCTTTTTGTAGATAACCGAAAAAATCATGCTGTCTATAAACACCCCGGCGACGTCGTAAACCACGATCCCAAGGCTTCCCGCGGCAATATGTCCCGCCGCGAAAACCGCCGACGAAACGACCGCGCATACCCAAAACGGTGCGAATTTTTCGCCTTTTCCGAGGAAAAATCCGCGGTAGGCGATCTCTTCCCCCAGCGCCGCGATCGCTGCCTGAACGGCGAGCAGCGCAGCCTTGTCAAATGACAAAATTTCCCCGGCGCGACCCATCAGGCGCTCGGAAAACTCCCCATGAAATAAAAGATTTCCGACGAGCAGCGCCGCGATCCCGGTCGCGATCGGAAGCAGCATCCAAGCGATCACCCCCGGCTTTTTGAGATCGTCAAAAAATGTGGAAAAACGCAAACCCGAGTCATTCCCTTTTGCCTTATCTACAACCTCGACGATGAAGAAAAACGCCAGCCCGACAAAGACGGAATACCCCGCAATTTTTGAGTTCGGGAGGATTTTCGTCGCCGTCATTATCATCATTACCGCTATCCCCAAAAGCGTGAGCAGAGCCCCTTTGTCCTTAGTTAAATTAACTTTTTGTTTATTCATCTCGTCTCCTCCTTTACCGACATGACCGCACCCCGATAAACCTTCTCTAACTGCCTTGAAATCAGCTTCTTATTGTATTTTATCGCATTGTTTGCAATGATGCTCGCGTACCCGTGGGCAAACATAAATAATGTGACAAATACCTCTTTTGTGCGCTCGATATCGAGATTCATGCCCTGCTGCATCGCAGTGAGGACGGGGCTCAGATCATCGGCGTCGATCATATCAATAATCGATAACCCGGTAAAATAATTTGACTGAAAGAGGAAGCGGAAAAGCCGCGGTTCCTCGGCAGCAAATTTGATATAATTCAAACCGATTCCGAGCAAGATTTGCGGGCTTTTAATTCTCATCAGATACTCGGTGTGAAAGCTGTCAGCCCTTTCGTAGGCGGCTTTTTTGAGCTCCTCGACCGTCGAAAAGCAGTACATGACGGGCTGGGTGGAGCATTTCAGCCTTTTCGCGACGGCTCTGGCGCTGATGTTCTCCCACCCGGTCTCCCGCGCGATCGAAAAGGCGGCGTCGACCACCATCTCCTTGGTGATTTTTGACTTCGGCGGCATATGCATACCTTCTTTTATAATTTCTGTTATATAACTATAGTTATATTATAGTGCAAAAGAAAGGGCTTGTCAAGCCCTTTGAATTTTATTTTCCGATGATCAGGAGCTTATTCTCGCCTTTTTGGAATTCGTACCCGGTCTTTACGATCCTGACGCTGTAATTTTTCTTGAAATGTTCGATGATTTTCTCGGCAAGATCGGTCTTATTCGCGTCAAGATCGACGATCGGGAAATCCTTATTTCACGGCATACAATGTATTTTTTTGGATATGTCAACCTGCCCCGACCGCGACCGTAAATCCGCCGTCTGAAGCCAAAATATCGCATTTAAAGCCGTTTGCAAGTTTATCTATCTCTGAGGCGGAATATGGGTGAAATACCATTCCCTGCCATTTTCCGGCTGTGAAAAGATAGTCGCCGTCCGCGTTTATATCATGCGGCTCCGATTCGTATTCGCCGTCGGTCCCGTCCAGAGTCAGTATCAGAAAGCCTCCCGGCTTCACGATTCGCATAAGCTCCTTAACTGCTTTTCTGCCCTTTTCTATCGGCATGTGATCGAGCACGTCCCTTGAGATGACGGCGTCAAAGCACCCCGAGGGATAGCCCGTCGAGAGGACGTCGGCACGCTTGATTTTTGCCGGATATCCGGCTTGCAAGAGGAGTTTTTCGGTCAGCAGAACGGCGCTTTCGGCGATGTCAAATCCGGACACGTCAAAGCCGAATTTTGCAAGTTTCAGGGAATATAATCCGCAGCCGCAGCCCGCGTCGCAGACATATTTAGCCTTATTTTTTCGCAGATATGCGATGATCGGGTCTTCCGACATGTCAAAGCCGGCGGAGTATGACGATATCCGCTCGGGGTCCAGAGATTTCCATGATTTATCCCAAAATTCGTGTTCCATAGATGTTCCTTTCGATATTGGTATGCCGAGTTTTATGCATATCTAATATTAGCGTAATTTTCGGATTATGTCAACCTGCGCGGGTTCGGTGAACTTAAAAACCCGGGCAGAGGCTGGTAAAGAACAGCTCAACGGGGTCCGCACGGGGTGGGATAGGATCGCAGGGCGGGGATAATATGTCAAAAAACTAAACAAAAAGGTCTTGATTTTTTCGGAGGTTTGGTGTATAATATAATCAGCCGGAATGCGGCTCATGGGGGCGTCAAGGTTTCGACGGGGATTCAGAGGACGAATAAGCGAGTAGAGACCGCGCCGTATCTCTTAAAAATGGTGCAAAATTTCAATTTTAAACGACAACAACAGTTTAGAATTGGCTGCTGCCTAATAGCAGCCCGTCCGCCTGAGGGGGACCACGACCTCAGCTCGGGCGCCGCTTAGTGGTGAACGCCGCGGGGCTTTGCCCGACGCGCTGCGGTGTATTCAGGGCTGCCGAATCGGGAAGCCTGCTTTCCGGCGTCCCGATGAGGGAGATTAAAAGGTAAGCTGCACTCGGAGAAAGTTTTTCCAACGGGTTTTCGGACACGGGTTCGATTCCCGTCGCCTCCACCACGTCGCGGCAAGCCCTTTTGGCTCGTCGCGATTTTCTTTATAAAGCTATGGAAAATCGCGACTTCGCTTTACGGGCTGCCGCTCCTTTCCCCACAAAATCCAAGGATTTTGCGGGGGTCCCTATTTGATCCGCTTCGGTGGATTTTTCTTTTGGCGGATTTATATGCGATTATTTCTCCGCAAGACGACCGAGGCGGGCGTTCAACAACGCGATTAAAACTCTTTGAGCCGACCGAGGCAATCGCTTCCGCCGAGGGAAGGCGAAAAGAAAGTTTTAACGCTTTGTTTGCCGATGGAAGTCGAGCGGCTGAAAGCAACGCTTCTGATTCCGCCTTTACCCCACAAACGCAGGCGTTTGCGGGGACCCCTGAAATTCAATATTTCGGGGATATTTTTATTTTCCAGCCCCGAATTTTTATTACAAGGTATCCATTTTTTCCACATCCGCCTCCCACCCCGCTTTTTGCACATACCCCTCACAAAATTTTCCGGCACACCATCTTCGGCGCGCAGACATCATATACAAAATCTCCCAAATTGTTTGCAAAAGCCCGCATAAAATATCCCACATATTTAAAAAACTTACATTTTACTCCCAACTTTATTTTGGACAAAATCCCGAAAATTCCCTCCCGCTATCGACGGAGGGTGCGGAATTTTATATAATCTTTGATGAAAACTATCATCAGGGAGGAGATAAAATGTCGGTTTACGGCTACATTCGGGTGAGCACGAGGGAGCAGAATGAGGACCGCCAGCTCATCGCGATGGCAGAGGTCAATATCCCGCCGGAAAATATTTATACAGATAAACAGTCGGGCAAGGATTTCAACCGTCCGAACTACCGCCGGCTGCTGCGAAAACTGCGTCCGGGCGACCTTTTGTACATCAAGAGCATCGACCGGCTCGGGCGCAACTACGAGGAAATTCAGCAGCAGTGGCGGGTCATCACGAAGGACAAAAATGTCGATATTTTCGTGATCGACATGCCGCTCCTCGACACCCGCCGGGGGAAGGATTTGGTCGGGACTTTTTTGAGCGATATCGTTCTTCAGGTACTTTCGTTCGTCGCCGAAAATGAGCGCTGCAACATCAGACAGCGCCAAGCCGAGGGAATCGCTGCCGCCAAGGCGAGGGGCGTGAAGTTCGGGCGCCCGGAGGTCCCGCTTCCCAAAAATTTTTACACAAATTACCGTAAGTGGCACTCCGGGAAGATCACCGGCACCGCCGCCGCAAAAGCCTGCAACATGCCGCTTTCGACGTTTAGATATAAGGCTGCGGCGCTGGAGAAGAAGGGAGAGGGGGAGAAAAAGCGGAATTAAAAACGCCCCCGACTTGCACGGAGGCGGGGGTGAATGCGGCTTATAAGAGATAAATCCGGTGGACGAAGGGCTGATCAGGTCGGGGAGTAATAAATCAGGCTTTTGCGACATGAATCAGGTTTCAAGGAGATGAATTAGCCATTTGAGAGAGAATCAGGGACCCCCGCAAACGCCTGCGTTTGTGGGGAAGAGCCGGAGCAACGGCGTGAGCGGTGACGCCCGAAATAAAATTATAAAAAGGGCGTCACAAGCGATACAAAGCTTGCGACATAAGGGGTCCCCACAAACGCCTGCGTTTGTGGGGAAGAGGCGGAATCAGAAGCGTTATTTCTTCCCGCTCAACTTCCCTCGGCAAACAAAGCGTTAAAACTATCTTTTCGCCTTCCCTCGGCAGAAACGTCCGCCTCGGTCGGCTCAAAGAGTTTTAAACGCGTTGTTGAACGCCCGCCTCGTTCGGCTCGCGGGAAAGCAATCGCATCTGGCGCGGAATGAGTGAAGCGGCGATTTCAAATGCGCAGCATGAAGAAAGCGCCGCAAGCGATACAAAGCTTGCGACATAAGGGGTTCCCGCAAACGCTTGCGTTTGTTGGGAAAAGGCGGAGCGACGGAGTGAATGAGCGACGGCATATATCCAGTTATAAAAATGCCGTCACGAACGATACGCAGTCCGCGACGGCGTGCGACGCCGTGGTGGTATTATATGCGTTATTTCTTGCTGTTCGCTCTCGCTCGCCATAAAGGCTCGGCTCGCGGAGCTCACAGAGAAATAATCGCATATATGTCCACCAAAAGAAAAATCCGCCGAGGCGGATTTTTCTTTTGGTGGACCCGATGGGACTCGAACCCACGGTCTCCGCGTTGCGAACGCGGCGCTTTACCAACTAAGCTACGAGCCCACGAGCACTTTGCAGTGCCTATATATTCTAAAACTTTTTTCGGGTTTTGTCAAGTACCTTGTTGACATTTTTTCAAAAAAAGATTAAAATAATATTATGAAATTTATTCCTTGGAGGGATATGTATGCCGATCGTGCTCGGAACAGTCATTATTTTGATCCTTTTCGCGATCTTAGCCGCGGTTATCTTCGCGATCTACGTTGCAAACACAACCTACAACGTCACCTGCCGTCACCCCGACGGCGACAAACAGCGCCATGCCGATCCTCATATCGAATTCGGCGGCGAGCAGTATGACAATCTCACGCCGAAAATCCACGAACTCGTCACCAAAGCCGAGGCTGAGCCCTTCGAGCCGGTCGAGATAAAGTCCTCAAAAGACGGCGTCACCCTCTTCGGGCGGCTCTATAAATTCTCCGACAGCCCGATTTTTAACATATTTTTCCATGGATATAAGGGCACCTCTCTTCGCGACGGCTGCGGCTCTTTCGAGATGGCTCGGGACTGCGGCATGAACCTTCTGCTCGTCGATCAGCGGGCAAACGGCAAATCCGGCGGAAACACCATTGCCTTCGGCATTTTGGAGAGATTTGACTGCCGCGATTGGGTGAATTTTGTCATAGATAAATTTGGAAATAATGTAAAAATAGTCCTCTCCGGAGTATCGCTCGGCGCCGCTACGGTGCTGACGGCGTCGGGTCTTGAAATGCCGAAAAATGTCAGGATGATCGTAGCCGACTGCGGATTTACGTCGCCCAAGGAGATCATCTGCAAGGTCGCGCACGAGCAGGGCTACCCCGAAAAGCTATGCTATCCGCTGCTCCGGCTCGCTGTGAAGCTGCGCGACGGGTTCGACCTCGACGAGACGTCGGCGCTCGAGGCGGTCTCGAAGACGGATATCCCGATCCTCATAATCCACGGCGACGACGACCGCTATGTGCCGTATGAGATGGGCGAGCGGCTGTTTGAGGCGTGCGCCTCGAAAAAGCGCTTCCTGCGGGTCCCGACGGCTCCTCACGCCGCGAGCTATATAGTCGACGGGGAGGGGTATCGGAAGGCTGTGGGGGAGTTTGTGAGGGAAAATTGCGGGTAGAAGGCAGATGTGAGATGGCAGAAGTCAGATGGCGGATTTTGCACTTTACCTGCTGAAAGACAAGTCAAGTTTAGGATCAAGCCCTTTTTAAAGGGCTTGCAGGGGTCTCGGGGACAGCGTCCCCGAGTCGCTCACCGCAGTGAGCGAAATCCCTGCAAAAAGGGCAGCGAGAGCTGTCCTTTTTGCTTTTATCGTTCATAGGAGCTCGGCGAAGCCGAGCGACAGCCCGGAGGGGTGTGGGGAACCCCGCAGGGGTGCCCCACAGCCGGAAAGGGGCATGGGGGGAACCCTCGCCGGGGGTTCCCCCAACCAAAAAACGGCGACGAAGTCGCACGGAGCCGAGCGAAGCGAGGCAAAGCCCCATCTCCCTTCAGGGAGAGGGGGTTGGGGGTGAGGGTACAAGAAGCCCCTCCCCACCGGGGAGGGGGTAGTACAAAGTTAGCAGGAAGCACTCTGCTACTATCATAGTTCAGAGATTGCTGCAAGCCTTGGCACAGGGTCGGGTATCTCTTACAGGGAAACTCAGGAGCAGAGGATTCGGGGCGAAGCCCCCGGCGCCGAAGGCGCCGGCTTCCACGGCGAAGCCGTGGAAGCGACCGCGTTCGCGCGCGGTCGGGCTTCGCCCTGCGTGCCCGTAGGTCACGCAGAGGATAGAGGTTAGGAGGTAGAGGATAGATTCCTGACCTTCACTCTCTGCTTCTCCCAATGTTTGGCAGTGGCACCCAACCCCCGCGCCCGACCTTCAGCGCCCTACCGACCCCGGTAGGAACAAAAGGCTCGGGGCGAAGCCCCCGGCGCCGAAGGCGCCGGCTTCCACGGCGAAGCCGTGGAAGCGACCGCGCTCGCGCGCGGTCGGGCTTCGCCCTGCATGCCCTCCGGCTACGCAGAGGACAGAAATCAGAAGTCAGAGGTCAGATTCCGATCTTTCACCCCTCCGCCCGCACAAAAGATAGAAGTTATCCGACAGAGTTCGCCTCCCACCTTCCCCCTCCTCCATCGAGTTTCAGCATATATCACACCCCACCCCACATAACCTCCCTCCCCTACCCCTCAGCCTCCACATACCACACCCCGCCCTCGCAATACACCTTAAAATACGCCTTCCCGTCCGCTTCATACACAAGCTCGCTGTAAAGCGTCGCCCCCGGCTCCCCGGCGTCCTCCGATGCGGGATAGCCCTCGCCAGCCCTTACCAGCGCCTCCTCATCACCCCAGTGAAGCACCTCCGCGGTCCCGTCGGGCTCATAGCTGTTCTCAAAATCCCTGATGATAATCCTCGCGAGCCTGCCTTCCCAGTCGCCCTCAAAGACCGCGCCCGCGTAAAAATACCGATAAAACGTCTTCAGACCGCCGAAGCCCGAAACAACGGTCACCGCAAGGTTTTTCTCGATGAATTCCGGCGGATATCCGTAGGCTCCCGCGAAAGTCTCACTTCCGTTTTCAAACAGCCATGGAAATTTTTCGGATAGAAACATTCCCGCCGCCATGATCTCATCAACGGTCGAATCAGCCTTGAAACCGACTTCACGCCGGATAAAGCCGGGTTCAAACGGGTCATTGCTCTCGTAGGGAATGTCAAAATATTCCGGAAATTCGAGAGGCTCATCGAGCTCGACGATATACTTATACACCCCGTCCGAAGCGTCGCCCGTGACCCTGAAACCGCCGGCAGAGCCCGTCACCAAGCCCTCCGAGACCTCGGAAAGCTCGGGCGGAGATATATCCAAATCATCAAAAATTTCCAATATTTTCTTTTTCATCAGGCTGATGTCCGCCTCCCCCGGGCTTTTCAGCCGCTTTTTGAAGAGCGGAATTTCCCCGTCGAGCGTGAGATTGAGGCAGGGTGTGCCGCGGTTCGGGAAGATTTTTTCGACCTGCTCCGGCGTGTAAAATTCGCCTTTTCCGAGGAAATATTTTGCCGGGTC
Source organism: uncultured Clostridia bacterium (assembly GCA_947627985.1). Taxonomy (GTDB): domain Bacteria; phylum Bacillota; class Clostridia; order Oscillospirales; family Ruminococcaceae; genus Faeciplasma. The sequence goes on from CANQYD010000022.1 coordinate 8,253, forward strand.
GATCTGCTCCGCCACCGGCTTCGGGTTCGGGCTTTCGATCTCGGCGATGTCCCGCGCCAGATATCCCTCGAACCCGAGCGACGCGGTGCCCAAAGTCGGGCGCAGAAGCTTAATGTCGTTATCTGTTTTTTCGAGATATCCGACCTCCGAAAAGCTGTCCCGAATGAACGCACAGAGGCTCTCAAACGTCGATTTTTGGGTGTATCGGACTGGGTTTGCGGCTGTCGTCGTGACGACGGATTTCTCACTCTCGCTCATCTCAAGATCGAGGTTAAGATAGTCCCCGATCAGGCGGACATTATCGCCTAAAATATGGTATATAATGCGCTCACCCATCACATCATGAAGCTCAAATTCAAGCTCGGGGAGAGCCACATTCTCCCGGGACTTGTCAAAATTGTTAAAGAATAGCAGATATTTCCCGCCTTTTCTATAGCCCGGGCAGCCCTCGATCTGAGCCTCGGAATTGCCGGCATGGGCGAGGTCAAATTTCATAGAAATTTCCTCATCTGCCAAAATATCATAGTCGGCTTTTGCACGGTAAAGCGTAGAGCCGCCGTCGGAATCCCCCAAAATATCGAGGATTTCGCAGAGGTAAACTTTGGTATCTTTCCTGAGATATTCCTCCAAAATCATCTGATAGCTCGTCGGCTCGCCCGTCGCGGAATTTTTAATCAGGTTTACTTTATCCCTGCTCGGCTCGGGTGAAAATTCGAGGGTGTAGAGGCTGCCGTCGAGCCTTGTTTCGCGGGTTTTCGCGATGATCCCGCGCTGCTGCCAGTCGGAAATCAGGAAGCTGACGAGGCTTTCAAGCGTGGATTTTTGGGTGTAGATTTCGGGATTTTTCGCCTCGGTCGTGACCCTTATCGCCTCGCCGTCGGCAAATTCGAGGTCGATGTTCGGGCACTCGGGCATGCTGCTCGTCGGGGCAAATTTCACACTTTTCGAGCCGATGTGATAGCATATATTTTTGCCGCCGAGCTCAAAAATCGCAAACCTCAGCTCCTCAACGGCGGTCGCGCAGGCTTGATTTTCAAAAATCACCGCCGACAGCAGCCGCTTGCCCGGCTCGTATTCCGGCATGCCCTCGGTCGGGCTGAGGTGCCCGCCCGTCTGCGAGATGTAAAATTCAAAATCCACCGCTCGGTCGGCGACATAATCATAGACGGCTTCTGCGCGATAAACCGTGAAAGCCCCGTCCCGAAGCCGCTCGTTTTCGGGATCGAGTGCTTGCGCCTCTTCCGGCTCCAAAGGCTCGATTATAACGTATTCGAGGAGGCGGAGACGGTCGGAAACGGCGTCCATCAATTCGCTGTAGCTCGGCTCGTCGGAGGCAGAAGGGTGGGTTGCCGCTTCATCGGTGTAAAGGGGCAGAAGATCATCATCCAAAACATAATCGAGACCGTCTAACGGCTCCTCGTCGAAGTCGAGGGGTTCGCGGGAAATATCTTCCAAAGCCGTTGGCAAAGTCGTCTCCGACGGCTCCCGCTCGATTTTCGGCTGATTTATGAACACGGCTCCCGCGGCTATTATCGCCGCCGCGCATGCCGCAAGCGAAGCATATTTCACCCAAGTATGTCTTTTTTCGGGAGACTGCCTCATGCGGTCCGCCTCTTCAATCGTATCGTCGCCCAAGAAGTTCAGGGCGCGTAAAAAATCATGAGCTTTCACAGCGAAAATCCCTCCTTTTCAAGGTGTTTTCTGAGACCCTGCCGGGTGCGGTAGAGCACTCCTTTGAGCTTTGATTCGGTCGTGCCCTGCGACGCGGCGATCTCCCGAAGGCTGTCCGCGAAGAAATAGCGCCGCACAAAAGCCGTGCGAGCCGCAGGTCCGACGGTTTTTAAGTATCTGTCGATCGCCTCTCCCAAGAGCTTTTCATCTAAATCGGCTTCCGGCTCGCTCCCTGAGATTATGTCGCCGAGCTCGTCAAGAGATACCGTCAGCTCGGAGGAAATCCGCTTTTTACGCCGCCCCGAGCGGTATCTGTCGATGGAAAGCTGGCGGGCGATCTTTCCGAGATAGGTCCTTAAAATCTCGGGTCGCTGAGGAGGGATCGAGTTCCATGCGCGCAGCAGAGTCTCGTTGATGATCTCCTTGGCATCCTCAAAATCCGAAAGAATGTTGAGCGCGATCTTTTTGAGATAGTCGGAGTATTTTGCCTCGGTCTCGCGGATAGCCGATTCATCTCTTTCCCAAAAAAGGGAGACTATGGTTTCGTCCTGCATTGTGATTCCTCCTTTGCCTCTACAGTATTACCCGACAAAAACACGCGAAAGTTCGGGGCGAAGAAAATATTTATTAAAAATTATAAAAAATCCCGCTCTTAACGAGCGGGATTTGGCTGCGGCACTAGGATTCGAACCTAGGGAATGCTGGAGTCAGAGTCCAGTGCCTTACCACTTGGCGATGCCGCAATATTGGCTGGGATAGGTGGATTCGAACCACCGGAATGACGGAGTCAAAGTCCGCTGCCTTACCGCTTGGCTATATCCCAAGGTGAAGGACGGTCGGGTTAAGCCCCCGAAAGCAAGCGTCTTTTAAGACAGCTTTGTTATTATAACACAGAGTTTAAAAAAATGCAAGGGGTTTTTGAAAATTTTTTTAAATTTTTTGGGAGGGGGAAGCCGAGCGATTTCCCGGCTCCCCTCTTTTCTCATGTTTTGATTAAGGCTATCCCATCTTCATCACCGTCGCCGCGGCCTGGGCGGCTATGCCTTCGCCGTTTCCGGTGAAGCCGAGACCTTCCTCCGTCGTCGCTTTGACGGACACGCGGTCGACATCTATCCCCATCGCGTTTGCGATATTCTCCCTCATCTTGCCGATATGCGGGGCAAGCTTGGGCGCCTGCGCGATGACGGTGGCGTCGATGTTTTCCGGCTCAAAATGCGCCTCTCGCATGATACGGCAGACCTCGCCGAGGAGCAGTAAGCTGTCGGCGCCGGCATATTCGGGATCATTATCCGGAAACAGGTGACCGATGTCACCCAAAGCAGCCGCACCGAGCAGCGCGTCCATTATCGCATGAACCAGAACGTCGGCGTCGGAATGCCCCAAAAGCCCTTTGTCATAGGGAATTTCCACCCCGCCGAGGATCAGCTTTCTCCCCTCGGTCAGCCTGTGGACGTCATATCCCTGCCCGATTCGCATGTGATCGCCTCCCAAAATCGCCTCAGCCGCCGCGATGTCCTCCGGCGTCGTCAGCTTGATGTTCGTGTACTTTCCGATCGTGATATGCGGGCTCTCCCCGAGTGCGTCCAGAAGCTGGGAATCGTCAGTGAAATCGCCCTTTACGGCAAGCATTTTTCGATAAAGATCAAGGCGGAATGTCTGCGGCGTCCTGACCGTGAAGAGCTCCTCCCGCGGCGGACAGAAGCTGCGCTCGCCCTGCCATCTGACCGTGTCCTTGAGCGGCGTGCATACGACCGAGCTGCCGTATTTTTGGGCGTCGCTGATGGAGTCTTCTATCTCGCTTCGGGTGATAAGGGGTCGCGCGCCGTCGTGGATCATGATGATCTCCCCGACCGCATATTCCGCGGCATTTTTTACCGATTCGGAACGCGTGCCGCCGGCTTTACAAAAGATCGGCTCCAATCGAAGGCATGAGAGCTCGCGGCGGTAAATATCCCACAAATCGACGGGAGCTGCGACGACGAGCCGCACAACATCGGGAACGCTAAGCAGCGCTTCGGCGGAACGGCGTATCGCGCTTTTCCCGCAAAGCCGCATAAGAAGCTTGTTTGCGCCCATTCGCGAGGACCTTCCCCCGCACGCCAGAACAGCTGTGACTTTCGGCATGATGAACCCTCCTTTTTTATTATTGTAGCACTTTTAAGGGGGAATGTCAAATGGGGTGGGGTGCAAGATGTGGTCGAAGCGACCGCATCAAGAGGGCAGAGGACGAAGTCGGATTGTCAGAATTACAAGGTGTCACCGTTGGTGACAGATTTAATCAGTAAGAATAATGAGGGCGATTTGTACACTCCCGGGAGTGCAGAGGGCGGGGTGGGTGCGGGGCGAAGCCCCCGGCGCCGAAGGCGCCGGCTTCCTCCGCGAAGCGGAGGAAGCGACCGCGCGCTCGCGCGCGGTCGGGCTTCGCCCGTGGGTGCTGACTTGCAGAAAAGTGCGTAAGGGGCACCGTGGCGCAGGGTCGGGGTGTGGCACCGCGGGTGTGTGGAAAGAAGATGGGGCGGGCAAAGGTGGGGCGGAGCAGGAGGAATGAGAGGAGGCGCATGCGGGGCGAGTGGGGCTTGTGCTGGAGGCGGGTCTTGTCACAGGGCTTGGCGAGGGTGACGGGGTTGAGCGCAGAAGGCGGGAAAGGTGCAGGGCGAAGCCCCCGGCGCCGAAGGCGCCGGCTTCCTCCGCGAAGCGGAGGAAGCGACCGCGCTCGCGCGCGGTCGGGCTTCGCCCGTAAGTGCTGACTTGCAGAAAGGCGCGTAAGGGGCACCGTGGCGCAGGGTCGGGGTGTGGCACCGCGGTTGTGCGGAAGGAAGATGGGGCGGGTAAAGGTGGGGCGGAGCAGGAGGAATGAGAGGAGGCGTATGCGGGGCGAGTGGGGCTTGTGCTGGAGGCGGGTCTTGTCACAGGGCTTGGCGGGGGTGACGGGGTTGAGTACAGGAGGCGGGAAAGGTGCAGGGCGAAGCCCCCGGCGCCGAAGGCGCCGGCTTCCTCCGCGAAGCGGAGGAAGCGACCGCGCTCGCGCGCGGTCGGGCTTCGCCCGTAAGTGCTGACTTGCAGAAAAGTGCGTAAGGGTCACCGTGGTGCAGGGTCGGGGTGCGGCACCGCGGGTGTGCGGAAGGAAGATGGGGCGGGCAAAGGTGGGGCGGAGCAGGAGGGGCGGAAGGAGGCGTATGCGGGGTGAGTGGAGCTTGTGCGGGAGGCGGGTCTTGTCACAGGGCTTGGCGAGGGTGACGGGGTTGAGCGCAGAAGGCGGGAAAGGTGCGAGGCGAAGCCCCCGGCGCCGAAGGCGCCAATCCCTTCCTCCCCCACCCCCGTCGGAAGCAAAAAGCACAGTCAATATCCACCTCCATCACCCAAAAACTGTTAAACAGTAAAATATTAAATTATCCTCTTTCATATTGACATTTGCACCCGGGTCGTGTATAATATACTGTGATACACTGTGTGACCATGATCAACTCGGCGAAAGAAGAGCTGTTAATGAAGCGTATTTTGTTAACAATTTTATATATTTTTGTCGCCCTGACATTTGCCGGGTGCGGCGTCAAGATTTCTCAGGACGGGGGGATAACGATGCCCCGCCAGACCTATGCGGAACCGGTGAAATCCGAGCCCACCACGGCGCCTTCGGCGTCTGAATCATCGGCGGCATCATCAGCAACGCCCGCAGTCACTACGGCAACCACGGCTCCCGAGCCGGAGATAACATCAGCGCCGACCACGACATCGGAACCTACCACCACCCCCGAACCCACCACAACGCCGGAGCCTACGACCACCCCCGAGCCCACCACGACGCCGGTCCCGACGACAACCCCCGAACCTACCACGACCCCCGTCCCTACGACGACACCTGCGCCTACCACCACCCCCGCACCAACGACCACGCCTGCGCCCACAACAACTCCCGCGCCGACCACCACCCCTGCTCCGACGACTACAGAACCGGAGGTCGAGGAGTACGTCGAGCCGGAACCGGAACAGGCTCCGTTCTCATCGAAGGTGATCCAGCGCGACTCCGACGACGTGCCGGATTCGTCGCTGTACGCGGTAGAAAAATATTACAAAAAAATCCCGAGCATCGTCAGATCCCACTTTGAAAACGACGGCTGGGTGGTCTTGGTGACGAATCACGTCGAGGACTACTGGAATGCGCTGAACAGCTCACGCGCGCCCGACATGATGGCAGGATTTGCGGCATCGAAGACGATGACGATCTACATCGCTACCCGCGAAAGCGCTTATCCGTGCGTCGTCCACGAGATGGGGCACTACATAGATTACCGCGTCTGGGGTGCCGGCGGGTATGCGTTCAGGATCACGACCGACGCAGACTTCATCAGGGTCTACAACCTCGAGCTCAACAATTTCAAGGCGTATTTCGAGCCTTGGGACCACAACGTCAGCGACTCGAAGGAGTACTGGGCAGAGTCGTTTTCGATGTTCTGCACCGACCCCGACGGTCTCTCCGCCAACTGCCCGAACACGTATAATTGGATTGTGAAGTATTATGAGCAGTAAGGCTGCTTACAGATTTGCTTGTGGATACATTTTCGCCGAGCCTTAAGCGGCTTGGCGATTTTTTTCGATATTTTGGGGGTGGCTGATGGGATTAACGGTTAGTTTTGCTTTGAGATCAGGGGGATTTCTTTATCTATGGGAAAGACATGAAGATGAGCTTAACCTGCGTTTAATCCGCCGGGAGAAGTGGACTTTTCAGCCGGGAAACTTGCGGGGCTGAATTGGAATAAAAGTTGAAGATGCTGGAGGGCTGCATTATAAATGCTTTCTACTTGGTTTAGTGGTATGATGTAGTAAAGCAAATTCGATGGGTCAGGTGGGACAAAGTGTGTTTTACTGATGGCGATGCTATTTTGCGACGCTTCGAGAGGAAAACTCAATGGGAGAAACCTTCGGAAAAGTGGTCTCCCCCTCAGACGCGGGGTTTTGCCCAAGAGCACAAGTAATCTCACCTTTTTGATTGCTAAGTGCGATTGGCAAAAAACCGGCTTCTGCTGACACCACTCCGGCTTCGCCCGTATCCCCTGCTCCTCCCCGGGTCGGGTGGGTGCAGAAAGGCTGGTGCAGGGGTTGGGTGTCACTGCCAAACATTGGTAGAAGCAAGGGGTAAAAGTCAGAAATCTATCCTCTGCCTCCTAACCTCTAACTTCTGCGTAGCCGTAGGGCACGCAGGGCGAAGCCCGACCGCGCGCGAGCGCGGTCGCTTCCACGGCGGAGCCGTGGAAGCCGGCGCCTTCGGCGCCGGGGGCTTCGCCCCGAGCCTTCTGCTCCTGCCAAGGTCGGTAGGGTGCAGAAAAGCATGTGCAGTTCCCCCTCCCCCACCCACCCCCTCTCAGAAGCAGCAAGTAAAAAGCCGAAAATCTACCCTCTCCCACTGAGGGAGTGTACAAATCGCCCACAATATGTTATAATAAGATCGAGGTGATGAAAATGTCTAGAGTAGCAAAAATTGACAAAAACATATATTGCCCAAGATGCGGGAAGCATGAACATCAGGTAAAACATGGCAAAAACAAGTCCGGCTCGCAGAAATATCGCTGCAACGACTGCAATATGGACTACACTCCCGAACCGCGCCCGTGGCAGTACAGTGAGGAAGTCCGCGAGCAGGCAATCAAGACATATTACTCCGGAGTGAGCGGTCGAAAGGTGGGAATTTTGAACAATTTCAACAAATCCAACGTCTATAATTGGATAAAAAAACGAAATAAATAATCAACAGCTCGTTGAAAATCCGTCAAAAATTTCTGAAATTTTAAAAAATTCAATAACAAGCCTAAACTTTTTGAACTCGACGAGCTTTACTGGTTTATCGGTAAAAAGCCTAAAACCGAGACGAAAGAAAATGTGTATTTGATGTCGATGGTTGCCCGCAAACCGCGTATTATAGCGGGTTTACAGGTCGCCGAGGATAAGTCTGCGCACAGGATTCAGGAGATAGTCGACGGCGCTCCGTATGCCGATTACTACTGTACCGACGGGTATTTCAGGTATTTAAGCGTGATTTATCCGGGCAAACACGTCTACAACTGCCATGATAAAAGCGACACTTTTACAGTGGAAAGCGTTAATGCGGACCTGCGCGATTATATACCGCTGCTCAGGCGCAGAAGCAGGTGCTTTGCGAGGAGCATTGAAACCCTGAGAGCTGTCGTTGAAGTTTTTGTTAACGCCTATAACAAATTCGGAATTGCAAAATTGATGTATCGTGAGCACTATCCGAAAGGCGAATTTCCTTTCGGTTTGGTCGATTTCCTTTAATGTGGGCGGGTTGGACACACCCGGCAGAAATTAGAGGGATAGAAGTTAGAAATGATATATAATACTTGATTTTGGTTGGGAGTGTCCATTTCGACCACATTTAAATTAAATGTGGAAAATGGAAAGCGTTTAGTAACGGCGAATCACCAAGAAAAAAATTATTATAATGTGGTCGTTTGGGACACTCCCATTTTGGTTTGATTTATTGACTTATTCCTAAATTAGTGCTATACTGTATAAGTTCAATTTTATTCTGAGGAGCTGCTGATATGGACAAGCTTATAAAAATCCTTAAAACTAACGCGAGGCTTTCGGATCAAGAGATCGCCGTCATGCTCGGTACCGATGAAAAAGACGTCAGGGAGCAGATAAAATCCCTTGAGAAAAAAGGCATAATCAAGGGCTACACCACCGTCTTTGACGAGGATTTCGTCTCTAAAGATTACGTCAGGGCGATCATCGAGCTCAAGGTCACCCCCAAGGCTCAGGTAGGCTATGACGAGATTGCAAGAGAGATATCCCAGTACGGCGAGGTCGAGAGCGTATATCTTGTCTCCGGAGGATATGATCTGTCGGTCATGCTTAGGTGCCACAGCTTAAAAGAGGTCTCGGATTACGTCGCCCAGCGCCTTGCGACGATCGACGGCGTGGTATCGACGACCACCCACTTCTTCCTCCAGAAGTACAAGGAAAGCGGCATCATGCTCATCGACGAGGACGCCGACGAAAGGGTCTTGCAGTGATGGATTATTCAAAGATCATCAGCAAAAAAGCGGAGGCTCTGAAGCCTTCGGGTATAAGAAAATATTTCGATATCGCGGCGAAGATGGATAACGTCATCTCCTTGGGCGTGGGCGAGCCGGATTTCAGAACGCCTTGGGCAGTCCGCAGAGAGGCTATCAGGACGCTTGAGCGCGGAAAGACGGTCTACACCGCAAACGCCGGGCTTATTAAGCTTCGCGAGGAGATATCGGGATATACATATTCAAAGACCGGGGTGAAATACGATCCCGACGGCGAGATCATCGTGACGGTCGGCGGTTCGGAGGCAATAGACCTGACGGTTCGGGCGATAGTAGAGCCGGGTGATGAAGTCATCATCGTCGAGCCGAGCTTTGTCTGCTACAGACCCATTGTCGAGCTGACGGGCGGGGTGCCGATCATCATCGAGACCAAAGAGGAGGACAGCTTCAAGCTCAGAGCCGCGGATTTGCGGGATAAGATCACCCCAAAAACCAAGCTTCTTATCCTCCCCTACCCCAACAACCCGACGGGCGCGGTCATGACAAAAGAGGACCTTGAACCCATCGCCGAGGTCTTAAAAGACACAAATGTCATGATCCTGACCGACGAGATTTACTCGGAGCTGACTTACGATCACACGCACTTTTCGGTGATCTCCCTGCCCGGGATGTCTGAGCGCTGCATCTATGTAAACGGCTTTTCAAAGGCGTTTGCGATGACGGGTTGGCGGCTCGGGTATATGTGCGGTCCGCGGGAGATTTTAAAGCAGGCGTTGAAAATCCACCAGTTCGGGATAATGTCCTCCCCGACGGTGTCGCAGTATGCCGCTATCGAGGCGCTCAGAGGCTGCGCCGAGGACGTCGAAAACATGCGAGCCGAGTACGATATGCGCAGGCGGTATCTCGTCAGCGAATTCAACCGCTTGGGGCTAAGGTGCTTCATGCCGCAGGGGGCTTTCTATGTCTTCCCATGCATTAAATCCACCGGGCTTACGAGCGATGAATTCTGCGAGAAGCTTCTCTATTCCAAAAAGGTCGCGGTCGTGCCGGGTACGGCTTTCGGAGAGTGCGGAGAGGGGTACCTGCGGATATCCTACGCATATTCAAGAAAGCACCTTGAAACGGCGATGGAGCTGATCGGGGAATTTCTGGAGGAGCTCAGATGATCGTCGAGAGAGCATATGCAAAAATAAATCTCACTCTCGACGTCGTGGGAGTTCGGGAGGACGGGTATCACCTTTTAAGCAGCGTGATGCAGAGCGTGTCCCTCCACGATAAGATTTCGGTCGAGGAAAATGACGGGATCGTCCTGACCTGCCAAAGCCCCGGGATTCCGCTTGATTCCAAAAATACCTGCTATCGTGCGGCTCAGGCGTTTTTTGAGGAGACCGGAATAAACGGGGGTGCCGTGATTCATATCGAGAAGCATATACCCTCTCAGGCGGGTATAGGCGGGGGTTCGTCTGACAGCGCCGCAGTCCTGAGGGCGCTCAATAAAATATATCAGACAAGACTCAATTTCAAGGTTCTTGAGAAGATAGGCGCCAAGGTCGGAGCGGACGTAGCTTTTTGCGTAAAAGGCGGGACGGCGCTCTGTGAAGGCGTCGGAGAGAGGATCAAGCCGATCAGGGGCTTTCAAAGATATGAAGTCGTGCTCGTGAAGCCGCCTTTCGGGATTTCCACGCCGAAGGCTTATAAAACGCTCGATACGATGGGGATAAAAAGCGGAAGCGCGACCGAGAAATTTCTTGAAGCTCTTAAAAACGGTGAGGACCCCTGCCCGTATATCTCAAACGATTTCGAGGCGACGGTGAAAAAGCCGTGGCTTTCGGATCTTAAAAATAAACTGCTCGAACGAGGCGCGAAGGTCGCATGCATGAGCGGGAGCGGGAGCTGCGTTTTCGGGCTGTTTGAAAATCCCGAGACCGCCTTGGCAGCGGCTTCGGAGTTCAGAAAAGAGTACCGCTTTACATCGCTATGTCACACTATTTAAACTGCAAACTCTGCCCGCGCGAGTGCGGGGTGAACAGGTCCGAAAGCCCGGGATTCTGCGGTCAGAGCGACAAAATAAAAATCGCCCGCGTTGGGCTTCACATGTGGGAGGAGCCGCCTGTTTCCGGGGAAAAAGGGTCGGGAACCGTCTTTTTCTCGGGGTGCCAGATGAGGTGCGTTTTTTGCCAGAATTATGAAATTTCCCAGCTCGGGAAGGGGTACATAATCACCGAAAATCAGCTTGCCGACGGGTTTTTAAAGCTTCGGGATATGGGCGCCGAGAACATCAATCTCGTCTCCCCTACCCCGTTTTTGCCGTCGGTATTGCGGGCGCTCGACATCTGCCGGCACAGGCTGAATATCCCGATAATCATGAACAGCGGGGGTTATGAAAAGCCGGAGACGGTTAATATGCTTAAAGGATATATAGATGTATATCTGCCGGATTTTAAGTATTTTTCACCCGAGCGGGCTTTAAAATATTCGGGCGCCAAAGATTATCCCGAAATCGCGCAAAATGCGATAAAAGCGATGTTTGAGCAGGTCGGAAAGCCGGTTTTTGATGAGCGCGGAATGATTAAAAAGGGCATGATCGTGCGGCATCTGATACTTCCCGGGGGAAGACATGATTCGGTTAATGTCATTAAAAAACTTCGGGAGATGTTCGAGCCCCGGGACATTCTGCTGAGTCTGATGAGGCAGTACACGCCGATGTATCGGGCAAAGGAGTTTAAGGAGATCGACCGCCGGGTGTCGACGTTTGAGTATAACTCGGTGCTTAAGGAGGCTGTGAGCGCCGGTTTTGAGGGGTTTACGCAGGATGATGGCGCGGTCGGGGAGGAGTATGTGCCGGAATTCCGGGACAGGGAATAAAGATAAAAAGCAGACCGAAAAGTCTGCTTTTTCCTTTTAAATTATTCCGCTCTCATTTTTTCATAACCATCAGCACGACGCCGAGACCGATAAGCAATATCCCGGCGGCGATGATTATCATCCAGAGCGTGTACATGAACGCGGGACCCGTGACGGTCGGCGAGGACATTCCGAGCGCAAACAGCCCGAAGGCGAGCGCAAGGAGAAATATCCCGAAAATCAGGGAAATAACGGACTTTTTCATACTTTTACTCCTCAATATTCAAACGTGCCGTCGAAGACCTTTACGGCGCTGCCCGTGAGCGTGACCTGCTCGTCGGTATAGCTGACCGTCAGATCGCCGCCCTTGAGCTTGACGGTGACGTCGGCGCCCTTGTCGCAGAAGCCGTTTTCACATGCCGCGATGACCGCCGCGCAGGCTCCCGTGCCGCATGCAAGGGTCTCGCCGTTTCCACGCTCCCAGACCCGCATTCTGAGGGTGTGGCGGTTTACGACGCGGACAAATTCGGTGTTGATCCTCTCCGGGAACATCTTGTGGTATTCAAACTTCGGACCCAATTTTTCAAGATCGAGGCGGTCGATATCGTCCATAAATACCACACAATGCGGATTTCCCACGCCTACGCAGGTCGCGTTGTACTTCCTGCCGTCGACCGTGATGGGATAGTCTATCATCTTCTCGGTATCCGAAACCGCGGGAAGCTCGGAAGCTTTAAGTTCAGCCTTGCCCATCGATACCGAAACGGAGCTGACAAGCCCGTCGCGGATAAACAGCCGCAGTTCATGCACGCCGCTTGCGGTCTCGATCGTGATGTCCTCGCGGTCTATAAAGCCGTTGTCATAGAGATATTTTGCGACGCAGCGGATATTGTTGCCTGCCATTCTTCCCTCCGAGCCGTCGCGGTTGAAGGTCCGCATTTTGGCGTCTGCGATGTCTGATTTTTCCATCAGGACGATGCCTGAGCCGCCTATCCCGTAGTGCTCCGGGCAAAGGGATACGCAGAGGGACTCGGGACAGGAGATGGAGCCGTCGAAGTTGGGTATGAATATATAGTCGTTGCCGGCGGACTGCATCTTCGTGAAGCTAATCTTGCGGCGGCTTGTCCTCATGCTGTTGATATCGACAAGCTCGGTGTTTAAGCAGTTGAAGCGCGAGGCGATGATGTCCGCAAGAGCGTTTGCGGTGTCAAGCGATGTTAAACACGGGATCGAAAGCTGCATGGCGCGGCGGTGAAGTGCGATATAATCCCCCACCGAACGGTCTCTGACGGCTCCCGTGTAGATGAAATATCCTATCTTCCCGCTCTCCAAAAGCTCGCGAAGCTCGTCCGACTCGGAAGCGTCGCGAACCGAATGCACGGGAATGCCCAGCTGCGCTATATCCTTTGCGGTGCCTTCTGTCGCATAGAGCTCTACGCCCATGTCGTAAAAACGCTTTGCAAGGGAGATGGTGTCGTTATAGTCGCTCTCCTCGACGCTGATCAGAATTCCCTTTTCGCGGGTATATGCGGGATCGATCCTGAATCCTGCCGCCGTAAGACCCTTAAAGAGCGCCTCGGGCATGGTCTTGCCGATACCCAGAACCTCTCCCGTGGATTTCATCTCGGGACCGAGCATCGAGTTTGCGTCGGAAAGCTTCTCAAAGCTGAATACAGGGACCTTTACCGCATAATACGGGGGCGCTTTGTGAAGCCCGGTGCCGAAGCCCAAATCCTTAAGTTTAGCCCCGAGCATGACTTTTGAGGCGAGATCGACCATCGGAACATTCGTGACTTTTGAAATATACGGGACCGTCCTTGAAGCCCTCGGGTTGACCTCGATGACGTAGAGCTCGTTGTCATAGATCAGGTACTGAATATTCACAAGACCCTTCGTGCCGAGCCCCAAAGCGAGCTTTTCGGAGCAGTCGCAGATGATCTTTAAGAATTTATCGCTTAAATTATACGGAGGATAGACGGCTATAGAGTCGCCCGAGTGGATTCCGGCACGTTCGATATGCTCCATAATTCCGGGAATAAGTACGTCTTCCCCGTCTGAGATGACGTCGACCTCAAGCTCTGTGCCGGGCATGTATTTATCCACCAAAACGGGATTTTCAATGCCCTGCGAAAGTATCGCCTTCATGTACTTTGAAGTGTGAGCGGGGGTGCGGGAGATGGTCATATTCTGACCGCCGATGACGTATGAAGGACGTAAAAGTACGGGATAGCCGAGGGTGTTTGCGGCTTCCAGAGCCTCTTCCTCGGTGAGAACTCCCATGCCCCGCGGTCTTTTGATGTGAAGGGACTCAAGAAGTCCGTCGAAGCGGGCTCTGTCCTCGGCAACGTCGATGCTCTCTGCTGAGGTGCCGAGGATTTTTATGCCGTTTTCATCGAGGAATTTCGTGAGCTTGATGGCTGTCTGCCCGCCGAACGCTACGACGACCCCGACCGGCTTTTCCACCTTGATGATGTTCATGACGTCCTCCGGGCAAAGCGGCTCGAAGTAGAGGCGGTCGGCTGTGTCATAGTCGGTGGAGACGGTCTCGGGGTTGTTGTTGACGATGACGACGTCGTAGCCCATCTCCCGAAGCGTCCATACGCAGTGGACCGAGCTGTAGTCAAACTCAATCCCCTGCCCTATCCTTATCGGTCCCGAGCCTAAGACCATGACTACCGGCTTGCCGGAGCGCGCAAAGGTCCTTGCCTCGCAGGTTTTTTCGACGCAGGAATAGAAGTAGGGCGTTACCGCGTCAAATTCGGCGCCGCAGGTATCGACCATTTTATAGCTGAATTCAGTGCCGGGGAGATTGCCTTCGCCCGAGAGACGCTTTATCGCCTCATCGGTGTAGCCGAGCTTCTTGGCTTTTTCATAATCCCCCGGCTTCAAGCCGTTTTCGATGGATTTTTCAAACTCCGCAAGTCCCTTGAATTTCTCAAGGAACCACTCGTCGATCATCGTGATCTTATGTATCTCATCGACCGTTATCCCCTGCTTCAGAGCCTCGAAGACTGTAAATATTCTGCGGTCGTTCTGATCGTGAAGGCGCTCAAGTACCGGCTTATCGGATAGCGGGTGAGCGTTTAAGGTGTCGAGGGATATCTCGGCTCCCCTTATCGCTTTGAGCATAGCCATCTCGAAGTTGGGCGCGATGGACATGACCTCGCCCGTCGCCTTCATCTGAGTGCCGAGGGTTCGGGTGGAGCCGGAGAATTTATCAAACGGGAATTTCGGCATCTTGACGACGACGTAGTCAAGCGTGGGCTCGAAGCAGGCGCAGGTCTTGCCGGTGATCTCGTTTTTGATCTCGTCCAAAGAGTAGCCGAGGGCGATTTTTGTCGTGATCTTGGCGATGGGATATCCCGTGGCTTTTGACGCAAGAGCCGACGAGCGGGATACCCTCGGGTTGACCTCGATGACGGCATATTCAAAACTCTCGGGGTTGAGCGCGAACTGGCAGTTGCACCCGCCGACAATGCCGATCGAGCTGATGATATCCAAAGAAGCCGAGCGGAGCATCTGATACTCCTTGTCGGACAGCGTCAGCGCTGGCGCCACGACGATGGAGTCGCCGGTGTGAATGCCGACAGGGTCGATGTTTTCCATCGAGCAGACGGCGATGACGTTGCCCAAGGCGTCGCGCATGGTCTCAAATTCAATTTCTTTCCAGCCGGAAATGCATTTTTCCACTAAAATCTGGGTTATCGGCGAGGCGTCAAGACCGGTTCTTGCGATGATCTTCATCTCCTCCTCGTCGTTAGCAATACCTCCGCCGGAGCCTCCCAAGGTGAACGCGGGGCGGATAATGACGGGATAGCCGATCTTTTTTGCAATCTCAAGGGCTTCCTCGACGGTGTTTGTAATGTCTGACGGGACGACCGGCTGACCGATCGCCTTCATCGTGTCGCGGAAGAGTTCACGGTCTTCGGCTTTGTCGATAGCGTCGATGTCCGAGCCTAAGAGCCTTACTCCGTATTTTTCCAGCACTCCCATGCGGCTCAATTGCATGGATATCGTGAGACCTGTCTGACCGCCGAGACCTGCCAAAATGCCGTCGGGTCTCTCCTTTTCGATTATCCTCGCGACCGTCTCGGCGTTGAGCGGCTCGAGATAGATCTCGTCCGCGAGGTTCTTGTCGGTCATTATCGTCGCGGGGTTGGAGTTTACCAAAACGACGTTCACACCCTCCTGACGGAGCACCCTGCATGCCTGAGCTCCGGCGTAATCGAATTCCGCCGCCTGACCGATGATTATCGGTCCCGAGCCTATCACCAAGACTTTTTTTATAGACATATCCTTAGGCATTCCGCTCGCCTCCCATCATCGAAATAAATCTGTCAAACAAAAATCCGGTGTCGCGTGGACCTCCGCAGGCTTCGGGGTGGAACTGCACCGTGAAGCAGTTTTTGCCGGGGTATTCCATTCCCTCGCAGCTCTGATCGTTAGCGTTTATGAAGGTCTGCCTGCCGACGCCCTCCAAGCTGTCGGCGACTACCGCATAGCCGTGGTTCTGACTCGTGATGTATGTTCTCCCGCCTATCAGATCCTTGACGGGCTGGTTCGCGCCGCGATGACCGTACTTGAGCTTGACCGTCTTTCCGCCCATCGCAAGGGCTGTGAGCTGGTGCCCGAGGCATATCCCGAAGGTCGGGACCTTGCCGATCATCTTCTTTAATTCCGCTATCGGGATCACGTTCTCCTCGGGGTCGCCGGGTCCGTTTGAGAGCATGAGACCGTCGGGTTTCATCGCCAAGACCTCCTCGGCTTTTGCGTTCTGCGGGAATACCGTTACCTCGCAGCCGCGCTGCTGAAGGCTTCTTATGATGTTTTTCTTGGCGCCGTAGTCCATCAGCGCGACCCGGAATTTCCTGTCTCCCTCGGCGGGAAATACCTCGGTTCTGTCGGCTGATACCGTCTCTACGGCTTTTTCTACGCGGTAGGTTATTATCTCGGAAAGATCATGCGGCACTTCCGAGCAGATCATCGCGTTCATTACGCCTTCTTCGCGTATGATTCTTGTGATCTCGCGGGTATCTACGCCCATGATCCCGGGGATATCGTTACTTATCAAAAATTCATTCAGCTCCCCCTCCGAGCGAAAGTTTGAGGGGGCGTCGCACATCTCCCGAACAACGTAACCCCGAACAGCAGTCTTTCCCTCGAAGTCGGGAGAGATGACGCCGTAGTTTCCGATCAAGGGGAATGTCTGCATGACGATCTGACCGCAGTAGCTCGGGTCGGTGAGGGTCTCAAGATAGCCCGTCATGCCGGTCGTGAAGACGAGCTCTCCCACGCTGTCGCGCATTGATCCGATCCTCACGCCCTCGTATACGCTGCCGTTTGACAGCACAAGGTAGGCTTTTTTGGAAAACTGAATCTCGTTCATTTTTATTTCCGTCCTTTATTTTGATATTTTAATGCATTCGTATAATTATATCATATCGCGCCCGGTTATTCAATAGCCGAAATGTCGATTTTGAATTTTCGTGATTTTGACTAATCCCTAAAAAATCATCACCGCTTTAAACGGTGATGAAAAACGCTAAATAAGGGTCGTCGCCATGACAGCCTTGATGGTGTGCAAACGGTTCTCCGCCTCGTCAAATACCACCGAAGCCTCCGATTCAAACACTTCGTCGGTGACTTCAAGACAATCATAGCCGAATTTCTGATACATCTCCCTGCCGATCTCGGTCTTGAGATCGTGGAAGGCTGGGAGGCAGTGCATAAAGAGGGTCTTCTTGCCGGTCATGTCCATGAGAGCCTTGTTGACCTGATAGGGCATCAAATCTTTGATCCTCTCAGCCCATACTTCATCCGGCTCGCCCATCGACACCCAGACGTCGGTGTAGATGACGTCGGCGTCCCTGACAGCTGTCTTCTGATCCTCGATAAATTCAAGGGTCGCGCCGCTTTCTTTTGCAATATCAAGACACTGCCTGACGAGCTCGCCGTCGGGGAAATAGCCTTTTGGAGAACATGCTACAAAATGCATTCCCATCTTCGCGCAGCCAACCATCAGGGAGTTGCCCATGTTATACCTCGCGTCGCCCATGTAGACAAGCTTCACGCCCTTTAATCTGCCGATGTGCTCTCTTATTGTCAGGAAATCCGCTAAAATCTGCGTGGGGTGGAATTCGTTGGTAAGACCGTTCCAGACCGGCACACGAGAGTAATAGGCAAGGCTGTCGGCTCTTTCCTGCTCAAAGCCGCGGTATTCTATCCCGTCAAACATTCTTCCCAAAACGCGCGCGGTGTCGGGAATGGACTCCTTTTTGCCGATCTGCGACGACTTCGGATCGAGATACACGGCGTGCATTCCGAGGTCGGCAGCCGCGACTTCAAAGGAGCAACGGGTCCTTGTCGAGGTCTTTTCAAATATCAGCGCGACGTTTTTCCCCTCAAGATAGCGGTGGGGAATGCCGGCTTTTTTTAAGGATTTGAGCTCGGAGGCTGCATTCAGAAGCCCCTCTATCTCCTCGGGAGTGAAATCCAAAAGCTTTAAAAAGCTCCTGCCTTTAAGTGAAATCATATCGGTTCTCCTTGATGTTTTTTAGTTCGGCTCGTACATTATCTATCTGCTTATCCACCGATTCGGGACCGGTTCCGCCTTCCGAAATCCTCTTTTTTACGCAGGTCATGAGGTCGATGTCGGCGTAGACATCATCATCAACAAGCTCGCAAAGGGATTTATAATCCTCCAAAGGAAGATCATCGAGCACGCAGCCTTTTTCGGTGCATTTTGCGACTGCCTGACCCGCGATCTTATACGCAGATCGGAAGGGAAGCCCCTTTCTTACAAGATAGTCGGCAAGGTCGGTGGCGTTGATAAACCCGGTTTTAGCGGCTTTAAGCATGTTCTCGGGATTAGCCTTCATTTCCTTTATCATCGGGATAAAGACCGTAAGGCAGGCTTTAACGCTGTCAACGCAGTCAAAGACCGCCTCCTTATCCTCCTGCATATCCTTATTATACGCAAGCGGGAGACCTTTTAAGACCGTGAGAAGAGTCGTCAAAGAGCCGTATACCCGTCCCGTCTTTCCCCTGATAAGCTCCGCCATGTCGGGATTTTTCTTCTGCGGCATGATGGAAGAGCCCGTCGTAAAGGAGTCTGAGAGGCTGATGAAGCGAAATTCCCAGCTCGACCAGAGTATCAGCTCCTCGCAAAACCTCGAAAGATGCATCTGAAGGATCGAGAGGACGGAGCAGAGTTCTATCGCAAAATCGCGGTCGGATACGGCGTCGATTGAGTTCTTGCATATCCCGTCAAAGCCTAAAAGCTCGGCTTCGTAGAGCCTGTCGGTATTGTATGTGGTTCCCGCCAGCGCGCAGGCTCCTATCGGGGATATGTTCATGCGCTTAAGACAGTCCCGCAGCCTGTCGATATCCCGCAAAAACATCATGCAATAGGCAAGGAGCTGGTGGGAAAAGAGAATCGGCTGGGCGCGCTGCAGATGGGTATAGCCCGGCATTACCGCGGTTTTATACTCCTCCGCCTTGTCGCAGACTGCCGATACAGCCTCCTTTGTGAGGCTGATGAGCTCGGCGGTCTCATTTCTTAAATACATTCTCAGATCAAGAGCGACCTGATCGTTTCGGGACCTTGCGGTGTGGAGCTTTTTGCCGGTGTCGCCGATCCTCTCGGTCAGAACCTGCTCCACAAACATGTGTATATCCTCGCAGTCGGGATCGATCTTCAAAGCGCCGCTCTCAAGGTCTTTGAGGATATCCTTAAGACCCGAGATTATCTGCTCGGCTTCGGGGCTTGAGATGATCCCCTGCTTTGCAAGCATTTTTGCATGGGCGACCGAGCCCGTGATGTCCTCCTTATACATTCTTGAATCAAAGGAAATGGAGGAGTTGAAATCGTCGGCGATTTTTGATGTGACGCCTTCGGTCACGCCCGCCCACATTTTTGCCATAATCTACCTCTTACTTTTTGTTCTTTTCATCGACTACCGCCTGCACCTTGATAGGCAGACCGTAGAGGTTGATGAAGCCGGCGCTGTCCTTCTGGTCGTAGTCGGACTCGCCGAATGTCGCTATCTCCTCGCTGTAGAGGCTGTAATCGCTCCACACTCCGGCGTTGATCATGTTGCCCTTATAGAGCTTCAGGCGAACTTTTCCGGTCACGCGCTCCTGAGTTTTGTCTACGAACGCGGAGAGGGCTTCCCTCAGAGGTGTGAACCACTGACCGTTGTAGACGAGCTCGGCGAAGGTGATCGATATCCTCTGCTTCTCGTGGAGGGTCATCTTGTCGAGGCATATTGATTCAAGGACGCTGTGTGCTTTATAAAGAACAGTTCCGCCGGGGGTCTCGTATACGCCGCGGCATTTCATTCCTACAAGGCGGTTCTCGACGATGTCGATGATTCCGATGCCGTTCCTGCCGCCGATCTCGTTGAGATTTAAGATGATGTCCTTGGCGCTCATCTTCTTGCCGTTCAAGGAGACGGGAATACCCTTGTCAAACTCGATCTCGACATATTCCGGCTTGTCGGGCGCCTGAATCGGGCTGATACCCATCTCGAGGAAGCCCGGCTTTTCATACTGCGGCTCGTTGCCGGTGTCCTCAAGATCGAGACCCTCATGGCTCAGGTGCCAGAGGTTCTTGTCCTTGGAATAGTTGGTCTCGCGGTTGATTTTAAGAGGGATATTGTGAGCCTCGGCGTAGTCGATCTCCTCGTCTCTCGATTTTATGCTCCACTCCCTCCAAGGCGCGATTATCGGCATATTCGGGGCGAAGTGCTTGATCGCGAGTTCAAACCGGACCTGATCGTTTCCCTTGCCGGTGCAGCCGTGGACGATGGCGTCGGCGTGCTCTTTTTTGGCGATCTCGACAAGCCCTTTCGCGATGCAGGGACGCGCGTGGGAGGTGCCCAAGAGATATTCCTCATAGACGGCTCCCGCCTTCATCGTCGGGATTATGTACTCGTTGACGTACTCCTCGGTGAGGTCCAAGACATAGAGCTTCGAGGCTCCGGTCTTGAGAGCTTTTTCTTCAAGTCCTTCGAGCTCGTCAGCCTGACCGACGTTTCCCGAGACCGCGATGACCTCGCAGTTGTTATAATTTTCCTTGAGCCACGGAATGATGATCGAGGTGTCAAGTCCTCCCGAATATGCAAGAACTACCTTTTTTATGCTGTTTTTATCCATTTTGTCTTCTCCTTTATGCAATAATTTTTGTATCTTGTGTATATTATGCATTAAATATGCGTGATTGTCAAGAGGGTTTTCAAAATTCGTCGGATATGTTAATTATGCAAAATCTGAGCCGCATGATTTATACAAATCGACGGATCAGACCAGCTCGGCGATGTCGTAGATAAGCTTCTCCGACTTCTCCCAACCGAGGCAGGGGTCTGTGATCGACTTGCCGTAGACGCACTCCCCTATCTTCTGCGCGCCGTCCTCGATGTAACTCTCGATCATGAAGCCCTTGACAAGCTTTTTGATATCGTCGGAGTGGCGGCAACTGTAGAGCACTTCCTTGCAAATCCTCGGCTGCTGAAGAGCCTGTTTGCCGGAGTTTGAGTGGTTGGTGTCGATGATGAGCGCGGGATTCTGAAGCCCGGAGGCGGCATAGGTCTCGCTCAGGTGCAGAAGGTCCTCATAGTGGTAGTTCGGGAGATTTTCGCCGTGCTTGTTGACATATCCGCGCAAAATCGCGTGGGCAAGGGGGTTGCCCTGAGAATGGACCTCCCAGCCTCTGTAGATGAATGTGTGCTTATGCTGAGCGGCTTTTATGGAGTTCATCATGACCGAGATGTCCCCGCTCATCGGGTTTTTCATGCCTACCGGAATGTTCAGTCCCGAAGCGGTGAGACGGTGGTGCTGATCTTCAACCGAGCGCGCGCCGACGGCAACATATCCCAAAATATCGCTTAAATAGCGGTGATTTTCGGGGTACAGCATCTCGTCGGCACAGGAAAAACCGTACTCCGAGAGGGCTTTCATATGCAGCTGCCTTATCGCGACGATGCCTTTGAACATGTCGGGCTTTTCGTTCGGGTCGGGCTGGTGCAAAAGCCCTTTGTAGCCGTCGCCCGTCGTGCGGGGCTTGCCGGTGTAGATTCTCGGGATGATGAATATCTTGTCCTTCACCTTCTCCTGAACCTCTCTGAGCCTTCCGATGTAGTCGAGGACGCTGTCGGCGTTGTCAGCCGAGCAGGGACCGATCACGAGGATAAATTTGTCGGATTTTCCGGTGAAGATGTCGGCAAGCTCATCTGCCCTCTCCTTGACAACTTTGGCAAGTTCGTCCGAAAGAGGAAACATTTTCTTGCATTCCTGCGGTATCGGAAGCTTGCGCTCGAATACCATATTCATAAATCATACTTCCTTTCAGAAAGATTATTTACTATTTTTTGTCAAATTTGGCGCGGCGCTCCGTCGAGTATCTCATCATCTCGCGCATGCCCTCGACGTCGCCCTCGGCTATCATATCCCGCAGCTTCTTAAACTGCCTGTCGAAGAGGTCCATCTGCTCCAAGAGAGCCTTTTGATTCGCCATGAAGAGCTCCGACCACATGAGATCGTTTATGCGGGCGATTCTTGTCAGGTCGCGGAAGGAATCCCCCGTGAATTTCTCGATATTTTCGGCGTCGTTACAGGTCATCAGGCTCACGGCGATGCAGTGGGTGAGCTGAGACACGAATCCTATCATCTCGTCGTGCTCCTCGGGACTGAGCTCGGCAACCTGCGCAAAGCCCAATAAAAGCCCAAGTTCACGGCATGTCTCGATCGCTTCCGGGGTATTTTTTGCGGTCGGGGTCACGATGTAGTTTGCGCCGTGAAAGATTCGTGAAGTCGCATTCTCCACGCCGTACACCTCGCGCCCCGCCATCGGGTGAGCGGCGATAAATTCGCAGTCGGGGCGGAGCATATCCTGAACTTCATACACCACCGAACCCTTGACGCCGGTGACGTCCGTAAGAAGCGCGCCGGGCTTTAAAAGGTGCTGATTTGCCTTGAGCCATTCTATAAAAATATGCGGATAGAGCGCGAAAACGACGATATCCGCCTCGCCGATGAGGTCGGCTCTGATCTCTGCGGCGCCGTCGACAATAAGCCCGTTTTCGAGGGCGTAGTCTATGGAGCGCTGCGAGCGGGTGATCGCCGTCACCCTAAAGCCGTAGCGCTTCAGAGCCTCTGCGTATGAGCCTCCGATGAGCCCGAGCCCGACGATCAGTATATTCTTTTTTACGTCAATCATCATGTCAATCATTCCTTATTTTTACATCGCAGCCGAGCGATTTAATTGCGTCAAAGAAGTCGGGGAAGGTCTTGGAGACCGCCTCGCAGCCCTCTATTTCCCCTCCCGTGACCGTGCAGATGACGGCGAGGGACATAACGATGCGGTGGTCGTTG
Source organism: uncultured Clostridia bacterium (assembly GCA_947627985.1). Taxonomy (GTDB): domain Bacteria; phylum Bacillota; class Clostridia; order Oscillospirales; family Ruminococcaceae; genus Faeciplasma. The sequence continues at coordinate 31,169 of CANQYD010000022.1, forward strand.
TGACCGTTGAGCGGGGCGACGGGACTGTGAAGATTTGACTTCGGCACTGTAATGGAGTTTTCCTTTACATCTATCTCACAGCCGAATTTTAAGAGTTCGTCATGCATGACCCTGCCGCGGTCGCTTTCCTTCATCGCGAGCCGCCTTGTTCCGACGAGCTTACAGCCGTGATTAAGGGCTCCGAGAGCCATGCAGATAGGTCCCAAATCCGGACAATCGGTGATGTCGATTTCGGGTGCAGAATCGATAAATTTAGGGAAATATTCACGGTATATGCGGTCGCCCTGTACCGAATTATCTGACAAGCCGTTTACCTTTACAGAACCTCCGATCACGTTGAAAGCGTCAAGAAAAGCCGCATTGGAAAAATCTCCTTCACATACGACATCGGCGGGCTTGAGACTTTTCCCGGAAATCAGGACGGTGTACTCGTCTTTAAAATGCACAGAACCGCCGAATTTTTTTATCGCGCTGAGGGTGAGATCGACATATGAACGGCTCTCAAACGGCGGAATGATGCGTATTTCGCTGTCGCCCGAAAGTGAGAGCAAACCGAAGATCAGCCCCGATATGAACTGGCTCGAGACCGAGCCAGATAGCTCATATACCCCAGGTTTAAGGTCGCCTCGGACGGTTATGAAGCCGTCGCCCTTTTTATAGAGGAAACCGTGCTCCCGGCAGAGCTGCTCATATATCTCCTGCGGACGGTCCATCAGCCTGCCGGATCCGTAAAGTGAAATATCTTTACATGCAGTCAGGCAGAGGGGTATCAGAAATCTCAATGTGTTGCCGCTTTCACGACAGTCGAGCCTATCGGATACCGATTTCAGGAGGTTTGAGCCGTCTACGGCTGCGGAATTTTCGGAGATTTCGATGGCCGCGCCAAGGGCTCGTAGGCAGTCGATCATCGCCAAGACGTCCTGAGACATGGCAAGGTTATCTACTTTACAGCGTCCTCCCGACAGCGCGGCTAAAAGAAGGAGCCGGTGAGCCATGCTCTTTGAGGGAGGAGCCGTGACCTCGCCGTGAAGGACGGATTTTTCAATTTTCGCGATCATTTTCCGAACCTCTCTTCAAGAAAATCAATCGCTTCGAGGTAGCCGTCGGTGCCGTGCCCGGTGATGGTCTTCACGCAGGCGAGGCGGATATAGCTGATCTGCCGGAATTCCTCCCGCTTATCGACCTCCGAGATGTGCACCTCCACCGTCGGGATCGAGACCGCTTTGACGGCGTCAAGGATCGCCACGGAGGTGTGGGTGTAGGCTCCGGGGTTGATGACGATGCCGTCGGCGCTTCCGTATGCAGCCTGAATCTTGTCGACAAGGTCGCCTTCGTGGTTTGACTGGTAAAATTCAATGTCAAGGTTTTTGCCTTTACAGTGATTTAAAATTTTTTCGATCAGCGAGGCGTAGGTCTCGCGCCCGTAGATATCCGGCTCGCGGATTCCCAGCATGTTGAGGTTGGGTCCGTTTATGACTAAAATCTTCATTTTAAAAACCTCTCGACTATCATTTTTGCGTTATTTTCGGCGTTTTCGCCGGGTTTTATGACCTCGTCGGCGGTCAAGAGATACTTAGGGTACCGTTCTTCATAGCGCTTTTTGATGGCTTCGCGGTCGCTTGCCGTAGGTCGGTCTGACGTTGGTTTCAGCCAGTTTATATCCCTGTCAAGGAAAAATACTTTACTGTTTTGCCGAAGAGCCGCGACGTTTTCGTCCCGCAGAATCGCTCCCCCGCCGGTCGAAATCACGACTCCCGAGAGCATTGAAAGGCGCTTTAAGGTCTCGGTTTCGATATCCCGAAAATGATTTTCACCGTATTTTTCAAAAATTTCCGATATCTTCATGCCCGCGTCCTTTTCGATCTCGGCGTCGCAGTCGTAAAAATCTCGATTTAAGATATCCGCTACAAGCCGTCCTATCGTGGATTTACCGCTTGCAGGCATTCCTGTTAATCCTATATTTTCCTTTTTATGTATGATTTCCCGGTAAATTCGGTCGATCTCGGTCTCATCTATCTTCTTGTCAAAGAAGTGCTCAGCCGCATAGACCGCCTGAGCGACGAGCATGAAAAGCCCGCCGGCGGCTTTGATTCCCCTTGCCTGAGCGTCCAAGACAAGGCGGGTGCGGTTCGGGTTGAAAACGGCGTCGATAAGACCTTCAAGGCGCGCAAAAGGCTCGATATCAAGGGGCTTTGAGAAGTTGTCTGGGAACATTCCGGCGGGGGTCGTGTTGATGATTATCTCCGAATCAGAATGCTTTTCGGCGGCTTCTTTGTAGGTGATGACCCCCTCCCCTTCCCGCCTCGAGACCGTCAGGACCTGCCTTGCGCCCAAGTCGCGAGCCAAGACGTTTGCCGTTGCCGATGTGCCTCCGGTGCCCAAAATTAGGACTTTTTTGCCGGATATTTCCACCCCGGTTCTTTTGATAAGCGCCCGCATACCCGCGTAATCCGTGTTGTAGCCGAAAAGCCTGCCGGAGCGGTTGACGACTGTGTTCACCGAACCGATCCTGAGAGCCGCGGGGTCGATATCGTCAAGATAAGGCATAACCGCCTTTTTATAGGGAATTGTTACATTTATCCCGAGAAAATCCTTTTTGCGCATGAACAGGTCAAGCTCTTCCTCGGGGACTTCTCTGAGGATATAATTGTAATCGCCGATAAGCGCGTGAATGTCGGCGGAGTAGCTGTGACTGAGCTTTTTTGCGATGCAGCCGTATTCCATCAAAATCTTCCTTTACTTTTCGGGCATGAGGTAGTCGGTGCCGAAGCGCTGGCAGAGGAGGTCGCACATCACGAGCGCCGTCATGCTGTCCTGAACGACCCTTGCGCGGTGGATTATCGCGGGATCGTGGCGACCTTTGAGCCGCAGTTCCGCGTTTTCGCGCTTCTCGTAATCGACGGTGTGCTGGGGCTTGTAGATGGAGGGGGTGGGCTTGATGGCGGTCGAGAAGATAATCGGCATGCCGTTTGTGATGCCGCCGTTCACGCCGCCGTTGCGGTTGGTTTTGGTGATGATCTTTCCGTCCCTGACTTCAAACTCGTCGTTTGCTTCACTCCCCCGCATGATTGTCATGCCGAAGCCGTCGCCGAACTGTACGCCTTTAACCGCAGGTATTGAGAACAGCGCATGGGAAAGCTCGCTCTCGACGCTGTCAAAGAACGGCTCGCCGACGCCCGCAGGGAAGCCGTATACCGCGGTCTCCAAAATCCCGCCGACGCTGTCGCCTTCCGATGCCGCAAGCTCTATCTTTTCCACCATCGCCGCTGCTATCTCGCTGTCAAGAACCGCGAAATTCATGCCGTTTAGGGTATTGATGTCATCTTTGATGTCGGCAAAAGAGCGGTCGTGAATGCCGGCGCATGCCTTTATATGCGTGCCGACGGTGATTCCTTTATTTTTTAAGGCAAGAGCGGCAATTGATCCCGCCGCAACGACCGCGGCTGTTATCCTTCCCGAAAAGTGACCGCCGCCCCGGAAATCCTCAAAGCCGTGATATTTAAAATTCGCGGTGAGATCGGCATGACCCGGTCTTGCAAGGCGGGGGCTTTCGGTATAGTCGGTGCTCTTTAGATTTTTGTTTGGGATGACTATCATTATCGGCGTGCCGGAGGTTTTGCCGTTGTGGACGCCGCTCAATATCTCAAATTCGTCCTGCTCGATCCTTGAAGTCGAGATTTTTCCCGCAGGACGGCGTTTTGTGAGCTGTCCCGCTATGAATTCATGATCTATCTCAATGCCGGGGGCAAGACCGTCTAAAACGGCTCCTATTGCGCGACCGTGGCTCTCTCCGAAAATCGTCATCTGAACGCTTGTGCCGAATGTGTTTTTCATGGTTTATGCCTCCTGAATATTTGTGAGATAGCTGTCTAAAAGGGAATTCAGGTCGTTGTAGCTGATTTTTTCCAGCCTGTATTCGCCGGGAATATCGACCTTTACGACCGTCACGGCTTTGCCCTCCGACTTCTTGTCATGGGTCATCGCCGTCTTTACTTTATCGCGGTCGGCTGTGATCTTGGTGGGAAGATTAAGGCTCGATAAAACATTCATAAGTCTCTTTCTTACATCGTCCGAGCACATCGGAAGCATTCCGAGGGCGACGCATTCGCCGTGGATAAGCCTTCCCTCTTCCGCGGTCTCGACGCCGTGCCCGATGGTGTGACCGAAATTGAGGACCCGCCTAAGCCCGTTTTCCGTCTCGTCCTTCTCGACGACCTGTTTTTTGATCTTTAGGGAGCGGCGGATTATCTCGTCGATATTATGCTCCGCTGCACCCGTCTCAAACATCTCAAAGAGCTCGCGATCGAAGCAGAGGCTCATCTTCACCGCCTCGGCAAGACCGGCGGAGAGCTGCCTTGAATCGAGGGTTTTCAGGACGTCGGGGTCTATGAGGACAAATTTCGGCTGCCAGAAGGCTCCGACGGTGTTTTTGTAGCCGCATAGGTCTATCGCGACCTTGCCGCCGATGGAGGAGTCGATCTGGGAAAGAGTCGTCGTCGGGACGTTGTAGAAATCTATGCCGCGCATGTATGAAGCTGCCGCAAAGCCCGCAAGATCGCCGATCACCCCTCCTCCGACAGCGACTACGCAGTCGCGCCGGGTAAAGCCGAGCTCGAGCATCTTCAAAAGCAGCTCCCGATAGCTTTCAAAGGATTTTGTCCGCTCGCCCTGCGGGAGTGTCACGATCTCGGGAAGCTTGCACTGCGAAGCGACGGTTTTTGCATACTCCGGGGGCACGCCGTCATCGGTCACGACCAAGACCCGGCGGTCAAGATCCATAAACTCCGACGCGCTCTTTAAACAGCCCCGGCGGACGAGGATATTGTAGGTTCTGTCGCCGAGATTCAGAGTGATCATGTCGTCGGGATTGCCTAAAACTTCGCGCTGATACATCTTCGACACGCCGACGACCCCGCGCTGGAATTCGATATAAAAATCGCGGAGATTTTCGGGTATCTGCCCGAGGTTTGACTCCAAAAGAGCCGCCTCGCGAGCCGTGTCTAAAACCGGGATTCCGTTTGCCTTTTTGTACTCCACCACGGCTTTCACGGCTTCCATTCTTTTTATCCAAAGAGCCGCCATTTCGCGGTCTATGGCGTTGATTTCTTTTCTTGCGTCGTTGAGATTTTCCATCTGATTCCCCCGTCTTCCGAAAAAATCCGCAGAAGGATTTTAATGATAATTTCGGTAAATTAAGGATAAAAAATGCCTCTTTCTATCCCCTGTCTATAATTAAATCTATAATACGCCTTTGAAGCGTTGAAGTCAAGCTTTTTTGCAAAAAAGGTTGCTATTTGTGAGGATTGCATAGATTTTTCAACATGGGAGGAGGGGGAGTTTACGGGGGCGGGAGGAGGGTGGAGGTGGAAGGCGGTAGGCGGCGGGAGGACTGTGCGCGGGCGGGTTGAGGGAGGGTGGGTGCAGGGCGAAGCCCGACCGCGCGCGAGCGCGGTCGCTTCCACGGCGAAGCCGTGGAAGCCGGCGCCTTCGGCGCCGGGG
>CANQYD010000023.1 GCA_947627985.1 uncultured Clostridia bacterium
ATCAATTTTTGCTACTCTCGACATTTTTATCACCTCAACCATATTATATCATGTTGTGGGCGGTTTGTACACACCCATGCAGTCGCATCCGGAGCAGAAGTCAGAGAACAGAAGTCGGAGAGCAGAAGTCAGAGAGCAGAAGTCGGATTGTCAGAATTACAAGGCGTCACCGGGGGTGACGGATTTAAATAGTGAGGATAATGAGGGAGAATTGTACACCCCCGGAGCCGATGTCTTATAATGACAAAAATCTGCTTAAAGTGGGTTCCAAACTCAAACTTCCCCCAACACCCTTTGACACCAATTAAACAGCGTCTCAAATGCTTTGTCGAAATCATAATCGCCGTTTTGCATATTTATGCACATCTGCAAGAACTTTTTGTCGTCGCCTTTCAGCGCTTTAAGCAGGTCGCGCTTGGTTTGAACAAAATTACCGGTTATGAGATAATTAAGGTGCTGCAAAATATAAAAAACCTGTTTCGAGGACGCCGGGAGCCGGGAAATATTATACTCCCTGTCAGCGTGGACAAAGCGGTGGCAAAGCTCGTGATAGAGATTGTTTACGCTCAGTCTGACATAGTTCCGCTCGTCCTCTTCGGAGTATGCCGGGACGAGGCTTTTCAGCTCGCCGAAGCAGTCCTTTGTCGAATTCAGAAGATGACAGATTTCGAGCGGATTCCAGTTTTCAAGATCGCTTTTTCCACAGATAAAGCCGCAGGATTTGTCAAAATTTCCTACCGAGATGAGCGCTTCGCGATATGTATTTAAATCACCGACAGACAGCCCGTCGATGACTGCCATGATGTCGATATCGCTCTTTTCGGTCGCCTCTCCACGAAGATAGCTTCCTTGCAGACCGACGTACAAAAGCCTTTTCCCGAATGCGGATTTTAATTCAGCAGTTAAATCTTTAATATATTTATCTATTCCAAACATTCCGGATCTCCTGCCTCCTCGTTGCCGAGATATTTCGGGTAGGGCTTGTTTTCGTAAAAATTCATGATAGCCCGGCGCTGTTTTGAAGGGTAGAGCGGGAGGGTGTTCAATTTTGAAATTTCCAGCCAATCGAAGCCGATCTGGTTTGTGTCGCCATGCCGATCTCCCGAAGCCTCACCGAGATAATCGCAGGAAAAAACGAGATCTACCCGATGAAAATCCTCGCCGTGCACGCCTTCGATCACAAAGAGCAGGTCACGGCATTTTACGGCTAAGCCCGTCTCCTCCCTGACCTCGCGCTCGACCGCTTCGGGGAGGGTCTCTTCGCTGTCCTGACCTCCTCCCGGGAGGATATACCATTCCTCCCTGCCGTCGCCGAGTTTGATTGCCAAAAGCTTGCCGCCGCGGATTATCACCGCCTTTGCCGACGTTCTTATTTGTCTTGACATCTTAAACTCCTTTATTTTCCGCCAAAGAACAGTTTTTCCGCATTCTGCCACAGGATCATCTGCCTCTCGGATTCCGTAAGGTCAAGGGAGCGGAAACGGTGAAGTTCGGCGTCAAAATCCCACATCGGATAATCCGTGCCGAATAAAACGCGCTCTGCCGAGTAGGACCTTATCAGCCGCAGCGCCTCATCTGCCGACATAAACGCCAGCGAGCTCGAGCAATCGACCCAGAAGTCGCGATGATTTTTTAAAATCTCCTCAGCCTCTTTCCAAAGCCCCCAGCCGCCGAAGTGCGCGCCGATCACCCGAAGCCCGGGATAGCGCTCCAGCACCTTCACGAGGCGTTCCGGGCGGGAAAAATCATAGCGGGTGTCGCCCATGTGCAAAAGCAGCAGAAGCCCGTGTTTTTCGCACAGTTCGTAGATCTTGAAGCAGCGGGGATCGTCGATCGCAATCCCCTGAATGTCGGGGTGGAGCTTGACGCCCTTGAGCCCGAGGTCGAGGATATTCCGAATATCGCCCTCGATGTCGTCGCTGTCGGGGTGAGCGGCGCCGAGCCCGCAGAGGTTTTCAAATGTCCCGACTTCCTCGGCGACGAAGGTGTTGATGCTTCTGACCTGCGAGGGCTTTGTGGCTACGGAAAAGATGACGCTGTGGGTGATTCCGGCAGCCTCCCTGCACCGGATCATCTCAGCCGCGGTGCCGTGGTAAGCCATCGGAAGCGAGTAGAATCTGCCTATGCTCTCGGTCGCCTTTTCGGCGATTTTTTCGGGATATATGTGGCAGTGGCAGTCGATTATTTTTTGCATTGTGATCACTCCAAACATAGATATATTAGCGCAGTTTGGGGGAAAAGTCAAGTGGGGGATAGAGATTGGAGGGGGAGGGGGGAAATTGGGTTGTGCGGGGGCTTTTGTCACGATCTCGGACCCCCTCCCCCTTTTAGGGGGAGGGGGGTATGCTTGGATATAAGTCTGTACAAAAGTAAACCGGGGGTGGGGGTCTGCTTTAAATAGCATGAGTTCATTTTCCGGCGGGAAAATGAACGAATACCTTTTAACAATGGGTCGGGCAGGGAGGGGACTGCTATTTTATATTTAAGCCGTTGTTTATTTCCTCCCGACGTGGCTACTATGCTGGGGACAACCCTTGCAGGGTTTTCCCCAAACCCCTTTCCTCATGTGGGGCACCCCTGCGGGGTTCCCCACGCCCCTCCGGCTTCCCCCACCCCAACCCCTCCCCGATGGGGAGGGGCTTTCTTCGCCCTCACCCCCAACCCCCTCTCCCAAGGGAGAGGGGGCATTTTGAGCTTCGCTTCGCTCGGCTCCGGACGACTTCGTCGCCGGTTTTTTGTTGGGGGAACCCCCGGCGAGGGTTCCCCCGATGAAAACAGTCCGCCGGACTGTTTTCATTCGCATACGCGGGGTTTTGTCTGCAAGTACGAGCAAGACACGCGGGGTTTTGCCCAAGAGACCATCCGGCGGATGGTCGATTGGTTGCAAAACCAGCTTGTCTTACAATCGTTTACGATTGCGAAGTGCGAGCAGCAACAAAACCAGCTTATGCTCCCTCCTGCGCTATTGAACGATTAAAAGCCACCATATGTCCGCAAGCGTACATATGGTGGCTAAAGGATTTCGCTCACAGCGGTGAGCGACCAAGGACTCTGCCCTTGGATTCCGCAAGCCCTTTAAAAAGGGCTTGACCCTAAACTCGCCTTGTCTCTCAGAAGCCAAAGTGCAAAATCCGATCTCTGATTTCTACCACTCTACCACTCTAACTTCTATCCTCTATGCTTCAGCGCAGCTCTTGCCACAGCCCAGAATGCCGGCTTGACGATCATGTCCCTATCCGCAAGCAGAGCCGCGTTACGTCTGAGCTTCGGCGTGGTGTTGAGCCATGAGTTCTCATCGTCGGTGCCCCAGAACACTATCGCGTCGATGACCCCTTCGTCGGCAAAGTCGAGGAACATATCCACAAGCTCAAAATACTTGTCAGCCTGCCTCTCGTAGTCCTCCATCGACCATGTGTAGAAGCCCTCGTCGGCGATCGCGCCGACGAACATGTTCATGTCAAGCTCGGTGATCTCGACCCGGAAATTGCCCTTATACTCGGGGAAGCACTCGTCGTAGACCTCCGACAGGCTCGCGATTTTCTCGATATTTCTGCGGTAGAGCTCGACGTTGTTGTCGACGCTGATATGCGACTGGAAGCCGACGCCGTCGATCCTGACACCTTTTCTCATCATTCTTTCGAGCATGTCATACATCGCGTTCGTCTTTGAATCCTGCCACTCCATGTTGAAGTCGTTGATCATCAGGACCATGTCCTCGCCGCCCGCTTCACGAGCCGCGTTGAAGGCGATCTCGACATAGTCGTCCGCGTATCCGTTGCCGTCGAGATCACCGATGATCTCAGACCAGAGCGAGCCGTCGTCGCTGTACTGCCTGATGCCGTTGCCATTCAAGACCTCGTTGCAGACGTCCCAAATCTTGATATCGTCTTTATAGCGGGTCATCAGTTCGGTGATATATGTTGTGACCCTCTCGATCAGCTGATCCGAAGAGGCAAGGGTGCCGTTTGTACGGCAGTCGGCAAGGGTCGACTGATCGTTTGGATCAGCCTTGAACCACCACTGCGGCACCTGAGAATGCCAGACGATGGTGTGACCCCGAAGTTGCGCGTTCGCGGCTTTTCCGATCTCGACGAATTTATCCGCGTCGTCGAAGTTGTATACCCCCTCTGCGGGATTGCAGTGATCGGATTTGAGCTCGTTTCCGAGGACGTACATATTGTAATGCTTCAGAATCCCGGCTTTGACCTGATCCCCGACGGTGATCTTCGGACCCTCGGCTTTTTTATCGTAGGGAAGGGCGAGATCATAATCATACATCTGATTAGAGGTGAACGCCACGCCTACGCTGCAAAGCCCCTCAAAATACTTGTAAAGCGCCGGCAGACCGTAGTCGCCGATATGAAATTCCTGCTGCGACAGGCTCTCAAGCTCCTCTTCGGAGTAGGTGAGGGACTGGTCCGTCAGCTCCGTCTTATAGTCGATGATCTCCGGTTCGCCGCAGCTCACAAGCGTCAAAGTGAGCGCAAGGGCGGTCAGAATTGCGATGATTTTCTTCATAAAATGTCCTCCAAAGTATTTTTGCACATAATATGCATTATACCTATTATATCATATCCCGAAAAAATTTTGTAGATGCAAACGTCACAATTAAGGCTGTGGAAAGTTGTGCATTTTACCAATTCACTGTATCACGACCTGAGCCGAGCTGCCCCCGCTCTTTCTCTTCGTCACGGCGATCTGCCTGCCGATCCGGGATTTCAGCTCCCCGACGTGGGAGATTATCCCGACGAGCCTGCCGCCGTCGGCAAGCGTCGCCAAGGCGTCGACAGCCTGTGAGAGGGTGTCGCTGTCTAACGTCCCGAAGCCCTCGTCCACAAACATCGCCTCGCACCTGATACCCCCGGCTGATGCCTGAACCTCCTCCGAAAGCCCGAGCGCAAGGCTTAAAGAGGCGATGAAGCTCTCGCCCCCCGACAGCGATTTTGCGCTCCTCTCACTGCCGTTGTAGTGGTCGATGACGTTCAGCTCAAGTCCGCTCTGTGCCCGCAGATTGTCTGCCGTCTTTTTCCTGATGAGGTCATATTTTCCTCCAGACATCTTCATGAGATGGAGGTTTGCGCGGCGGATTATCCTATCGAAAAACGCCGTCTGAACATAGGTCTCAAGGCTGATCTTTTCCCTGCCGCTGAGGTCTCCCGAAGCAGTCTGCGAAAGGGCGCTGACGGTCTGCCAGAGTCTTTCGGCGTCGGACATCTCCTCGCTTCTCTTTTTGATCTCTTCAAGCGCCGAGCGGTTGACGGTCAGCCTCGCGTAGATTTTGTTTTCAACATCCGAGGCTTCGGCGATTTTTTGATCCAAGTCCGATTTTTGGGATTTCAGCGCCTCGGGATCGGCTTCGATCGATCCTTTTAATAGCTCGGTCAGGCTCTTTTCCGAGGCGAGGGCGGAGTCATATTTTTCCTTAAGCTGATGAAACATCTCCCGGGCTTGCTCGGCTTCTTTTTTGAGATCGTTCCGCTCTTTTTCAAGATTTAATAGCCCCTGCCTCGCCTCGTCCGATGATTTGCATTTCAAGCCTTCTGCGAGTTCCCGGCGGCGGTCGTTAAGGCTTCTGAGCCGCTCTTTATCGGCTGCAAGATCGGTCTCGGCAGAGGAAATATCCGGGATTATTTTCTCCTCGGCGGCTTGAAGGTCGGGGAGGATTTTATCAAGATCATTTCTGCGCAGGGTCCGCATTTCAGCGGCTTTTAAGGCTTTTGAGAGGAGGTTTTTGCGCGCGGCTTCGGCGGAATATATCTTCCGAAGATCATTTATCCCGTCCTCGTCCGAAATATCAAACTCCCGGGCGAGCCGTTCGGCGTTTTCGGCTTCATGCTGATATGAAGCCTTCGCGGCGGCTGCTTTTGCGGACTTTTCGCTTGCGGTTTTTACGGCTTTTTCCCGCATTTTCTCGGCGGCGTTGACCTCCGATTCTTTGGGCGCCTCGGGAGGTCTGACGGCTTTTTTTGGGTGGATTTTCGAGCCGCAGACAGGGCAGGGATCGCCTTCAGAAAGGGCTTCAGCCATGATCCCTGCCTGAGCGTCGTTGAAGAGGCGCCTTGCGTTCACAGCGGCTTCCGAGAGCCTGTCAGCCTCGTTTTGGGCGGCTGTGTATTCCTTTAAAGCGGCACTGTATGCCTCCCGCAGCTTCTCGGCTCCGGCAAGAGCGGTGCCGGCAGTCTCGATCTTTTTCAGGCGCTCGTCAGATTTCGAGATGTCGCTCATCAGTCTCTCACGCTCTTCGCCGGCGTTTTCAAGGGCTTTGCGCTCAGCCGTCAGCTTCTCGCGATCAGCTTTTTTGCGCTCATGCTCCTGCTTAAGATCATTTAACCTGCTTTCCTTTTTTGAAATATTTTCGGCAAGCTTTGATATATCCTTATCCAGTTCCGAGATCGCCTCAAAGGCTTTTATTTCGGGTCTCAGGAGGTTCATACGCTCCTCTAAACCGGCGTCTTTTTCGGGAAGATCGAGATCAAGCTTCTCACTTTTTTCTTTCAAAATTTTCAGACGCGGCTCGGCTTCAAGGCGATCCGAGCGGCATTTTTCAATGCGTTTTTGGGTCTCGACGCGGCTCTCGGCTGACTTGATGAGCGCAGCCAGCTTTTCCGCTTCGGTCCGGAGTTTTTTGGTGTTTTCGGTCGCCGATTCATATAATTTCCCGTCCTCGGAGACGATATTGTTAATCAGCTCAATTATCCGCTCGGGCAAAAGTTCACCCCGGCGGGCGCATTCAATATCCGAAAAATACAAACTCTGCGGACCCGCAGTGATTCCCGCCGCGCACTTATCCGTCCACTTTTTTATCTCCCGAAGCCGCTCGGAGACCTCTTTTTCGGCTTTTGAAAGCTCGTCCTGAAGGGTTCGGTAGCCGTCGGTCTTAAAAATCTCACGGAAAATCTGCTGGCGGTCCTTGGTGTCGGCGAGGAGGAGCCGCAGGAAGTCGCCCTGCGCGATCATCGAAATCTGCATGAACTGCTGCCTGTTGAGCCCGATTATCTCCCGGATTTTTTGGTTGACGTCCTCTTTTTTGGAGATGACGCTGCCGCCCGGCAGGTACAGCTCCGCCTCCTGCCGCTGCTGTGTAAAGCCCTCTCCCCGGGACTTTTTCCGCAGATATTCGGGCGAGCGCTTCACTTTATATATGCTGCCGCCGTCGGAAAATTCGAGGGCGACGAAGGTCGGGGTATCGTCGTCGGCATATTTTGAACGGAGCATCGACGTCTCCCGGGCGGAGCCGCTTGCCTCGCCGTATAGCGCAAAGGAGATCGCGTCGAAGATGGTGGTCTTTCCCGCGCCGGTATCGCCGCAGATGAGGTAGAGCCCGCCTCCGCCGAATTTATCAAAATCTATGACGGCTGACCCGGCATAGGGTCCGAACGCCGACATCTCAAGTCTCTTAGGTTTCATTTATCCTCCCGTTTCTACCCACTCAGCCATCTTCGCTTCAAGCTCGTTTTTTGCCTCCTCAAGGCGGGTGCAGAGCTCGGTCATCTTGACATAATCGGAGGCTACTTCGGGCTGATTCAGGGCTTCCTCTATCTCGGAAATCTCCCGCTCAAGCGAGGCTATACTGTCCTCCAAAGCCTTTAAATCCTGCTTTTTCTTCACTTCCGCGGCTCTCATCTCGCGGGTCCGGTAGCCGCTTTTCTTTTCGGTTTTTTGGGATTTTTCGGCTGACTGCTTCTCCGATTCAAGGCGCTGTTCTTTGGACTTTTCTTCCATATATGCGTCGTAATTTCCCCGATATTCCCTGACGCTTCCGGGTCTCACCTCGATTATCCGGGAGACCGTTTTATTTAAGAGGTATCGGTCATGCGACACGAGGACCATCGTTCCGGTATAATCTGCCAGAGCGCCTTCGAGGGCTTCGCAGGTGTCGGCGTCGAGGTGGTTCGTCGGCTCGTCCAAAAGAAGCACGTTGGCGCGCTTTAAGCTCATCAGCGCAAAACTCAGCTTGGTTTTCTCGCCTCCGCTTATCACCCCGACCGGCTTGAATACGTCGTCTCCGGTCAGCAAAACGCTTCCCAAAAGGGTCCGCACAGCCTGATCGGTCATCAGGGGATAGCGCTTGTGGACCTCGTCGATGACGGTGTTCATCGGGTCAAGCTGCTCGTTTTTCTGATCGAAATAGGCGGTCTTGACGTTCATCGCCCAACTTATCCTGCCGCGGGAGTGGGGGTTGATCCCGATCATCGTCTTTAAGATCGACGACTTGCCGATCCCGTTCGGACCGATTATCCCGACCTTTTCGCCCCGCCTGATCTCGAAGGAAAGCGACTCGATGAGCGTTTTCCCGTCGCCGACGGTGATGTCGCAGTTCTCCATCTTGAAGACCTCTTTAGGCGGCTCGATGTCGTATTCAAGCTTTATCCTCGGGGGTCGCTTAGGTTTTTTCGGCTTCTCAACGCCCTCTTCGACGATTCGGTCGAGCATGTGCTGCTTGTTCTTCGCGGCTTTTGCGGACGTCGCTGAGGCGCGGTTCTTATCTATAAAAAATTGAAGTTCCTTAATCTTTTGCTGATCCCGCTCCCAGAGCTTCTCCTGACGTTCGAGATCGGCTTTTTTCTGCGCGACGAAGGCGGTGTAGTTGCCCTTGTAGCTCTTGACTTTTTTGTCCTCGAGCTCGATGATCCGGGTGCACAGCTTATCCAAAAAATACCTGTTATGGGAGACCGTCAGCACCGCTCCCTTGTACTCTTTGAGATAATTTTCCAGCCAGATCGTCGAATCGAGGTCGAGATGGTTTGTCGGCTCGTCCAAGATCAGCAGATCGGGTTCCTCGAGCAGCAGCTTGCAGAGCGCAAGACGGGTCCGCTCGCCTCCCGACAGCGAGCTTACGGTGCGGGACTGATCGAGGTCCTTAAATCCCATGCCGCCCAAGACGGTGCTGATTCTGACGTCGATGAGATAGCCGTCGTTAGCCTCAAAATGAGAGCTGAGAGCCGCATATTCAGCCGTCGCGTTCTCGAGATCGGGACCGGTGAGGGCATGCATGTTTGTGGATAATTCAACCATTTTTTCAAATTCCCGATCGAGCTCGGCAAAGGGTTTTCTCATCTCGACGGCGATGACGCTGTCGCTCTCCATGCCGGAATTCTGCTCGAGATAGCCGATCACGCGGTCTTTGGCGACCGATACGGCTCCGTCTCCGCCTTTTGTCGGGTCGAAGTCGGTCTTCCCGGCGATGATGTTGAGTAAAGTCGTCTTGCCGCAGCCGTTTACGCCGACCAGACCGACCTTTTCGCCGAGCTCGATAGTGAGGTCAACGTCCTCAAGGATCGGTTCTTCGGCTTCAAAATATTTCCAGATATGTTCTAACTGCACCAGCATTTTCGGGGTCCTTTCAGGGTGATGAGGTCATTATACTACTTTTGCGGGGAAAATGCAAGGTGGGGAGGGGACGAGGGCGGGAGCGGGGGTGGTGCCTCTGCCGAACCTTGGTAGGAGCTGAGGGTGGAAGATGAGAATCTGACCTCTGACGTCTTATTTCTGTACTCTGTGCAGCCGGAGGGTGCACGGGGGCGAAGCCCCCCGGCGCCGAAGGCGCCGGCTGCCACAGCTTCGCTGTGGCAGGGACCGCGCGCTTGCGCGCGGTCGGGCTTCGCCCATACCTTCTGCTCCTATCAGGGTTCGGTGGGTTGTGCAAGCTCGGTGGCAGGGTCGGGTGCCTCTTACGGGGTAAAAGCAGGAGCAGGGAGGCGGGGACGGGGTTGGGCGCCCCTACCGGACTTTGGCAGGAGCAGGGGGCTCGGGGCGAAGCCCCGCTGCCGGAGGCAGCGCGCCGACGCTCCGCGTCGGCGGTGCGACTTCGTCGCACGGGCTTCGCCCTGCACTCCTCCCTCCTCCCGCACTCACCCGCAAAAAGAGCCGCCCCACCCCGTCGGAGCATTCCGCAGTCGGGTATGTTTTATTCACTCATTGTTATAGCTGAACGGGGTCTGCTTTACGCTTTGTTTACGCCAATTTTTTCTCCCCCACCTTTACACAACCGCACATTCATGTTATAATATACCCATCACCCCAAAGGAGGTCCAATCATGCTCATCTCCCTCTGCGACGACAACGCTGTCGAGCGCGGATACATAAAATCCCTCGTCCTGCGGTGGGCTGAGGGCTGCGGGCAGGCTGCCTTCCTGCGGGAATACCCCTCCGCCGAGGCGCTTCTGTTCGACTACCCCGACCACTGCCCCGATCTGCTTCTTCTGGACATCGAAATGCCCGGAATGAACGGCGTCGAGCTCGCAAAAAAGCTCCGCTCACAGGCTGATTCGGTGCAGATAATCTTCATCACCGGCTACCCGGACTTCATCGCCGAGGGTTACGACGTCGAGGCGCTTCACTACCTCTTAAAGCCCGTCACGCCTGAAAAACTTGCCGAGGTGCTCGACCGCGCTCTTGTGAAAATATCCCAAAGCGAGCGCAAGATTTTAGTGCCTTTTGACGGCGGGGAGATGGCTCTGCCTCTCCGGGAGATTCGCTATATCGAGGCGCAGCGGCAGTATTCGGTGATCCGCACGGGCTCGGGGGAGTACCGCGTAAAGCTCCCTATTTCGGAATTAGAGACCCGGCTCGACGCCTTCTTTATGCGGGTCCAGCGCTCGTTTATCGTCAATCTGCGGGAGGTGCTGAGAATCCAAAGAACCGAGCTGATCCTGAGAAGCGGCGAGAATATCCCGATCAGCCGGGGAATGCAGGAAAAAATCGGGAAGAAGATCATCGAGATTTTTTGATATATGATGTCTGCTATCCGCGTACATTTCGGCTGAATTGTCTTTGAAACGCTTGGGAAAATATAGGAATATAAGGGGTAAAATATGATCTTAGACAAAATCATCAACAAAAAAATCGAGCGCTACCAATCCGAGCTGCTCCAAAAATACTGCGACGAGGTGGAGTCGATGTACCGCAAAATGCGGGGCTGGCGGCATGACTACCACAACCACATTCAGGCGCTACAGGCGTCGATGGCTGCCGGGAAATACGACGATGTGAACCGCTACCTCAGCGACCTCAACGACGACCTCACGACGGTCGATACCGTCGTCAAGACCGGTCGGGTGATGGTCGACGCGATCTTAAACGGGAAGATGAATATCGCCGCGCAGAACAGTATCCCCGTCAACGCGAAGGCGAAAATTCCCGAAGGCACGCCGGTTTCCGACATCGATCTCTGCGTCATCATCGGGAACCTCCTCGACAACGCGATCGAGGAGAACCTTCGCCTGCCGGAGGAATCGAGGTTCATCAGGGTCTATATCGGAAGAAAGAGCACCCAGTTTTACCTTTTAGTGACAAATGCCGCGGGCAAAAGGCGGGCAAAATCGGGGAGCAGATTTGAGTCCCAAAAGGGCTCGGATCACGGCTTCGGGCTGTCTCGGGTCGGCTCGACGGTTAAAAAGTACGGCGGATTATTCTCGGCTGACAGCGAGGACGGCGGCTTCACGGCGGAACTCCTGATTCCGCTTTTAGAGGATAGAGAGTCAGAAAACAGAGGATAGAAATTCTATCCTCTAATTTTATGGATTTTGCACATTTTGCGCATTTTCTGACTTCTGACCTCTGATTTCTGCCCTCTATTCGAGGTGCAGTCTCTTTTTCAATCCTTCTTGTAAAACGCCCGAAAAATTGATGTGCTCAGCTTCCGCAGCCTCGTTCAACCACGACGGAACGGTCAGAGTTTTCTTTACCGAGCGGGTGTCGTGAGCGCGCTTATAGTACAAATCATCATATTCAATCATCATCATAAAATCGGGCGCAGAGGTTTTTATATCTTCGGGGCGCGAGGGAGCGGGTATAGATTCAAGCCCGTCAAGATAAAGCCCGATGGCGTCCTTGATCATTTCAATCGCCTCGCCGATGGTATCGCCCTGAGAAAAACAGCCGTCAAGGTCGGGCACGCTCACCGAATAGCCCTCGGCTTCGGGACGGAAAATTGCGGGATAATAAAGCTTTTTCATTTTAATTCGCTCCTATTCAATAATTATTTCAGCCCTGCCTGCTTCAGAATGCTCTGTTCGGTTCCCTTTTTCAGCTCCTGCGCATGAAAGGGAACGATAACGGTCTTGCCTGTTTGGGGGTTATAATATTTACGGTGCGAACCGTTTGAACTGACAAACTCAAACCCGTTTTCTTCAAGAAGCTTCACCATTTTCCGAGGCGTCATAGGCATTTTATAATTCCACCTTTCAGTGATAATATTATAGCACGTATTATACGTGTTGTCAAGCGCTTATAGAAGATAGAACGTTAGAGGTTAGAGGATAGATACTCTCTGCCCAAGTTTTGTGGATTTTGCACATTTTGCGCATTTTGTCGGTCAGCGTGTGCAAAATGCGCAAAGTTCATGAACTTTCTGTTCTGAATTCTATCCTCTAACCCTCTATCCCCTAACTGCATTCTGTACACGCTTTTTAGCATTCCGTACCCAAATCCCCCAAAATCTTCGCAAATGTGTTACTCTAAATGCCGAGGTGATAAACATGTCAAAAAAAGAAAAAGAACAGAAGCCCAAGCCGCGGTTCGGCATGCTTTCCTGCGTGGGGTGGGTGTATCGGCTCCTCTGGGAAAACGAGCGGTTTTTGGTATTTGTAGGGCTCGGGGTGGTGCCGCTGTCGATACTATCTGCCGCGTTCGGGCTCTACGCTTCGCCGATGATCATAAACGCCCTCTCGACGTATTCCTCCTTCGGATACATAGCGCTCGCGGTCTCGGGGATAGTCTTGGCTCGGACGGTAGTCACCGCCTCGGAAGGGATTCTGAGACAGCTGACATCAAACTCGGAACACCACGTCCTGGCGCTTTTGGCGTATAAATGCATCGAGGCGACGCGGCTCTGCGACAACTGTCTGCACTACGACAAGGGCTACAAAACCCTCATGGAGAGGGCAAACGCCGCGACTCGGGATCACTCACATGCCACACATTTTCCGATGATCTTTGCCGAGACGGTCGGAGAGATTATAAAATTCTTCCTCTTCGGCGCGACGGTGTCAATGCTCCACCCCGCTCTGATTGTCCTTCTGATTGCCGGCGCGGTTATCGACCGGCGAATGTCGAACTGGCAGTGGCGGAAGCACTATGAGGAGCGAGACGGCCGCAACGCCTCGGAGCGCAGGCGGAACTATATCACGTGGAACGTCGCGCGGGACCTTGGCTGCCAGAAGGAAATCCGCCTCTACGGCATGGCTAAGCCCCTTCGTGAGCGCTATAACAAGCATATCGACGAGAACCTTGACTGGCAGAAAAAGCATGAGCGGCGCGGTTTTTTGGTCTCGCTGACGGGCTTTGTGACGGTGCTTCTGCGGGACGGTCTTGCCTATGCGATACTCATAAATAAAGCGCTTTCGGGGGAAGTAGACGCCGCTCGGTTCGTGCTGTATTTCTCCGCGATAAGCTCTCTTGCGGGGCTTTTAGGCGGCATGGCATGGCGCTTTCAGCAGATAAAAGAGGGCTCGGCGCAGATAAGCGACCTACGGGAGCTTACCGAATATGAGGGAAAACTCAACCGCGGGGAGGGGATCGCTCTGCCGAAAAAGCCGTTTTCGATCGAGTTTAAAAACGTCACGTACAAATATCCCGAGGGCGAGAAAAATGTCCTTGAGAACGTGTCGTTTAAGATCGAGCCCGGCGAGAAGATCGCCCTCGTGGGCTTGAACGGCGCCGGCAAGACGACGCTCGTAAGGCTTATCTGCGGGCTTTTGCTGCCGGACGCGGGAGAGGTGCTCCTTGACGGTCACGCGCTTTTTGAATACAACCGCGATGAGCTCTACTCAATGTTCGGGCTGATCCCGCAGGAGTACAACTTGCTTCCGGTGTCGCTTGAGAAAAATATCGCCTGCACGGTCGACGAGGGGGATATAGACCGTGATCGGCTTGCGCGCGCCGTGGAGCTTTCGGGCTTTAAAGACAAGGCTGACAGCCTGAAAATGGGCTTGAAAACGCCTCTTGACAGAACCGTGAACGACGACGCGGTCGAGCTTTCGGGAGGAGAAAAGCAGCGGCTTTTGTTAGCCCGGTTAATTTATAAAGACCCTCTTTGCATGATTTTGGACGAGCCGACTGCGGCTCTCGATCCCATCGCGGAGGACAGAATGTATCGCCGCTACAACGAGATTTCAAAAAATTCCACGTCGGTGTTTATTTCCCACCGCCTTGCCTCGACAAGGTTCTGCGACAGGATTTTCCTTTTGGACGGCGCGAACTTTGCCGAGGTCGGAACTCATGACGAGCTGATGGCAAAGGGCGGGAAATATCGCGAACTGTTCGACGTTCAGGCTAAATATTATCAGGAGGAGGTGCCCGAAAATGCTTAAATCGGGGCTTAAAAAGGACATTACAGCCCTTAAGAGGGCGATGAAGATCTGGCGGGAGTATGCTCCGAAATACTGGACGTTTGCGATGCTACGAAGGATTTTGCAGCGAATATCGGGATATTTTTCCCTCGCGATGTCGGCGCTCTTATTAGATGAAATATCCGGCGCAAGAGATGAGAAAAGGTTAATAATTTTTGCGGTGCTGACCGTTTTGGGAGGATTTATTTTCTCGGTTCTGAGCCGCGCCGCGCAGATGAAAGAAAATATTTTGGACAGTCAGAATTATTATCAGTACGTAAGGATAATGTTTGACGAAAACTGCAAGCTGCAATATGAACATCTTGAAAACCCCGATGTCAAGCTACTAAACGAGAAGGTAGACGCCAACACCAGGACCGTTTACGGCGGGCTGATGAATGTTTTATACAACATTCCGAACATGGCTGAGGCTCTGACAGAGCTTGTGTTATCCCTATCACTGACAGCCGCGGCGCTCTTTGCCTCGGCTTCGGGAAGCTTTCACGGAATATTAGGATTTATCAATTCACCGCTTTCCGCGGCGGCTATGATCATCGTCATCTTCCTGTTCTCGATTTTAACCGCTAAGCTGTCAAAACTTCGGCAGCACGGAATCGACAGCGCGCTGTCGGGCGTCTCCCTCACGAGCCGCCGCTATGCGGCTTTCGGCAGCCTCTGGGGCGAGGACATGACGGTTTTCGGGCTTCACCCGATCGTCCTCGGCGAGTACCGCAGGACCACTCTGCGCCCGCCGTGGCTGAAAATGCTCGAAAATACGCAGATGAAATCCGGCTTGCTCGACGTCCCGAAAAACACTGCGATGCAGCTCATAATCTACCTCTACGTCGCCGCAAAGGCGTACATGGGGGCGTTCGGGATCGGCAGCTTCGTGATGTATGAGGGCGCGATAAACCGCTTTGCAGCCGCGATTGACGATATCTCGTCGACCATCACCCAGATGAGGTTTAACACTTCATATCTCGAAACGACCTATCAGTTTTTCGACCTGCCGAACAACATGTACAAAGGCACGCTTGCGGTCGAGAAGCGGGACGATCTCGACTATGACATCGAGTTTAAAGACGTCAGTTTTAAGTACCCGAGGACCGATTTTTGGGCGCTGAGGCATGTCTCGATGAAGTTTAAGATCGGCGACAAGATCGCGATCGTCGGGGAAAACGGCTCCGGAAAATCCACGTTTATAAAACTTTTATGCAGATTATACGACCCGACCGAGGGCAAAATTTTACTTAACGGCATTGACATTACGCGGTACCGCTACGACGAGTATATGTCGCTGTTTTCGGTGGTTTTTCAGGACTTTAAGCTCTTCGCATTTTCCCTCGGGGACAACGTATCGGCGGGTCTCGGATATGATGAGAGCCGAGCCCGGGATTGCCTGAAAAGGGCGGGAATGGTAAATAAACTTAACGATTTGGATACTAAAGAAACCGATGACGGAAAGAAGGCGCTGGATCGGTGCATGGGCAAAGAATACGAGCTTGACGGGATCGAATTCTCGGGCGGCGAGGAGCAGAAAACAGCCCTTGCGAGGGCGCTTTACAAGGACGCGCCGTTTGTGATCTTAGACGAGCCGACCGCAAGCTTAGACCCGATTGCGGAAGCGCAGGTCTATGAAAATTTCAACCGGATCGCCAAGGACCGCACCTCGGTTTTCATAAGCCACAGGCTTTCAAGCTGCCGGTTCTGCGAGAGGATTTTGGTGTTCGACAAGGGGCAAATCGCGCAGGACGGCGGGCATGAGGAGCTCGTCAGGGAGGGGAAGTATAAGCAGCTTTGGGAGGCGCAGGCGGGGTACTATGTAGAGGATAGAAAGTCAGAGGATAGAAGATAGAACAGATCATTATAACTTTGCATAAAATAAGGGGAGACTGAGAGATCGGTCTCCCCGATTTTTTGAAATATTGCCGCAAAAAAATAAATATTTCAAAAAATTTTAAAAAATTTGAAAAAACTCTTGCAAATTCGCAAGACTTAGTGTATAATCATACGTGTTATTACTTTAACATAATAAACTAAAAATATCCTCCCCTGTAAAATTCTTACGGGGGGGGGGTAAAATTTTATATTTTGAATGTATTTATTGCATTTATATGTTTTTACCCTCGGTTTTAACCGGGAAATCAAATTGTGCCGAAGCCGGAAAATCTTTACGGGCGCAGGTCTTTTTTGCAGGACGTGTGGGCTATTCTGAAGGAGAGATTGATTTGAAAAAAATATATGTAAAGGCAGTATTTTGCAGGATATTTAAAGCCGTCAGACCGGTGCGCTTAGCGCAGTCGGTTTTGGCGGCGTGCCTGTTTTTGGGCGCGAGCGTCGTTGCGGCTCAGCCGGTGATGGCGGAGGGAACGGCTGATCTTTTGGATTCGTCGCGCGACAACTATTATGCTTTGTACAAAGACACTACCGTTGACAGTCAAACAGTCACCAAAGAGTTAGTTGAAAGCGGAACATTTGACAGGCATATGAGTTTGTGGAAACTGATGGTTAAGAATTCGCCGACCGCGGTAAACGGCGCTAAGAGAACAGCGGATTCTTTCGGCGGAGTTACCAATCAGCTCAGGGTCAAGTTTTATGCATATGAGGGAGAAGTGGCATTTCTCGGGAGCTCCTCGTATAAGAACGGCGCGATGATTACTTTGCCCGACGGCAAAACCGAAAATCTGTCTCTTTCGGCTACACAGGGTCATATCACTTCAAAGGCGTCATATATGAACGGACCTAATGGTGTATACAAAGCTGTAACCGACGATGACGGAAGAAGCTTGGGCACAAATGAGGCTACACCGACAACGGACGGTTATAATGCATTTACTTATGAAATAAAGCAGTCCGGAGTTTACATAGTAGAATTTTACGCCGACGGTGCGTCTAACGCCGATGTGAAGAGATCTTTTGATGTCGCTGATAATACCTTGGCTAACAACGGCAATGAATACAATCAGCTTTATGCTTTTGATGTAACCGTCTGCAAAAACACGGGCTCAGAAGCAGCACCGCATTATAATGCTACGAGCGGTCGTGTCTGGCTGGACGCATTGACCGGGCAAATGAATTCCGATAGCGGCTACGGCATGTACGGTTATCTGTACACCACGACCCGAGACGGCTATATCTGGAGAGTAGCTCTCAACGGAATCCAACCTTATACGGTAGCTCTTTATGCCAATCAGCGCGGCGGCATAGGAAAGGGTACCAACGCTTCTGCATATCATTCCGTGCATTCTCCGATCGACAATTATACCTCTTTCGATTATTATAATGACATGCTCGATAAAAACGGCAACGCCGACGGTCTGATGATATACGGTCCCGACAACGAGACAACCGATATCGACGCGCCCGACCACATGTTCTTCAACTATCCCGACAAGGACCTCCCGGAATCGATTGTTCCGAAAGAGGCAAATGATGATTTCTCCGCGACAGGTATTGAGTTTGACGGTCGTGACCCTACTATCGAGGAAGTTGTCAATAAAGACGGAAGTCTCGATGAAGAAATTGATAATACCGGAACCGTCGGCGTCGGCGGCTACTTCACCGTGGATACCAAGGGCGCGACTTCTTACCGCATTATTATCGATATGTCGAACATGTATGCCCGCTATTATCACGGTGAAGATGGCAACAATATAGGCAGCAACATGCACCCCTCGTCAACGGATCACGATGAGGAAATCTGCCTGAGCACTCCATGGGCTGATTCTAATAATGGAGAGCATATTAACTTTATTTATTATAATTCCGATGACAACAGTTGGTATAACATTGAAACACAGGTAAAAGACGCTGCCGGTCTTTACGACATGCACCCGATTAACAACGGCAATGACATGAACAAAGTGGTCAAGTATGTGAAGCTTGAGCCCAATGAAGTGACAGCGCTCGGACTTCCCAACAACCCCAACGGCGCCGAGGAAGTAGGAGGTACCGGATTTAAATTCAAGAGCCTCGGAAAAATCATGCTCGGAAACGCCGCCGTTGAAGGTCAGACCGACCGCATTTACTGGAACGGCAGAGATCAGTGGGGACGTATTCTGCCCGTTGGTCAGTACTTTGGCAATACCGGGCGCGGCAAAGTCTATGCCGAGGCTAAGGCGGGAGAGGTTCATTTCCCGATTTCCGACGCGGAGAAAGTGCCGAACGGTCTCGGCGTTTGGCTGATGAATCCCCCGGATTCCGTTCTTAACAATGTAGGAAACAGTAACGCATATTACAAAACTGCCGCCGACCTGCGCTCTAAGCTATACTATAATAACCGCGAAAAGAGCTTGTTAAGGGATTATAGAACATCGTGGCAAAATAACAAGGGCTCAGGTTCTCTTTTGGCAGTATGGAATCTGCCGAGCTATAATTCAAACAATGATGTCGGAGAAGCATACGGTGCCGGACTTAACAGAGGTTGGTTTAAAGAGCAAGGCGGGCACGATTTTAATTCGCAATTTGAGGACGTAAGTATTGAAGGTAAGCCCTCTTACAGCGACGCGGAAGGTAAAAATCCGACCAAGACTGCCGGAGCTATAAAAAGCGACGGCGCCGACCACGGCATTTTCGACGTCTGGACGCATGTCATCTCGCCGAACAGTGTTACTCTCGACGAGCCTATCACGCTTTATCACTTTGCCAACAGAAAGATCATCACCGGATTCGTATTTCTCGATACCCCCGAGCCGGGAGCTGCTCAGGGCGAATATAACCGCATGACCAACGACCACGAGCTCGAAGGCGCTATCATAGTTGCGGAGTACGGAGACACATATTACAGGGATAATAAAACAGAAAACGAGGGACGTAATTCCGGACAGACCCGCTGGGTCCACTATGAGGCAAAGACCGATACCGACGGATATTACTCTATCCCCGTTGATCTGACGGCGTTCGGTGAAGATGATATTGTAGATGATGAACACGGTCAGCCTACTTACCCCGTCACCATCTGGGTGTATTATAATGAAAACATCAGCGGCGCGATCACTCATAAGGTGACGACTGTAAATAAAACTGCTGCGAAGTACTGCTCACCTCAGGAATATTCAAAATTTATAGGTCAGGAAATTCACAGCGAAAGCGTGCCGAGCGTAAGTAAACAGACTGTAAATATCCCTAAATATATTACAGATAGTCGAGGTACTGCAAATGTTTACCTCAAGGAGATTTATGCCGGGCAGGTGGGATATATCGCGGAAGCGGTGGATCAGGCTCTGACGATTACCAAAAAATGGGAGCCGTCCTACCTAAAGAGCTCTACTCTCGAAGCAAGTTTTACCATCGTAGGCATGAAGGAGGATAACAGGACTTCTATTGAAGAGTATTTTACCAAAAATGCTGATACGGAAGGCAAAATTACCGTCACCGAGTACAATGCCGAAACCAAACAGGTCGAGGAGAAACCGTATGATCAAGCAGCTTATACTGCAAAATACGGCTGCAAAAAAGACGGCTCAAAAGGCACAACAACTGCGGAAAACAGCTACATGGCTGTCCAGCACGACCCCAATTTCCCGAGCGACGAGACGGTTGCTTCTATCAAAGAAAAGGTAGACGCTTATAACGCCGCGCACCAGTCCGATCCCATTACCGTTCAGGACGTTCTTGTAAACGGTAATGAAACGATCATGCCCGGCTTTACAGAATATGGCGATAAAATTATTTACGTAGTCGAAAACGCCACCGTAGAGGAGGCGCGCGGCGGCATATATACAAATAAGATTCTGCCCAAGCAGACGTATGTTCTTTCAAATGATAATATAACGGTTAATTCCGGCGGCATGATCGTTTACCGGGCTTATGAAAATCCGCTCGGTTCGTCATCGTCGGGAGAAGAGGAAGCGACAAAAACCAAGTACGGGATTGAAAGAATCGGCAACGAGTGGACATACACCAATATCCTTAATCTTACTAACTATACCCTCACCCTGTTCCACGACAAAAACGCCGATAATAAATTGACGTTTAATGATACGGTATTACCCGGCAAAACCGAGGGCAACGGCATATATGAACCGCCTACGGAGACACTGGACGGCGATGACCCGATAGAAGAAGCCACCGTAACGATATCTAAGATGGACAACGGCGGCACGACCGAGCTGGGTCAATTCACCCATACTCTGAGCGATGAGGCTTTGAATGAGCTTTTCAACGATTCTGACCGTATTCGGAGATTTGAAAGTACGCATTCGGGATTGAAAGCTAAAGATTCTTCCACTAACGAATTTACCGAAGATTACAAAGAGTGGGCTGAAAAAGAAATCGACGTGTCCGCCGATGACGACGGCGTTCAGAAATGGATTTCAAAAAATCAGGAGTTTAAAACTGACGAGCACGGTCAGATCACCTTCGAGGGGCTGTCCTCCGGCGAGTACAGCATTCATGTGACATATAAAACCGAAACGGATTACAACACCGTCACCGTTGACGGCGCCAACAGTTATGTAGAAGTCACGCAAAACGAGCTTGACAATAACGAGTATATACAAAAGGTCACGATAGGCACCGAGAGCAACTATTATTCAACAATAGGTCTCGGATTCAGGGCGGAAATGCCGCTTGAACAGATAATTAACATTTATAAGAATCTTAACATCGAAGCGAGACCGACCGGAACGCTGAGTAACGATGTCAGTCTTTCGGACAGCTTTACCGTGACCGCAAGCGCGGGATTTTCCGGGACTACTTCGCCCGCAATTCCCGCGGACGCTCCAAAGGATCTTGCCAAGCTCACGGATTCTCTTGATGACAATGACAAGGACGATCCTGTGGAAATGACCGCAAAGGTTACGGCAGATGATCCCGATAAAGGTTATGACGCCGAGTTTGATGAGAAGGGCAAGAACATCATCTTCTACGCGCCGGGGCAATATACGATAACCGTCAGCGAGAAAAAAGGCGACCGCGGTTATATTGATTATGACGGTGACGCGCATGAAGTCACGGTGGTAGTTGCGAACGAGCCGGACAGCAACGGCAAGCCGAAAATTACCGTAAAGAAAGACGGAACCGACCTCAGAGAAAAGCAGGAAGAAATCATAATCGACAACACCCTCAACACGGGATACGTCACCGTCAATAAAGAAGTTGTCGGAAATAGCGCGAACCCGGACGATGAGTTTGAGTTTACCTTCACGGTTACAGGTGCCGGCGGGGTGGGGAAATTCCATACGCTCGGGGTTTATGACAGTGACCTTGAAAGCGGAGGCAAGTTTACGCTTAAAGACCGTCAGTCCGTCACGATTTATGATATACCCGTCGGCGCGACGGTGAAGGTCGAGGAGACGGAGAATACTGCCTATAAGACGACTATCGAAGGCGAAGAGATAAGATCGAAAACGGTCGAAATCGACAAAACCGGGCAAATAATTAACTTCAAAAATGAGCATTTAGAGAATGACCTTTCGATAACTCAGACTGTCGATAAGAGCGATCCGATGATTGAAGAGGCTGACGAAAAGTTTTCCTATACAATCACGATAGCCGATACGGATTATGATTTTGATCTTGAGTATGAGATCGACGGGGTTACAAGCACTCTCGAATTTAAAAAAGGAGTTGCTAATCTTGAGCTCAAAAAAGGTCAGACCGTGACGATCAAAGGTCTGCCGAAGGGCTGCAAATACACCGTCGCGCAGACCTCAATGCCTGTGCATTATAAGCTCACCAAAATCAACGGCGAGAATGTTACAGTTAAAACTATAACTGATTCGCTTGAAGAAGACGAGACCGTGACCTTTAACAATGAGTTTGAGGCGGGCGATCTAAAAATCGATAATACGGTTTTCGGTGCAGAAGGCGACGTTAATTTTGAATATACCGTGGAGCTTACGCCTCCCGACGACGGCGTCACCCTTGCCGAGGAATATACCGTAGAGCCCGGTATTACACTTAAAAAAGTCAAGGAAAATGAGTATTCCCTGACATTCAGCATTGCCAAAGCTGAGGAGAATAAGACGCTCACGATAAAAAATCTCCCGACCGGGACAAAGGTGAACATAACCGAAAAAGTGCCGGCGGGATATGTCATCACAAAGCGGAATAATTATGAAAATATCGAGATTTCCGAAGCGCCGCAAACCGCAGAGTTTGTGTACAATGTCATTCCGACCGCAGAGGTGACGGTGAAAAAGGAATTTGACACTACACTTTTGACGGACGGAGAGTTTGATTTTGAATTCACCGTCGAGCAGACTGACCCCAAATCGGGAACAGAAGTCGATCTTAAAGGCGATCTAAAATTTGAGAAACTCTCAAAGACCAAGAACGAAGGCGAAGTCACGCTTACGGGTACATATGATCTTGATTATATTACCCTATTTAACAATAAAGCCGACTCCGTGACGTATAAATATACCGTTAAGGAAACCGACGGAAAACTCGGCGGAGTTGTTTATGACAGTGAAGAGCATGATGTCGAGATTAAGATATCCATGATAGAAAGCGGAGAGCTGGAAATCAGCACTCCGTCTGAAGTGGTCCTCAAAAATAAATATGAGCCCAAGCCGACCGACTTCACCGTCAAGGTTCACAAGACGATATCAGCCACCTCCCTGCCGCAGAAAGATAACGAGTTTACTTTCAAGGTCAGCGCTGAGGACGGCACTCCTATGCCCGGCAATACTTCGGTGATCGTGACCGTTCCCGCAAATGAGGATGAAAGTGCTGTTGACGGCGATTGGAAGATCACCTTCGACCATGCCGGAGAGTATACCTACACCGTGACCGAGGAAGAAGTTTCTATCCCCGGGTTCAGCGGCACGGCTCCCGGGCAAACCGTTACCGTAAATGTCGAAGATAAAGACGGCGTGCTTTCCGTCAAGGAGTACACCGTCGGCACAGCGACGGGCAAGGGCGATGAGTGCACTCTCACGTTCACCAATACCTATTCTCCCACCCCGGCGGAGTTTGAGATTAAGGTCTCAAAGACGATAAGCGATGACAGCGAGCCCCTGACCGACGACTATGACTTCGGCTTTGAGCTTTCGGCAGGCGGCGGAGATAATTATCCCGAGATATCCGATAATACCGTGACGGCGACGGTCGCCAAGGGCGCCAAAAAATCCGCTGACGAAGCTTTTGGCAAGCTCAGTTTTGACACGGCGGGGACATATACGTTCACCGTGACCGAGACAAATGCCGGCGACAACTTTATCAAAGCGCCCGCGCAGACCTTTACCGTGACGGTTACGGATATGGGAGGAAGGCTTGCCGTTACCGGGGTGAGCGGAGGCGATCCGTCGGGCTCCGGGGAGTATAGCGGCACCACCCTTACGTTTGAAAATAAATACGCTCCGAAGCCGGCTTCTCTGACCGTCAAGGTCGATAATATCGTCGCGCTTCAGGATCGCCATGCGCCTTTGGCTGACGGGCATGAGTATGAATTCTCCTTCGAGCTTTCCGAAGACGCGGGCGATCCCACAGGAGCCGTTCTTCCCGGCGTTCTTCAACAGCTCACCGATAAGATCGATAAAGATTTTACCGGATATGCCGAAAGCTATAAGACAAACGCTTCCGACCGCACTCAGAAGATCGAGTTCGACAGGATAACATTCTCCAAAGCCGGAACCTATAACTTTGCCGTGACGGAGGACGATATCCTGACGTTTACCGGCGAGACCCATGACAGCACTCATAAAGAGGCGTTTATCACATATCCTTCGAGCGACAGGATCGCCGTCGCCGTTACCGTTGAGGATATTAACGGTCAGCTGACGGTGACGGGAATTACGGTCGGCGGAACCGCACAGACTCTGAACGCCGTTGACGCCGAAGCTCAGCTGAGGTTTATAAATGTTTACCATGCCGATCCGTCGCATTTCATCTTCGAGATCGACAAGACCGTGAACGGCACTCTTCCCGACGATTGTTTCACCTTTGATTTTGATGTTGATCTTATCGATTCGCTCCACAATCATAAGGTGAATTACGAAGGCGGTAAAAACACCGCTTCAATATCGGGAGATGAATTCAAGACCGCAAGATCAGCTGCGGGATATGTCTATGTTGATTTCAACGAGCCGGGAGATTATACCTTCACGGTCACGGAACATATTTCAAAGAACGGTACCGACGACGGCTCGTCTGCGTTTAAATCTACCGACGTAAGAACGCACACGGTGACGGTAAACGTCGTTGACAGCGTCGGCAAGATGAGCGTTGCAAGCTACCAAGTCGACGGAGGAATAATTGTAACTCCTTCGGTATCCGAAGAGTATCTTGTCGGAAACATCAGCTTTACAAACAACTATGAACCCAAGCCCGCAGCTCTTGATCTTAATATTGAAAAGAAGATGTCTGACGGCAGCAACTCCCTGCCTAAGAGCTATGATTTCGGCTTTGAGATTTCGTCCGCAGCTTCCGACGGCGCGACTGTCGGTACTCCCGAGCTGACGGTAACTTTAAACGCGGGGGAGACAAGCGGCGCCGGTACGTCTCGGATGACATTTAATAAGGCGGGGACATATTCCATCACCGTCGGCGAAGATGTGATAACCGAGCCCGGGTTTAAAAATCATCCCGAAGATCAGGAGATCGCCGTTACCGTTGAAGATAACGGCGGAGAGTTGTATGTCGGGAGCGTGCAGGTCGGGAAAAACGTCAGAAGCGGGACTCCCGAGGAGCCGATAAAGGATCAGACCGTGACGTTTATAAATACATACGATCCGACCGACGCGGAATTTGAGCTCAACGTGCATAAAACCGTGACGGGTAATCCCATTCCGAGCAAAAAGAATTACGGTTTTATGTTTAACGTCGCGGCAAGAGGCGATAATGCCGGCAAGGTCTCGATATCAAACTCTCAGGCAGCCGTCAACGCCACTGCGGCGCAGCTCAACGCGGGCGCAAACGCAAGCTTCGGCAGGGTGACTTTCAGCGAGAGCGGGGACTATATTCTCATAGTGACCGAGAGCGGCACTCTTCCCGAAGGCTTCAAAGAGAACCCGAAGGAGTACGCTCTGAATGTTCATGTCGATGACAACGGCGGCTCGCTTGCCGTCACGAAGTGCGTGACCGACGGCAAAGATATTTTAAAATCGGGCTCGGCGACGGTGGATATCGAGAATATCTACGATCCCGACGACGTGAGCTTTGTCATCAGGCTCAACAAGACGGTAAGCGGCAGCACCGCTTTGGACGGGGACAATGAGTATGACTTTACATTTGCGTTAAGCGGCATAAGAATCGGCGGAGGAACCGCTCCGACGGCAGCCGCCCAGACTGTCGAAAACGTAACCGAATCCACCAAAAACAGCATTTCCCCGCTCAGCTTTGAGCTTACCTTCACCGAGGCGGGACTTTATACATTCAACCTCAGCGAGACGGTCGCCGATAAGTACGGCACTGCCGGCAACTGCGGATTTACACTTCCCGAGCTTCCCGCGGTGACGGTTACGGTGGTTGATAACGGCACCGGAAGCCTTGAAATCGAATCCTACAGATTGGGCTCCGGCGGTAATGAAACAGGAAGCGAAGCGGTCATAGAAGCCGTAAACTTCTATAATCCCGTAAAGGTCGAAGATTTTGAGGTATTTATCGACAAGACCGTCGTCGGCGACGAGCTCCCCGAGGGCTACGGCGAGTTTGAATTCACTCTTTCTCCCGACCCCGGAAATCCCTCGGGAGCGGACTTGGACGGCAATTCCGTGAAGGTAACGTATTCTGATCTCGGCGCAAGAACGGAGGGGAAATATACCCTTAAAGACGGCGCAAAGAGCATATCGAAAATAGACTTTACGGAAGCCGGGACATATAACTTCACCGTGACGGAAAATCTCGGCTACGGCGGATTTACAGCCGATCGGGAAAGCTTCGCTCTGACGGTGAACGTCATCGACGACAAGGGCGTGCTTAAGATAGAGAGCTGCTCGGTGTCTCCCGATAACGGCGCTAAAATTTCGGATAATTCCGTTACAATCCCGTTTGTGAATGAATTTGACGCGGGAAGCACTTCCTTAAACGTCGCCGTCAATAAGACCCTGACCGGAAACGCTCTTCCCAAAGGTCACGATTACGCCTTTACGTTTACTCTTTATGAAGACGGCGCTCCTGTCCTTGAAAGGACCGTCTCCGCCGGCGAGCTTACTCCCGGTACCGCGAAAGAGATACCCTTAGGCTCCATAACCTACGAAGCCGCGGGCAAGCATGTCTACACCGCGTCCGAGACGGTTACGGAAACCGTAAACGGCGAGAAGATCACAGACGTAAACGGCAATAATCACGGCTTCGGCAGGACCGACAGCTATACTTTGGAAGTTACGGTTGATGATAAAGTCAGCGGAAGCGAGCAGGCTCTTGAAGTCGGCTGCGAAGGGGCTTCGGGATATGATACTTCCAAAAATCTCGCAACTCTTGACTTTACCAACACCTACACGCCCGAGGCTGCGGAATTTGCCCTCGGAGTTGCAAAGACCGTCAGCGGAAACGCTCTTCCCGCCGGTCATGAATATGATTTCGCCTTCACCCTTGACGGCGATTTCAGCGATGAAAAGACCGCGTCCGGAATCACCGAGGGCAATAAGGATTCAATCCCGGACATCATGTTCGATCTTCCCGAATTCACCGAGGCAGGGGAGTATAAATACACCGTCTCTGAAAATGTGACCGAGAGATTTGAGGGAAATCCCGTCGCGGGCAAGAGCGGCTTTGCGGCAGTTGATCCCATTGATGTTACCGTTAAGATTGTAGATGACGGCGGCAAGTTAAGAGTTGACGAATGCACGGTTGGCGGCGTATCTACGGGCAGGACCGATAAATATCCGATACCGATAACCAACAGATATATCCCCGACTCCGTCAGCGTTGACGACCCGAAGACCCCGGGAGGCACTGATAACAACGTCGTTCAAATTTCAAAGATTTTAAAGACCGAAAACGGCACCTTTATCGACTTCCCCGAGGCGTTTGCGTTTAACGCGACCGTCGCCGAGATCGACGGTGCGGAAAAGGTTCCCGAGCCCGGTACTGCCGGCTGGGGCGATGATTTCACGCCGTCCGCGGTCATTATGACGACCGGAGGAAAAGGCGGCAGCGGAAGCGTATCCGTCAGCGGGTTGAGATTTTCAAAAGCCGGGGTATATAAAGTCGCCGTCGCGGAGGACAATTCCCCATATGCCAATTCTTACGGCAGCATAAGAAAAGATACGCATTCCGCCGAGATCATCTACACCGTCTCGGACGAAGGCGGAAAGCTTGTCATCTCGGACGTCGATTACACAAAGACCGAATTTGTCAATACCTTTATCCCGAACCCGAAGACGGTCGAAATGACCTTTGACAAGAAGCTCATAAACACGATGACGGGCGGAGATCGGCTTGCTTTGACCGAGGGTATAAACGACGGGCTCTACAACAAGTTTAAGACCCTCTATGACGGCAGGTTCAGCTTCACGATGAGCCACGACATCTTTGATCCAAAGGATATCGAGACCGACGTCGCGGATTCGGGAGCCGTAATGTCCTCCGACGGAAAAATAAACGCCGTCAATAAGATGAACAAGGTAAACCTCGGAAACGTAATCATCAAGCGCGAGGGAAGCTATACCTTCGTGATCAGCGAGAATCAGCCCTTAGAGAGCAGCAGAGCCGAGCGCGTCGGCTACGGTCGCAAACCGATAACCGTGACCTTTGACGTCACAGCCGATCCAAAGACGGGCGAACTTTTGATTTCAGAGGACTACATGTACGGCGAAGACAGTTATGCCGAAAAGCCCGCGTTTATAAATACCTACGGACCGATACCCTGCACTCTTACCGTCACCACACGCGTTGAAACCGACCCCGAAGGTCTTGAATTCGACAGAACCAAGCCGTTTGAGTATGAGATAAGAGTCTGGGGCGAGCACGTCGTCCCCGACAAAGATCGGGACTCCGAGGGCAGGCGCACCGCTACGTTCAGAATATTCTATGAAAAGCCTATTGCGCAGCTTGCGGCTCTTGAAAACGACGGTGAAGAGGACACGAGCGTTCCGGTAAAATTTGCCGAGACTGCCGAAAACTCCGGCATATACTCCTTCACCGTCGCGGGATACGGCGACAACAGCTTCACTATTGAAGATATTCCCTACGGCAAAGTTTACTACTCTGTCACTCAGAAGCTCGGAGCATCCGATAACGCGCTCGGATATTCCTTCATAGATGTTAAGGAAAATTACACCTATAAAGATTCCGCCGAAGCTGTCTCAAGGACAGAGGATCTGACCGACGCCGTTCGGGACGGTCCGCAGACGGAAACGGGAGAATTCTTCGGAGAATTTGACGGCACAGTCATAACCTACCGAAATCTCTATACCGTAACCTCCGAGAGCGAGACGGTGCCCGCAATTGAAAAGAAGATGTCGGGCGAGAGGGGACTTATTGAGGGCGAAGAGTACGGCTTTGACGTGACCCTTGAGGATCCCGAAGGAGGAGCCTTGCTTTTAGGCGGCGAGAGGACCGTTACGGCAGTCGCTTCGGCTGATCCCGTAACCGGTGAAGTCACGGCTGAGGCGGAAATCGGAAATATCACCTTCACTAAGCCCGGGGTATATACCGTCTCCGTCAGGGAGATAATCCCTGCGGGCGAACTTAAGGGAGTTTTGTATGACAATACCCTTTACACGGTAGTTTACACCGTCACTGATTACGATCCCGCTGCGGGAATCAGGGACGGAAAGCTTCGTGCGGACAGGAAGATTTACGCGGACGGCGAAGAGGCTGAAAGCATAGTCTTTACAAACGCCTACTCCGCTTCCGATACCGGTGAAGTGATCTTTGATATCTCGGATATCGTCATTCCTTCCGACCCGAATGCCCTTGCCGACGATGAGGAGTACAGGTTCACCGTAACCGATGAAAACGGTCTTAATAAGGATACCGAAGCTTTGGCGACGGTGTATTCAAAAGATTATGACAGCGCGGAAGGATATGCCTCCGGAAAAACGTCCGTAAGCCTCGGAACATTCGGCGATCCGGGAACCTACAGCTTCACCGTCTCCGAAATCCCGGGAAATACTCTCGGAATGATTTATGACCAAAATGTTCACACCGTGACGGTCGAGGTCAGGGACAATCTTAAGGGCGGGCTCGAGTACGAGGTCTATGCGGACGGGATATTAAACGGCAGCGCGGAATTTGTCAACCGCTATATGACCGGAAGCGTCACCGTTACAAATACCCTTACCGGCACCGGAATAGACGCAACTCTGCCGTTTGAATATAAAGTGACGGTGACGGGCGCTGACAGTCTCCCGGGAATATATAACTGCGAAGTCGGATCATCGGGAGGAATATCTCCCTATTCGTTCGGCGGGATCATCAACCCGCGCAGCACTTCATCCTCGGGAAAACTGTCAAACGGCGGAACGGTTGAACTTAAGCACAACGGGAAATTCACAATATCGGGAATACCCGAGGGCGCGATGGTAAAGATCGGGCAGCTGCCTATGGAAGGATATACCACGTCGGTAAACGTCGAGGAAAGATATGACTTCTCGGCGACAGTCAGCGGGTCGGAAGAACTCAGGGCTGAATATCTCAACCGTCATTACACCGAATACGGCAGAATTGACGGCTTTGTGTCCAAGAGCCAGACATATCCCGGCGACGGCGAGAGCGTTCGCGTCGGAGATACTCTCAGTTACTCCATCGACTGGCGCAACCCGAAGTTAAGAGACTCCGTTGTAATCATCAAAGACACCCTTTCGGAAGGCGTCGATCTTATCAAAGCTTCGGACGGATATGAATACGACCCCGCCGCCCGCACGGTCACATGGAAGATAAACGCCAAAGGTCTTGAAGCGGGATCGGTCGATCTGAGCGTAAAGGTCAACGAGCAGGCTCCGAAGATCGGCAGCATAAACAACGCTTCTCATGCCGAGATTTATGATGATACCGTTTCCGATCCGGAAGAAGACGAACCGTCTGCCGAAGACGATTCCGAGGAGATAATAAACCCCGTCGTCGCTTTAGGGCTTGTAAAGAATGAATCCCTTGACGGAGGCGAGCCGGTTGAATCCTTGAAAGTCAGAGCGGGAGATATCATCACCTACAACCTCACCGCCACGGTTTCGGGACCCGGAGCCGAGAATCTCACGATAGCCGACGTTATCCCCAAGGGGCTTGAATATGTCGGATCAAGCGACAAAAACGCAGTTTACGACCCCGTGACGGGAACCGTCAGATGGACGTTTGCGGATACGGTCGAGCCCGGCGAGATAACCGTCAGCTACAGCGTTAAAGTGCCGGAGGTGAGCGCGCCTGCCGGCTGGAGCTCCTGCGGATATGTCTATGAAGGGCATGAAGCGGCTCCCGCGAGCGTGGGCGAAGATTATCCCTGGATATCTTCAAATTATGTTGAGGCGCTGCCCGTTTCCGATCTCACCGTTAAAAAGACTGTGCATTCCGATGACGGCATAATTCCGGCGGGTATAAAATTCAGATTCACGGTGGAGATCACCGATGAAAACGGCATGCCTGCTTCGGGACTTATCTGCGAAAAAGACGGCGTAAGAAGCTCGGTGCCGGGCGGCAGACTTCTTGTAAATCTCGGAGACGGCGAATCCGTCACCCTCTGCGACGTCCCTGCCGGGTCGGCATACACGGTCTTCGAGGAGCCTGTCGCGAATTACAGTCCCGATCCCGGAAACGTATACGGCGGAATACTTAAGAACGTAGATACAGACGTCGGGATTGTCAACAACTATGAAAAACTCGGCAGCATAACAGTCACAAAGACCGTCAAGGGCACCGACGACGATATGCTTCGCAGGTTCGGATTTACCATTACCCTTTCGGATACTTCAATAAACGGAACCTACGGAGACCTTGAATTTATCGGCGGTACGGCGCAATTCAGCCTTGCAAACGGCGAAGAGGCAACGGCTGCCCTGCTTCCTGCCGGCATTGAATATACGGTTTATGAAAACGCCGGCGACGCCGAAGATTTCACAGTCACCGATTCCGGAAATACCATCGGCAAGGTCCCCGAAAACGGCGAGGCGACGGTTGCATTCATTAACGAAAGGAAACCCGTCGAGTCAGGAGGACTTACCGTTAAAAATACGGTTATAGGCGGCTCAAGGGCTTTCAGCTTCGAGGTTCGGGTCTACGGAGATCAGCCGATATCCGGTCAGTACGGAGACATGGTGTTTGACGGCGCCGGGACTGCGGTATTTACACTTGCTCCCGGACAGAGCATAAGCGCTGACGGAATTCCTGCGGGAACTCATTATACGGTTACCGAAATCGACGCCGACGCGGACGGCTATGTCACAGAATTCAGAGACGGCTGTGGCGGCGTTATCCCCGCAAATTCGGCTGCAAGCGTCGAATTCATCAACACAAGGCGCATAGGAAGCCTTACCGTTAAGAATACGGTCGTAGGCGGAGACGATGTTTTCAGCTATACGGTAAAAATCTTCGGCGATATTATTCCGGGATATTACGGAGATATGTATTTTGAAGCCGACGGCACTGCCTTGTTCACTCTTTCAAACGGCGAGAGCGTAACGGCGTCGGGTCTGCCAGCAGGAGCGGCATATGAAGTGACGGAAATTGAGGCGAATCAGCGAGGATATGTCACCTCGTCGAGCGGAGCCTCGGGAACCGTTGCGGAAGGGCTCGAAGCAACCGCGTCGTTTGTAAATACTCTTCCTGAGCCCTGCATTCTCACCGTCTCCAAGACGGTCATAGGCGGAAGCGGAAACGAGAGTTTCACGTTCAGTATTTCCCTTCACGATTCTCTGGGCGAGCCTCTTTCGGGAGTGTTCGGCGGGATCGAGACGGGGCCCGACGGCACGGCTGTGTTCTCACTGTCCGACGGCATGAGCATAAATATTCCTCTGCCGGAGGGCACCGTTTACAGCGTTTCGGAAGACCTTCTTTCCGCTTCGGGATATATTTCTGAGGTGAGCGGCAATCCTTCGGGAACGGTCACATCGGGCGGCGCATATGCGGCGTTTACAAACACTCTGAGGACCGGAAGCCTCACCGTATCCGACTGCGTCGGCGGAAACGCGTCCGATCCCGAAAAGACATTTACCTTCACCGTGGCGGCGCCCGTCGTCGGACAGTACGGAGACATGCTGTTTGACATGTCGGGGACGGCGACGTTCACCCTGGGACACGGTCAGTCGGCAACGGCGGAAGGTCTGCCCGCGGGTATTACATACACCGTAGCCGAGGCAGACGCAAATACGGACGGCTACGTCACCGAATGCAACGGGGCGGAGTACACGGTCCCGATTTCCGGAATGATCGCCGAGAATACCGTCTCGGAGGTTAAGTTCAGAAATATCAAACAGGTCGAGGAAGCCGAGACGGTAGGTTCTCTGACCGTTGTCAACAACATCGTCGGGACCGTGACGGACGAGGAATTCATGTTCACCGTTACCGTCGAAGACCCGAGCGGCATTGCGGCGGCAGCGCTTTCGGAGGAAGAAAACTTCCCGGGCGCAAGAAGCATATCAGCAGGTCCCAACGGCGAGACAATCATTCGGTTTGCTCTTAAACACGGTGAATCGAAGAGGATCGACGGTCTG
Source organism: uncultured Clostridia bacterium (assembly GCA_947627985.1). Classification (GTDB taxonomy): domain Bacteria; phylum Bacillota; class Clostridia; order Oscillospirales; family Ruminococcaceae; genus Faeciplasma. The sequence goes on from CANQYD010000023.1 coordinate 32,861, forward strand.
CCCGCGGGCACAAGATATACCGTCACCGAAAGCGGCAGCCTCTATTATCTCGTGTCCTCCGTCAACAGCGAAGGGGTCATACCGAGCGGAGAAAACCGCACGGCGGTCTTTACAAACAGGTGGAACGCGGGAAATCTCAGCGTTGAAGTTACGGTTGAAGATGAGAACGGCATTATCCGCGCCGACGACAGAGCCGAGTTCGCCTACCGCGTGACCCTCGACGGCATAGGAAGCGGATTTGCGTACCCGTCTCACATCACCGAGAATTACACCGAGACTGAGATGAGCGCCGACGTGATCATGAGATTTGATGAAAACGGCGTCGCAGAATTCACCCTCAGAGGCGGTCAAAGAGCCGCGGCGCCCGATCTCCCCGCGGGAATAGGCTACAGGGTGGAGCTTATCTCACGCTCCGACGAACGGCATTACGACAAATCCGAGAGCGGAACAGTCGGCATAATAACCGCAGGCGAAACCTCGGAAGCAGAGTTTGTCTACTACATCAGAACCGGAAGTCTCAGCGTCGCAAAGAAGCTTCTTGACCTCTACAACGGCGAAATCAAGGGCGGACATGACTTTGAGTTTGACTTAAGACTTTACGGCTCGGACGGCTTGCCTCTTGACGGCGCATATGCATATGACGGATCAAGAAGCGGAACCGCGGCTGATTCGGGGATCATCACCCTGCGCGGAGGCGAAAGCATAACGGTCTACGGTCTGCCGGAGGGCGCCGAGTACAGCGTCACGGAAAGGCGTGCGGAAGGCTATCCGCTGATATCCGAAGAGAATTCGAGCGGCATAATAACCGCGGGAGAGGATATCAAGGCGGTCTTTACGAACCGCATGACCGGATATCCCGCGAGACCTCAGAGACCGGGAGGCGGCGCCGATCCGGGTAAGCCCGATCCCGATAAGCCCGGAGACAGCGATAAGCCGGATAAGCCGGAAGATAAGGACGATCCCGACGAGCCGGAGGATCAGGGCACTGTCGAAATCGTGGTGCCGACGGAGGGATTGAATACCGAAAATCGGGAAGAGACCGAGGAGGTTGACGAGTTTTATCGGGAGATACCGATGCCGCAGAAGAGGAGGGGCTTGAGGCTGCGGAGGGATGGGGAGAGTTGAGATTATGATAAATGCCAACGGCGGATTCGGGTCTGCCGTTGGTTTTTTATGGGCGGGGCGGGGAGGAGAGAAGGGGTGGGAGCTGGGGCGAAGCCCCCGGCGCCGAAGGCGCCGGCTGCCACAGCGAAGCTGTGCCAGAAGCCGTGCGAAGCACGGCTTGGGCTTCGCCCATACCTTCAGCTCCTATCAAGGCTAAGTGGGTTGCGCCAGCCCGGCGGCAGGGCTGGGTACTTCTGCCAGGGAAAGGTAGGAGCAGAAGGCTTGGGCACGGGGCTTGGTGCCGCTACCGTGCTTTGATAGGAGTTGCGGGTGGAAGATAAGAATCTGACCTCTGACTTCTACCCTCTGTCCTCTATGCGACCAACGGGAGCGCGGGGGCGAAGCCCCCGGCGCCGAAGGCGCCGGCTGCCACAGCGAAGCTGTGGCAGAAGCCGTGCGAAGCACGGCTTGGGCTTCGCCCATACCCCCTGCT
>CANQYD010000024.1 GCA_947627985.1 uncultured Clostridia bacterium
CCGACCGCGCGCGAGCGCGGTCGCTTCCACGGCGAAGCCGTGGAAGCCGGCGCCTTCGGCGCCGGGGGCTTCGCCCCCGAGCCCCCTCCCCCCGCCAATGTCCGTCAGGGGCACCCACCCCCGCGCAAAGCCCTCATCTCCCTCAAAGCCCGGATAGGAGCAGAAGCCCGCCTCCAAGTCCCCCTCCCAGCCCGCCTGTAACAATAAAACCGCAAGACCATGCATGCACATGATCCTGCGGTTATTATTTATCTTCCGGCTTCTGTCTGAAGCATCACCCTCCCGGTGAAATTGTCGTAAACCACCGAAATGTAGTTCGACCCGCCGGACCAGCTGAGCGCAAGGCTGATATTGCCGTCGTCATCGGGCTCAAGGGCTCTTTTGGCGCCCGATTCGTTTAAGATGATTTCCGCACTCCCCTGCTCCGCGTCGATTTGTGCCGTGAGATATACCGTCACCGGGTTTAATGACGTTCCACCGAAGACCGTATCGGTGCCGGATTTTCCCTCCGGCTCCGCCAGATATTCCCCGAAATATCCCCTGCCTCCCGATGTTCTCGTTCCGATCATGAAAATCTCCGGCGTGAGATTTATCTGACCCATCAGCTCAATACAGCCGTTATAAGCTTGAAGAGCCGCGTCTTTGTTAAAATGATCGGGAAAATTCAGTATGCCGATGATCGCACAGACCATCAGTATCAATATCAAAAACCGCCTTATCATAGCTCTTCCTCCCTATCGATTCGGTCGGCAAGCCATGCAATAGCCAAGATCGCAAAGATTATTCCTAAAAATCTCTTCATGACTTTCCCTCCTTCGCGCCGCTGACTATCTTATAATAGGAGTTTGAAGTGATGCGGTAGACCAGGACGTAAAACGCCGCAAAGAGCGCAAAACTCAGAACCGTCGCTATCATGAAGGCTGCGCGGCTGTTGAGATATAAAAGCCCCAAGAGCTTGTTGATGATGGGAAACGCGAAGGCGATATGCACCGCAGACATCGCAAGAGGAAGGAAGAATACCGTCAGAACCTGCGAATTTATGCTCTTTTTGATCTCGCGCTTGGTCATGCCGACCTTCTGCATGATTCCGAAGCGGGACTGATCTTCATAGCCCTCAGAGAGCTGTTTGTAGTAGATTATCAGAACCGTCGCGAGCAAAAAGACCGCAGAGAGCATTATCCCTATAAAGAACAGCCCGCCGTTTAAGGCATAGTCGTAATAGCGCTCAGCCTCGCGGGAGGTGATGTCCGCGACCTTGAACTGCACCGTTCTGTCCCGAAGGTTCTGATCTAAAAGAATATCGGTGAGATCGTCGGTGAATTGCTGCTGCTCCTCGGGCGGAAGCCCGCAGTCGAAGATGTAATTCCACTGGAACTTCACCATCTGATCTCCGTTGTAGTCGGCAAGGCGGTCGAGCCCGTCGAGGGCGAAGGACATGTCGGGGACTATCAGGAAAATGGACGGGACGATGTCCACGGCTGATTCTCCGCTGACATTCAAGGCATTTATCTTTCTGATATCAAACGTCCTGCCCTCTTTAAAAGTCAGCGTCGGGAGGTCGTATTTTCCGTGGACGGCGTATAAAAGCGCCTCTCCGTCCGTCAGCTCCTCATGGGTTCCCATCATGCGGTTGTAGTCCTCAAGAGGGAGGATAAAGCATTCATACAGAGAATTTATATCGGTTGTCATGTCCATGGAATGGGCGGTGTAATCGGTTTCCATCACGCCGTCAGACAGCAGTCCCGCGACATATGCACAGCGGTAGTCTATAAGATTTGTGACCTCTCCTCCGCGGGATTTTGTGAAATCAACCATCTCCGAACGCACGCCGTCGAGCAAAAGATCGGCTTCGGGTGTCATGTCATCCTGACTTAAGGAAAATGTGATATTTACCTCCCCGGGGTGGCGCTGCATTATCGACTTCTCCATGCCGAAATAAAGGCTTGTAGTAGATGATACCGTCACAAGGACCATCGTTGAGAGTATGCAAATCGAGGCAAGCCCCGCTCCGTTTCTCTTCATTCTGTATACCATCGACGAGACGGAGACAAAGTGGTTTGGTTTATAGTAAAACTTCTTGTTTTTTTGTAAAATTTTGCAGAATATGACCGAGCCGGATATCATCGTCAGATATGTCCCGCCGATGACTAAAAGCACCGCTATAAAGAACAGCGTCAAAGCCGCAAGGGGATTTTTTGTCGTTATCGCGATGAAATAGCCCGCTGCTAAAAATATCAACCCTAAGACGGCGTATAAAATATTTCCCTTGGGAGGCTTTTCTCCGACGTTTTCGCTTCTCAGAAGATGTATCGCGGTCGAAAACTGTATCTGCCGAAGTGCGTTGAGATAAATAAGGAAAAAGATCAATAAATATACCCAGACGGTTTTTGTCACCGACGGCAGGGATATCTTAAAACTGTAGGGAATTTCGGCGTGCATGATGTTCACAAGACCGAGTTCAAACAGTTTTGATAGCAAAATCCCGATCGCAAGACCGATGATGAGGGAGCCGAGCGCGGTTATGACGGTCTCGCAAAGAAGCAGCAGCGCGAGATTTTTCTTCCCCATTCCGAGGATATTGTAAAGCCCGAATTCCTTTTTGCGCCTTCTAATCAGGAAAGAGTTGGTGTAGAATAAAAATATGCAGGAAAAAATACCCATCACCCACGCGCCGAGATACATCATGGACTGAATTATATCCCCGCCGCGAACGGAAGCCACGCTTTCGGCTTTTGAGAGGAAGCAGAGTATGTAAAACACCGTTATCATGCTGACGCAGGTCATTATGAACGGCAGATACAGCCGCCCGTTTTTTCTCATGCCGTCGAGGGCAAGTTTGGGATAGAAGCCGGCTTTTTTCATTTGGCGTCGCCTCCCGTCGCGATCAGGGTCAGCGTGTCGGATATCTTCTGATACATAGATTCGTCGTCCGAGCCGCCTCGGTATATCTGATGATAGACTTCGCCGTCACGAATAAACAGCACCCTTGAAGCCACGCTTGCGGCTTTTACCGAATGCGTCACCATTATGATTGTCATGCCGCCTCGGTTGACGTCGCGAAATAGATTCAGAAGATCGTCCGATGATTTTGAATCGAGGGCTCCCGTCGGCTCGTCGGCAAGGATCACCATCGGCTCGGTTATCAAAGCCCTTGCGACGGCTGCGCGCTGTTTTTGTCCTCCCGATACTTCATAGGGATATTTTTTCAGTATTCCCGCGATGCCGAGGCGCTGGGAGATGTTCATCAGCTTCGACTGCATCTCCCTAAAAGGCTTCGCCGCAAGTACGAGGGGGAGATAGATGTTGTCCTCGACCGTGAAGGTGTCGAGCAGGTTGAATTCCTGAAAGACATAGCCCAAATTGTCCCGCCGAAATTCGGCAAGGGAAGCTTCCCTTATTCTCGATATGTCGGTGCCCCGCAAAAGCACGCTTCCCCCGGTCGGCTTGTCAAGAGCCGCCAAGATGTTTAAAAGCGTCGTCTTTCCCGAGCCGGATTCACCCATCACGGCGATGAATTCACCCTCTTCGACCGAGAAGCTGACGTTTTTGAGAGCCTCGACCTTGTTGCCGCCGAAGCGTCCAGAATAGGTCTTTTTGAGACCGATGACTTCGATATAGCTCATTTAAATTATCACTCCCTGATAAATATTGCCGGAAATTTTTCTTTTCCGGCAATATTATACCAAAATCCCAAGCGCCCTTTCCATTGAATTTGCTTACAGTTTTGCCCTTAAATCTTACGGTTTTGTAAGATTCAGTCCCTGCCTATCTTATATTGCGACAGCTCAAGGCGTATTTCGGTTCCCTGCCCGGGTTTTGATGAAGCGGAAATTTTGATCGATAGCCGTGAACATATCTCCCGGCAAAGATAGAGCCCGAGCCCCGAAGCCTTCTTGTCGAGCCTGCCGTTAAGACCGGTGAAGCCCTTTTCAAATATCCTCGGGAGGTCCTCGGGGGATATGCCTATCCCGGTGTCGGCGATGATGAGATTTCCGCCGTCGGTTTTTATAGTGATACTCCCCTCGGAGGTGTATTTTAAGGCGTTTGAGAGGATCTGCTCGATCACGAATCCGAGCCATTTTTCATCTGTAACAAGGCGGATATCCGTCGGCTCATAGTCAAGTTTTAATTTTCTTGCGATGAATTCCGGCGCGAATTTTTTTACAGATGAGCGGATAATCGGATCGAGGTCCTGATCTTTAAATACGTAATCGGTAGACGGCGAGCCGAGCCTTAGATACGCCAAGACCATGCCGACGTAGCTCTCGATCTTGACAAGCTCCGCTAAAAGCTCACGGGATTCGTTTGAATCCATCTCCTGAAGCTTTAAGCGCATGGCTGAAATCGGGGTCTTGATCTGATGCACCCAGACGGTGTAGTAGTCGATCATCTCCCGCTCTCGTATTAAGGATTCATCGCCGGAGCGCTTGAGTTCGTCCCTTAGGGCGATGACCGCAGCACGAAGATCCTCCCCTTCTATGCTCTCGGGAGGAGGGAGTTCCGATAAGATTGCAGATGAGACATCTTCCAAAACTTTTAAATTTTTGTGAAGCTCGGAGACTTTGTGATAATCGTAGATAAAAGCGCATAACGATATCGCAAAACAGAGCAAAAACGGGTAGAAAACCGCGTCGAGGGGAAGTTTATACAGCGAAAAACAGCCCGCAAAGATAATCGCAAAAATTATTAAAATGATGATTATACAGCGGCGGTAGTAAAGATATTTTCCGAACATAGCTCACTCCGTGATGTAGCCGACGCCGAATTTTGTAGTGATGAAGCCCGAAAGCCCGGCGCCGTCAAGCTTTTTGCGAAGACGGTTGACGTTGACGGTCAGGGTGTTTTCATCGACGAAGCTGTCGGTGTTCCAGAGCCTTTCCATCAGCTTTTCCCGGCTCACCACCTTGCCGCGGTTCTCCAAAAGGCAGAGAAGAATCCGGTACTCGTTCGGGGTCAGCGGTATCTGCGAGCCGTTGTAGATGAGGGTGTTGTCGCCGGTGTTTAAGATGGCGCCTCGGTGCTCGATTACCGGCACGCTCTTTGAGAAGTCGTAGGTACGTCTTAGAAGAGCCTGAATTTTGGCGAGGAGTACCGACATGTCAAACGGCTTTGCGATGAAGTCGTCGGCGCCCATCTTCATCGCCATCACGATGTTCATGCTGTCGGAGGCTGATGATATGAAGATGATCGGCACCTCCGAAAATTTTCTTATCTCCGAGCACCAGTAATAGCCGTCGTAGAAGGGAAGATATATATCCAAAAGAACGATATGCGGGGAAAATGCCGCGACTTCGCTTGCAACACTCCTGAAGTCCGAGACCGTCCTCGGCTCCATCCCCCACTGCGACGCCTGCTTTTCTATCGCGCCCGCGATCATTCGGTCGTCCTCGATAATCATCAGCTTATACATGATCTGCCTCCTTGGGTTTATGTTTAAAGTTTATCACAGTTTTTGATATTTTACAAGCCCGCAAAAAAATTTTCAAAAATGTATTGACAACATGAGTAAGGCGTGGTATAATTCGACCAACCTATTTGGTAGGTAATTCATCGCTTCAACCGAGAAAAGAGGTTGGATATGCTCCACGCTATCTACTTTGAAGGACTTGTAAGAGCTAATTTCCGCTTCGGACGAATGCGCAAATGATGTAAAAAATTATCAATAATCATCAATTACGCATTTTAATAACGAAAGGAAAATGAACTATGTCCGAATACAAATTTGAAACTTTACAGCTGCATGTGGGTCAGGAGAACCCCGATCCCGCAACCGATTCAAGAGCCGTGCCGATCTACGCGACGACTTCATACGTCTTTCACAACTGCGAACACGCCGCCGCGCGCTTCGGTCTTGCCGACGCCGGGAATATCTACGGAAGGCTGACAAACTCGACTCAGGACGTCCTCGAAAAGAGGGTCGCCGCGCTTGAAGGAGGCGTTGCCGCGTTGGCGCTTGCGTCGGGAGCCGCCGCCATCACCTACGTCCTTGAAGCTTTGGGACAGAACGGCGGGCACTTCGTCGCGCAGAAGACCATCTACGGCGGAAGCTATAACCTTCTGGCGCACACTCTTCCCGGGCTCGGGATCACAGCTACGTTTGTGAATATTCATGATCTTAAAGAGGTCGAAGCCGCGATCAGGGAGAACACAAGAGCCATCTACATTGAAACTTTGGGAAACCCGAACAGCGACATTCCCGACATCGACGCCCTTGCGGATTTAGCGCACAGGTACGGGGTGCCGCTCGTTGTGGATAACACATTCGGCACGCCCTATCTTATCCGTCCTATCGAGCACGGTGCCGATATCGTCGTCCATTCGGCTACAAAATTCTTGGGAGGTCATGGGACCACTCTCGGAGGGATTATCGTCGATTCCGGAAAATTTGACTGGACAAAGAGCGGGAAATATCCCGCGATCGCCGAACCAAATCCGAGCTATCACGGGGTATCGTTCGTAAAAGCAGCGGGCGCGGCGGCGTTTGTGACATATATAAGAGCGGTGCTTTTAAGGGATACCGGAGCGACGATCTCCCCGTTTGCGGCGTTTTTGCTGCTTCAGGGTATTGAAACGCTTTCGTTAAGAATAGAGAGACATGCAGAAAACACCAAGAAAGTTGTGGAATATTTATCCAAGCACCCGCTTGTCGAGAAGGTAAATCACCCGTCGCTTCCCGATCACCCGGATCATGAGCTCTATAAAAAATATTTCCCGAACGGAGGAGGGTCGATCTTCACGTTCGAGATAAAAGGCGGAGTGAAAGAGGCGCACGCATTCATCGATAATCTCAAGATATTCTCGCTGCTTGCAAACGTCGCCGACGTCAAGAGCCTCGTCATTCACCCCGCTACGACCACCCACAGCCAGCTCAGCCCCGAGGAGCTCTTGGATCAGGGTATCAAGCCCAACACGATCCGCCTCTCAATAGGCACCGAGCACATCGACGACATCATAAACGATCTTGAAAACGGCTTTAACGCCGTGAGATAACGGAGGTAACATCATGTCAAAAATTTACACTTCTGCCGATCAGCTCATCGGCAAAACTCCCCTTTTAGAGCTTACGCATGTCGAAAAAGAGCTCGGTCTTAAGGCGAAATTGGTCGCGAAACTTGAATATTTCAACCCCGCGGGATCGGTCAAGGACAGGGTCGCAAAGGCGATGATTAAGGACGCCGAGGCTTCCGGAAAATTAAAGCCCGGTTCGGTCATCATCGAGCCGACGAGCGGAAATACAGGTATCGGATTGGCTGCCGTCGCGGCTGCAAGAGGGTACCGCACGGTAATCGTAATGCCGGAGACGATGTCAATCGAGAGAAGAAAAATCGTCGCGGCATACGGAGCGGAGCTGGTCCTGACGGAGGGCGCAAAGGGAATGAAGGGCGCCATCGAGAAGGCGGAGGAAATCCGCCAAAACACCCCCGGAAGCATCGTCGCAGGGCAGTTTGTCAATCCCGCAAACCCGAAGGCTCACCGCGAGACGACGGGTCCCGAGATATATGAAGATACCGACGGCGAGGTGGATATCTTCGTCGCGGGTGTGGGAACCGGAGGAACGGTGACCGGCGTCGGTGAATATTTAAAATCCAAAAAACCCGAGGTTAAGGTGGTCGCCGTCGAGCCCAAGACGTCGCCCGTACTGTCGGAAGGAAAAGCCGGAAAACACGGGATTCAGGGCATCGGCGCGGGATTTGTGCCGGATATTCTGAATACAAAAATTTATGATGAGATAATCCCCGTCGCCGATCAGGACGCGCTCGAGGTCGGCAGACTCATCGGCAAAAAAGAGGGCGTTCTGGTAGGAATTTCCTCGGGAGCTGCCGCATTTGCCGCGATTCAGCTGGCGAAGCGTCCCGAGAACGAGGGAAAGACTATCGTCGTCCTGCTTCCCGACACAGGAGATCGATACCTCTCGACGGCGCTGTTTGAATGACATGACGGTATCGACAAGAGGCAGATACGCGCTCAGGGTTATGCTCGACCTCGCTGCTCAGCCCGAGGGCTGGGTGCCGATGAAAGAGGTCGCGGCGCGGCAGGGAATATCCTTAAAATATATCGAGAGGATCACCCCGGCGCTCGTCAAAGCCGGGCTGATCGAGGGCACGCACGGTAAAGGCGGGGGATATCGGCTGGCGGTCGATCCGAAGAACTGCACGGTGGGGGCTGTTTTAAGGCTCACGGAGGGCGACCTTGCGCCGGTTTCATGTTTAAGACCCGGGGCTCCCGAATGCCCGAGAAAAGACAAGTGCAAGACGCTTCCGATGTGGATCAGGCTTAAAAAGGTGACGGAGGAGTATCTTGACGGGGTGACGCTGGAGGATTTGGGAAAGCAGACCGTATAAAATATAAAAATCCCGGAAGGCTTTTGCCGACCGGGATATTTTTTGTAGGAATCGGTGAGGGATATCTGAACCGTGGAAAAGACTTTATACTCCGCTCGTATAAATGGCGATTATATCTGCTGCTTTACCACAAAGTCATCTGCGACGTAGCCGGCATGTCGCCGAAGGCGCCGAGGTCATATAGCTGATCCACCACTGCCTTCGAGACGCCGGAGGAATTGGAGAATTCTTCCACGGAGATATAATCCCCCGACTGAGCCGCGTCATAAAGCGCCTGAGCTGCCTTTTCCCCTACTCCCGACAGCGATATGAACGGGAGCCTGAGCTTTCCGTCCTCAATCTTGTATACCTTCGCGTCGGATTTGTAGATGTCGATCGGCAGGAATTCATACCCCCGGCAGAGCATCTCATTTATGATCAAAAGAGTTTCCATGGTGCCCGTGTCCTTGGCTGAGCGGTCCTTGCCCATCTGCTGAAGTTCGGCAATTTTATACTTGGCAGCCTGCTTGCCCCTCATCGCCGTGACCGCGTCGAAGTCCTCGCCTCGGACCGTGAATATCGCCGCGTAAAATTCAAGAGGCTTATAGACCTTGAACCACGCGAGCCTTATCGCAGCAGTGACATATGCAGCCGCGTGAGCCTTCGGGAACATGTACTCGATCTTCATGCAGCTGTCGATGTACCACTCCGGTACGTCGTGCTCGCGCATCGTCTGCTTCATCTCCTCCGTCAGAAGCTTCGGCGCCTTGCCCTTTCTGACGATCTCCATGATCTTGAAGGAGAGCGAATTGTCGATCCCGTGGTATATAAGATAGGTCATGATGGAGTCGCGCGTACCTATGACCTGATCGATCGTGCAGGTGCCGTTGTTGATGAGGTCTCTTGCATTCCCCTGCCAAACGCCGGTGCCGTGGGAAAGCCCGGATATCTGCAAGAGATCGGCAAAGGTCTTGGGCTTGGTCTCACGGAGCATGTCGCGGGTGTTCGGAGTGCCCATCTCGGGGATAGCAAGCGTGCCGTTCGACCACCCAAGCTCCTCCTCGGTGACGCCCAAAGCCTCGGGAGATGTGAACAGCGAATAGACCTTCTCGTCCGACATCGGGGTGTCAGTGATCTTCAAGCCGGTCATGTCTTCCAGATATTTGTAAATCGTCGGGACATCGTGCCCCAGCTCGTCAAGCTTTAAGATGGTATCGTGAAGAGAATTAAAGTCGAAGTGGGTCGTGACGATATCGGAATCCGTCTTTTCAGCCGGGTGCTGAACCGGCGTGAAGTCGTAGACTTCATACTCAGACGGGATTACGACCATGCCGCCGGGGTGCTGACCCGTCGTCCGCTTGATACCGGTGCAGCCGTTTGTGAGGCGGGCTATCTCAGCCTGATTTGCGGTCCGACCGTGCTCCTCAAGGTATTTCATGACGTAGCCGTAGGCGGTCTTTTCGGCGACGGTGGATATCGTCCCCGCCTTAAAGACGTTCTCGGCGCCGAAGAGCACCTCGGTGAATTTGTGCGCGCTCGATTGGTAGTCGCCCGAGAAATTGAGATCGATATCGGGGGATTTATCGCCGTTAAATCCTAAGAAAGTTTCAAAGGGAATATCGTGACCGTCCCGCTTCATGTCGGCGCCGCATTTCGGACATTTTTTCGGCGGGAGATCGAAGCCGGAGCCGTATTCGCCGTTTGTGAAGAACTGGCTCTCATGGCATTTCGGGCATACATAGTGCGGAACCAGCGGGTTTACCTCGGATATTCCGCACATTGAAGCGACAAAGCTCGAACCTACAGACCCACGCGAGCCTACCTGATAGCCGTGCTCAACCGAGTCGGCGACAAGGCGCTTTGCTATGACATACAAAACCGCGAAGCCGTGCTCAATGATGGAGGTGAGCTCCCGATCAAGGCGCTTGTAGACGATGTCGGGAAGGGGGTCGCCGTAGATGGATTTTGCGGTCTTCCAGCATATCTCGGACAGCTCCTCCTCGGCGCCGTCGATATGCGGGGTGAAGGTTCCTTTCGGGAATGCTCTTAGCTCCGGGTCGGTCATGTCCGCAATCTTTCGGGAATTAGTTACGACGACTTCATATGCCTTTTCTTTTCCAAGATATGCAAAATCTTCAAGCATTTCGTTGGTAGTTTTTAGATATAAAGGCGCTTGGGTGTCGCTGTCGGTGTACATCACCGAGGTCAGAATGGAGCGGAAAATGCCGTCCTTCTGATCCAAAAAATGCACGTCTCCCGTGGCTACGACGGGAATGCCGAGCTCGTCGCCGAGTCTGACAATGGTCTTATTGAATTCCTGAAGCTCCTCGACCGTCGAGACGCTGCCGTTTCGCAGCATAAAGGAGTTGTTTCCGATCGGCTGAATCTCGAGGTAGTCGTAAAATCTCGCGATCTCAAGGAGCTCGTCCCACGGTTTTCCCTGAAATACCGCTCTGAAAAGCTCCCCCGCTTCGCACGCCGAACCCACGATCAAGCCCTCGCGGTGCTTGACAAGCTCGGATTTCGGAATTCTCGGGACTTTATAATAGTAGTCCAAGTTGGAATATGATACCAGTTTGTAGAGATTTTTTAGCCCCACCTTATCCTTTGCGATGATGATCTGGTGGAAAGTCGGGAGGCGGTTGATGTCCTTGGTCGCCAAAAATGCGTTTAGATTGCCGACGTTCGCGGTCTCCTCGCGCTCCAAAAGCCGGCGGGAGAGCTCGATGAAGATATTGGCGTTCATCTCTGCGTCGTCGCAGGCACGGTGATGGTTGAAATCTCCAAGCTTTAACGCCTTCGCCACGGAGTCAAGAGTATGTTTGGAAATGTCGGGAAGCATGGAGCGGGAGAATGGCACGGTATCTATATATGTAAAGGGAAAATCCTTGTCGCACCGCTCGGCAGCGGCGCGGATAAACGAGGTGTCAAATCCCGCGTTGTGAGCGACTAAAACCGGGTTCTCTCCGCAGAAATCAATGAACTGCGAAAGCGCATCAAACTCCTTTGCAGCGCCCTTTACCATGTCGTCGCGAATGCCGGTGAGCTCGATTATCCTCGGCGGGATCGGCTTCTCGGGATCGACAAAAATATTCATGCGATCTACTACCGTCAAGTCTTTTACCTTTACAGCCCCGATCTCTATTATCTTCTCATTTGCCGCCGAAAGCCCGGTGGTTTCAAGGTCAAAAACTATGAATTCGTCGGTCAGATTCCGTGAATCCGAGCCCACCGTCACCGCCGTCTCGTCGTTGACCTGATAGGCTTCGATGCCGTAGATGATCTTGAAATCCCCGCCGTTTTTCCGTATCGCGTCGCATTCGTACATCGCGTCCGGGAAGGACTGCACGACGCCGTGATCCGTCACCGCGATCGCCGGCATGCCCCATTTATAAGCCCTTTTGACGATGTCGGCGACGGGTGTTATCCCGTCCATCACCGACATGTTGGTGTGGCAGTGGAGCTCGACCCGCTTCACCTCGGCGTCGTCGGTCTTCATAATCCTCTTGACGATTGAGACGTCCCGGGGTTTTAAATTGATATCTTTGTCATAAGTGTCATAAATTACCTCGCCGGAGCAGATGATCGTCGTGCCGACTTTTAATGATTCGAGGATCGCGGTGCCCTTTTTGACGAGCTCGATTATTTTTACGGTGATGGAGCCCGCGTAATCAGTGATCATCAGGGTGATAATGATCCGCTTGCCGTCGCGGGTCGTGCGGGAATCGACCGAGAAGATGTCGCCGATGACCGATACCCTGCCGCTTTGCTCGGTCAGGGTGTTCATGTCGGCAGGAGGTCCTTGGAAGTAGATGGGCTTTCCCATCACGACAACCGCTTCCCGCTCAAGCTCGACGCCGGGCACCGAGACGGAATACGTCTCAGCTTCGGGGGTGCCGTCATATCCCCCGAAACCGCTGCTCTGAGGCTGGGAATACTGCATGGGAGGCGGCGGAGGAGGCGTGAAGTTCTTTAAAAGCTCGTCCTGAGCCCGCTCGCGCTCGCCGGAGTCCACCGATAAATTGCCCGAGAGCTCTATTTCCGGGGAAATGCCGAAGTGGCTGTAGATGATCTTTGACAAATGCTGCTCAAAATTGGCAGCTTTCAAGATGCTTTCGCCGCCGTTTTTAAGGGTGATTTTTAAGCGCACGCCGTCGGTATCAAAATCGGCGTTGTCCAAAAAACCGTTCACCGGAGCCCTCGTCTTTAGCTCCTCGATGACGTCCGGCATGGCTTCTGCCGTGAAAAATTCCTTGGGATATTTCGGGACCGCGTAGACTTCTTTCAAGTTAAGAGGTCGCTTCAGGGACGCGGCAAACGCCTTTATCGCAGAAAAGGGAACCAAAGCCTTCGGCTCCAGCTCCAGTGCGATGGCAGTCTTGTCCCTTGAAAAAGCGATGCGCTTAAGATGTGCGTCCGCAAGCCCGTCGGGAATGCTTTCCGTGTACGCCGCGAAAAATTCCCCTATCGTTGCATCCATTTTTGTTTACCTCGATTATGTATTTTCAAATCCTGTCAATTTCCCTAAGAAGTGCCGGGAGAACCTCGTCTTCCGGGAATTTTCCGATAATTTCGTCCTTTTTAAATATCACGGCGCACCCGTCTCCGCCAGCAAGACCGATGTCCGCTTCCTTGGCTTCGCCGGGACCGTTCACAACGCAGCCCATCACGGCTACGGTGAGGTCCTTATCAACATTTTTAAGAGCCTCCTCGACCTTTTTTGCAAGCCCGATGAGGTCGATCTTAGTGCGTCCGCAGGTGGGACAGGAGATGATCCTCACTCCCCTCTTTTTGCCGAGGGCTCTTAAGATCTCATATCCCGCTTCGACTTCTTTTACGGGATCGTCGGTGAGGGAGACCCTGATCGTCTCGCCTATTCCGTCGGCGATCAGTGATCCGATCCCGATCGCGGACCGTATCAGCCCCGATTTATATGTCCCGGCTTCGGTCACGCCGACGTGCAGAGGGTAATCGGTCATCTCTGAGATCATGCGGTACGCCTCGATCGTGCGCTTGACGTCCGTAGATTTGAGGGAGAGGACGATATCCGAAAAATCAAAACGCTCGAGGGCTTTGATCTCCTTCATCGCGCTCTCACAAAGTGCCTCGGCGGTCGGGCTGCCGTATTTTGCAAGTATCTCCTTCTCCAAAGACCCGGAGTTGACCCCGATCCTGATCGGTATTCCGCGCTTTCGGCATGCGTCGGCGACCGCTTTTACCCGCTCGTCGGAGCCGATGTTGCCGGGGTTTATGCGTATCTTATCTATCCCCCGCTCGCAGGAAGCAAGCGCGAGTTTATAATCAAAATGAATGTCCGCGACCAAGGGCACGCTGATCTCATTTTTGATCGCGGGAATGAGTTTTAGCGCGTTTTCGTCGGGTATCGAGACCCTGATGATCTCACAGCCCGCGCGCTCAAGCTCCTTTGCCTGCCTGACGTTGCCCTCAATGTCGGTCGAGATGACGTTTAACATCGACTGGACGTAGATATTTTTGCCGTCAAGCGTAAGATTTTTTAATTTAACCGGTTTAACTTTTCTCATGCCGATCCTCCCGGGAAGAGCTTCATTATGTCAAAGACCGTCACGATCAGCATAAGCCCCATCAGAAGCATGAATCCGACAGTGTGGATCATGCCCTCGACCTCAGGTTTCAAAGGCTTTCTGCGTATCCCCTCGATGATCAAAAAGAGCGCTCGGGAGCCGTCCAAAGCCGGGATAGGCAGCAGGTTGAATATGCCGATATTTATCGTGATGAATACTATGAAATTCATTAAGTTGCTTATCATTTCGCCGAATTTTACGCCGTGCGCGGTCTCGCCGACGACGTCGCCGATGGCGTTCACGATGCCGACGGGTCCCGAGAGGTCATTGATCTTGTACCTGCCTCTTAAGAGGTCGAAGAGCGTCAGCCAGATCATTCTGCCGACCGAGACGAATTTTCTCGCGGAGTAGCTTAAAACCGAGCCCGGCGTGACCTTCTCGCCTAAAACGTAGAAGTCGATGACAAGCCCCGATGTGCCGTCGTCCATCTCCTTGCCGTCAAAATAAACTGCGGGAAGGGTCAGGCGCTGACCGTTTCTTATCACCTCAAACTCGAAGGTTCGGTCCTCGTCGAGCTGGAACTGGTAGGAGATGTCGGCGTCGCAAAATACCCGAAGCCCGTTGACCCTCACAATCTCGTCGCCCTCCTCAAGTCCCGATAGATGTGAAGGCGCGTCATCACTGTAAAACTGCGCCACTTTAGTGGACGTGATACCGTCCGAGAAGGAGGTCACGATGATCAAAATCACAAAGCCGAGGACGAGATTCATAAACGCTCCGGCACAGACGATTATAAGCCGCTGCCAGACTGGTTTTCGGTTGAATGCCCTGGGGTCCTGCGAGCTTTCGTCCTCCCCTTCCATCGCGACGTATCCGCCCAAAGGAAGCGCGCCTATGCAGTATTTCGTCTCGCCCTTGCCCCATTTCAGGAGCTTCGGACCCATGCCGATCGAGAATTCGTTGACCCTCACGCCGCAGAGCTTTGCCGCGGTGAAGTGCCCAGCCTCGTGGATTATGATGATCACGCTGAAAACGAGTATCGCTATGATGATGTAAACCGCTATCAACCTAAGCATCCTTTCATATAACTTTCGCGGACATATTTCTGTGCTTCCGCGGCAGCCGAAACCGCGTCGGAAGCGGCTTTTATCGGGGCTTTCGGGATATCCCGAAGCGCCGCCGAAACAAGCCTTCCTATGTCGTTGAAGCCGATTTTTCCCGCCAAAAACAGCCCGACTGCCTCTTCGTCGGCGCCCGTGAGAATCGCAGGAGCCGTGCCGCCTTCCTCAGCTGCCGAAAGCGCCGCGCGAATGCAGGGAAAGTGCGTAAAATCAGGCTTATAGAAGGTCAGCTTGCCGTAATCGGACAGCGACAGGCTCGCGGACGGGCTTTCAAGCCGAGCGGGATATGTAAGCGCATATTGTATAGGAATCCGCATGTCGGGAACGCCGAGCTGAGCGATCACCGCGCCGTCCCTGAATTCGACAGCCGAATGGATCACGCTCTCGCGGTGTATCAGTATCTCGATGTCCGAAGCCGACACCCCGAAAAGGCGCATGGCTTCGATAAATTCGAGACCTTTGTTCATCAGCGTCGCCGAATCGATGGTGATCTTTTTGCCCATCTTCCATGTCGGGTGGGCAAGCGCCTGATCGACGGTGACGTGCTCCATGTCGGAAAGGGTTTTCCCGAAGAAGGGTCCGCCGGAAGCGGTGAGGATGATTTTTTTGACATCTTGGCGCCGCGAGCCCTGAAGCGACTGGAAAATAGCACTGTGCTCGCTATCGACGGGGTAAAGGTTTACGCCTTTACGTTTGACGGCTTCCATGACTAAGTTTCCGCCGGCTACGAGGGCTTCTTTATTGGCAAGAGCTACGTCTTTACCTGCCTCAATCGCCGATAATGTGGGCTTTAAGCCGATGGTGCCGACTACGCCGTTTAAGACGAGATCAACGGTGTCAAGGGAAGATACTTTACAGAGTCCTTCCATTCCGGTATAGATTTTTATGCCGGAACCGCGCAGATTTTTTTCCAGTTTTTCGGCATATTTATCGTCAAAAATGCAGACGGCTTCGGGCTTGAATTCCAAAGCCTGCTCGGCAAGTTTATCTGCGTTTTTATTTGCCGCGAGGGCTTTTATTCTGAAATTGTGGAGCCGGGCTACGTCGAGAGCCTGAATGCCTATGGCTCCCGTCGAGCCGAGAACAGATACGGCTTTCATATATTCACCGTCCAATCATACTTGAAAATACTACCAGCATGAAGGGCGCTACGTAGATCACGCTGTCGAAGCGATCCATAGCGCCTCCGTGCCCCGGCATGATGTTGCCGTAGTCCTTGATGCCGCATTCCCTTTTGATGAGCGAGGCTGTGAGATCGCCGATAAGTCCCAAAAAGCAGCAGGCGATGCCTATCACCGCATAAATAAACGGGTTAAAGGATTCCGCGCCGGTAATTTTATTCACAGCGAAGGCAAAAATCCCGAAGGCAAGGGCATTCGTGACCGCTCCGCCGATTAAACCCTCCACCGTCTTTTTGGGGGAAATTTCGGGGCAGAGCTTGTGCTTTCCAAAGAATGTCCCGGCAAAATATGCACCGCTGTCGGCGACCCATGAGCCCATGTAGGTGAAGACGAGGCAGAGGACCGCGAGGCTGCCGGAGACCCGGACGATGCCGCATATCGAGGTCATGCAGAGCGCGATTAGGGCTGTGTAGCCGGTGCAGAGATAGAATTTCCCTGTCGGGAGGGATTTATGCCTATAAAGTAAAATTATAGTAGCAATTACAATATATGCAAATGCGGACAAAATATACTGGGTCAGGATCATCATGAGCCCCGAGCCGTCAGAATCGGGAAGAAGATAGACGGAAATCGGGCATGTCAGGGCAAAAATCTCGCTCAGGGCGAGGAAGAGATACTCATCTTTATCGAGATTTTCCGCTCTAAACAGTTCATACACCGCCAAGGCTCCTATCAGCGCAAAGCCGATATTGAAAACAACCGTCGCGTGAAGAACCGTCAGCCCGACGAGGAGGACGATCGCCACCGCGCCCGAAATAATTCTCGTTTTCATTTTGCGTCGCCGTACCTCCTGTTCCTGCCCGCGAAGTCCTCAAGCGCCTTTATGAGCTCCTTCCTGTCGAAGTCGCACCAGAGCGCGTCGGTGATGTATAGCTCCGCGTAGCTCAGCTGCCAGTTCAGGAAGTTTGAGATTCGCTGCTCCCCTCCCGTTCGGATCAGAAGATCGACGTCCGGGATATCTTCGGTCATTAAAAGACTGCCGAAGAGTTCCTCGGTGAGGTCCTCCGGCTTTATAAAACCGTCCTTTATCAGCTCCGCAGCCTTTCTTGCCGCGTGAACGATGTCGTCGCGACCGCCGTAGTTTATGGCGAGCGTGACCGTCATGCCGGTCCTTGTGCGGGACTCCTCCTCGGCGTCGTTCATCTTCTTTTGGAGGACGTCGGAAAGGCGCTCTCTTCCGCCGATGAAGCGGAGGCGCACATTCTCATTCTTATAATTTACAAGATCGTCAAGATTTTCCTCTAAAAGCTTCATCAGCGCCGAGACTTCTTCATCGGATCGCTTCCAGTTTTCGGTGGAAAAGGCATAAAATGTAGCGTACTTTATCCCGATGTCGTCAAGATCACGAATCAGCTTTTTAAGGGTCTTTGCGCCCTCGCGATGACCCGCCGTCCTCGGCAGACCCCGCTTTTTAGCCCATCTGCCGTTGCCGTCCATGATGAACGCGGCATGGGTCGGCAGAATCTCGGGAATGTCTTTATTTTGCGCCATCAGACGGTCATGATCTCCTTTTCCTTGACTGAGACGGCTGAATCGACGTTTTCGATATATTTGTCGGTCAGCTTCTGAATGTCCTTGTCAAAGAGCTTGACGTCGTCCTCGGTGAGGCCGCCGTTTTTCTTCATGGTCTTGATCTTTTCGTTGGCGTCCCGCCTTATCGCTCTCACCGCGACTTTGGCTTCCTCGCCCAATTTCTTGATGTCCTTGGAGAGCTCTTTACGGCGTTCCTCGGTGAGCTGGGGGAATGTCAGGCGTATAACGGTGCCGTCGTTTGCGGGGTTGATACCGAGATCGGAGGCTTGGATCGCCTTCTCGATGGCTTTCAGGGAGGACTTGTCCCACGGCTGGATCACCAAAACTCTCGCGTCGGAGACGGAGACGGCAGCCATCTGCTGAATGGGGGTCGGAGTGCCGTAATAATCAACGGTTATGCGGTCCAGAACCGCGGGATTTGCCCTGCCCGCTCGGATCGCTGCGAAGTCGGAGGAAAGTACCTTCATGGTCTTTTCCATTTTTTCCTTTGCCGTGTTCAGTACGTCGTTCATAATAAAATCTCCTTTCAGAAATTAAGATTCAAATTTTACTCGACGAGGGTGCCGACCTGCTCGCCCATGCATGCGCGGTAGATGTTGTCGGGGTCGTCTATCGAGAATACGATTATAGGGATATCGTTGTCTGCGCACATAGCCGCGGCTGTGGCGTCCATAACGCCTAAATGCTGCGTCAGGACGTCGTCAAGCTTTATGGTATCGTATCTCACGGCGTCGTCGTATTTATGGGGGTCCTTGTCATATACGCCGTCGACCATCGTCGCCTTGAGCATGACGTCAGCCTCGATCTCTGCCGCACGAAGGGAGGAAGCGGTATCGGTCGAGAAGAAGGGACTTCCGGTGCCGCAGCCGAAGATCAGCACTCTCCCCTTTTCAAGGTGCCGGATCGCCTTGTTGCGGATATAGGGCTCGGCGATCTGCTGCATAAAGATGGAGGTCATCACCCTCACGTCAAGACCCATCGACTCCAAGACATCGGCGACGGCAAGAGCGTTCATCGCGGTCGCGAGCATGCCGATGTGATCGGCTCTTGTGCGGTCCATCGTGCCGGAAGAGCGTCCGCGCCAGTAGTTTCCGCCGCCGACAACTATGCCGATCTGAATTCCGGCGTCGCTGCATTTTTTTATGCCCCGGCATATCTTGTCGATAGTCTGAAAATCAAGACCCGTGCCGGCTTCACCTGCCAAGGATTCGCCGCTGAGTTTAAGCAAAACTCTTTTGTATTTCGGTTCCATATTTACCTCCGCATATTTTCTTTATTCTATTTTACACTATTCCGAGGAAAAAGTAAAGAAGATTTTTATAAAATTTTCCGAAAATGAAAAAAGCCCTTCCCAAAGATCGGGAAGGGTCAGAATTTATTCCTCGCCGGTGGGTCGGCTCATCAGGTCGATGATCCCCTGCCGGACGGGCTGATTTTCAAAGAGGATTTCGTTCAGCTCCTCGGTGATAGGCATCTCGACGCCCAATTTATGCGCAAGTTTTCGGGTGACGGGAGCACAGCCGTAGCCCTCGACGGTGCCGGTCCTGCGGACCGCTTCCTCGGGGTCGACTCCCTGACCGATCAAAATTCCGCAGCGGTAATTTCTTGAATGCATGCTCGTGCATGTGACGACGAGGTCGCCAAGCCCCGCAAGCCCCGAAAATGTCTTTTCCGAACCTCCCATGGCACAGCCGAGGCGGGTTATCTCACTTAGACCCCTCGTTATCAGCGCCGCCTTTGTGTTGTCCCCGAGACCGAGACCGTCGATGATCCCGCAGCAGAGCGCGATGACGTTCTTGACGGCTCCTCCGATCTCGCAGCCGACGACGTCCTTGTTGACATAAAGCCTAAGAACATTATCGGAAAATGCCTTTTGAATGAGCTCGGCAGCCTCTTTATCGTATGAAGCGACGGCGACGGCGGTGGGTATCCCCCGACCGAGTTCCTCGGCGTGGGAAGGTCCCGACATCACAACAATTCTGTTTTTGGGAAAAATTTCCGAGATGATCTCGCTCATGCGCATCAAAGTGCCGTTTTCAAGTCCCTTTGCGGTGCTCAAAAGTATCGATTTGTCGGACATGAAGGGCTTTGCCTGCTCGCATACCGATCTTACAAACTGCGACGGAATGCCGATGAGGACGATATCTTCATCTTTAACGCAGCTGATGTCGGTCGTGAGCCTGACTTCTTTCGGAATCATCACGCCCGGGAGTTTTGCATGCAGTTCGCCGGTGCGCTTGATGGCGTCGATCTCATCGGAAAAAGCGCTCCAGACCGTCACCTCATGCCCCAGTCTCTGAGACGTGCAGGCAAGGGCGAGCCCCCAGCCTCCCGAGCCCAAAATCGTGATCTTCATTCATTTTCCCCCTTTTTATGGAAGCTGAACTTCTTCTCCTCGCCGCTGAAAAGGTGCCGGATATTGGATAAATGCCGAAAATAGCAGAGGAAAAACATCGGCAGAATCAACAGCCCGTGGAGGGCGATATTTTCAAAATGCATTCCCAGAAAGCGGTTTGCAAAGGCTTGCCAGATCATGGTGTAAAGCGGATAACCTATACACGCAGCAAGGGAGCCGACAGAGATATATCTTGTCGCGGCGACGAGTATCACAAACATGATAAGCTCCAATAGGAACACCATCGGGTCGGTCAGGAGCATGCATATCGCGGCAAGTAAAATGCCTTTACCCCCTTTGAAGCCGTAGAAGATCGGGAAGCAGTGCCCTATCACGGCAAAGAGAGTGGAGATCAGACAGACGGAAAGGGTATCGAGCTTAAAATCATCAAAGACGGGAAGCAAAAGTATCAGCCTCGTGCCGAATACGACGACCGCGCCCTTTAAAAAGTCAGCTAAAATCGTGCATATGGCGCAAACGGAGCCGAAGCAGCGGTAGACGTTTGTTAAGCCCGCGTTGAAGCTGCCGAACTTTCTGATGTCCTTTCTCTTTAAAAGGTAGGTGACGATTATCGCCGAATTGAGGCTGCCGACGAGGTAGCATACGGCGAAAAACGCCGCTAAAATCAGGTATTTCATGATGTCATATCCTTTGCATAGTCGCTCACTTGGTGTCGGAATTGTCCCTTTCCCTGACGATGAACCGTACCGGGGTGCCGACGAGCCCGCCGAATACCTCGCGTATCTGATTCTCAAGATATCGCTTGTAGGAGAAGTGGAAGAGGTCCGCAGAATTGACAAATGTAACAAACGTCGGCGGTCGCGATGAGGGCTGGGTCATGTAGTATATCTTTAATCGCTTGCCCTTGTCGGACGGCGGCTGGACCCGCTCTGTCGCATATGATAAAATCTCGTTGAGCCTGCCGGTGGGAATACGTAAGGCGTTATTCTGATAGACCGTGTTTATCAGCTCAAAGAGTTTATTTATCCGCTGACCCGTCTTTGCCGAGATAAAGACGAATGGCACATAGTCCATGAAGGTGAGGTTTTTCTTTAAATCCTCGGTGAAGCTGTTCATGGTGCCGGTCTCCTTCTCGACGGCGTCCCATTTATTGACCGCGACGACGCACCCCTTCCCCTGCTCATGAGCATAGCCCGCGACCTTGGAGTCCTGTTCGGTAAAGCCGACGGAGGCGTCAATGACGATGACCGCGACGTCCGCGCGATCGACCGCCATGTAGGACCTGAGAACGCTGTAGTGCTCGATGTTCTCATAGACTTTTGATTTTCTTCTGATACCCGCGGTGTCGATGAAGATGAACTTGCCGAAGGAATTTTCAACGAGGGTGTCGGTGGAATCTCGGGTGGTGCCGGCGATGTCGGTGACGATGACGCGCTCTTCACCCGCAACGGCGTTGATTAAGCTCGATTTACCGACATTGGGCTTACCGATGACGGCTACCCTTATCGCTTCGCCGTCTTCGTCTGCCGATTCCGAGGGCGGGAGATTTTCCGTCACGCGATCCAAAAGATCGCCGGTGCCGTAGCCGTGAACGGAGCTGACCTCGACGGGGTCTCCCAAGCCGAGGTTGTAAAATTCATAAAAATCGGGATCGGGATTGCCGGGTCTGTCGCACTTGTTGACGCATAAAACGACCGGCTTTCCGCATTTTTGCAGCATCTGAGCGACGTCCTGATCGTTTGCCGTGACCCCGCATTTCAAATCGGTCACGAGGATTATCACGGCTGCCGAATCTATCGCAAGCTGTGCCTGACGGCGCATCTGAATGAGTATCCTGTCGTCGGTCTTGGGCTCGATGCCGCCGGTGTCGACAAGCATAAACTCCCTGCCGTTCCACTCGCATTTTGAATATATCCGATCGCGGGTGACGCCCGGGGTGTCGTCTACTATTGACAGCCGCTGACCGATCAGGCGGTTAAAGAGCGTCGATTTTCCGACATTTGGTCTTCCGACGACCGCTACAACGGGTAAAGGCATGGTTTTTCAGCTCCTTTTTATAAAAATCGGGGGGCGGTGAATATTCTGAAAAACAATTACAAAAAGAAGGGAAGGATACAGCCCTTCCCTTTTTTCGCAGAAGAATTAAGCTTCCTTGTGGATAACCTCTTTGCCCTTGTAGTAGCCGCAGTTGGAGCATACTTTATGAGGGGAAGTAAGCGAGCCGCAGTTAGAGCATCTCGAGAGAGCGGGAGCATCTAACTTCCAAACCGCAGAACGCCTCTTATCTCTTCTTGACTTTGAGACCTTTCTCTTCGGTACTGCCAATTTCAGCACCTCCTCTTAATCATTTTTTATCCTTGGCACCTGCATTCTCCGCGATTGAGATTTCCTCCGCAGTCGGGACAAAGCCCCAAACAATCCTCGGAGCATAAAATCTTCGTCGGGAGACTTATCGCAAGATCCGAAACAGCTAACTCATTCATATCAAGGACATAATCCTCGATGAGAACGTCGTCCTCACCCGTCAGCTCGCTCTCGTTTAAGCAGAGAATATGCGAGAAGCTCAAATCATAATCCTTGGTGAATTCGTCAAGACATCTGTCGCAGAGAAGGAGAAGCGAAGACCGAAGGCTATAGTCGAGTGTTACCATGCCGGCGATATTCTGTATCTTCCCTTCGAGCGATATCGGCGAAGTGAATTCAAGACTTGTTCCTAAATCCCTCAATTCCTCCAAAGGGATCACTCCGGAAAAATCCGTCTGCTCTCCGACTCGGTCGAATAAGCGTTTCAGCTGTAAAATCACTTTGCACCTCAAACATCACATTACATTATAGCGCCTCGGCGCCGGATTGTCAACAGATTTTTTAAAATTTCCCCGCTTAATCGGCGTATTTCATTACGCTTTCGGGAAGATTTTCGGCGTCCTCGGAGACCGTGAAGACGATCTCGATCTCGGAGGTGATCTTGTCTACCATGTCGAAGAACACGCCGAGAGTTTCATAATTTCTGCCGCCGATCTTTAAAATGCCGTCTACGAAAATCTCGGAAATGTCGTAGTTGCCGGCGATCATGCCGCTGATAAAGCCGTAGAGTTTATCGTAGCTGTCGATGCTGTAGCTGTCGACGTCTACAAGGCGGACGCTGTAGGGAATGTCGTAGGTGAGCTGCATAGCCTTCTCGATGCAGACCACGTTGCCCTTTGTGGACTGTGCCGCGTCCTTGATCTTGTTGATCAGAACCTTCGTCTTGCCGGATCCTCTTTTTCCTGTTATCAGTTTAATCATGTTATACTCCGTTTCCGCCCCAAGAGAGGCTTACTTATTTATTCCGTAACGGCAAAAGCCGTTGGAGCCTTGATTATTTGCCGAGCTTGGCTTCGAGCTCTGCTTTCTGTCCTTCGTAACCGGGTTTGCCTAAAAGCGCGAACATGTTCTTCTTGTAGCTCTCCACGCCCGGCTGGTTGAAGGGGTTGACGCCCAGCATATATCCCGAAAGCGCGCAAGCCTTCTCGAAGAAGTAGACCATCTCGCCGAAGTTGAACTCGTCGAGCCTGTCCACCTCGATAACGATGTTCGGGACTCCGCCCTCGGTGTGAGCGAGAATGGTTCCCTCCATCGCCTTGCGGTTGACGACCGACATGTTCTGATTCGTCAGGAAGTTGAGACCGTCAAGGTTCTCGGGATCGCTCTCGAGGTAGAGGTCCTGCTTCGGGTTCTTGATATCGACGACAGTCTCGAACATGATCCTTGAGCCGTCCTGTACGAACTGTCCCATGCTGTGAAGGTCGGTCGAGAAGGTGGCGCTGGAGGGATAAATGCCCTTCTGATCCTTGCCCTCGGACTCGCCGTAGAGCTGCTTGAACCACTCAGCCATCATGGTGAAGCTCGGCTCGTAGCTGATGAGCATCTCGATCGCTTTGCCCTTCCTGTAGAGGATATTTCTTAAGGCTGCATACTTCTCGCAGTCGTTGAGATCGTCGTTTTTATATGCTTCCCGTGCCGCAGCGGCGCCCGCCATGATGGCGTCGATGTCGCAGCCCGCGCATGCTATCGGCAAAAGTCCGACGGCAGTGAGCACAGAATATCTTCCGCCTACGTCGTCGGGGACCACGAAGGTCTCGTATCCTTCGGTATCGGAGAGCTCCTTGAGGGTGCCCTTAGCCTTGTCGGTGGTGGCGAAGATGCGCTTTTTAGCCTCTTCCTTGCCGTATTTCTCCTCGACGAGCTTCTTGAATATCCTGAACGCCAGAGCCGGCTCGGTGGTGGTGCCGGATTTCGAGATGACGTTGACGCAGATGTCCTTGCCCTCGCAGATGGAGAGGATTTCGTTTAAGTAGGTTGGGCTGATGGAGTTGCCGACGAAGTAGATATCGGGGGTGTCCTTCTTCAAAGCGTTGTAGTTGGCGCTTTTAAGAAGTTCAATGGCTGCTCTTGCGCCTAAGTACGATCCGCCGATGCCGATCACTATCAGAACGTCGCAGCTTTTCTTGATGCGCTCGGCTGCTGCCTTTATGCGGGCAAATTCTTCCTTATCGTAATCGACCGGAAGATCGACCCAGCCCAAGAAATCGTTGCCGGGACCGTTTCTTTTAACAAGTGTTTCATGCGCGCAGGAAAGCTGTGCGCGGCATGCCTCCAGCTCATGCGGAGCGATGAATTTATCGAAGTATTTTGTCACAAGCCTGATGCTCATTACAGTGAACCCTCTTTCGTGATTATTTGGTTAATCTTATTGTATCACGATTCAAAAGATTTTGCAAGGAATTTTTATGAAAAAATCATGACAAATCAAAAAAATTTTCTCCTAAAGCCCGACATGCCCTAAAATCCGCCGAATGCCGACAAGAATATCCATTTTTTTGATATCCTCCTTCGCGACGATTTTTAAAGAAAAGAGCTCCTCCCCGTCCACGGAATATATGACCCTGCCAGCCTCGTCTCCCCTCTTCACCGGGGCTTTGAGCGGCTCGCCGTAGGTAAGTTCTGCCTCCAATTTATCCGCCTGCGACTTTCTGATGACAAACTCCCCGGGGCAGTAAATCTCGGTTTCGACCTCGGTTTTCTCCCCGCCTTTGACCAAAACGGGCTCGGGGTAGAGATCGATAAGCTTCGGTTTAAATAATGTATATGCCGAGAAGCCGGCGTTGAGTTTTTCCTTTGCCGTTTTAAATCGCTGATCGGGATCGGTCTCCCCAAAGATCACGCAGACGAGCTTCATGTCGTTTCTCTCAGCCGTCGCGATGACGCAGTTGCCGATCTCCTTTTTATAATACGCCTTCATGCCCGTGGCTCCGGTGTAGCTTAAGATCAGCCGATTTTCGGAGGCAAGCTCGGTCTTCCCGCCTCGCACAGAATCCACCCAAGTCGTGAAATAGGGGGTCAGAAACGGGTATTTTAAAAGCTCCGAGGCGAGAATCGCAGTGTCGCAGGCTGTGGTGACGGTCTGGGAGGATATCCCTGTGCTGTCAAAATATTTTGTGCCGGTCATGCCGAGGGCGTCCGCCTTTTTGTTCATGATTTTTACAAAATCTTCCTCGGTGCCGCCTAATCTTTCAGCCATCACCACGCAGGCGTCGTTGGCGTTTCCTACGCTGAGGGATTTTATGATTTCCCCGACGGATATCTCCTCGCCCGGCATCAGCCAGATCTGCGCGCCCTGCATGGAATTTGCGTGGGCTGAGGTCTTTAAAATGTCGTCAAAAGACATCTCGCCAGAATCTATCTTCTCGGCTGCAAGTAGAAGAGTCATCAGCTTTGCCGCGTGATGCGCAGGCACCCGAGCAGAGCCGTTTTCCTGATATAGTAGGGTCGCGGTCGAGCCTTCCATCAGGACGTAGGAATACTGCGGGTCTGGTGCTTCGTCGGAATTCAGAGGGACCGCGAGGGAAAATATCGCGAAAAATATCGCCAATAATACGGAAAATTTTTTCATCTGCAACACTCCTTTTTATAATGATATGCGGAGTTTTGCGGATAAAAAACCGACCCCGGAGCATTGTCCGGGATCGGTGTAAAATTATGCCATAGCGGGGTTGGGCTTGTGCTCTTCGACGGCGTCGATGTTTGCCTCGCGCATTTTTGTGGTCTTGCGCTGCGCCATGACGAGCTCATAATATACGCCTTTTTTGCGCATCAGCTCCTCATGGGAGCCCGTCTCCACCATTCTTCCCTTGTCAAGGACGATGAGCTGATCGGCGTTTGAAAGCGTCGAGAGTCGGTGGGCTATCGCGATGGTCGTCCTGCCGCGGCAAAGTTCGGCAAGTCCTTCCTGAATCTGCCTCTCGGTCTCGGTATCAAGGGAGGCTGTGGCTTCGTCAAGGATAATGATCTTCGGATTGTGAAGAATAGCCCTTGCGATGGCTACGCGCTGTCTTTCACCGCCGGAAAGGGTGTGCCCCTTGTTGCCGACGCGGGTGTTGTAGCCGTCGGGGAGTTTTGTGATAAACTCGTGGCAGTGGGCGATCTTTGCCGCCTGAACGACCTCTTCAAAGGTCGCCTTGGGGTTCGCGTAGGTGATGTTTTCAAGCACCGTTCCCTCAAAGAGATAGGTCTCCTGCAAGACGACGCCGACCTGCGATCTCAAGCTTTCCTGCGATATCTTTCTTATGTCCACGCCGTCGATCTTCACGGCTCCCTGAGTGACGTCGTAGAGCCGAAGGACGAGGTTTATCATGGTGGATTTTCCTGCGCCCGAATGACCGACGATTCCGTACATCTTCCCCTTTTCGAGGTTGACGGTGACGTCCTTTAAGACGGGATTATAGACCTTGTAGCCGAAGTAGACATGATCGAAGCTGATATCACCCTTGATGTCGAGGTCAATGCAGTCTTTGGCGTCACGTACATCGGTATTTTCTTCCAAAATTTCAAAGACTTTAGAGGCGGAGACGGATACGTCCGCAAGCTGCCTCGGAAGCTGCATCAGCCAGCGAAGCGGGGTATAAAGCATCGCAACATAGCTTGTAAACTGGGTCAACTGACCGAGGGTGAATGTCCCGAACATCGGAAGCCGAGAGAGGATCATCATCGAGCCGAAGTAGAGGACAAAGTAGTTTCCGATGGTGAGCAAAAAGTCGCAGGCGGGCCAGATCAGATACCAAACGACCTCGGCTTTGGAGGCTGCTTTTGCGGCGTTTTCGGAGGCTGTGCGGTACTTTTCGATCTCAAGCTCCTCGGTGCCGCAGGTCTTGACGACGCGTATGCCGTCGAGAGCGTCGTGCAGAAGTTTTGAGTGTGCGTTTGAGAATCGCCAGCTCCTGCCGTAGTACATCTGGATGGTGTTATACGCCCTCTTGATGATGACGACGACGATGGGTATCGGCAAAATCGCCAAGAGCGAGAGCCGCCAGTCCATCGTGAACATGATTATCGCGACGATGACGAGAGAGAAAATCCTCACTATCGCGTTCTTGCCGTTGTCCGTCATGAAGCTCTGGAGCTTGTTGGCGTCGTTGGAGACGCGGTTGATGAGGTCTCCCGCGGTCTTTTTAGAGATGGAGTTCATCGACAGATCAAGCGTCTTGTTGAATACGTCCTGTCTTAAATCCTGACCGAGGTTCAGGGAGACATAGAAGCTCGCCTTCATGTTAGCCCAGTTGAGGACGGTGTTTATGATGATTATCACAAACATCGACGCGCAGAGAATCCCGAAGCCGAGCCATGCTTGGGCGTTCCATATCACCGGTTCCGAACCCTCGGGAAGCCAGACATAGTTATCGATCAAAAGCCTGTTTATCATCGGCGAGACGACGTTTAAAAGCTCACCCAAGACGGTGCAGATGATCGCTATCGCAAAGACGCCTTTATAGGGCTTGAGTCTTGCAAAGATTTTTGAGAAGGTCTTGACCTTTGAGGCGCAGTAGGGGCACTCGGTGAAGCTGTCGAGCGGAAGCCCGCATTTAGGGCACTTAGGTTCGTCGATGTCCGATTCCTCGACCAAAACCCCGGTGGTGAGGTAGTGGTTTAAAATCTTACATAATTCGGCGAACATTATGAAGCTGTCCTGAGTGAAGGCGCAGATGCATTTTTGCGAGCGGTCGGCTATCTTTCCGACCATCATAGAACAGCCTATCAGCTGTTCGCAGGCGTATTCCTCATATTCGTCAAAGGAGTATCTGTCCTTGATCTCGCCGTCGATATAGACCAAAAGTTCGCTTTTGGTGACCGCAAGAACGCCGTCGACCTTCTTTGCCTTGCCGTACAGGTTAAACGGCAGGGAAAATATGTATTCCGAGAGCTCATGACCCTTCGGCGCTTTTAAAAGGAGATTCATACCTTAAATTACACTCCCCTTTCTTTATAAGTGTAAGCGGGTTATACGAATATCTCAAGAATGGCGAGGCTCTTCTTGTCGAGCTTTTCGATGTCGGGACAGAAGTATTTGTTGCCGTCGACGTCTACAGCGTAGAGAAGGCTCTCTGACAGCATACGGAAGTTTGAGTACCAGTCGCGTATGCAGATCGTTTTGCGACCGCTCGTCGTGTCGATATCGACGAAGATGAAGCCGCGGTTGTTGTCCTTGATGGAGTAGATTTTAGTGATCTCGGGCATGTAGTATTTATATTCGAGATACCCGTCGATCATCTCGTACTGATCCTTATCGAGCTCAGCCATGTCCTTGATGACCCCGAGCTCTACAAACTCGTTGTCCTTGTTGTCGTACGCCACGCTGATATAGGTGGTCTTGGAATAAAAGGGCACGAGCCTTGTCAGTCGCACGTTGAAATAGTCCTCTCCGCGGTACTTCAGGGAGATGAAGTTTCCCTCGTCGCGGTAGAATTTAAGCTCCTTGCAGTCAAGTATCTCAAGACGGTCTATTTCAAATTTTTCTTCGTTGAGTATATCTTCCTTATTCAAAATTTCTGCCTCCTTTTTTGGGGGAAATCAGTCCTCTTCGATGAATTTGAGGGCGTCGGCTTGCAGAACATACAGCTCGAAATATTTGCCCTCAAGAGCCATCAGCTCGTCGTGGGTGCCTATCTCTCTGAGCTCGCCGTTTTCGATGACGCAGAGCATGTCGGCGTCCCTTAAAGTAGAAAGGCGGTGGGCGATCGAGATTATGGTCCTGCCCTCTTTCAGACCGTCGATCGCGACCTGAATCTTGCGCTCGGTCTTTGTATCCATCGAAGCCGTAGCCTCATCAAGTATCAGGATATTCGGGTCCTGAATGATAGCGCGCGCGATGGAAATCCTCTGGCGCTCGCCTCCCGAGAGGCTGTGCCCTCCCCTGCCTATCTTTGTGTTGTAGCCGTCGGGGAGTTTTGTGATGAATTCATGCGCGTTGGCGCTCTTTGCAGCCTCGATGACCTCTTCTATAGTCGCGTCGGGTCGGGCATACCTGATGTTGTCGGCGACGGTGCCCATGAAGAGATATGTCTCCTGCGAGACGATGCCGATATTTCTTCTCAGGTCCTTTGTGGGTATCTGCTTTATCGGCACGCCGTCGATGGTTATCTCCCCGCCGGTGACGTCATAGAGCCGGGCGATGAGGTTGATGATGGTGGACTTTCCGGCTCCCGTCTTTCCGACGATTCCGAACATCTGCCCGCCCTCGACCTTGAAGCTGAGGTTCTTTATGATAGGTCTGCCGGCTTCATATTCAAAGCTGACATTCTTAAACTCGATGTCGCCCTTCATGTTCTCGATATGTACGGGGTTTTCCGGCTCGGCAACGGTGGGCTTCGCGTCAAGTATCTCAAACATTCTCGAAGCCGCGTCGATGCACCTTGCCCAGCGATCTCCTATCCACATGAAGAAGTCGATCGGTTCGTAGATCATGTCGGTGTAGCCCAAAAGCGCAGTGAGGGTGCCGTATCTGAACTGCCCCTTGATGACGAGGAAGCAGCCGAAGCAGAAAAGCGCCTTGGAGACGATGTTGTAAAAGCTCCACATGAAGGGCTGAGTGTGCAAAATCCTGTCGTTGATCCTTGTGTTGACCTGATATGCGTTCTCGTTCTTCTTTTTGTAGCGGGCGCGCTCTTTGTCTTCCTTTGCAAACGACTTGACGACCCTCTGACCGTTCATGACGTCGGACAAAACGGAGTTTAAGCTTCTCATCGCGACGTCGAGCTTGCGGTAAAGCTTTCTCTGCGAGCGGTAGAGGTAGTTGTCGGCGGCAAGCAGCATGGCGATTATCAGTATGATCGCTATGGAGAGCACCGGACTGAGCCAGAACATGACCGCGGTCACTCCGACGAGCTTGATGACGTTTGCGACGCCGTAGGGAACGATATCGACAAAGAAGTTGTAGACGTTCTGACTGTCCCGGTCAACTCTTGACATCAAAGAGCCCGTCTGCTTGGAGGTAAAGAACGCAAGCGAAAGGTTTGACATCGTGGAATAAATCCTCGTGCGGAGTTTGTGGGTGACGATCGGCACGACCTTTGCGGTGATGACGCCGGAGACGACTCCCGCTATTCTGCCGAGTAGGTTGACGATCACCATCAGCATGATCACAAACATTACCTGACCGTAGTATTTTCCTTCCGGCGCGATGACGTCGTCGTAGAGCATTTTTGAGCCGAACCACGGTGAGACGACCGCAAAGACGTTTGACATGATAATCGTCAGGAAAATCAGGCTGATCTCGACCTTAAAGTCCTTAAACATTCCGACAAGGCGGTCTAAGATCGAGCGGCGGTCAAGGCAACGAGGACACACCGGTCTGTTGGGGTCGGGATATGGCTGGTGGCAGATCGGGCAATTCAGCTCGACCGCGTCAAGAAGGCTGTCGTCGTTTTCGATGCCGCGGTGGATATTGTTTAACCTTTCGCAGAATTTTTCAAACTTCTCGGCATAGCCGATGGAAAGCCTCGCGACGACGATATTGGGTCGGTTCTTGTCATAGCTCGAGCCGAAGCCTCCCCTGTAGTGCCCGCCGTGACCCGGAATGTGATATATGCCGTCGTCGGGCTGAGGCGGAGGTGAGAAGTCCCCTCCTCCGTGGTTTGCATGGGAATATATTCCTCCCGTTATCGGCGGAATGCTGACCTTCGGCGGAGGATAGCTCTTCGGGGTCGGCATTTTGATCTCGCTCGGATCGGGCTCCGGCTCGCCGGGTATCTTTAATCCCAAGACAAGCCTTGCGGAGGTCTGATGGCGGTCGACATAAGCGGTCCTGATGTCGCTGATCTTGTACTCCTTAAAATCCGTCACGTTGTAGCAGAGTATCTCGGGGATATAAAATCCCTTGACAAACGAGCGGACGATCGGTACTTCGCGCATCGACTCCTTGATGCGCTCTTCCTTCGGGATCGCCTTGTACTCCTCGTTTCCGTAGATTATGTAGAGATTTTCCTTATCGATCACGCAGTACACGTCGCAGTATCCGCCTTCGTCGTCGAGATCGGCTTTTACGCAGTATAAAAGCCCGCCGACATCTACTCCACGCTCCTCCAAGCGGTCGGAAACGACCTTGGGAAGCGCGTCAAAATACTTCATCCTATTTAACATCTCCTTTCTTTTTCGGTTGGTTTCGGTTGAAAGGCTGGGATTTTTTTGATCACCTCAAATTAACTGATTAACTATAAAAAACCGTCCGGTTTTCACGCGGACGGATTTTAACGGTATAAGCCGAAAAGGCAGGAACCGACATATGCCGATAAGCGTGATCGCATGATTTTTTCAGTGAGAACAAACTGCTTTTTCACTTTAAACGGCTCCTTTCTTTTTGTTTTCGATTTATAAAGCTTTAACATTATAGACCCAATCCGGGGATTTGTCAATAGTTATTTTAAAATAAATTCGGTATATTTTTCAAAGGATTCGGAGCAAAATTTTGTGCAGATTATACATAATAATTAACAGGAAAACTACAGGAAAAATCCCGGAGAAGATAATACATATATTGACAAAAATCCCCGCCCTACCCGAGCGGGGAAAAAATTATTTCTCTTCAAGAGCAGTGATCTTATCGACCCGGCGCTGATGTCTTCCGCCCTCAAATCCGGTGTCGAGAAAGACGTCTACAAGTTCGCACGCAAGTCCCGGTCCGACGACTCTTCCTCCCATGCAGAGGACATTTGCGTCGTTGTGAAGACGGGTGTACTTTGCGGAAAAAGCGTCGGAGCAGCAGCAGGCTCTTATCCCTTTTACCTTGTTCGCCGAGATGGATATCCCGACCCCGGTGCCGCAAAGAAGTATGGCGCGCTCAAGCTTTCCCGAGACGACGTCCCGGCAGACCGCCTCAGCCATGTCGGGATAGTCGATCTTCTCGCCCTTCTGAATGCCGTAGTCCTTAAACTCGATGTTTCTCTCCTTAAGATGCTCGCAGATCGCCTCTTTGAGCTCGATCGCGGCGTGGTCGTTTCCGATTCCTATCATTTTATTTCTCCTTTGCTAATATAATAAATACGGACAAGATGCGGAGCTTTCCGTGTCTTGTTTGTCTTTATTGCCTAAGCTA
>CANQYD010000025.1 GCA_947627985.1 uncultured Clostridia bacterium
TTACGGGATTTTACAGGGCTTCATCTATTTTGACCCTTAAACTTGGTCTGTCCGACAGGAATCGAACCTGCGCGCATACGGTCGGAGCGTAATGCTCTATCCACTGAGCTACGGACAGTTGCAACACGTCTATCATACCGCATTTTTCCGAAAATGTCAAGGGGTATTTTGCCTGAGATGTGGTCGAAGCGACCACATCAAGAGGACAGAGGACAGAAGTCGGATTGTCAGAATTTCAAGGTGTCGCCGTTGGCGACAGATTTAAATAATGGAATAATGTGGGCAGTTTGTACACTCCCTTTGCCTGCGCCTCCCGCATGTAAAATATTTGTATAAACGCTCCGTTAAAAAATTCTCCTCTCATTTAACCAACCGTTTCTTGCACATTTTGTCTCGGTATGGTAACATATATTCAGGACGAAGCGCTGCGTTACTACATTTTAGGAGATTTTTTATGAATATCATCATTTCAAAACGTCTGCGGGAGCTGCGTGCTAAAAAGGGCAACACCCAAGAGGCGCTTGCCGATTTTCTGTCGATCAGCATACCTGCGGTCTCAAAATGGGAGCGGGGAGAGGGTCTTCCGGACGTCACCCTGCTGCCGAAAATTGCCGCGTACTACAACGTCACCCTCGACGAGCTCTTCGGCATGGACGAGGCTCGCAGGCGAGACAGGATCGCGGAATATGAAGCCGAGAGCGAAAAATATGACCGCACAGGCGAAGCCGAGAAGCGGGTTGAGGTCTGGCGGAGAGCGGTAGAAGAATTCCCGAACGATCTTGAATGTCTTACAAGGCTTATGCAAACGCTTCACGGAAGCCCGAACGGTACAACCGACGAGGTGATCGAGCTTGCCGAGCGCATACTCAGGGAATCGACCGACAATCACCAACGCAACTCGGCAACGCAGGTTTTAGCCCTCAATCTCATGTGCGAAGAGAGATATGACGAAGCCGAGAAGCTCATCGAGACCCTGCCGAGCATTTGGATCACGACGGACAGGCTCCTCTGCGATCTATATTGCAACAAGGGCGATCGGGAGAAGGGCAAGGAGGCAGCCTGCGGCAACATCATGTACTACTTCGACATGGCGCTTAGGGACCTCTACAACCTCTGCGTGTTCAACAAGGGCGACTACGAGCACTATATCAAGCTGCACGAGGTCGCGATAAAGCTTGCGGACGTCATCTTCGACGACGGATTCTACGGGTTCTACAACTGCCGCATCTATGCGCGCCACTACTGGCTGGCGAAGCTGTATACCAATCTTCACAACGATGAGGAGAAGGCGAGATACCATCTCGAAGCGGCTGCGAAGTGCGCGATCGATTACGATGATCTTCCCGAGGAATTCACCTACAAAGGGACGCTTTTCGGCGACGGGCTCAGATGGACGCAGAAAAACATCACCCGAAACTCGACCCAAAGCATCTGCGAGACGCTTTTGCACACCATCGACGACCACGGTCTTGACGACGGCTCGTTTGATCGGTGGAGGGAGAAAAAGTGGTTTAGGGATATCGTCGCAAGGCTCGAAAAGCAGAAAGAAGTTTAATATTATAAATTATTCTCCGTACATTGTGCGGAGAATTTTTTGTATTTTTGGGGATATGATATCTGCCCCGACGGGCTTTTTCCGATCTGCCTCTGCCCCGGGTTACTGCTTTCTTGCCAGCTGTAAATCTATGGTGTCAAAGACCGTGATACTGCCGCCGTGGGAGTTTATCGCGTGCCCGATCTCGGAAAAGAATTTCATTCGGGTGGGCTCATCGATCGCGATGTGGTCGGAGTAGGTACCCAAAAGCGACGTGTATTCGCCTGCCGAGAAGGTTCGGGTCCTGTGAAAGAGGGCGCAGGAGATATCCGAAAAACCGTAATTTTCGGCAATTTTCGCGACTTTTTCAGCCTGCTCCATCGAGAATTCCGAGAGCGGTTTCGATTTCCTGCCGGGGTAAAACTCGGTGTAGATTGCCTGAATATCGTCAAAAAGCGGCTTGTTGTCCCGAGCCGGGAAGGGGTGGTTTGCGAACCGTGCGAATGCCCCGCCGCGTTTCAGCATCGCGAGGACTTTCGGGTAGCCGACCTCCTCGGGGACCCAGTGGAACGCCGTCGCGGAGTAGACGAGGTCGAAGATGCCGGGCTCGAACGCGGCGTCTTCGAATTTGCAGTTAAGGACCGAGAAATTCTTAAATGCCTTAAATTTTTCCCGGCAGATTTCGGAGAAATCCCTGCCGCACTCGACTGCGGTGACCCGGCATCCGGTCCGCAAAATCGGCAGCGTAGCCTGACCCGAGCCGATTCCGACTTCGACGGCGCGGGAGGAATTATTTAATGAGATGTAGTTGAATATTTTCCGGTAGAGAGGGTCGGGATATGTCGGTCGGAACTTGTCGTATGCGGTGGCTACGGCGTCAAATGTGCGTTCTAAGCCTTTCATGGGGGACCTCCTGCGTATTGCTGAAGTGATTATAACATGGGAGGGGCGGGGTGTCAAGGGGGTGCTGATATTGAGATGCGGTCGAAGCGACCGCGTCAAGGGGACAGAGGACAGAAGTCGGATTGTCAGAATATCAAGGTGTCACCGTTGGCGACAGATTTAATCAGTGAGAATAATGAGGGCGATTTGTACACTTCCTGATATTGGGGCTTGCGGGAAGGGGAGGGGAGCAGGGCGAAGCCCCGCTGCCGCAGGCAGCGCGCCGACGCGAAGCGTCGGCGGTGCGACTTCGTCGCACGGGCTTCGCCCGTACCTATCTGTTTCTGATTTTCCCTGTAAGCGGCACTCAACCCTGTGCTTAGGCTTGTATATAGCTTAAGCCCATAATAGTAGCAGAATGTTTCCTGCTATTTTGCCTCGCTTTGCTCGGCAAATCCGAGGGGAGAACCCTTTTGTAAAAGGGTTCTCCCCTATGACCCCTCTCCTAAAACTTTCTCCCCACCCCAACCCCTCCCCGAGGGGAGGGGCTTTTCGAGCCTCGCTTCGCTCGGCAAATGTGGGGCACCGTTGCACGGTTCCCGCAGACGCGGGGTTTTGTCCAAGAGCACAAGCAATCAATCGTTTACGATTGCGAAGTGCGATTGGTAACAAAACCAGCTTCTGCTGACACCCCTCCGTGCTGTCGCTCGGCTTCGCCGAGCTCCTATGAACGATAAAAGAGCAAACAGGACAGCTTTAGCTGTCCTGTTTGCAGGGATTTCGCGCTCTGCGGAGCGCGACTCGGGGACTCTGTCCCCGAGACCCCTGCAAGCCCTTTAAAAAGGGCTTGATCCTAAACTTGTCCTGTCTCTCAACAGGTAATCTGCAAAATCCAACCCCTGATCTCTCACTTTTACCACCTGTTTACCCCAAACCCTAACCCCGCGCAATCAATATCCCCCAAAAAATCCCCCGCCAAGCACTCGCCAAGCGGGGGTCAAACTATTCCTCAAGCTGCCGTCCGAGGAACATCGCGGCGGTCTGCGCAAGCGTCAGCTGCAGCTGCGTGCCCTTCGACGCGCTGTCGGGCGCCAAAAAGCAGACAGCCCCGGCGATATCACCGGCGGCGATGATCGGCGAAATCGCGACAGCGTGCTTCTGAATCCCCTCGACGGGCAGCAGCGGCTTGCCGTCGCCCTCGTAGACCCAGCCGCGCCGGCTTTCGAGAACCTCCTCAAGCCCCTGCGAGAGCCGCCGCTCGGAGTATTCTTTCTTTTGCAGACCCGAGACGGCGACGACATGATCGCGGTCGAAAATCACGACCGGCGCGCCGCCGAGCTTGTGGATAACGTCGGCAGCGGAGCCCGCATTTTCCGACATTTCCGAGATCGGGGAGTATTTTTTGAAGATGACCTCGCCCTCGCTGTTTGTATATATTTCCAGCGGGTCGCCCTCCCGAATCCGCATCGTCCTGCGGATTTCTTTGGGGATCACAACCCTGCCCAAATCGTCAATTCGTCTAACTATTCCTGTTGCCTTCATAATAACCTCCTGTATCTCTGGGGGGCAAAATTCGCCCTCGAATTTCTCACGCTTGTATTATTTGCCGAATTTGAGAGATTATGCAGAAATTTTGAATGACGCCGCAAGCGTTTCAAAAATCATCACAACCGAAATATTCATTCACGGCAGAACCTGTTAAATCATGCGCTTTAATTTGAACCTATACAGCGACCTCGCACTTTGTCCCCAAAAATGCCGATATACCGCATAATATCCCCCCTTTTTTTAATAAATTTTATCCTCCCGCCGCAAAGCCTATCGCCCGCTTCTTTTACTACATGATATTATTAAACTCCTTATCCGAAGCCTCGAGCGCGAAGTCCTCAACGGTAAGCGCGCTGCATTCGGTGCCGCTCATCTGACGCCTCAGCGCAGCCTTTTCCCAAGTGCGTTCAAAAAGATTCCGCACATACCCCGCAGAGCAGCGCGCATTATATATCTCAAAAATCACTTAACAACCACAGTCATCTCCACCCCCGCCATCTCCTCCGGCAGGTCCTCTTCATTTGACATCCCCAAAATCGGCGCCCCGTTCTTGCCGAAGTGCACCCTCCTGATCCCCGGCAGGATCGCCCGGCTTTCCGGCGAGGTCACGCCGTGGTAGGTGATGTAAAAGTCGCCGAATTCATCCTCAAAAAAGGCGTTGTGACCGCAGCCGTACTGACCCTCGACGAAGTTTGAAGCAAGCGCAGGCGCCCCGGGTATCTCCCAATTATTTACATCACACAAATCGTCCCCGACGCCGGCGCTCAGCATGCCGACGACATACATCTGACCCCTCGCGTCGCCGCCGGAGTACGCAAGATAGACCTTTTCACCGGTCACGAGCGCGTAGGGACCCTCGTTGTTGTCGGTCCCGCGATTGTTTTCCCAACCGTAGATCGGGCGCGAGAGCAGCTTCGGGAAGGTCCGCAGCCGCCACGGCTCGTCGGGATCGTTCTCGGCGATCATCAGCATCGACCCGCTGTCGGTGCCTTCCCACGTGCGGTAGGACCAGACGGCGTAGCTCCTGCCTCCCGCGCCGAAGCAGGTCATGTCGAGGGTGATGCCGTTTTTGCCGTCTCCGAGCGGATTTTGGTTGAGGTACCTGCCGTTCGGCATGACGCACCTGATCGGCTCGCTCCAGTCGCTCGGGCAAAGCATGTCGCCGCCGTCTTTGAGGGTCATGACCCGGCATTGCGGGTCGAAACCGGTGCCCTCGGTCAGCGCGCAGAAAATCCGCATTTTCCCGCCGACAATATGAAATTCCGGAGCCCAGAAAGTGTTCTTAAAGACGGTATTTTCGGCGCTCAGAATGACGTTCCTGCGCACATTTTCGGAGAACAGCGCCTCGGGGGAATCAGCCTCGCGAATCTCAAAAGAGGTGTCGCCGTTTGCGTCGTTGGTCGCGATAAAGTAGTATTTTCTGTTAAAATATGTAATAACGGGGTCTGCCCAAGGGTGATTCTCGACCGGGAAGGGGAAGTGCCGGGTGATGATCTTTCCGCTGATTTTATACCTCCCGGGCTTCGTAAAATCGATGTTTTCCGCACCCCATGCGACCCGTTTGCGATGGGTCGAGCCGTCGGTATATTTAATTAATGCCGTTACATTATCGAGCTCTGCCCGGCTTTTGACGGTGACTACCGCCGGCAGTTCGGTCGAGGCATATTTTACGGTGATATTTTTCTCGATCAGCGCCCTTGCAACCTCGCACGGGATAGGTATAGAGACCGCTTTATCTGCGTCGAGACCGTCTTCGGAAAAAGCCGAGCAGGAAAGCTCGATTTTTGACTTTTCCTCAGATGAGTATCTTTCAGACATGATTTTGGGAGCAGAAAAATCCGCAAAATCGCAGGTATGCCATCTCACAAAATTTCCGCTTTCACATGATGAAAACTTGCCGCCGCCGTGGTTCGTCCTCACGATCTCCCGACCGGAGATGATGAATTCTCCGCCGATTTTTGCGACCTCGATGTCTGTAACGCCCTTTGAGATGATACCGTTTTCCTCGCTGAACCCGCACTCCGCAAACAGCCTTCCATAGGCATTGTAGAGCGGCACGGCGGGAGAGTCATGATCATCGCAAACCGCAAAATGCACGCTTTCTCCCAAAAATTCCGAATAATCCTCCCGCACTTTACGGGTGTAAGCTACCAGCAAAGGCTGGGCATTAAAATCCATAACATTCTTAACATTTTCCATAAAAAATCCCCCAAAACTAATTTTTGCACGACCGTCGGCGCGTTATATATGGAGTTTAGCATATTCTCATATTGATGTCAAGCGGGAAAGGGTGATTCTTTATGCATTTGGCAGGAATCATACCTTGCGCAAACTGAGAGGGAGGCTATCTGCCACTGACAGGGGGGTGTGCAGGGAGCGGGCTTGCACGGGACCGGGTGCCTCTTACGGACCTTGGCAGGAGGGGAAGGCTCGGGGCGAAGCCCCGCTGCCGCAGGCAGCGCGCCGACGCTTCGCGTCGGCGGTG
The DNA here is from genome assembly GCA_947627985.1 of uncultured Clostridia bacterium. Lineage (GTDB taxonomy): Bacteria > Bacillota > Clostridia > Oscillospirales > Ruminococcaceae > Faeciplasma. The sequence goes on from CANQYD010000025.1 coordinate 6,450, forward strand.
CGACTTCGTCGCACGGGCTTCGCCCTTGTCCCCCTCACCCCGCACCCGACCCCGACCTGAAGCAGAGACCCCGAACCAAGGTTTGATCCCTGCCTGAGCCGCTACCTTCCCGCATACCTCAGCGCCCGATGCAAATTCCTCCTCGCCCTCCCAAGCGTGCGTGAGACCGTCGAAGGCGAGATCCCCCGCAGCTCGGCGATCTCATACACCGTAAGCCGCGAAAAATAGTAGTCCCGAAGCAGCTCCCGCTGGCGCGGCGTGAGCTCGTTACTGATAGCCTCGCCGACCAATTTCTCCCCGATTTTAGGGCGCTTTCCGTCATCGGTTTCATCGATTTCAAGCGCCGCAAGCCGATCAAGCTCCTCGGAATCAAGAGTCACCGACCGCCTCAACGCGACCGCTCCCGAATGTAACTTTGGATCGCGCGCAGGCTCCAAAGGAGCTCATACCGCTCGGTTTCGAGCAGCTCACACCGCTCCTCTAAATTTTTCCTGCGGTCGATATCCCACTCCCCGGCAAGCTGCCGCGCCAAAAATTCCCGCCGATCCGCCAGCGCCTTCGCCTCGGCACGGTACTGCCCGGCAAGCCGCCTGAACCCGCAAAGCCCGTCGTCATCGCGCATTTTCGGGCATTCCTCTTCATCTTTCGTTCTCTTCATTTCAGTCTCTCCTTAAAAATCATTTCTTCCGCACAAGAACATATGTTCTCAATTCCTCAATTACTAATATACTCCGAATTTTTGAAAAGTCAAGGGGGCTGCGGCTAAGAGTCTGTTTTTTTGGACTCATCTATTGATTTTTTGGGAGGTTCGTGGTAGAATATATTCTGAAGATTTCCCCGCCGAACCGCTTCGGCTTTGGGCAAATCGGAAGTTGATTGAGGAAACTATATGGAAAGAAACATAAAATGCAAACCCAATAATTTGTGTATGGGCTGGACTTGGAGAACACCTGTTTAATAATACTGTTGCTACAAACATGCTGCATGTCGTTTCACTAAAGGGTGCAGACGAATTACAAATTGTCCGGGTTATGGTTGCACAAATTATTTCCTTTGCTTTTGTATTGATAATTTATCATTACGGGAACAGACGGGAAAACAGTTAAATTCCGATATATCATCATCTCAAAAAGGGGGATCGCGATGACCGACAAAAAAATCGCGAGGATAAATTATCTCGCGAAAAAATCAAAGACCGAGGGTCTAACAGACGCCGAAAAAGCCGAGCAGACCGCTCTTCGGAACGAATACCGTGCCGAATTCCGAAGAAGTTTAGAAGCTCAGCTTGAGCGCATTGAATTTGTCGATAAAGGGGGCAGCGGATCATGAGTGAAGGAAAAATCAAACAAAAACAGAAACTTCTGTATCTGCAAAAAATTTTGCTCGAGCAGACCGATGAAAATCACAAACTTTCGGGACCGGAGCTGATCGCCCAGCTCGGGCTTTACGGCATTTCCGCCGAGCGAAAGACCATCTACGACGACATCGAGGCGCTGATAGATTCGGGGCTTGACATCTGCGTCGAAAAACGTGGGCACAGCAACGTCTACTACGTCGGTTCCCGGCTCTTTCAGGAGGAGGAGTTATATGTATTGGCGGACGCCGTCGCGTCGTCGAAATTCCTCACCCAAAAGAAGTCGAACGAGCTCATCAAGAAGCTCCAGCAGCTGACGAGCAGGTATCACGCCCAACACCTCAAGAGGACAGTGTACGTCGGGAATCGCGCCAAAACATATAACGAAAAAATCTACTACACGACCGACTCTATCCACGAGGCGATCTACTCGAATCGGCAGATATCATTTAAATATGCCGAATATGACCTCAGCAAAAACCGCAGACTTCGCCACGGCGGCGAGGTCTACACGGTGTCGCCCTATTATCTGATTTGGGAAAACGACTGCTACTACCTCGTCTGCTACTGCAACAAGCATGAAAAAATCTGCCGGTACAGAGCCGACAGAATGGAGGACGTGACGGTGACGGACCGCAGGCGACGGGACCTCAGCATCGATGAGGAGACGCTTGCCAAAAGCCTTCGGGCGACGTATAACATGTACGGCGGCACTGAGGCTTCGGTGGTTCTGGAGATGTCCGAGAGCCTCATCAACGTGATTATTGACCGCTTCGGAGACGGCGTCCACCCCAACCCTATCGGAGGCGGAAAGTTCACCGTCAGGGTCGATGTACAGATCAGCCCGACATTTTGGGGGTGGCTTTTCCAGTTCGGAAACGACGCGAAGGTGATCTCACCGGAGTGGGTGGTGAACGACGCGAAGAATGAGCTGAAGAAGATTTTGGGGGGATACGATTAGAAGACAGAAATCGGAGGGCAGAGGTCGGATTCTGCATAGAGATGTGTGAGGGATAAGGCAAGTTTAGGGTCAAGCCCTTTTTAAAGGGCTTGCAGGGGTCTCGGGGACAGCGTCCCCGAGTCGCCCGTCGCAACGGGCGAAATCTCTGCAAAAAGGACAGCGAGAGCTGTCCTTTTTTGCCTTTATCGTTCATAGGAGCTCGGCGAAGCCGAGCGACAGCCGGAGGGGCGTGGGGAACCCCGCAGGGGTGCCCCACAGTCGGAAAGGGGCATGGGGGAAACCCAGCACGGGTTGCCCCCCAACAAGAAACCGGCGACGAAGTCGCCCGACAATGTGGGGCACCGTTGCACGGTTCCCCACACCCCTCCGGCTTCGGGCGACTTCGTCGCCCTCTTTGAAGGCAAAATAAACCGCAAGATTATGCCCTGTCGGTCATAATCTTGCGGTAAGGGGATTTCGCTCACTGCGGTGAGCGACCAAGGGCTCCGCCCTTGGAACCCGCAAGCCCTTTAAAAAGGGCTTGATCCTAAACTTGCCTTGTCTCATCTCAGGCTGAGCGCATAATCTGTCCTCTGACCTCTCATTTCTGCCTTCTGTTTATCCCGCCGCTTCGATCAGCGGATTGAAATTGGAAATATACACGATCAGCGTGTTCCCCTCGGCGACATTGATGTCGTCCCCGACTTCCCCGCCGTTGTCGGAGCAGTAGACCCCGAGCACGAGGTCGGACATCTCAAGACTGTCCTCGGTGCGGTATTCGTACTTGATGTTCAGCGGATCGAGGATTGCGGCGTACTCTTCCTTCGTCATCTTCGTGCCGTCTTCCTTCATGAAGTCGGGAATCTTGACGACCGCAAGACCTTTAGAGACCTTCACCTTCACCTTCGTAAGACCCCGAAGCTCGGTGCCGAGCTCGATGTCCTGCTCATAGATCACGCCGTTTTCGTACTCCTCGGAGTAGTCGTAGGTCGGTTCAAGTTCAAGTTTTCCCTGCCAGATCGAGTTGCCGACGACGCTGTCATAGCGCTTGCCGAGGAGATCGGGCATCGCAAACAATACTCCGCTCTGCGTTGAAGCCGTCGTCGCCTCGGTGACGGGCGGCTGGGTCTCTGTGGGAGATGTTGTGACTGCCGGCGCTTCCGAAGTGGGAGCGGTGTTGACCACCTGCGGCGTCGTCGCCGTCACGGAATCGGGCGCGGGAAGGGGATTTGTCTCCGGAAGGAGCATTCTTGCGAGCATCACAAACGCGGCAACGACGATCCCGATGAGGACCGCGGCGCCGATTATCATAAAGACGTTTGCGATGGCTGCCGCGCGCTTTCTGTTCTTCTTTTTCCTCTTTTTGGGAGACGGCTGCTGCTTCGGCACCGAGATGGGTATCGTCTGGGTGGAGCCGTTCGGCATTTTCTGCATATAGCTCGGCTGCTCAAAGAGCTTGGTGACGAAGTCGGTGACCGTTCTTATGCGCTGGTCGCAGTTGAGCCTCATCGCCTGCATGATGACCTTTGAGACGTTCGCGGGCACGTTGTAGTTGATTTTGGCGGGCTCTAAAAGATCATCGTTTCCGACCCTCGCCATCGGTTCTGTCGGCATGCAGCCCGTCAGTAAGCGATACATTACGGCTGCGACCGCATAGACGTCGGTCCATGTTCCGACCCACTCGACCGCAGAATACTGTTCCGGAGCCGAATATCCCGTATAAAGCTCGGGGGCAAGATCGGTATTGACCGTTCTCACAGCGGCGATCGAGAAGCCGGTGAGAAGCAGTTCGCCTCTATCGGTCACCAAAATATTGTCAAGACTTATCCCGCGATGGAGTATCCCGGCGTTATGTATGCAGCCGAGAGTCGTCAGAAGCGGCGGGAAGAGCTTTTTGACCTGATCCCAGGTCAGCTCGCCGGCGTTGTCCTGAAGATACTGCTTTAGCGTCTCCGCCTCGGTGTATTTCATGATGACGTAGGCGGTGTTGTTTTGTGAGAACATGTCGATGGGCGCGACGATATGCGACATGGTGCGGAGCCTCGTCAGCTCCTTATTGAGCTCGATAAACTCCGACATGTAATTTTTATACTGCACCACGGCGTTGGGATAGACCTTGATCTCCTGAGTGTCGCCGGCGCGCGAGCAGATGGCGTCCGGCATATACTCCTTGACATATACCTTCTCCTCGCTCTGGCTGTCGTAACCGAGATAGAGTGCGGATTCGCCGTTTTTACAAAGCATCTTCCCGACGATGTACTTGCCGTCTAAGACCGTTTTGGGTCTTAGATATCCCGACGGAGCCGGCGATGAGTCGTCGTAGCCGCAGTTAGGGCATACTCCGGGATGTTCAAGCGGCTCCATGCAGCCCATGCAAAGGGTTTTGTGTTCGCTCATGTATTGAATGTCCCCTTTCAGAAACAAGTAAATTTCCTGTCCGCATAAAAACTCACATTATATTTTATAACTATTAGCTCAAAATGTCAACCTTTTAATGAAAATCGTAATAATGTTGTAACCTTTTGGGAATTTGAGGCTTGATGCGCTCGGCTGTGGGGACAACCCCTGCGGGGTTTTCCCCAAGCCCCTTTCCGGGCTTGCCCCACCCCAACCCCTCCCCATAGGGGAGGGGCTACCCTCACCCCCACCCCTTTCCCAAGGGAGAGGGGGCATGAGCCTCGCTTGCTCGGCTCCCGGGCGACTTCGTCGCCGGTTTTTTGTTGGGGACAACCCGTGCCGGGTTTTCCCCAAGCCCCTTTCCGGCTGTGGGGCACCGTTGCACGGTTCCCCACGCCCCTCCGGCTTCGGGCGACTTCGTCGCCCTTTTTGAGGGCAAAAGCCGAAAGATTATGCCCTGTCGGTCATAATCTTTCGGTAGGGGATTTCGCCCGTTGCGACGGGCGACGAGGGGCGCCGCCCCTCGACCCCGCCCGCTTTTTAAGGAAAAGCGGGGCAAAACCTTTTTGACTTGTCTTTTTTAAGCCTATGCTCAAAATCTGTCCTCTGCCTCTCTGCCATCTGTCCTCTAATCTGCTCTTGACATTTCCCGCCAAATGTATTATACTAACATTCAGATATCGCTTTCGGGAGGGTTGAGTGATGAAGTCTGGAAAGGACGCCGTCAGGGAATTCATGAGCTGCATAATCGTCGCGCTCGTGATCTATGTTCCCGCCGTTACCTTAATTTACCTCATCGCCGGAAAGTTCTCCCTTTCGGTACCCTTGGGCGCGCTTTACGGCAGCTTAGTCACCGCTCTTTACTACTACCTCTTCGCCCGCGCGATGAGATCAGCCGCCGACAACGGCGAATCCCCCGAGGACGTCAAAAAGCGCATTCAGGCTGCATATTCCCTCCGCATGTTTTTGCTCGTGATCTTAATGGGCGCCGGGCTTGCGGTCTCGGTGAAACTTGGGTGGATAAGCTGGCTCCCGATGCTCTTGGCGCTGTTAGTCCCGCGGATAGCGATCGCTGCCTACCAGATAAAGGAAAAGAAGCGCGGCACGGAATCCGAAAAAAGCGATGAATAAAAGGAAGTGAGTGCATTTTGGAAATAGAAGTAACGGGTGCGAAAATACTCTTTGAGCTGCCTTTTGGGATCACGATCACCGAAACTCAGGTAAACATGTGGCTCGTGATGCTCGGGATCGCGATTTTCTGCATCTGGCTGACGCACGATCTGAAAGTGCGACCGACCTCCCGAAGGCAGCTCGTCGCCGAATTTTTGGTAAAAACGACGGAGAATTTCGTCACCGGGAACATGGGAGCCGCATGGAAGGGCTTCGTGCCGTATATTGCGGCGCTCTTCTCGCTCGCGATGTTTTCGAGCCTGATCTCGCTTTTGGGGATGTATCCCCCGACCTCCGACCTCAACACCACCGCCGGCTGGGCTATCATGACGTTTGTGATGATCACGTTCTTCAAGATAAAGACCAACGGACCTTTGGGGTATGCAAAAAGCCTGACGGAGCCGATCTTCATCATGACGCCGATGAACGTCTTGGGAGAATTCGCGACGCCTTTATCGATGGCGTTCCGTATGTTCGGAAACGTAGCCTCGGGCACCGTTGTCTCGGCGCTTGTGTACGCGGCTCTTGCGGCTGCCAACAACGCCCTCTTCGGCTGGCTGCCGGGAATTTTAGGGGAGATGGCTGAGAAGCTGCCGATTTTGCAGCTCGGTCTTCCCGCAGTTTTATCACTGTATTTCGACGTTTTCAGCGGCGTTTTGCAGGCGTTTATCTTCTGCATGCTGACGATGCTCTACATCGCCTCCGCCGCTGAGAAGGAATAGAAAACAAGATACCTTATAATAATGAAAGGAAGTAATCTTATGGAATTCATGACAGTTTTAATGGCAGCGACGACTGCCGACCCCAACGTGATGGCAAGGGCGCTCGTTCTGATGGGCTGCGCCATCGGCGCGGGCTTGGCGCTTATCGCAGGTATCGGACCCGGTATAGGCGAAGGCTTTGCGGTCGGCAAGGCATGCGAAGCAATCGCCCGTCAGCCGGAGCAGAAGGGAAGCGTCACCACCACCATGCTGATGGGCTGCGCGGTTGCCGAGACCACCGGTCTTTACGGCTTTATCATCGGTCTTCTTCTGATCTTCTTGGCTCCCGGTCTCTTCCTTAACAGACTGTAATTTTCCCTTAAAGAGGTAATTTAAAATGGTGATAATGTCGGCAACGCTCGATTTTCTCTCCGTAAACGTCTGGCATATTCTCATGGCGATCGGGAACCTTCTGATACTTGTTCTGATACTTAAAAAGTTCCTCTTCAAGCCGGTCCAGAATATCTTAAAGCAGCGCGAGGAAGAAATTTCGCAGACCTACGGCAAGGCTGACAAAGCGCTCGAGGAAGCGGAATCCGAGAAGGAACTGTACCGCCAAAAGCTCGACGGCGCAAAGGCGGAGGCTGATTCATTGATCGAATCGGCGTCAAAGCGCGCCAAGGAGGAGTCCTCCGAGATCATTTCCGCCGCGCGCGAAGAAGCCGCGGCAAGGCGCAGGCGCGCAGACGAGGACATCGAGCTCGCCAAGAAAAAGGCGGCGGAGGAGCTCAAAGGCTCCGTCTCCGAGATGGTTATCGGCTTAGCCTCTGAGGTCGTCGGTCGGGAGATCGACGAAAAGGCTCACGCGGCTTTGATCGACGAAGCGATCGAGTCCCTGGGGGAATAGCCTATGATCAAGGATTATTCCCGTGAATACGGCACCGCGCTCTACCGTCTTGCCGTCGAGGAAAGCGCTCAGAAAGAGGTTTTTGAAGAGCTCGGCGAGGTCTCGAAGGTATGCCTTGAGACCCCCGAATTTCTGCGCCTTTCTTCAAACCCGAGATTATCGGCTTCGGAAAGAGCGGGGCTGATATCAAACGTGTTTGAGGGCAAAGTCGATAAGAATCTTCTCAGTTTCATGATGATACTCGCCGAGAAGAGGCGGCTTTCCATCCTCCCGAAGTGCTTTGACATCTATAAAAAACTCTACTGCGAGGACAACGGCATCCTCCCGGTGAATGTATCCTCAGCCGTCTCTTTGAGCGATGAACAGCGAAAGCGTCTTGCGGATAAGCTCAGGGAAAAGACCGGAAAAGAGGTCATGATGAGCTTTAAGATCGATCCCTCCTGCATAGGCGGACTGCGGGTCGAATACGGCGGAAAGACCTATGACTCGGGCATTAAGACAAAGCTTGCGGAAATGCTCAAGGAAATAAACGAATAGCCTTATTTAAAGAGGTGTAAAGATGAACATTGAAGACATCAGCAGCCTGATAAAGGCTCAGATCAAAAACTACAGCCGCAAAGCCGAGCTGTCGGAAACGGGCTCGGTCATAACGGTCGGCGACGGTATCGCCTCGGTCTACGGTCTTGACAACTGCCTCTCAAACGAGCTGGTAGAATTTTCTAACGGGACCTACGGCATGTGTCTCAATTTGGAGGAGGATTCCGTCTCGGTCGTCATGCTCGGCTCCGACGTCGGTATCAAGGAGGGCGACATCGTAAAGCGCACCGGTTCGGTCGTCTCGGTACCGGTCGGAAAGGGGCTCATCGGCAGGGTCGTGAACGCCCTCGGTCAGCCTATCGACGGCAAAGGACCTATCGAGAGCGAGGCGGTCCTGCCTATCGAGCAGAAGGCGACGGGCATTATCGAAAGAAAATCCGTCTCGGTGCCTTTGCAGACGGGTATCAAGGCGATCGACTCGATGATACCGATCGGAAGGGGACAGAGAGAACTCATAATCGGCGACCGCCAGACCGGTAAAACCGTCATCGCGACCGACACGATAATCAACCAAAAGGGCAAAAACTGCATCTGCATATATGTTGCGATAGGGCAGAAGAATTCGACCGTCGCTCAGCTCGTCGAGACGCTGACCCGCGCCGGGGCTATGGAATATACCATAGTCGTCAGCTCCACCGCGTCGGAACTCGCCACTTTGCAGTACATCGCGCCTTATGCGGGCTGCACCATGGGCGAATATTTCATGAAGCAGGGCTTGGACGCGCTGATAATCTATGACGATTTGTCGAAGCACGCCGTCGCCTACAGGACGATGTCCCTTCTTATCCGCCGTCCGCCGGGACGCGAGGCATACCCCGGCGACGTATTCTATCTCCATTCAAGACTTTTGGAGCGCGCTGCAAGGCTTTCACCCGAAGCCGGCGGAGGCTCGCTTACTGCGCTTCCCATCATTGAAACCCAAGCGGGAGACGTCTCGGCATATATCCCGACCAACGTCATCTCCATCACCGACGGTCAGATATTCCTTGAGACCGAGATGTTCAACTCCGGCATCATGCCCGCCGTAAACCCGGGTATATCGGTGTCCCGCGTCGGCGGCGCCGCCCAGCTAAAGGCTATGAAGCAGGTCTCGGGCACCCTTAAACTCCTGTATTCCCAGTACCGCGAGCTGCAAAGCTTCGCGCAGTTCGGTTCGGATCTCGATAAAGATACCAAAGAGCGCCTTGCACAGGGCGAGCGCATCGTCGAAGTCTTAAAGCAGGACCGCAACTCTCCCGTTCCGGTGGAGCTTCAGGTATGCATCATCTACGCCGTCGTCAATAACTTCTTAAAAGACGTGCCTGTGGAAAAAGTCAAGGACTACGAAAAGCAGCTCTTCTTTGAGATGAACGGCTATCACCGCGATCTTTTGGATTATATCGCGGGCGGCGGAAGCCTTGATGAAGAGCATAAAAAAGCGCTCAACGAGGCTGTTTTGAGCTTCACCCAAAAATACACCGAAAACAAATAATTAACTAACCGCTAAAGGAGGACCGCGGACATGTCCTCAATGAAAGAGATAAATCTTCGGATAAAATCCATCTCCGGCACGCGGCAGATCACCAAGGCGATGGAGCTTGTCGCAGTCTCGAAGCTCTCAAAGGCAAGAGAGAGGATAGATCGCATCAGACCCTTTTATACCGAGCTCTACACGGCTCTTTCCGACATCTCGGCTGCCGTATCGCCTCTTGACACGGGATATTGCGACAGCAGGGAGATCAAAAAGACCTGCGTCATCGCCGTCGCGGGAGACAGAGGTTTAGCCGGGGGATACAACAATAATCTTTTCAAATTTGCGTCGTCCCTGACCGAGGGCAAGGACATTTCCGTGCTTCCGATCGGCAAGCGCTCTTTGGAGCATTTTGAGCGGCGGGGATATGAGATCGTCTCCGACGACTACGAGAGCGTGGAGGACGTCGATATCGGCAGCTGCTACGAGATCTCAAGGCTTTTGTGCCGAATGTATCTCGACGGCGAATTTGACGAGCTGATCATCGTTTACACAAACTTCGTGACGATGCTCGGTCAGGAGCCGGCGGAGCTTAGGCTTCTTCCTCTTGACAAAGAGCTTTTATCGGACGGCTCACAGACGGGCTTTACGCTTGTAGAGCCGGGAGCGGGAGCGGTCTTTAACTCGATAGTGCCGGATATCGTCGCCGGGCTGATATGGGGTGCCGTATGCGAGAGCTTTGCCTCTGAACTTGCGGCAAGGCGGACCGCTATGGAAAGCGCCACGTCGAATGCGGACGACATCATCGCCGACCTTCGGCTCAAATACAACAAGGCGAGAAAGAGCTCCATCACCCAGCAGATCACCGAGATCGTGTCGGGCTCGCAGACGGAGTAAAATAATCATCTTCTTTTTTGGGAGGATAAAAAATGGCTAAAGAAAACGTAGGAAAAGTTGTGCAGATCATCGGACCGGTGCTCGATATTCTCTTTGAGGACGGGCACCTGCCGGATCTTAACAACGCGATAGTGATAGATTACGAGGGCAGAAAGATCACCCTCGAAGTCGCCCAGCACGTCGGAGACAGCGTCGCAAGATGCATAGCGATGACGGGCACCGAGGGCTTGCCCCGGGGTATCGACGCCATTGACACCGGCTCGCCGATCACCGTTCCCGTCGGGCGGGAGACCTTAGGAAGGATATTCAACCTCCTTGGCGAATGCGTTGACAACATGCCGACGCCCGAGACTAAGGAAAGATGGGCTATCCACCGTCCCGCGCCGAAGTTTGACGAACAGCAGTCCACCACCGAGATACTTGAAACCGGCATCAAGGTGGTCGATCTGATATGTCCGTATGCAAAAGGCGGCAAGATCGGTCTCTTCGGCGGAGCGGGAGTAGGTAAGACGGTCCTCATTCAGGAGCTTATAAACAACGTCGCCAAGGAGCACGGCGGACTTTCGGTATTCTCGGGAGTAGGGGAGAGGACCCGTGAGGGAAACGATCTCTACAACGAGATGAAGGAGTCTGGCGTTCTTTCAAAGACGGCTCTCGTATACGGTCAGATGAACGAGCCTCCGGGAGCAAGAATGAGAGTGGCTCTGACGGGTCTTACGATGGCTGAATATTTCAGGGACCGCGAAAATCAGGACGTTTTGCTCTTTATCGACAATATTTTCAGATTCACTCAGGCGGGCTCGGAAGTCTCGGCGCTTTTAGGAAGAATGCCTTCCGAAGTCGGATATCAGCCGACCCTTGCGACCGAGATGGGCGCTTTGCAGGAGAGGATAACATCTACAAGAAACGGCTCGATCACCTCTGTTCAGGCGGTATATGTCCCGGCTGACGACCTCACCGACCCCGCGCCGGCTACGACGTTTGCACATCTTGACGCGACCACCGTCTTGTCAAGAAGCATAGCTTCCCTCGGCATATATCCCGCCGTCGATCCTCTTGATTCGACATCGAGAATACTTTCTCCGGACGTCGTCGGCGAGGAGCATTACAAAGTCGCGAGAGCGGTCCAGAAGATACTTCAAAGATATAAGGAGCTTCAGGACATCATCGCGATCATGGGCATGGATGAGCTCTCGGACGAGGACAAACTGACCGTCGCGAGGGCAAGAAAGGTCCAGAGATTCCTCTCCCAGCCGTTCACGGTCGCCGAGCAGTTCACCGGATACACCGGAAAATACGTCCCGATCGCGGAGACGATCAGGGGCTTTAAGGAGATCATCGAGGGCAAGCACGACGATCTTCCCGAGTCGGCGTTCCTGTTTGTCGGATCGATCGACGAGGCTGTCGAGCGCGGAAAGTCGCAGGCGTAGGCATGGCTGAATTTGATCTTAAAATCGTGTCGCCGGACGGAGTTTTCTTTGACGGCAAGGCGAAGCAGATTTCGCTGAGGTCGATAGATGGCGACGTCGCCGTCATGGCGGGGCACATTCCCTACCTCACCGCGGTGGGAATAGGCGAGTGCAGGGTCTATTCGGGCGACGGACAGGAGCCGAGGATAGCCGCTTGTTGCGGCGGGCTTTTAAACGTCACCAAAGACGGCGTATTTTTGGCGCCGACGACATTTGAATGGGCTGAGGATATCGACCTTAAGCGCGCCGAGGCGGCGAAGGAGAAGGCGCTTTCAAGGATCGCATCCCCCAAAAGCGAGACCGCCAAAAAGCTCGCGCAGATAAAGCTCCAGCGCGCCGAGCTGAGAATCAAAACGGCGGGGAAGGCGGACAGAAGTCAGACCTCAGAGTCTGCACTTTAGTATCTGAAAGATAAGGCAAAAAGGTTTTGCCCCGCTTTTCCTCAAAAAGCGGGCGGGTCCCAAGGGCGGAGCCCTTGGTCGCTCGTCGCAACGAGCGAAATCCCGGCAAAAAGGACAGCGAAAGCTGTCCTTTTGCTTTTAGCGTTCAAAAGAGGGCGACGAAGTCGCCCGGGAGCCGGAGGGGTGTGGGGAACCCCGCAGGGGTGCCCCACATCAAAAAGGGGCATGGGGAAAACCCGGCACGGGTTGTCCCCATCATAACTTATAAGATGGACGAGATAACAAGTTAAAAGTTATTATATAGGTTAGGACGTGAAAGCCGGAAGGGTTTGGGGAACCGTGCAACGGTACCCCACAACGCCGAGCGAAGCGAGGCAAAAAAGCCCCTCCCCGCCGGGGAGGGGTTGGGGTGGGGGAAGCCGGAAAGAGGCAAGCAGAAGCCGTTTGCCAATCGCACTTCGCAATCAAAAACGTGAGATTGCTCGTGCTCTTGGACAAAGTCTCGTGTCTACAGCAACCCCGCAGGGGCTCCCCACGTTCGGAAAGAGGCGCGGCGCTCAGCCCTTGTTGTCCCAATACATTAAACAGGCTTTTCCGCAGATTTTCAGAATAAAAAATAGCGGGAGAACACTTTTTCAACACTCCCACCTCAAACAAAAAGAAAAAATTCCGCTTTGCCGTTGTTTACAGACATAAAACCCGCACGAGGCAGGGTGGGTAAAGACGCCCCGAGTACATCGCGCTCCCTTCGTCCGGCAAAAGCCGGGAGGTCTGCATCCCGCAGCCGGAGGACGAATCCCTTGATTTATGTGTTGGATTTAAAAACCTGTAAACTGTCGCACAAAGCAGAATGTTCTTATTATTTCCCGATTTTCAGCGATTATTACTCCTCGGAATCCTCCTCGCCGCCGTAATCGTCGCCGTCAAAATCTTCGCCGTCGCCGTCGTAGAAATTTTCGAGCCGCTCAATAAAAATGTTCCCGATGCGCTCGTATTCATCGTCGTCCTCGATCGACACAAACCCCGAATCCGGATCGCTCGGATCCTCAAGTTTTAAGACGATCAGCTCGGCGTTCTCCTGAAGGCTTTCCTCGGGATCGTCGTGGACCGGCACCAGCGCGTAATACACGCTGCCGTTCTCCTCAAGGGTGTCCAAGAGCTCATATGTGCTGCTGTTGCCTTCCTCGTCCTCCAAGGTGACGAGCTCCGGCTCGAAATTTTCGTCCATTCCCAAAGAGCCTCCTTTTTCCTGATTATTGCAGTCCTCAAGACCCGCAACACTTTAAGTATATACTATTTGCAACCAAATGTCAAGTAGGTAAATGTGAATTAAATGTTAAATAATTTATTTCAAATTTTTTAAAAAAAACTATTGACAATGTACAAAAAGTGTGTTATATTATAATCACAGAAAGAAAAAGAAACGAAACGAGGCAGACAACCTCAAAGAAAGACTTCAGTAACAAATCCGAGAAAAGGGGACGATTCCGATGAAGAGGCATCTTTCAGACTAAGCTGACAATCAAAAAATGTCAACCCGACGAGAGGATGATTTCTCATGAAACTCGCAAGATCCTGGATTTAAAACCGAAATAAAAATGAAAGAGGTGAGTCCGGCATACAATTAACGATTTATCTTAAAGATTCATACACCAAAAGATTTTAGAATAATCCCACGGAGATGATTCCGATGAATGTAAACAAGCACAAAATTCTATAAATACTTTTGAAAGGCGTGAATCCGATGAACAGGTGCTTTTTAGAGTAAAGCCAAAAATCATCACTTTACATTTTAAATATACGGGGGCAGAATTTCCTGCCCCCTTAAGATTTTTATTGACCGCTTCGGCGGTTTTTTTATTTTATCATCATCGCGTCGCCGAACGAGAAGAACCGATACCTCTCCTCCACCGCGGTCTTATAGGCGTTCATGGTGTTCTCATAGCCCGCAAACGCCGATACCAGCATGATCAGCGTGCTTTCAGGCAGGTGGAAGTTAGTGATCAGCCCGTCTATCGCGCCGAATTTGTAGCCGGGGTAGATGAAGATATCGGTAGAGCCCTCGTCGGCGTCGATCTTCCCGAGCTTTTTGAAAACGCTTTCGAGGGTGCGGCAGGAAGTCGTTCCGACGGCGATGACCCGACCGCCCGATTCTTTCGTTCGGTTGATGATCTCGGCGGTCTTTGGGGGAAGCACATAAAATTCGCTGTGCATTTTGTGATCCGCTACGCGGTCCTCCTTGACGGGTCGGAAGGTCCCGAGACCGACGTGAAGGGTCACGCTCGCGATATTTATCCCGCGATTTTTAAGATCGTCGAGCTGCTCGAGGGTGAAGTGCAGACCCGCGGTGGGAGCTGCCGCCGAGCCTGTCTCGCGGGAATAGACGGTCTGATAGCGCTCTTTGTTTTCGAGTTTTTTCGTGATGTACGGCGGAAGCGGCATCTGCCCGATCTCGTCGAGGACAGTAAAGAGACTGCCTTCGCAGAAGAATTTGGCTATGCGGTTCCCATCTTCCAGAACTTCAAGAATTTCGGCGCTCAGGCGACCGTTTCCGAAGACGAAGCGGGTACCGACCTTGGCTTTTTTGCCGGGTCGGCAGAGGATTTCCCAGACGTTCTGCCGGCGCTGCTCAAGCAGCAGAAACTCGATGAAACTGCCGTTTGACTCGCGTTCGCCGTAGATTCTCGCAGGCAGCACCCGGGAGTCGTTGACGACGAGGGTATCGCCTTTTTGAAGGTAATTGCATAAATTATAGAAGCGGTCGTGGGAGATTTCGCCGGTTTTGCGGTCGAGGATCATGAGGCGGGAGTGATTGCGGGGTTCGACGGGGGTCTGCGCGATCAGCTCCTCGGGGAAGTCATAGTAAAAATCGGATTTTTTGAGATCGTTGATGTCCAAAGTAAGGGCTCCTTTTAGAAGTTAGTGATTAGGGGGTAGGGGTTAGACGACAGATGTGAGAGGTCGGAGGTCAGAGGACAGATTTTGCGATAAGCTATAAGACGAGACAAGTCAAAAAGGTTTTGCCCCGCTTTTCCTCAAAAAGCGGGCGGGTTCCAAGGGCGGAGCCCTTGGTCGCCCGTCGCAACGGGCGAAATCCTAAGCAAGAGGACGGCGAGAGCCGTCGTCTTGCGGTTGATCGTAATGAGCGCAGGAGGGGGATGAAAACAGTCCGGTGGACTGTTTTCATCGGGGGAACCCTCGCCGGGGGTTCCCCAACAAACAGCCGGCGACGAAGTCGCCCGGAGCCGAGCGAAGCGAGGCTCATGTGCCCCCTCTCCCTTGGGAGAGGGGGTTGGGGGTGAGGGGAATCCCCTCCCCTCGGGGAGGGACTGGGGAGGGGGATGGGAAAAGGGGACGGGGAAAGCCCTGCAAGGGTTGTCCCCACAGGTGGTTGCCGAGCGAAGCAAGGCAAAATAGCACTTTACCCCGAAAAACAGCTTTGTCCCGCCCGGTCTTATAAAACAGGCGCCCGTGTCATCACTGCAAAGCAAAATACGGGGCTCGCAGGCTCAAACCGCGGAATCCGACCTCTTCATCTGCCTTACCAACTCTGTGCAGACGGAGGGTACAGGGCGAAGCCCGTGCGACGAAGTCGCACCGCCGACGCTTCGCGTCGGCGCGTCGCGCAAGCGCGACGGGGCTTCGCCCGCCTCCCCCTCCTCCCGCAGCAGCCCCGTAAGCCGCACCCGCAGCCACCCTCATACCCCGCAAAGCCACCCCTCGGCGCAGATAACCTTAGATTACAGAATCTCCCATCCGACCCGTTCTCCGCATTCTTCCCGCGTTCTTCTTGACAATCCGCTCGCGATGTGGTATCATATTTCAATACATTATACTCTATCAGCCCGAAAATTTCAAGAGAAAATTTAAATTGAGAGGAATTGATATTATGAAAAATTACAATGTCGGAGTGATCGGCGCGACCGGAATGGTCGGACAGCGCTTTGTCACGCTTCTTGCGGGGCACCCTTGGTTTAAGATCAAGGTGCTCGCGGCTTCCGAGCGCTCGGCAGGCAAGACCTATCGCGACGCCGTCGGCAGCAAGTGGGCGATGAAGACACCTATTCCCGAAAATGTCGCAGATATGGTCGTCAAGGACGCTTTGAAGGATATGAAGGAGATCGCGGACGAGGTCGATTTTGTATTCTGCGCTGTGGATATGCCGTCGGAGGATATCATCGCCCTTGAGGAGGCATATGTAAAACTTGAGTGCCCTGTCGTTTCCAATAACAAGGAACATCGCCACACTCCCGACGTGCCGATGCTTATCCCCGAATGCAACTCTGAGCACCTCGCCGTCATCGATACCCAGAGAAAGCGCTTCGGCATCAAGAGGGGATTTATCGCCGTCAAGCCCAACTGCTCGATCCAGAGCTATGTCCCGGCGCTTCACCCGCTTAAGAAGTTCGGGATCAAGACGGTGCTCGCCTGCAACTATCAGGCGATTTCCGGCGCCGGCAAGACTTTTGAGACTTGGCCCGAGATGGTAGATAACCTTATCCCGTTCATAAAGGGCGAGGAGCAGAAGTCGGAGATCGAGCCGCTCAAGATTTGGGGCAAGGTCGAAAACGGCGTCATCGTTCCCGCGAAGGAGCCGCTCATCACCACCCAGTGCCTTAGGGTCCCCGTGTCCGACGGTCACACCTCCGCCGTATTTGTAAAATTTGAGAATACTCCTTCTAAAGAGGAAATCAAAAAGGCATGGGCAGAGTATAAGGGCGAGCCTCAGACGCTTGAGCTGCCGTCTGCGCCGAAGCAGTTTTTGAATTATTTTGAAGATGACAACCGCCCGCAGGCAAAATTAGACCGCGACCTCGAAGGCGGAATGGCAGTCTCCATCGGAAGACTCCGCGAAGATACATTATTTGACTACAAGTTCGTCTGCCTGTCCCACAATACGCTGCGAGGCGCGGCAGGCGGCGGAGTGCTTGTCGCCGAGCTCTTGGCTGCTAAAGGATACTTTGACTGACAAAGGGCTTGCGGCTCTTAGGGCGCCTTTTCGGGTATACAAAACCTTGCGCCCGACCTTGGCAAAAACTGCCGGCGGAAGAGGCTGGACCTTTGAAAAAATCTGCGGGCGAGCGGGTCCCACCCTCCCGCCCTTCCGCCTCTTCCGCCTGCATTTATTTTATCAATTTAACATTATTCCTGAAGGTGATACCGTGAAAACCCCGGTTTTTACCGGCACAGCGACGGCTCTTGCAACGCCGTTCGCACCGGACGGAAGTATAAATTTAAAGACGTATAAGGCTCAGATAAAATATCAGCTCGACTGCGGTACCGACGCCTTGGTAGCTGTCGGAACGACGGGTGAGAACGCCGTTTTGTCCCGAGACGAGCATGTAAAACTCATGGAATGCGCGGTGGAGGCGGCTGCGGGAAAGGTCCCGGTGATCTGCTCGACCGGCTCTAACGACACTTCCTACTGCATAAAGACCTCCATGGAGGCGAAAAAATGCGGAGCCGACGCGCTTTTGCTGGTCACTCCCTATTACAACAAGACCTCCCAGAGCGGTCTGATCAGGCATTATTTCGAGATATTGGACGCCGTCGGGCTTCCCGCAATTTTGTATCATATCCCTGCCCGGACGGGACTTAAGGTCAAGCCGGAGACTTTTGCGGAGCTTTCACGCCACCCGCTTGTCGTCGGTCTAAAAGAGGCGAGCGGCGACGTATCATACTGCGCCGAGATAAGCGCTTTGTGCGGAGACGATCTTCCCGTCTACAGCGGCTGCGACGATCTGACGGCGCCGATAATGTCGGTCGGCGGGAAGGGCGTGATTTCGGTTCTTTCAAACATTCTGCCGACCGAAGTCGCGAAGATGACCAAGCTCTGTCTTGAAAACGATTTTGAAGCGGCGTACAAAATATCAAAAAAATATCATAAATTAACTAAACTTCTCTTTTCGGATATCAACCCGCTGCCCTTAAAAGCCGCCATGAAGCTGCTTTGTCGTGATTCTGGGGTATGCCGACCTCCGCTTTATTCGGTGGACGACGGGCTTTATGCAAAACTCCGGGAGGAACTCATAAACCTTAAGCTGATAAATTCTTAACAATATAAAGGAAGTGTAAAAAATGGTAAAGGTCTGCATCAGGGGGTCGTCGGGAAGAATGGGGCACTTCATCGCCGACATCGCAGGGCACCGCGAGGACTGCAAAATCATCGCCGGAGTGGACATAAACCCCGTTAAATACGGCGATTTCCCGGTCTACACCGAACTTTCGCAGATGCCCGAAAAGCCGGACGTCGTGATCGATTTTACGCGACCCGATGAGCTGGACGAGATGCTCGGCTACTGCCTGACGAACGGGGCGGGGCTGGTTGCCGCGACGACGGGCTATTCGCCGGAGCAGGTCGCGAAGATAAAGTCCGCCGGCTCGCAGATACCGGTGTTTTTCACGGCGAACATGTCGATGGGGATAAACCTTCTGTCCGAGCTCGTGAAGAAGGCGGCGGCGTTTTTGGGGGACGGTTTTGATGTCGAGATCGTCGAGCGCCATCACAATCAGAAGGTGGACGCGCCGAGCGGAACGGCGCTTATGCTGGCGGATTCGGTGAATGAGGCGCGGGATCATAAGTACGGCTACACCTACGATCGGCATTCGGTGAGGCGGAAGCGAGACCCGTCGGAGATCGGCATTCACAGCGTGAGAGGCGGTACGATCGTCGGGGATCACGAGGTGATATTCGCTGGGCGCGACGAGGTCATCACGCTCAGCCACTCGGCGTTTTCCAAGGAAGTTTTCGCCGTCGGAGCCGTAAACGCTGCGGTATTTATTGCCGACAAGGGACCGGGGCTGTACAGCATGAAGGATTTGTTGGAATGTTGATTTATCGCCCTGCTTCAAATTGAGACAAGTCAAAAAGATTTTGTCCCGCTTGTGCTTTTAGGGGTTAGAATGTTAGAAGGTTAGAGATTAGAAATTCCGCACCGAGCCTTAGCAGAGACAAGTCAAAAAGGTTTTGCCCCGCTTTTCCTTAAAAAGCGGGCGGAATCCAAGGGCGGAGCCCTTGGTCGCGCTCCGCAGAGCGCGAAATCCCCAAGCAATAGGACGCTTTAAGGCGTCCTATTGCTTTTTATCGTATTAAAAGCGCAGGAGGGGGCATGAAAACAGTCCTGTGGACTGTTTTCACGGGGGAACCCTCGCCGGGGGTTCCCCCAACAAAAAACCGGCGACGAAGTCGCCCACAGCCGAGCGAAGCGAGGCTCAAAAAGCCCCCTCTCCCTTGGGAGATGGGGGTATGACTTGCGCAAAAACTTGCTCATCGCACTTCGCAATCAAAAGCGTGAAATTGCTCGTGCTCTGAGAGTTTTTGCCGCAAGTCGGGGTGAGGGGAAATTTAGGAGTGGGGGATAGGGGAGAACCCTTATTCAAAAGGGTTCTCCCCTCGGGCTTGCCGCGCGAAGCAAGGCAAAACAGCAGCGCAGACTGAAAAAGTGCTTTGTACCTCATAACAAGTAAAATAAAGGAACCCATGATAATATGAATAGTACCCCCACACCCTCCGCTCCCTTGGTCAAAAGGTATATCAAATTCCCGCAGGGGCGGAAATTTGATATGCTATTTGAAGCAGATCCCCACCCCCAATTTACTCTTGTGCAGACTTGTAGTTGTGCGAACCCCCTCCCCCTAAAAGGGGGAGGGGGTTCGGGGAAGGGTATAAAGCTCCTCCCTCAAAGGCGGCAGTCTCAGCTCAGTAAGGTCAAAAACAGCGAATACCTTTTAAAAAGATGACATTTGGAACCGCCCCCCAAAATTTCCCCCATTTCCATTTGACAATCTCTCCCTGTTGTGCTATACTTGAATTACAGAAAATTCCGAGGAGGGCGGATATGCCATCTGAAAAGGGCAGGATAATTGCCGAAAACCGCGCGGCTCGCCATGATTACTTCGTGCTCGAAACCTTCGAGACGGGTCTGGAACTCAAGGGCACCGAGGTAAAGTCGATACGCTGCGGCGGGGTAAATCTCAAGGACAGCTGGTGCGAGATCAGGGACGGCGAAATCTTCGTCAACGGAATGCATATCAGCCCCTATGAAAAAGGAAATATCTTCAATCGCGATCCGAGACGGGTCCGCAGATTGCTGATGCATAAAAACGAAATACGCAGGCTCTTTGACAAGGTAAGACAGGAGGGGCTGACGATAATCCCCCTGAAACTTTACTACAGCCGGGACCGCGTAAAGTTGGAGATCGGTCTGTGCAAGGGCAAAAAACTCTATGATAAACGCGATGACGCGGCTCGAAAGGCTGCCGAGCGGGATATCGACCGAACACTCAAGGAAAGGCGCCGTCAGGTATAACATATCCCGAAGAGGAGGCAGTGTATGGAACTTCAGAAGGCAATCGAGACAAGAAGAAGCGTCAGGGCATTCACCGAAAGAAAGGTCACAAAAAACGAGATCGAGGCGATACTTCGAGCCGGGACGATGGCTCCCAGCGCCTGCAATATGCAGAGTTGGCATTTTTATGTGATCTGTGATGATTCACAGCGCGAAAAACTTAAGGAAGTCTGCGCGGAATGGGTCTCGCAGGCGCCCTGCGTGATACTGATATGCACCGACGAGAACGGCATCGTCTCCCGCTTCGGCGATCGCGGACGCAAATTCCCAATGCAGGACACCGCTCTCGCCATGGAAAATATGCTCCTCAAAGCGGTCGATCTGGGACTCGGAGGCTGCATCATCGGGGCTTATAAGCAGGAAGCCGTCACCGAGCTCTTCAATATCCCTAAAGAACACACCGTCGTGGCGCTCATGCCGATCGGCGAACCCGCTTCCGAGACGGCTCCGACGGGGAGAAAACGCATAAAAGAGGTCGCGGAGTACATCGGCTCGGAGCCGGCTGAATCTTTCCGGAAAACAGAGGGCAAAAAAGAAGTCTTTAAGCTCAAAAAAGCCTCTTTGAGAAATGCGGAATTTGAGGACCTCGATCTTGCGGATTCAAAATTCAACAATTCAAACCTCACCGGCTCGGTCTTTAAAAACGTCACCTTGGGGGACACATCCTTCAGCGACATGTTCTTCGGAAACGCGAAGTTTTCAAACATGAACCTCGGCGGCTCGTCATTTCAGACCGGCTCGATGGACGGCGCGAAGATCGGCGGCTGCGAGGAGTGCGAGAGAAAGGGCATCGCCTGCATTCAGATGAGAAAGGCGAACTTTGACAACGTCGACATGAAGGAGTCGCAGCTCAACCACGTCAACCTCGAGGGGAGCACTCTGACGGATATCAGATTCTGCAACGCCCTGATCTACGACGTCGATTTCGACGGCACAAAGTTCTCGGGGGTCAATATGGTCGGCGCCGAGCTCAAGTGCGTGAACCTCTTCGGCTCGGACATCGAGAACACCAACCTCACAAACGCCGTGATCAAAAACTGCGACATCTCGGGTCTCACGATCGACGGCGTGAACGTCGAAGAGGCGATCAAAGCTTATAGAAGGCAGAATTGAGAAGTCAGATTTCAGAGGCGGGAACCCGAGCCTTCTGCGATTCAAGAGGCTTACTGCGTGTAGAAGTTAGATGATTAGAAGATAGATATATATCCCCCGCTCTTGTGGATTTTGTGGACTTTGCGCACTTTGAAGGACAAAATGCAATTAGAGGTCAGAATTGAGAAGTCAGATTTCAGAGGCGGGAACCCGTACCTTCTGCACCTCAGCGGGCTGGGAGTGCATAGAAGATAGATGATTAGAAGATAGAAATATATCCCCCGCTCTTGTGGATTTTGTGAACTTTGCGCACTTTGATGGACAAAATGTGCAAAATGTGCAAAGTTCACGGGAACGGGGTTTTATCTGTGAACAATAGACATTTTAAACACAATAGGGTCTATTGTGCTTAAAATCCACAAGTATATAAGTAGCAAAATTCACTTTAATAATTTAAATTATAAAAATATATTATACTTTTTTGATTCACACTTTCATGTACAATAGACATTTTAGACACAATAGGCTCTATTGTGCTTATTGTGCTTATAGTTCACGCAAGTATAAGTACAAAAATTTACTTTAATAATTTAAACTGCAAAAACAAAAATTATCATTTTCAAGTTACACTTTCATGTACAATAAACATTTTAAGCACAATAAGAAGACACTTCCCCCAAATTGTCCGCCGTGGGAGGACATCATACATCTCCCTCTCATTCTGTCAGCCCGCACTTTGCACATTTTGCACATTTTGTCTTCCATAATCCACAAGAGTGGGTGGGAGATATCTATCTTCTATCCATCTAACTTCTACACGCAGTAAGCCTGCTGAGGAGTAGGAGGTTCGGGTTTCCGCCTCTGATATCTGACTTCTCAATTCTGACCTCTAATAGCGCATTTTGCACACTTTGTCCCATATCCGCATTTCTATCTTCTAACCCTCTAACCTCTATACACTCTAAGCCCGCTGAGGAGCAGGAGGTTAAAAATCCTCCTCTGACCTCTGATCTCTCAATTCTGCGTTCTAAAAGCGCTTGCAAATTCCCGCCGTATGTGCTATACTTTATATATACGTCCGAAAAGGGGGCAGGGGAATGAAAAAATACGGGCTTAGGGTCTTTAACTTTTTGGCGCTGACCTTGGCGGGGATCATCAACGCCGTCGGGGTGGTGGTATTTTTGTCCCCCGTAGAGCTCTATGACAGCGGCATTTCCGGGACTTCAATGCTCCTTGCCGGGGTGACGCCCGTCGCGCTCTCGGTCTTTCTGATAGTCTTAAACGTACCCCTCTTTCTCTACGGCTACCGTCGGCAGGGGATCGCCTTCACGGTCTACTCGGTCTACGCCGTCGGGGTCTACTCGCTTGCGGCGTTTGTCCTGAAGATGATTCTGCCCGAGGCGAGCGGCTCTCCCATCGCGGGCACCGATTTGCTGCTCTGCGCGATCTTCGGGGGGATAATCTCGGGTATCGGTTCCGGGCTGACGATACGTTCGGGCGGGGCGATCGACGGGATCGAGGTGTGCGCCGTGATATTTGCAAAGCGGCTCGGGATATCGGTGGGCTCGTTTGTGATGGGCTACAACATCATCCTGTACCTGATCGCCGGGGCGGTGACCAAGAGTTGGATTTTACCGCTTTACTCCATCGTCACATATATGGCTGCGCTTAAAACGGTGGACTTCATCGTCGAGGGGTTGGACAGATCGAAGTCGGCGATGATCATCACCGAGCTGCCCGACGAGGTCTCTGGGGCGCTGATGGAGGCTTTTGAATGCGGTTCGACGAGGATTTCGGCGCGGGGAGGATACATGAACACCGAGCGGACCGTCATCTACTTTGTCGTCAACCGTTTCCAGATCGCGAAGATGAAAAACATTATCCACGCCGTCGACCCGAACGCATATTTCACGGTGAGCGAGGTGGCTGAGGTCTTTAAGAGCCCGTCAGCGGGCTCGGCGACAGCCGCGCCCAAGCCGCCCGAGATCGAGTACAAAGAGCCCGGGGAGGAAGATCATGAAGAAGAAGCTTAAGATTTTTTCAACGATCGGCTTGGCGGTTTCCGGGGTACTTTGGATCGCGATGAGCCTGATTTTTAAGGATACCGAGGCTGCGGGGGTTTATCTCGGCGAAGTATTTGGGCTGACTTTAGGCGGCATTCCCACGGCGTTTTTGCAGTTCAGACTATGCCTGACCGACAGGGAGAAGTGGGTCAGGTGGGTGCCGATTGCGGCTGATCTGGCGGTTTATGCATTTGCCGCGGCGCTTTACATATCGGGCGATTTCGGCGGCACGCTTTTGGCGGGGATTTTAGCGGTATTCGGTCTTGCGCCGACGGCGGGGATATGTCTCGGCTGGCTCATGCACGGAAAGAGGATCGCGATCCTGCCGTTAAACACCGTGATGATAATATATCTTGCCGCTGCCCGTCTGCCGATGATTTCAAGACCGTTTGAGCTGACGGATTTGTTTGCGGCAGTCTTTCTCTTAGCCGGGGTTTATCTGGCGTTCAGACCGATGGAAAGGGGTTTTGAGCATGAATCCGAAGATTAAGCCGGTTGTGTTATTTTGTGTGACTGCGGCGCTGTGGGTGATCCCGTCCTACTACTTTTGGGGGACTTTGCCGGGTCAGATATTTTTCAGGATTTTCGGGATTATTCCGGCATATTTTTTACAGATTTGCATGTTTATCCCACCCATTGAGAAGTGGGTGAGGTATGTTCCGATTCCCGGGATCATCTGCTACGGCGTCTTGGAGATTATTCTGCTCGCCGTCTGGAATATGCTCACCCCCGAGGCGATACTTTCGGCGGCTTTGTTTGTTGCGACGCCGCTTGCAGGGTTTGCTGCGGGGTGGGTGAGGTGGAAGCTGGGGGAGGGGAGGAAATAGGGGGACCGTGGTAAACCCAATGGGGAAACCTGTGCCGGGTTGTCCTGTACCACGCCCACCATGTAAAAGGTATTCACAAATTTCCTGCCGGAAATTTGTTCATGCTATTTAAAGCCACCCACCCCATTCCCCTCCCTCAAGGGAGGGGCACGGAGGTTCTATCGGGGTAAAGTGGATATAGGGGATTGTGCCTCGCTTCGCTCGGCTCTGTGGGGCACCGTTGCACGGTTCCCCACACCCCTCCGGGCTTACCCTCACCCCCAACCCCCTCTCCCTAAAGGGAGAGGGGGCTCCGGGCGACTTCGTCGCCGGTTTTTTGTT
>CANQYD010000026.1 GCA_947627985.1 uncultured Clostridia bacterium
TCGGAGGGGAAGAAGGTTCAACTTTTTTTGAGGCGAGTGTAACATATCATTGACAAACCTACACTTCGACCGCATCTATGCATTCATGCGTCTTGACAACCGCAAACTTTTGTAGTAAAATAGACTATGCATAATGTAGAATACTATGCCCTCGCGCCGAAAGATATACCGTTTACATAAAAATTTTTAAATAAAGAAAGGATTATATGGCTAACAAGAAGAACGAAGAAAGAAAAAAGCCCCGCAAGGCGGATATATCCGCGCTTGATCAGGCGATAGCAGCGGCGATCTCGGCTCCTCCGCTGTCAAAGAAGGCTGCACAGAATGCCTCCGCGAAAAAGAACCGCAGAAAACAGGAATCCAAAAAAGCCGAGCCGAAAAAACAGACCCAGAAAAAACAGGAGCCCAAGAAAAAGCCCTCCCGTTCGGAAAACCGTAGGTCGGGTCGGGCAAATCAGAACCCCCAGCCTCAGCACCGCTTCGAGGCTCCGAAGATCGAAAACACCCCCTCGCTCGTCACCAATTTCTCGGAAAACGGCGGAAAATCCCAGCCCGTCAGGATCATTTCCTTGGGCGGTCTTAACGAGATCGGCAAGAATATGTATCTTATCGAGACCAAGCAGGACATCGTGATCATCGACTGCGGCATGACCTTCCCCGACGCGGAAATGCCGGGGGTGGACATCGTGATCCCTGATTTTACCTATGTTGAGAAGAATAAGGATAAGGTACGCGGGGTCATCTGCACTCACGGTCATGAGGATCACATCGGCGGCATTCCCTATCTTTTAAAGAAGATGAACCTGCCGATCTACGGCACCAAGCTCACCTTGGGACTCATCGAGTCGAAGCTAAAAGAACACAATTTGGGCAACGTCCGGCTGATCAACATAGCACCCGGTCAGACTGTAAGGCTCGGGGGAATGACAGCCGAGTTCATCAGGGTAAATCACTCAATCCCCGACGCCGTCGCGGTCGCCGTAAGGATCCCGGCGGGCACAATAATCCACACCGGCGACTTCAAGGTCGATTACACGCCGATCGAGGGCGGGATCATCGATCTGCCGAGGTTTGCGGCTCTCGGGACCGAAGGGGTCTTGGCGCTGATGTCGGATTCGACAAACTCCGAGCGCCAGAGCTTCACGCCGTCCGAGAGAAAGGTCGGCGGGACGTTTGATAATCTGTTTAACAAAGCAGCCGGCAAGAGGATCATCATCGCGACGTTCTCTTCAAATGTCCACCGCGTCCAGCAGATAATCAACTGCGCCGTAAAATACGGTCGGAAGGTGACCGTTTTCGGAAGGTCGATGGTGAACGTCATGCGGCTCGGCGTCGAGCTGGGATATTTAAAGATACCCGACGGCGTGCTTATAGACATCGACAAAATGCGAAGCTACCCCGACGACAAGATCGTTTTGATCACGACCGGCTCCCAAGGAGAGCCGATGAGCGCCCTGACGAGAATGGCGCTTAACGATCACCGTCAGGTCAGCGTCACCTCAAACGACTTCATCATCATCTCGGCAAGACCTATTCCCGGCAATGAAAAGTTTGTCGGAAGGGTTGTCAACGAGCTCTTAAAACTCGGCGCGGAGGTGGTTTATGAGGAGATGTATGAGGTGCATGTCTCTGGTCACGCCTGTCAGGAGGAGCAGAAGCTGATATTGGCTCTCACACGCCCGAAATTCTTCATTCCGGTCCACGGCGAATACAAGCACTTAAGCAGGCATGCTCAGACTGCGCGCGACCTCGGTATTCCGGACAAAAACATCGTCATCGCCGACATCGGAAACGTCATCGAGACGGACGGCGAGACCATCAAGATAAACGGAAGCGTCACCTCCGGCAAGGTGATGGTGGACGGCTACGGCGTCGGAGACGTCGGCGCGATCGTCTTAAAGGACAGAAAGCACTTGGCTCAGGACGGGGTCATCGTCGTCACGCTGACGATAGATAGGCTCGACCGCAGACTGCTCTCGGGACCCGACGTGATCTCGCGAGGATTTGTCTACGAGCGCGAGAGCGAGGAGCTGATGGAGAAGGCGAAGGCGCTTGCGAAGAAGGTTTTGGAGGAGGAACTCAAGACCCGCCACGACTATCCCGCGATCAAGAACCGCCTCCGCGACGAGCTCGGCGACTACTTCTTCCAGAAGACGAAGCGCAGACCGATGGTCATTCCCGACATTATGGATATATAGCGGCGCTTCGCTTAGAGGTTAGAGAGTTAGAAGGTTAGATGATAGATCAGAAGGCAGACTTGAGATGTCGGAAGTCAGATTTTGTGCTTTACCTTCAAAAAGACAAGACCGATTAGAGTGCAGAAAACAGATGTCGGAAGGCAGATTCTGAACTTTACTTTCAAAGAGAAAAGGCAAAAAGTTCGCCAGCCTTTCAAGGCTGCGGGGGTCTTGATTACATGCTGGTTTTGTTCCTGCTCGACTTCCCTCGGCGTAAACGCTCGCCTCGGTCGTCTTGCAGACAAAACCCCGCATGTAAGGCAGAGCCCCCAAGTCGCCCGTCGCAACGGGCGAAATCCCCAAGCAAGAGGACGGCAGAGCCGTCGTCTTGCGAATAATCGTTCATAAGCGCAGGAGGGGGGAAAATGAAAACAGTCCGGTGGACTGTTTTCATCGGGGGAACCCTCGCCGGGGGTTCCCCCAACAAAAAAACCGGCGACGCAGTCGCCCAAGAGTCTCGCTCATCAATCCACCCCAACTCACCCCTCCCCTTCACTCTAACATCTACCCCCTACCCCCTACCTTCTATCCGCCCAAATCTCCGAAAGGAGCCTTACCATGAAAAAAAGATCCCACATGATCAAAACAAAACTTCACATGCTTTGGATACCCCTCGCCGTGCTGGCAACGGTATCCGTGGGCTCGGCAGTGATGTATTATATCCGCGGGTCGTACACGGCAGCCGCCGCAGCCACGCTGATACTGATCTGCTGCGCGTTTTTGTTTGCGATGACCTTCGTGATCTCGGTGGACGTCATAAAGCACGTCACCGACATGAACCGCGATCTGGAAGTTTTGCAGAGCGAGGAGTTCTATAATTACCCCTCGCCGATCGTAATCACCGACCATAACAGCAACATGATCTGGTTTAACCGAAGTTTTGAGGAGAATATTTTCCCCGGCGATCAGGTCTACGGCGCGCCTTTGGAGGAGCTCGTCGGCGACACCGTTCCGAAGTATTTTTCCGATTCGGGAGCCGATCACCCGATCAATGACCGCTGGTATCACATCAAGGCGATCGAGCACTCCTCGGGGCTGTCGATAGTCAGCTTCGACGACTGCACCGAGTTCAACGATCTGAAGGAAGAGTACCGCGCAAGCCGAAAGAGCGTCATGCTGATAGTCGTCGATAACTACGACGAGGTCCTGAAAAACGCCAAGGAGATCGATAAAGCCCGCTTTTTGGTGCAGATCGAGAACCTCTTTGACAATTTCATATCCCAGACCAACGGCATATATCACCGCCTTTCAAACGGTCGTATTTACTGCATTTTGGAGGAGAGACACCTCTCAAAACTGATAGAAAATAAATTTAAGATTTTGCTCGACGAGGCGAGAAAGATAAGCCTCGGCGAACGCGCAAACGTCACCCTCTCGATAGGCGTCGGAAGAGGCGCTTTAAATCTTTCGGAAAGCGAAAAATATGCTAACGCCGCTCTTGATATGTGCTTCAACCGCGGAGGAGATCAGGCAGCCGTCAAGACGGATACTACCGATACCGGATTTGTATTTTACGGCGCCAAGAGCGAAGCCCCCGAGAGGTCTACAAAGGTTCGCATAAGGCTGTTTGCAAACGATTTAACCTCTCTTGCTTCCGATCTTCGCAATATCTACATAATGGGTCACGACCGTGCCGATTTCGACGCCGTGGGCGCTTCAATCGGTCTATGCGCGGCGCTCAGGAGCATGGGCAGGTCGGCATACTGCGTCGTCAATCCCGAGACAAATGTCGCAAAGCCGCTTATCAAGCATGTCTCGGAGCGCATGGGGGGAGACGTCTTTAAAGACCCCTTGGAGGCTGAGACGGAATTTTCCGAGGAGGATTTGCTGATCATCTGCGACGTCCACGACCCCAAAATGCTTGACTGCAAGGGGCTTTACAATTCCGCCAAGAAGATCGTCGTCATCGATCACCACAGGATAAAGCCCGAACACATCACAAACGAGACCTACAGCTACTACGAGCCTTCCGCGTCTTCCACATGCGAGATAATCACCGAGCTTATCCAGTATATGGGACCCGACTGCAAGATCGGCGTTCCCGCGGCAGAAGCGCTTTTGTGCGGCATCATGCTAGACACTAAATTCTTCACGATGCACACCGGCGCAAGAACTTTTGAAGCGGCAGGATATCTTAAAAAACTGGGCGCCGACACAGTCGCCGTCAAGCGGCTCTTTGCCGACACTTTGGAAAATTATAGGGAAAAGAGCCTGCTGATACAGTCTGCCGAACTCTTCCACGGCTGCGCCATCGCTTCCACGGAATCGTCCGCTCCTGAGCTGTCTCTGGCGGCTCCGCAGGCTGCGGACGAGCTCTTGGGGCTCGTCGGGGTGAGGGCTTCCTTCACGGTATACCGCCGAGGCGAAAAATGTTATATCTCGGCTCGGTCTATGGACAATTTCAGCGTGCAGATCGTGATGGAAAAGCTCGGCGGAGGCGGTCAGCAGACGATAGCCGGCGCTCAGATCGACGCTTCGCTCGACGAAACCGTCAAAATGCTCAAGGACGCTATTGAAGATTATATCACAACTTGATCGGAGGTAAAATATATGAAAGTTATACTTATTAAAGATGTCAAGGGCTCCGGCAAAGCGGGCGACGTTTTGAACGTCGCCGACGGTTATGCCAGAAACTACCTTCTTGCAAGGGGATTTGCGATCGAAGCCACGGCTAAGAACGTAAACGATCTCGCCGGCAAGAAGGCTTCGGAGCAGCACAAGCTTGAAGTCGCGAAAGCAGACGCGGAAGCCGCCGCAAAGAAACTGAACGGCAAGACCGTGGTCTATAAGGCTAAGGCGGGAGCCAACGGCAAGCTCTTCGGCTCGGTCACGGCTCAGACCGTCAGCGATATGATCAGCGCCCAATATGGGGAAAGCGTAGATAAGAAAAAGATCAGTCTTTCATCAGACATCAAGGCATATGGCGACTACAAAGCCGAGCTGAAGTTCACCCAGGGAATCACCGCGTCCATCACGGTGAAGGTCGAGCCGGAGGACTGATATGCCTTCCGAAAAGACCCTTGCAGCGACGCTGACCGGAAGGGAGCTTCCCTACAGCATCGAAGCCGAGCAGACAGTTCTGGGCGCGCTTTTGATTGATCCCAACGCCCTCACTACGGCGATCGCGCGGCTTCGTCCCGAGAGTTTTTATCGGGATCAGCACCGCGAGCTGTATTCAATCATCTTAAGAATGTTTTCAAACGGAGCGCCCGCCGACATCGTAACGGTGATAGATGAGGCGGTGTCCACCGGCGTGTTTGAAACTTCGGCGATGGCGAGGGCATATTTAAAAGGACTTGTGGACAACGTCCCCACCGTCGCAAACATCGACAGCTACTGCAAGATCGTCGAGGACAAGTATCTTTTAAGATCGCTGATGAACGCCTCCGCCGAGATCATCGAGGCATGTTCGGACGGCGGGGAAAGCGCCAAAGCCCTCCTTGATCTTGCCGAGCAGAAGATCTACGACATACGCCAAGGCAGGGAGATCGACGGTCTGACGCGCCTTTCGGAGATCATCGTCTCCGCCTACGACCGTATCCAGAAGCTCTCGGGCGAGGATAAAGAGCAGTATCAGGGGCTTCGGTCGGGATATTCTTTGCTCGATACATATATCGCCGGGCTGAATAAATCGGACATGATCGTTGTTGCAGGGCGACCGGGTTCGGGAAAGACGACCTTTGCGGTGAATATCGCGGCAAACGTCGCGAAAAAGAACAAGGACTGCGAGATCGCGATCTTTTCCCTTGAGATGTCAAAGGAGCAGCTTGCCGCAAGAATGCTCTCCGCCGAGGCTTTGGTGCCGAACGGTTCACTCACGGGCGGAATGGTCAGCTCGGAGGAGTGGATAAAGCTTGCAGAAGCCGCCGACGCCCTTTCGCAGATGAATATCTATATCGACGACACCGCGGGGATCACCGTCCCGCAGATCAAGGCAAAACTGCGAAGAATGCGGAATTTGGGGCTCGTCGTCATCGACTATTTGCAGCTGATGGAATCGGCAAACTTCCACAACAACCGCGTGACGGAAGTCTCGGAGATCACAAGGCAGATCAAGCTGATGGCTAAGGAGCTGAACGTCCCGGTGATACTTCTGTCCCAGCTCAACCGCTCGGTCGAATCGAGGCAGGACCACCGACCTATGCCGTCCGATTTGCGCGAATCGGGCTCCATCGAGCAGGACGCCGACATAATCCTGTTCATTTACCGCGAGGCGATGTATGACAAGCAGAATCCCAACCAATCGGCTGCGGAGTGCATCATCGCGAAGAACCGCCACGGCACGACGGGGACGGTAAATCTTGCATATTTAGGAGAATATTATCTGTTCAGGAGCGTTGACTCGAAGCGGGAAAATGATTGATAAAGTATCGAAAACGATTGAAAAATACAGCATGCTAAGTCCCGGCGAGAGCGTCGCGGTGGGACTATCGGGAGGAGCCGACAGCGTCTGCCTGCTTCTTATTTTGAAAAATTTAGGATATGATGTGCGCGCTCTGCATATAAACCACGGCTTGCGGGGCGGCGAGAGCGATCGGGACGAGGACTTCTGCAAAAAACTCTGCCGGGGTCTATCGGTTCCGCTCGAGGTCTCCCGGGAGGACGTCAAAGGCTACTGCGGGAAAAATCGCTGCTCCATAGAACTCGGCGCCCGCGAGCTTCGCTACAAAGCGCTTGAGAGGATGTCTCAGGGCTTTAAGATCGCTCTTGCGCACACCCTTTCCGACTGCCTTGAGACCTCGGTTTTCAACATGTCCCGGGGCGGCGGGACCCACGGGCTTGCCTCGATCCCTCCCGTTCGGGGAAATATCGTCCGCCCGCTTATCGACTGCACGCGCTCGGAGATCGAGGATTATCTTAAGACCGTCGGGCAGGAATATGTCACCGACTCGACAAATTTAATACCCGACTGTTCAAGAAATATAATCAGATTAAACATAATCCCGGAGCTTAAGAAGATAAACCCCGGTCTTGAATCGGCATATTTAAACTCCGTAAGAGCGCTAAGAGAAGATGATGAATTCATCGAAAAATCCGCGGAAAAAGCGCTTTCGGAATGCGGCGGAGACTTCACAAAAATCCCCGACGGCGCCGTATTATCAAGAGCTTTATCCGTAATTTTACGTCAAGAGGGAATAGAGCCGTCCTACGATCGTATCGGCAGGGCAAAGGAAATGCTTAAGACGGGCGGGAGAATAAATATCAAAAAAGGCGTTTACATGGTCTTTTCATCGGGCAAAATAAGCTTTGAGCGCGACGAAGAGCCCGAGCCGGAGTATATCACCGATTTAAAGCACGAACTCAGACTTCCCGAAAAAACGCTCACTGTCACAAAAATTTCACCTTTTGACATATCCCGCTATCAAAAAAATGAGTTAAGATTTATTCTGGACTTGTGCAAGGTCTCGGGGGAGTACACGGTTCGGCATGTCAGGGGCTCCGAGAAGATAAGGCTTGCGGGCAGGGGAATGACCCAGACCGTCAAAAAGCTGATGGACGTAAAAGCAAGAGCACGCGACTATGTTATAGCGGACGGCGAAGGGGTCATATATATAGAGGGCGTGGGGATAAGCGAGAGGGTATCCTGCACGGAGGAAACTTCTTCCGGGCTGAGAATAGACATAATTAAGGAGAATGAAAATGACGTACGATAACATCAGGGTAATGATGACAAAAGAGGAAATCGCGAAGATGGTCTCGGACATGGGCAAGCGGATAACCGAAGATTTTGCAGGTCAGGAGCTGACGCTGATTGGCGTTTTAAAGGGCTCGTTCATATTCCTGTCCGATCTTGTTCGGGCGATAGATATGCCGGTCGAGATCGACTTCATCTGCGCCAAATCCTACCAAGGGACGACCTCGACAGGAGTCGTGAACGTCAAGATGGACACGATTCTTGACATCAAGGGAAAGACCGTAATGCTCGTCGAGGACATCTTGGACACCGGAAAGACGCTTCATGCGCTTCGGGAGACGCTCTTATCAAGAGGCGCCAAGGACGTCAAGATCGTGACGTTTTTAGATAAACCCGCGCGCAGAACGGTAGATATCAAGGCGGATTATTCCTGCTGCACCATCGAGGACAGATTTGTGGTCGGCTACGGTCTTGACTACGATGAAAAATACCGCAACCTCGATTATGTGGGAGAAGTGCTTTTGTGAGCATATCCGCTAAAAATATAATTATGAGAAATGGGGAGTAACATTTGAACCGTAAAACACCAAGGGGACTTGTGTCATACATTCTTCTGGCGGCTTTGATAATAATCATCATGGTCGTCGGGCTTCGGGGGCTTATGCAGCCCGAGGAGGAGCTGAATTATTCCGACATAATCTCTCACTTCGACAATTTGGAGGTATCGGAATTCAGCCTGAACTTAGGCTCGGGGGCTTTGGAATATAAGCTTCGGGGCGACGACACGGTATATAAATACAAAGTCCCGAACGTAGG
The DNA here is from genome assembly GCA_947627985.1 of uncultured Clostridia bacterium. Classification (GTDB taxonomy): domain Bacteria; phylum Bacillota; class Clostridia; order Oscillospirales; family Ruminococcaceae; genus Faeciplasma. The sequence continues at coordinate 8,689 of CANQYD010000026.1, forward strand.
GCTATTTTACAACGAGCTCTTCGGCGAGGAGAACGATTTTGAAGGCGGAAGCTACCGAGCCGCGTACAATGAAAAGTACCCCGAGAGCCCGCTTGTCTATAATCCTATCCCCGCGTCCGACAGCTCGATCTGGCTGAACCTGATCCCGACGATCTTGATGATCGGCGTGATGGTATTCTTGGCGATATCGATGACGAGGAGCATATCGAGCGCCGGGAGGATAAGCTCGGTCGGAAAGGCTAACGTAAAAGTTGACGGCGGAAACGATAAACACAAAGTCACATTCGATGACGTCGCCGGAGCCGATGAGGAAAAAGCCGAGCTTCAGGAGATAGTGGAGCTTTTAAAAGATCCCGGAAAATATCAGCAGATAGGCGCCAAAATCCCCAAAGGCGTGCTCTTGGTGGGACCTCCCGGCAACGGCAAGACCCTTCTTGCAAAGGCTGTTGCGGGTGAAGCGGGTGTGCCGTTCTTCTCGATATCCGGCTCGGATTTTCTTGAGTTATATGTCGGCGTCGGCGCCGCCCGCGTGAGGGATTTGTTCGATCAGGCTAAAAAATCCGCGCCGTCCATCATCTTCATCGATGAGATAGACGCGGTGGGTCGCCGTAGAGGAGCAGGTCTCGGAGGCGGTCATGATGAGCGCGAGCAGACCTTGAACCAGCTTCTTGTTGAGATGGACGGTTTTGATATCAATGAATCCGTCATTGTCATGGCAGCTACAAACCGCCGCGACGTCCTCGACCCGGCTCTTTTAAGACCGGGAAGATTTGACAGGCAGGTTTATGTTAATTATCCCGACATCGCGGGTAGAGAGGCAATTTTAAAGGTCCATTCCAAGAACAAGCCCCTTGCTCCCGACGTCGATCTGAAGCAGGTTGCCGCGGCGACGGTCGGATTCACGGGAGCCGATCTTGCAAACCTCATCAACGAAGCGGCGCTGATGGCGGTCAAGAGAAACCGCAAGGCGATCACGATGGAGGACCTAAACGACGCGTCGATAAAGGTCATCGCGGGTCCCGAGAAGAAGTCGAGGGTGGTCCTTCCCGAGGAAAAGAGGCTGACCGCATATCACGAAGCGGGTCACGCCGTCTGCCACTACTATTGCCCGACTCAGGATAAGGTCTCGGAGGTCTCGATAATCCCGAGAGGAGCCGCCGGAGGCTACACGATGGCGCTTCCCGAGCACGACAAATCATATGTCTCAAAGACTGAGATGAACGAGAACATAGTGGTTCTTTTGGGCGGTCGGGCGGCTGAGAAACTGATTTTGGACGATATCTCGACCGGCGCTTCCAATGACATCGAGCGCGCGACGGACACCGCAAGAAGCATGGTCACGCGCTACGGCTTCTCGGATAAGCTGGGTCCCGTGGTCTACGGTCACGACGACAACGAGGTGTTCTTGGGACGCGATTACAACTCCTCAAAGACCTATTCCGAGGTCATCGCGAGCGAGATCGATTCCGAGATGAGGGCGATCATTCACTCCGCCTACGACCGTGCGCAGGAGATTTTAGCTGATCATAAAGAGCAACTGACCCGCGTCGCCGAGTACCTGATCGTTCATGAGAAGATCAACGGCGAGCAGTTTGAGCAACTGATGAAAGGCGAGAACCCCGACAGCGAAGCAGCCGAGCCCAAAGCCGAGCCGAAAGAGGACGGAGCAGTAATCGCTCCCGAGGTGAAAGACGAGCCTGAGCAGGGCGAGTGAAAGGTTTTGATTAGGTATAAGAGAGACAAGATAAAAAGTTTTCGATCGAGCCTTTTTCAAAAGGCTCGCGAGAGTCCAGAGGCGAGGAGCCTCTGGTCGCGCTCCGCAGAGCGCGAAATCCCCACAAAAAGGACAGCGATAGCTGTCCTTTTTGCTTTTAATTGCCTTCAAAGAGGGCGACGAAAGTCGCCCTGGAGCCGAAAGGGCGTGGGGGTCCATCGCTTAAAGACCATCGCCTTACTCACACACTTACACTACATTTCAGAATACGTCTCTTTGTCAATGTTTATACGGACAAGTACCGTCGCCCAACGGCTATGCAGCTTTCCTGTTATGAACCGCTCAAAATTAAGCCCCATTTCCGCTGAATTTTACTTAATTTCGGCTTGAAATTCAGCTGCTTTTTTGGTATAATCATAAAAAACTTCGGAGGTCGTGCCATGAAATATACCAAATCTGTTGAAAAATGGGGATTATTTGAGCTGAGCTGCGAGGGATTTTCGGATAAAAATCCTTTTGTGGATCACCACATCACCGCGACATTTGAGGGCGAGCATGAGCGCAAGACCGTCGCGGGATTTTACGAAGGCGGCGGGATCTATAAAGTCCGTTTCATGCCTTCACATGAGGGCGTTTATCGCTTCACCGTTTCGGGGGATTTCTCGGGAGACAGCTATTCCGGCGAGTTTTTGGTGACCGCTCCGTCAGCCGAAAACCACGGTCCTGTGCGGGTTTGCAACACCTGCCACTTTGCCTACGCCGACGGCACGCCCTACTACCCGATCGGCACGACGTGCTATGTCTGGGAGCTTCAAAGCGATGAGTTGATAGCCCAAACGCTTAACACGCTTAAACAATCTCCGTTCAACAAAATCCGTTTTTGCGTCTTCCCGAAGAGCTATTGCTACAACTCCCGCGAGCCGAGGTCGTACCCCTACGAGGGCGTGCCGGTCGACGGAAATTTAGTTAATGAGGATAACGTCTGGGACTTCACGCCGGATTCCGAGGGCAATAATTGGGATTTTTTACGCTTCAAACCCGGGCATTTTCAGCATATTGAAAAGTGCATTTTAGAACTGCAAAAGCTCGGGATCGAGGCAGATATCATCATCTTCCACCCCTACGACAGGTGGGGATTCTCGACGATAAATAATGATCAAAATGATCTGTATCTACGGTATATTGCTGCAAGATTTTCCGCATACCGCAATATCTGGTGGTCTTTTGCAAATGAATACGACTTCATCGGGAGCAAGACCGAGGCGGATTGGGAGCACTTTGCCGAGGTGATCTGCGAAAGTGATCCTTATAATCATCTCCGCTCAATACATAACGGAGTTAAGTTTTATGATCACACACGCCCATGGATCACCCACTGTAGTATCCAGCGCACGCCCGAGGGCACGGCGGACTGGCGCAGGCAGTACGGCAAGCCGGTCGTCCTCGACGAGATGCAGTACGAGGGCAACATTCAGTTCGCGTGGGGCAACATTTCGGCGCGCGAGCTCGTCAAACGGCACTGGGAGGCGCTTTGCCGCGGCGGCTACGGCGGGCATGGCGAAACCTATGTCGGCGAAAACCTCTGGTGGGCGCACGGCGGCGAGTTAAAGGGCGAAAGTCCGGCGCGAATTGCGTTTATGAGGGGGATTTTGGAGGATGCTCCGGCGGGCGGCTTGAAGCCCAAAGCGATGGAGTGGGACGAGATTTGCGTTGTTCCCGAGGATGAAATCGCCGAAAAAGAGAGCGGATATCATCTGTTTTATTATGGCATAAATCGCCCGGCTTTCAGGTGGTATCATATTGATGATGTGAACCGATACAGCGTTGAAGTTATCGACACTTGGGGCATGACGGTCACGAAAATAGGCGAGTTTACGGGCAGATTCAGGGTGAATCTGCCGGGGAGGGAGTATATTGCCGTGAGGGTGAGAAAGGTATAAAAAAGTCCCCGAGCAATCGGGGATTTTTCATTTTACGACAGATTTTCGTTTAATTAGCTTAGTCGAAACCTCGATTTTTAAGCGACATGCTCCCTTGTCCTCAATTATCTGCGCAAGCCGCCCGAAGCCTTTTCGGTGATCCGTGAAAAGTCGTATCCATGGGCTTTTGCGGCCTCAATCACACGATTTTTTGCAGCAGTGCTGACCCCGATTTTCCGTTGAGAGCCATAGACACCGCCGCCTCAGAGATTCCCAAAAGCATGGTCAATTCTTTGGAAGTTATTGGCATAAAATCGCCCCTTTCCGGGATTATTATATATCATCAGGCAAATTTAGTCAAGAATTATTAAATTATTACTGAATTACAGCTTGAAATTAAGCCGGAAATTCAGTACTTTCCTTGTCTCGTTTCGTACTTCCCGCATCATCTCCCCATCCCCCACATTTTTTCTTAATACGCTTGAAAAATCCTCCCGCGTCTGGTATAATAAACATAATCACTCTCACCCGCAAAGGAGAAGGAAATGAAAAACATAGGATTTGACAACGACAAGTACCTCAGCCTGCAATCCATGAAGATACGCGAGCGGATCGAAAGCTTCGGCGGAAAGCTCTATCTCGAGTTCGGCGGGAAGCTCTTCGACGACTACCACGCCTCCCGCGTCCTGCCGGGATTCAAGCCCGATTCAAAGCTCCAGATGCTCTTGCAGCTAAAGGATCAGGCGGAGATCGTGGTCGTCATCAGCTGCGAGGACATCGCGCAAAACAAGATCAGAGGAGACATCGGGATCACCTACGATCTCGACGTCCTTCGGCTCATCGACAGCTTCCGCAGATACGGATTATACGTCGGCAGCGTCGTTCTGACAAGATATCAGGGACAGGCAGCCGCCCAGACCTTCATGCAAAAGCTCATGAGCCTCGGGATAACCGTCTACCGCCACTACCCGATCGAGGGCTATCCGGCAAATTTAAGCCACGTCATCTCGGACGACGGCTACGGCAAGAACGACTATATCGAGACCTCACGCGAGCTCATCGTCGTGACGGCACCGGGACCGGGAAGCGGGAAGATGGCGACCTGCCTCTCCCAGCTCTACCACGAGCACAAACGCGGCATAAAGGCGGGATATGCAAAATTCGAGACATTCCCGATATGGTCGATCCCGCTGAATCACCCGGTGAATCTTGCGTATGAAGCGGCTACCGCAGATCTTTCCGACGTCAATATGATCGACCCCTATCACCTTGAAGCATACGGCACCCTCGCCGTCAATTATAACCGCGATATCGAGGTTTTCCCGGTCCTGAACGCTATTTTCAACATGATCTTGGGAGAATCTCCCTATAAATCCCCGACCGACATGGGCGTGAACATGGCAGGTTTTTGCATTATTGATGATGATATCTGCGCCGAGGCTTCAAAGCAGGAGATCATCAGGCGCTACTACAAGACCCTTGCCGCAAAGATAAAAGGCGACGCCGCCGAAGATGAGATACTCCGCATCGAGCTTCTGATGAAAAAAGCCGGCATCACCGAAGCCGACCGCAAACCCGTAAGCCCGGCGCTCACAAAGGCGGAAATAACGGGAGCCCCCGCAGCCGCGATCGAGCTTTCTGACGGCAGGATCATCACCGGAAAGACGTCGGAACTGCTGGGCGCCTCCTCGGCTATGCTCTTAAACGCCCTCAAAGCCCTTGCGGGAATTCCCGACGAGACGCTTTTGATATCGCCCTCCGTCATCGAGCCGATACAGCGCCTGAAAGTAAATCATCTCGGCAACGAAAACCCGCGGCTTCACACAGATGAAGTGCTGATAGCGCTTTCAATATGCGCGTCTCAGGATTCAAACGCAAAACTTGCGCTTGAGCAGCTGAAATGCCTTGAGGGCTGTGAAATGCACTCAAGCGTCATGCTGTCCCATGTCGATCTCTCGACATTTCGTCGGCTCAAAGTGAACGTCACCTGCGAGCCGATATATCAAAAAAGAGGTCTTTATCATAAATAATTCAGGAGGTGCCTAAAAATGGCAAAGAGAATTCTGTCCGTGATCTTGGTCCTGATGATGATCTCAGCGCTGACTTCCGCCTTCCCGGTAAGCGCCGATTCTCCCGAGACCACAGCTTTAAGACGACCCGTATCCCCCGAATCGCCGATGTGGATAGTACATATCGACACATGGAACAACGCCGACCCCGACAAAATAATCGACCTTGTCCCGGAGGATATAAAACCCTACGTCGTCTTCAACATCTCCCTATCCGTCAACTGGGACAGCGAGAAAAAGCGCTTCATGGTCGCCGAGTACGGCTATGAGATCGCTAAATCCTGGCTCAGGACCTGCGCCGAAAGAGGCGTCTGGGCGTTTGTTCAGCCCGCGAGCGGCGGACCCTGCCATCTTCCCGATTACGACCCCGCCGAGACGGATTATGAGGAGACCGTCTTTGCCGAATTCTTCCGGGATTATCAGAGCTTCCTCGGCTTTAACTACTGCGAGCAGTTCTGGGGATTTGAACAGGAGGATTTCCCCGTCACCCCCGTCGAGAGGTATAAGCACTTCGCCGGGCTTTTGCAATTATGCCATAAATACGGCGGATATCTTGTGGACAGTTGGTGCGGGAATCAGTGGGGGCAGTCTCTGAATCCTCTTGCGATGATAAAAAACGTCCCCGAATTTGAGGAGGCGGCAAGACTCTATCCCGAAAACTTTATCCTCCTTGAAAAATACACTCAGACCGGCTATATCGACGACGTCGAGAGCCTTGTCTTGGGCACATACCTCTCCGGCTACTGCGGCAACTTCGGCGTGAGATACGACGAGACGGGCTGGACCGATGAATCCGGCGAGGGTACCGGCGGATATGTCGTCTCCACCGGGCTTCCCGTGCATTTTGAAAGGCTTGTGTTAAACGGCGCCACGGTCATCGACGGACCCGAGCTCGTCCCCGAGGACGACTTTTATGAGGACGACGAGACCGTCGATAAAAACGGCTACACCATAAGAAACTGGGCGTATTACAATCAGTTTTACAACGTCATGATCGATCTCTTCAGAAAGACCCTCGACGGCACGTTCAGGATCCCGTCGCGCGAAGAGGTAATAGACCGCACGAAGATAATCATCATAAACGACATCACTTCCGGCGACGACGACTCCAAATACTGCACCCCCAACACCCTCTTTGAAGGTCTTTACAAGATGGAGGGGGACGGCAATCTTCGGGACAATCACACGTTTTATAAGTCCACCGGACGTTATCCGACGATACCCGAAGCCCCGCAGTTTGCCGATCCCGATCTTGAATCCCGCTTTGAAAAAATCGTCAGAAAGACGGAATATCGGGATATTTGGGCTGATATCGATTCAAAAGTCGCCGACTTTGACGAGATGTTCCCCGAGGAAGACACGGGAGATATCTATGCCGCGCGTCGCGAGAACGTCTGGGTGACATATAATCCGTATAAGCACACCGGCACCGCCTTGGGAGTCATCACCCCGAAGTACAACACCTGCGAGAGCATAGCCCTTGAATACCCGAGGTACTCAAACGGTCTCATCAAGGAGACCGCCGACCACCTAAGCATTTATCTTAACAACTACAACGAGGACGACGGGTTTAACCTTAAGACAGACGTCATCACCATCTCCGGCGCTTCCTCCGAGCCGACTTTTGAATATACAGACCGCGGCATAAACTGCCTGCCGTCTAAAGTCACGGGGGATTACAGCGGCTCAACCTTTACTTTAAAAGTCGAGCACAACGGACCCGTGCAGATCGAGATCGACTGCTCGGGAAGCGCTTCCGGCAGGCTTACCGAAGCTTCGGAAGCGGTATATGCCGAGCCCTCCGCGCCGCCTCAGTATCTTGGGACGCTTCAATATGAAGGCGAATTCTTCGACAGAAAGGGCGAAAAGGGAGTAGCCAAAAATGCCGCGGGAGACGCCGTAAGAAATTACACCGGGCAGGGGTATATAATCCTCGGTCAGGATAAGGGTGCCTCGGTCAGGGATACTGTCAGGGCGCCGCAGTCGGGAAAATATACCTTAAAACTAAAATATTCCGTACTTGCGGACACCGAAGGTGCGGCTCTTTCGGTCAACGGGTTCAAGGCTTCAAATCTTAGCTTCACAAAGTCCGACGGTCTCAGCGACTGGCAGATTCTTGAGATACCGGTAAAGCTTAAAAAGGGCGATAATAAGGTAGATATCAAACTCACCTCCGACCTTGCGGATATGCTCTATATCGACAACTTCACGCTTGATTTGGTCTCGGAAGGAGCATATATTTCGCCGATCACGATGATAATTATCGCCGCGGCAGTCATCGTCATAATAATTATTGTCCTTGTAATAATCCTCTCAAAAAAGAAAAAGAAGAACTGATTTTTCCTTCACGCATATAATATACCGAGCAAAGGCGCTCGCTTCCGCTTAGGAGGCGGGCGCAGATTTTAAGGAGGATTTGTTATGTGCGCGATTTCAGGGCAGATTTCAGCACCCGGGGAGGATTTGTCGCCGATGATTTCAAAGCTTCGGGCGATGAGGGACGTTATGAAAAGAAGGGGTCCCGACGGCTCGGGGGAATATCATCATAAAAACGCGGCTTTGTTTCATGCAAGGCTGTCGGTCATGGACCCCGAAAACGGCAGACAGCCGATGGAGCTCGACTTTTCGGGGGAGCATTTCGCCATCGTCTACAACGGGGAAATCTATAACGCCAAAGAGCTTAAGAGCGATCTGACCGGGCTGGGGCATGATTTCAATACAGCCTGCGACACCGAGGTGCTGCTGCATTCATATGCCGAGTGGGGAGAGGAATGCGTCAGAAAATTAAACGGGATATATGCCTTTGCGGTCTGGGAGGAAAGGCGGGGGAGGCTCTTTTTAGCACGTGACCGAATGGGGGTAAAGCCGCTGTTTTACGCGATAAAAAACGGCAGCTTCATCTTCGGCTCGGAGATAAAAGCGCTCCTTGCGCACCCTTGGATAGAGCCTGTAATCGATCGGGAAGGAGTAGCGCAGATAATGCTTTTGGGACCCGGGAGGGTGCCGGGCAGCGGGGTATTCAAGGACATTTTCGAGATACTTCCCGGCGAGTGCGGATATTATCTTCCCGATTCCGGAAGACTTGCTCTTCATAAATATTTCGCTCTTGAGGATCATGAGTGCCGCGACAGTTTCCCGGAGGCTGTAGAAAAGGTCCGCTCGCTTTTACTTGACGCGATAACGCGCCAGCTTGAGTCGGACGTCCCGGTCTGCACTTTTTTATCGGGAGGACTTGATTCGAGCATAATTTCAAGCGTGGCGAACATGTATTTTAAAAAGCGCGGGGAGAAGCTTCACACGGTCTCGGTGGACTATACGGATAATGAAAAATATTTCAAAGCGGGAAAATTTCAGCCGACGAGCGATCCCGCATATATCAGGCTGATGGCTGATTATCTCGGCTCGGAGCATCATCTTGTTTATCTTGATACCGAGGAGCTGGTGTCGGCGTTGTTTGAGGCTGTGGACGCCCGCGATCTTCCGGGAATGGCTGATGTGGATTCGTCTCTGCTGGCTTTTTGCAAGAGGATCAAAAACGTCGCGACGGTGGCTCTTTCGGGGGAATGCGCCGACGAAATTTTCGGGGGATATCCGTGGTACCGCGACCCCGAGGTCAGGGAGCGGGACGGGTTCCCGTGGGCTCAGTCGACAAAGTGGCGGGCGGGATTTATAAGACCGGAGCTTATGCCGAAAAAGCCGGAGGAGTACGTCGGCGATTATTATCATAAAACGCTTGAAAAATGTTCGGTACTGCCGGGGACGCCGCATATCGAAAAAAGAATGAAGCAGATGATGAATCTCAACGTCGATTGGTTCATGCAGACGCTTTTGGACCGCAAGGACAGAATGAGCATGTACTCGAGCCTTGAGGTGAGGGTGCCTTTTTGCGACCATCGGATAGCGGAGTATCTCTACACCCTGCCGTGGGAGTATAAGGATCACGGAGGATATGAGAAGGGACTTCTGCGGGAGGCTGCAAAGGGGCTTTTGCCGGACGAGGTGCTTTGGCGCAAGAAGAGCCCGTATCCCAAAACCCACAACCCGGCGTATATGGAAGCGGTGTCGGGAAGGCTGAGGGAGATACTTCGGGACGGCAGCTCGCCGCTCTTTGAGATAGTTAGACCCGAGGCGCTGTGGGAGCTGTTTGACGACACGAGGGTAAGCCCGTGGTACGGTCAGCTGATGACCGCACCGCAGACGATCGCATACTTTTTGCAGACGGATTATTGGATGAGGAAGTATAGAGTTAGGGTGGAGGCGTAGGGGAGAGCTGAATGCCTTCAGCGCCTACAGTTGGTTTTTCTACTGCCGTGCCTCTCCTATATCAAAAGGTATAAAAAATTCTCACAGGGGGTGAGAATTTTTTATGCTGTTAAAGCCCCCTCCCCAACCCCTACCCGGCGGGGAGGGGCTTTTTGCCTCGCTTCGCTCGGCTCCATGGCGACTTCGTCGCCGGTTTTTTGTTGGGGGAACCCCCGGCGAGGGTTCCCCCGATGAAAACAGTCCACCGGACTGTTTTCGTTCGCATACGCGGGGTTTTGTCTGCAAGTACGAGCAATCTCGCATTTTTGATTGCGAAGTACGAGCAGGAACAAAACCGGCATGTAATGGACTCTCGCAAGCCCTTTAAAAAGGGCTTGATCCTAAACTTGATTTGTCTCTGCTAAGGTTGGGTGCAGAATTTCTAATCTCTAACCTTCTAACATTCTTACTTCTAAAAGCAAAAGCGGGACAAAACCTTTTGACTTGTCTCAACTATGATTTCTGCAAAAAATCTGACCTCTGATCTCTGATCTCTGACTTCTGACCTCTTCCCTCTATTTCAATCTCCATCTCAAACCTCCCCACCAGTGAGGAGTTGATGTCCATCACATAGCTTAAATCCACCGTTCCGCCGTTTTCGTCAAGCTTCGGGCAGAAACGGTTCGCCTGAATCCCGACCGTCATCTCCCCGAACGGCGTGCTGTAGACCGAGTAGCTCTTCTTGTCCTTATCGACATACAGCTCGCTCTGATAGCTTCCGCTTCTCACCATCTCAAGCCGGCAGTCGTCGCCGTCCCAGATCCGAAACGTCGTAGTCGAACCCTCAAAGCCCGTCGCGTCGGTCTCGTTGTATGTAAACCGACAGCCGAAGGGCGTTTTTTCATATTTTCCGACGGTGACGATCTTGGTCTCGCCGTCCTCCCCGCCGCCGTTCTGAACGGTTTTTATCGTGATCAACGCGTCTTTCATTTTCCTGATCCTTCCCGCTACTCATCAAGCGATCTCTGCTCTAAGGCTATGTCCTCAAGGTCGATAAAATGGCTGACGTTCTCCCTGAAAAGCTCTGCGCTGTCGGTGCAGAACAGCTTTATCTTCCCCGCCCTTTCCCTTCCGCTGAGAAGGTCATCTTTAAAGAGCTCTTTTTTTGCAAAACATGCAGCCTCCGCGCCGGAGGATATCAGCCTCACCCCCGGTCCCAACACGTCGGATATAATGTCCGTTAAAAGGGGATAATGAGTGCAGCCGAGGATTAAGGTGTCGATACCCGCGTCTTTTAAGGGCGTGAGATATTCTCTTGCGATCTCTTCGGCGGGCTTGCAGCCCCTTCCGACGTAGCCGTTTTCGACGAGCGGCACGAACATCGGGCAGGCTTTTGAAAATACCTTAGCCTCCGGCATCATCGCGTGTATCAGCCTCTCATAGCTCCCGCTCTTGACGGAAGCCGCCGTCGCGATCACGCCGATCCGCTTGTTTGCGGTCATTCTCAGAGCCGCTTCGCACGCGGGCGGAATGACCCCTATGCACCGAGGCGACGCCGAGAAATCCCTTTCCCCAGCCATCACGCTCGATACGGTCCCGCAGGCGGCGATTATGAACTTTACCTCTCTGCGCTTTAAAAATTCAATGTCCTGAAGCGCATATCTGATTATCGTCTCGCGGCTCCTCGTGCCGTAAGGGACCCTTGCCGTGTCCCCGAGATAAATTATGTCCTCGTTCGGCAGGATATCCATTATCTCCCGAACGGCGGTCAGCCCGCCCATTCCGGAGTCGAAAATACCGATAGGTCGGTTTCTTATGTCCATCTCATCATACCCTTGTTTTTTATGATTATATTCGCCCGCGAGCCGATTATTCCTCGGAATGCTTATCGAAAATGCTCTCGGTCGGGCGGTTGTTAAATTCCTCTTCGCGCTTCGCTTTTTCGGAAATTATCCCTAAAATCCTGATCAGAAGAAGCGCCAGCGAGAATATCGCGAAGGCGATCATCGGAAGATAGCGCTGCTCAAAGGTCGGCTTGAAGATAACTCCGGTGTCGGCGACGTGATCCATCATCTCTTTGACGGGATTTAAAAACGCGATGAAGCCGATCATTCCCGGGATAAACTGCAAAATATAAAACCTCAGCCAGCAAAGGATCAGGCAGATAAGCAGCAGCGCGCTCGATACCGAAAACTCGATCGCGAGGTTTCTGTGCTCGGTGTTGTTGATGAAAAACTGGAGGATGGTCACGCCGCTCCAGAAAAATCCCGACCAGAGAAAAACCGCGGTCATAAGGCATTTTATGATGATCTGCGGCGTTTTATCCGCCGTTCTTTTCAGTTTATTCATTATCCGCACTTCCCATCAGCCTGTCCGGCTCGAAGTTTAAAAAATTTCTCCCGCGAAAGCTTAGAACCCCGAAGTCGCCCTCGTTAAGAGCCTCGTACTCTTCCTTAGTGAGCGCGAAATCGCAGGTGCCGCCGTCATTTGTCTTAAAGACAGCCGTATATAAGTTTTTGCCCGACCTCAAGCCGTTTTCGCCCACCTCAGAGCTTCCCGCGTCGCAGGTCTTTGAAAGAACCGTCGCCTCAATGCTCTCGACGCCCGATCGGCGATTTTTTAAAAATCCCTTAATGCAGGCGGCAAGCATCTTAGCAAACAATACCGCGACGCCGGCGTCAAGCACTATGGCAAAGAAATATTTTATCGCTTCCATCGGTATATCCTTTCAAAATATGGCAAAAATAGCATGAGGGACAAAATACTTAACTCTTAAAATTTTCATTGAAATCTTTTCCCCGGGCTTTTCAAAAGTCTTAAAAATCAGCCCGGACCGTAATCAGGCTGATATTAAATTATACCATATATTCCGAAAAAGTCAAGGAGTATTTTGCCCGTCGGGGCTAATCTTCGGAGCTTTTAAAGACAATGAAAATAATACATCATCACCGAGCCGTTTAAAAACGTCCGGCGGGCGAAAAATATCATCACAAGCTTTTAAAAAGGAGTGCTGTTATGTCAAGCTTTATCAAACGCCTGACCGGGATTTTTGCCGCGTTGGGCATTGTCATCATGGGCTCTGTCGGGTATTTTTCCAACGCTCTGCCGGACAGCTTTTTCGTCTCGGGAGATAATATCACTCGCTTCGGAGGAATTTTTACCCTTGAAATTTCGGATGACGATCTCCCCGCCGCCAGTTTTTCGGGAGATGAAAGCCGCGGCACCGTCAAGCTCTTCGGGCTGATACCTATTAAAGACGCGGGCATCAAAAAGACCGAGGCGCCGCTTCTCATTCCGGGAGGCTCGCCGATCGGCATCAAGCTTCTGACGGACGGAGTGGTGGTCGTATCCACAAACGACGGCGGACCGGCTGACGGAGCCGGGATATCCTCCGGGGACTGCATTTTGTCGGCTAACGGGGAAATCTTGAATTCGTCAAACCGCCTCGCCGAGATAATTTCATCGTCCCACGGGGAGAAGATCGATCTTAAGATAAGACGCGAAGGAAAGGAATTTCAGACCTGCGTGACCCCGGAATTTTCCGAAAAAGAAGGGGCTTTCAAGGCGGGTCTTTGGATAAAAGACAGCTCTGCGGGTGTCGGGACGCTTACCTTCATCGACCCGAAATCCCATAAATTCGGGGCTTTGGGGCACCCGGTATCGGACGGAAGCACCGGGAAGATTCTTCCTCTCGGGTCGGGGGAGATAGTCGACGTCACGATAACCGGCTGCGATTCGGGCTCACCCGGGTGCCCGGGGGAGCTTTTCGGGACGTTTCTGAGCGGACTTGCCGCGGGAAATATCGAGAAAAACTGCGAGCAGGGAATATTCGGAAAATTGAATTATGTCGGCGGGAGCGCGAAGGCGATACCCATCGCGTTCTGCACCGAAGTCGAGCCGGGTCCGGCGACGATTTTGACGACCGTCGAGGGCTCGAGCCCAAAAGAGTATGACGTCGTGATCGAGAAGGTCAGCCTCGGCGCGCAGGACACAAAAAATATGATAATCAGAGTCACCGATCCCGAGCTTCTTAGGGTGACGGGAGGCATCGTTCAGGGAATGAGCGGCAGCCCGATAATCCAAGGCGGGAAGCTCGTCGGCGCCGTCACGCATGTTTTCGTGAGCGACCCCGAGCGCGGGTACGGGATTTTTATCGAGAATATGATTGATAACTGAGTTAATAAATTTACGGAGCCGTTGCCAGCAGATAATATTGCCCCCGCAGGGTGCGGGGGTGATTTTTATCTGAAAGTTTTGATAAAAAATTCTGTCTTCTGACCTCTGATCTCTGATTTCTAAATGGAGCCGTTGCCGGCGGATAATATTGCCCCCGCAGGGTTGCGGGGGTGATTTCTATTTATAAATTTTATTAAAAAATTCTGTCTTCTGACCTCTGACCTCTGATCTCTGAATGGAGCCGTTGCCAGCAGATAATATTGCCCCCGCAGGTGCGGGGGTGATTTTTATATATTTGCCGAGGTTTATACATCCTCGCTAAAGAAATCCGAATCTATCCTCTTGACCTTATACGTCGCGACGGTCGAAACTCCAAGGTCATATTCGATCATCAGTTTTGCAAGCTGTTTGCCATCGACAAGAACGATTTTGCTGTGGAGCTGTTTGGCGGCAAATGCAACCGCTTCCTTTGTAAACTGCGCCGTTGTGATAAAAATGCCTTTTGAGGCGCCCTGCCCTGCAAGCGCGCCCAAAAATTTCTGGATTTCCGGTCGTCCGACGGCGCCGTCAACTTTCCACTGCTTTGCCTGAATATAAATTGAGTCAAATCCGAATTTATCGGCGCTGACAATGCCGTCAATTCCCTCGTCGCCTGATTTTTGGGTGACTGCCTCTTTATTCTCTTCGGGCTTTCCGTATCCCATTTTAATAAGCAGCTTAACTACCATTCCTTCAAAATCATATGAAGACATTTTCATTATTTCCGACAAAAGCTCGTCCGAAAGATTTGCATTCAGCTGTGCCGCGGCGTCTTCGATCATTTCAACGGGGCTTTGGTCATTGGACACCGAGATGTCCTGATCTTCGCTAACCTGCTTATCTTTTTTAGCAAAGGTCTTTTTGGCAAAATCGTTGAATGCGGGAAATTTCATCAGCAAATCAAAAGTGATTTTGTCACATCCGTTCGCAATCGCTTTTTTACCTTCGGGGGTGATAGAATATACTCCTCTGTTTATTTTCTCGATAAGTCCCGCTTTGGATAAATATGTACGCGCCCAGCTGACGCGGTTTGATAATCTTGTCTGCCCCGATTCAAGTTTTTCGTTCTGCTCCTCGGCTGACAATTTATAGTAGTTTGCGCAGTATTCTACGGTTTCTTTTGCATTATGATTTTTGCCGTCTTTAAGACACTCCATGACCGGCGCAAATAAGTCAAAATACTTCGGAATCGACATAAAAACATCTCCTATCTGATTTGCCGATAAAAATTTCTATCTTCTATCCTCTATCTTCTACCCTCCGACTACATCTGCCTCCTCCAGACCGACGGGCTGAGCATGAAGAGCATGGGGTAGATTTCCAGTCTGCCGAGGAGCATGGAAAATGACAGGACAAGCTTCGTTATCCACGAATACCCCGCGAAGCTGCCTGCGGGTCCGACGGCTCCGAGACCGGGTCCGACGTTGTTAAAGCAGGCGAGCACCGAGGTGAACTTGGTCTCAAAATCAAACGGCTCCCAGCTTATCGCAAGAAAAACCGCGAAGATGATCGCGACATATATCGCAAAATAAAACGCGACCCCCGAGATCGTCTGCCTATCAAGCGGCTTGCCCTCGAATCTCACGGCTGAGACCGAGCGCGGGTGGAGCATTCTCTTGAGCTCGCACTTTACCGATTTAAAGAGCATGATGACCCTTGAGACCTTCAAGCCTCCCGCAGTTGAGCCCGCGCAGGCGCCGATGATCATCAGAATCACCAAAATCGCCTTGGAAAAGCCGTTCCAGAGGTTGAAATCCGTCGTCGCAAACCCGGAGGTCGAGACGATCGACATCACCTGAAACGCCGAGTGGCGAATCGCTTCCGACGCCGTGCCGTAGAGCGGTCGGATATTGACCGCGATGGCTGCCGTCGAGATAAAAACAATACCCGCGTATGTCCAGAGCTCTTCGGAGGAAAATACCGCCTTGAAGCGCTTTATCAGCAAAAGGTAGTAGAGATTGAAATTGATCCCGAAGATGAACATGAACACCGTCACGACCCACTGTAGATACGGGCTGAAGCCTCCCATGCTGTCGGCATAGCAGCCGAAACCTCCGGTGCCCGCGGTGCCGAAGGAATATATCATCGCCTCAAACAGGCTCATGCCGCCGATCAAAAGCAGGATTATCTCTAAAAGCGTGAGTATGAAATACATAATGTAGAGGATTTTTGCGGTCTGCTTCGCCTTCGGGACGAGCTTTCCGACCACCGGTCCCGGCATTTCGGCTCGCATGATGTGCATCGAGCGATCGTTTGACATCGGCGTGACCGCAAGAACCATCACCAAAATTCCCATTCCGCCTACCCAGTGGGTGAAGCTTCGCCACATGAGCAGCCCTTTGCTCATCGATTCGACGTCGGTTAAAATCGAGGCTCCGGTGGTGGTAAAACCGGATACCGTCTCAAAAAAGGCGTCAATGTAGCTCGGTATCTCGCCGCTTATAACAAACGGCAGGGCGCCTATCGCCGAGTAGAGCACCCAAGTCAGAGCGGTTATGATAAATCCCTCGCGGGAGTAGATTGCGGTGACGTCCCCTTCTTTGGGCTTTGAAAGCAGCATGATTATCCCGCCGCACAAAAGAGCCGCGGCGACGCCGGCAAGTATTGATAAAAAACAGCTCTCGCGGTAGAAAATCGCCGTCAGAAGCGGCAGCGTCAGCAGGACTGCCTCCAAAAGAAGCATTCGCCCGCAGGTATAAAAAACCATTTTACGGTTCATCTGAAAGCTCCTTTACAACAGAATGTCCTCAAGATTGCTGAGGCGGTTTCCGGCTGAGATGATGACTACGCGGTCCGACGGCTCGATGTCGTCCGAACCGGAGGGGATGATGATCCGCCGTCCCCTGACGATTCCCGCTATCAGGATGTTGGGTCGGAGTTTTAAATCCTTAAGGGGGATTCCGGTGATCTTCGATTCGCCGGAGACGATGAATTCCAGAGCCTCAGCCTTGCCGCCGAAGAGCTTATAGAGCGTCTCCACCGACGAGCCGGAGGAATTTTCAAGCGCCCTTGCATACTGCACCAAGATGTTTGAGGTGATCTCCTTCGGCGAGACGATGGACTCGATGCCGATCTTTTTTGCAAGTGAGGCGAGCTCGTCTCTGTTGACCTTGACGATCGTCTTCGGGACTTTTTGCTGTGCGGCGTAAATTCCAAGGAGTATGTTTTCCTCATCGATACCGGTCAGCGCCACGAAGGCGTCGCAGGTCATAAGACCCTCCTCCATCAGCGTCTCCTGAGCGGCGCCGTCGCCGTGGATTATCGTAGCCTTGGGGAGGGCTTCGGTCAGCTCCAAGCTTCGCTGTTCGTCCTGCTCGATGATCTTTGCGGTATTTCCCCCGCCTTCAAACATCTTCGCAAGGTAATAAGCCGTCTTTGACCCGCCGAGAATAAGGATATTCTTAGCCTGACGGCGAAGGGAGTTGAGCATCTTAAGGAGCTTCTGCATTTCGGGCAAGCTCGCGACAAGACCGATGATGTCGCCTTTTTCAAGCCTGAATACGCCGTTCGGGATATATACCTGATCTCCCCTCTCGACGCATGCGATCAAAAACTGCGCGTCGTATTTTTTTCTTATCTCATGAAGATTTTTCCCGGCAAGATCGGAATCCTCGCCGAGCAGAAATTCTATCATCTCAAGATTTCGCCTTGAAAATGTCTCGATCTTTAATGCCGAGGGGAATTTCAGGACGTTATAGAGTTCCCTTGCGGTCCGGAGCTCGGGGTTTATCGACATCGAGAGTTCCAGATTCTGCCTTAAAAAATCAAGTCTGCGGTCGTTATACTCGGGATTTCTTATCCTCGCTACGGTGTTTTTGGCGCCCATCTTTTTGGCGAGGAAGCAGCTTAACATATTGAGCTCGTCGGATTCCGTCATCGCGATGAACATGCCGCAGTTTTCCACCCCGGCTTCCTCCAAAATCTCCTGATCTACGGCGCTTCCCGTCACTCCCATCACGTCGTAGATACCGGTGAGCTCGTTTATGATCTCGGATTTTGTATCGATGGCGGTAATATCGTGACCTTCGGCTGAAAGGTTCGCAAGGACCGATGAGCCGATCTTTCCGCAGCCGGCAATAATAATTTTCATCAAAAACCTCCGAAAGACTGTAATCGTATATAATATATCACTTTCCGCCGCGATTTGCAAGCTTTTCTTTTTTTACTATTGTATTTTTTCGGAAAAGGTGATATACTTGTCTTAAATTCAGGCGAAAGGACGACCTAAAAATGTCAAAACCGAAGCTTTTATTAAAATCGGGGCTGCTTTTAATCCCCTGCTGGCTCGCGTCGTTTGTCATCGTGACCTTCTTCGCGCAGCTCTACTTCAAGGCGGGACCGATAATGTGCTTTGTATTCGGATTCTGCTCTTTGGGGGCGACGCTCTGCATCTATGCCGATTACTGCCTCAAGACCGGGGGAAAGATGAATACGAAATCGATGAGGATTCAGGGCGAGACCAAGGACGAACGTCACTTCGGAGCCGTGATGGGAGCGGTTCCCGCGGGGATAAACTACATCTTCGTGATCATTTTATATCTTTCAAAATTCGGGATCATCAAGGCGGATATGTTCGGGGTATACAAGACGCTGACGCTCTATTTCATGCCCTTTACCTATCTCTTTGCGCCCAACACGCTGATATACGAGGCTGACGGCGGGGTGACGACGCAAAATATCCCGGCTGCCGATCTGGGTCCCGGGATGCTGATACTTGCGGTTATTCTGCCTCTTACCTTCGTGCTGGCTTGCTGGGGGGCTTACTATGTGGGGTATAACCATATCGATCTGAAGGAGAAGATTCTGTACGGCGGCAAAAGCAAAAATTAGGGGCTGAGTGCGGGAAGAGGGTATGGGGGCAAAGTGCCTCTTACGGGGGCGGGTGCAGACTCGGGGCTCGGGGGCGAAGCCCCGCACGCGCAAGCGTGCGAGCTCGCGTAAGCGAGCTCCGCCGGTCCTCGCGGACCGGCGAGGGGCTTCGCCTTCCCGCTCTCCCCTCCTCTGTCCTATAAGCCCCGGGTCCGCAGATGACCCCGGCAGCACTTTCCTTCTTTGCGCGCCGATTCTAAAAGCTTGTTTGCCTTCATAATCTTTAGAAAAGACAAGATTACGGAGGTTACAATCATGTTCAAAAAGCTTTGGATCAACCGCGTCGGCGCGCTCATCGTCCTGTTATGCACATATCTTTTGGTTTTCGGGTTCATAAAGACCTCTCAGCTGCCGGAGGAGATAATCCCGACCGAAGCCGAGTCCTCAAATCTTCCGGTGATAATCCTTGACGCGGGTCACGGCGGAATAGACAGCGGCTGCTTAAGCGTAAACGGCGCCGAGGAGAAGGACATAAACCTCTCCATCATGTTAAAGCTTCGGGAAATGCTTCGGGCGACCGGCTTTGAGGTAAAGGTCACGCGAGAGACGGACCGCTCGATCCATGACACCGGGGTCACGGGACTCGGAAATCAGAAAAAATCCGACATGGAAAACCGCCTCGAGATCATCAATTCCGAGGACAACGCGCTCTTTGTATCTATCCACCAAAACCGGTTCACCGACCCGAAATACTACGGCGCGCAGATGTTCTATCCCGCCGAGAGCTCGGAAAGCGAGCGTCTTGCACAAATTTTGCAGAGCAATTTTGTGAATTATTTGCAGCCCGAGAATCAGCGGGAGATAAAGCCCGTCGGCTCGGAGATATATCTTCTGCACTTCGCAAAGTGCCCCGCGGTGATGGCTGAATGCGGATTTTTATCGAATCCCGACGAGGCTTCAAAGCTTGAGACCGACGAATATCAGTCAAAAGTCGCGTTCACCGTCTATAAAGGAATCTGCGACTACATCTTTGAAATCACCGGCGTATAATGCCGAAACCCGAAAAGGAAGTTGAAAATCATGCCGAAATCAAAAAGCGTTTTTGTATGCCGATCCTGCGGCTACGAATCCCCGAAATGGAACGGTCAGTGCCCGTCCTGTAAAGAATGGAACACCTTGGAAGAGGTGGAAAGCGTACCCGTAAGATCGGGCTCAAAATCCCCCGCAAGGCGACCTTCAAGGATCACCCCGATCACCGATATCGACCTCTCGGCAAGCTCCGAAGTGAGATATTTCACCGGCATGAACGAGCTCGACCGCGTCTTGGGAGGCGGACTTGTGAAGGGTTCATTGGTGCTCTTGGGGGGCGAGCCGGGTATCGGAAAGTCCACGCTTTTGCTACAGATCTGCGATTATCTCGGCAAGGATCACAGCGTGCTCTACGTCTCCGGCGAGGAATCCGCAAGGCAGATAAGGCTTCGGGCTGACCGTCTCGGGGTGTCGGGTGAGAATTTATATATCCTCGCCGAATCGGACGCCCAGACCATCGCCGACACCGTACTTTCGGAACGCCCGGAGATCGTCATCATCGACTCAATACAGACGATGTCCGTCGCCGAGATCAACTCCACGCCCGGCTCCATCACGCAGGTCAGGGAGTGCACAAACCTCTTCATGCGGCTCGCAAAGTCGGAGGAGATACCCATCTTCATCGTCGGTCACGTCAACAAAGACGGCGCGATCGCGGGTCCGAAGGTGATGGAGCACATCGTCGACGCGGTGCTGTACTTTGAGGGCGACAGAAATCTCTCCTACAGAATCCTCCGAGCCGCAAAAAACCGCTTCGGCTCGACCAACGAGATCGGCGTTTTCGACATGACCGACCGAGGTCTTGAGCAGGTCGAAAATCCATCGCAAATGCTTCTTTCCGGTCGTCCTCACGGGGTATCGGGCTGCTGCGTCGCCTGCACGATGGAGGGCACAAGACCGATCTTGGCTGAAGTCCAGGCGCTTGCCTCGCGGTCCGGCTCGAACCAGCCCCGAAGAGTCGCGACGGGCTTTGATTTCAACCGTCTTTATATGCTCCTCGCCGTGCTTGAAAAACGGCTCGGGTTCGCCTGCGGGGGTTTGGACGTTTATGTCAATATCATCGGCGGACTGCGGCTTTCGGAGCCTGCCGCCGATCTCCCGGTTGCGGCTGCGCTCTATTCGTCGCTGACCGACACGCCGATAAACGACGGTGTGATAGCGTTCGGGGAGATCGGTCTTGCGGGGGAAGTCAGATCGGTGTCGCATATTGAACAGCGGATCGCCGAGGCTGAGCGGCTCGGCTTCGGAAAGGTCATCGTCCCGAAGCACTCGCTCAAAAACGTCGGGAGATTCTCGGGGATCGAGATCGTCGGGGTGACGAACCTGAGACAGGCGTTTGAGGGACTGAAGTAGAGGACAGATGTGAGATAATCAGAAGTCAGATGGCGGATTTTGCAGTTTATCTGCTAAAAAACGGGGCAAGTTTAGGATCAAGCCCTTTTTAAAGGGGTTGCGGGGGACTCGGGGGCAGAGCCCCCGAGTCGCTCACCGCAGTGAGCGAAATCTCCAAGCAAGAATATGTCCGCTTGCGGACATATTCTTGCTTTTATTTTTCACAAAGCGCAGGAGGGGGAAATGAAAACAGTCCGGTGGACTGTTTTCATCGGGGGAACCCTCGCCGGGGGTTCCCCCAACAAAAAACCGGCGACGAAGTCGCACTAGTCAACAAAAATCGTACACAAATTTCAAAAAATCATAACAAGAAAATTGTGAATTATACACCACCTCCTGCATAATTGGACTCCCTAAACTGCTTCGGTGTCAGATATCCAAGCGAATACGCCGGTCGCTGTTCGTTGAAGAAAACAATGTACTCATCAATTTCATTCTTCACGGGTTTTTCGCCGGTGACATGCAGGTCCATGAACAACTCTGCCTTAATCCACCCATTGATTGCCTCCATAGCCGCGTTGTCTGTCGGCGTCCCTGCACGGGACATCGAGCGCGTAATGCCGTACATCGGTAAAAGTTCGTTGAAAGCCTTTGACGAATACACAGAACCTTGGTCAGAATGCAGTATCATTTTGTATTCCGGGTGTTGCTTTTTGAGCTCAATCAGATCCTCCAATCCGCTTATGTAGGTCATTCGATCCCCACGCTTTGATGAAAGGGAATGACTGACTATCTCGTTGTTCCACAAGTCCATGTAGAGAGTGAGTTCATGATATACGCCCTTCAC
>CANQYD010000027.1 GCA_947627985.1 uncultured Clostridia bacterium
ATATGGAGGATCTTTTGCGGCTCCCGGGAGTCGGCAGGAAGACGGCAAATCTCATCTTGGGGGACGTCTACAAGCAGCCCGCGGTGGTGACGGACACGCACTGCATAAGGATTTGCGGGAAGATTGGGCTGTCGGAAGGCAGGGAGCCGGAGAAGGTCGAGAGGCAGCTCAGGGAGATTTTGCCGCCGGACAGGGCGAGCGACTTTTGCCACCGTCTTGTGAATTTCGGTCGGGATATCTGTTCCGCGCGAAATCCGAAGTGCGGGTCTTGCCCGTTATGCGATATCTGCGGGGATTACATAAAGAGGA
The DNA here is from genome assembly GCA_947627985.1 of uncultured Clostridia bacterium. Lineage (GTDB taxonomy): Bacteria > Bacillota > Clostridia > Oscillospirales > Ruminococcaceae > Faeciplasma. The sequence goes on from CANQYD010000027.1 coordinate 310, forward strand.
ATTCTCAGCTTTTCCCGACCTGCAACGCGGAGGGCTTTTCGGTAGGCTGAGGGTGAGGAAAGCGGGATTTCTCGGGAGGTTCGGTATGAAGAATAAAATCTTAATTGCAGCAATAGTCGTCGGAATACTGACTTTTGTACTTTTTACATTAGATTCTGACCCCATTATCTCATGCAAGATAGATATTCCCGAGAATTGCTTAAAGGCAATAGAGAGCCAATCCGAAGGCGTCTATTCCAAAACGCTTCCGTTAGTACCTGTTTATGTATCAGTCGACAGGTATTCGGCAGGCAAAGTGTGTTATACGATTCATTATTTTCCGTTTGGAACTGTGGGCATGTCATACATAGAAGGCGACGGATACAACATAGAAAAGCCGCTGACGCGACTGTCCTAAAATTCCCGTTTATCCGCGCATACCCGCATAAAGTCCGGCAAAATTTGATACGCCAAGGCACGGGCGGAGACGGTCGGGTATAAAATCAAAAAATTTACGGTCGGTCCGGGCAGGCTGAATATCGGGAGTGTACAAATCGCCCTCATTATCCTCACTCATTAAATCTGTCGCCAACGGCGACACCTTGAAATTCTGATATCTGATTTCCGACCTCTGTCCTCTTGATGCGGTCGCTTTGACCGCATCTTGAATATCCCCTAAAATGTAAAAAGGAGAAAAATATGGTCACATACAGAATACACTTTATCCGCCACGCGCTCACCAAGGCTAACGAAGAAGGGCGCTACTGCGGCATCACCGAGACCCCCGTCTCGGAAAAGGGTCGCAGAGAGATGGTAAAAAAGGCTGAGGAGTTCGTCTATCCCCCCGCCGACAAGGTCTACGTCAGCCCGCTGAGAAGGTGCATCGACACCGCCGCGTTTTTGTACCCCGAGGGGTATGCAAGAGTCGTCCCCGAGCTTCGGGAGATGAATTTCGGCGACTTCGAGGGCAAGCTTTTAAGCGATATCCACGACGCCCCGGAGTACAAAAAGTTCATCAAAGGAGGGCTCGACAATCCCCCGCCGAACGGCGAAAGCCTGCGCTCGGTCGTGCAGAGGTGCTTCGAGGGGGTCGATTTCATCATCAAGGACATGATGCAAAACGGGATCGGCTCGGCCGCCGTCGTCACCCACGGCGGGATTATTATGAATATGCTGGGCTGCTTCGGGCTGCCGAAATACCCGCCCAATGAGTACGCATGCGACTTCGGCGAGGGCTTCACGGTTCTCGTCACGGCGCAGATGTGGCAGCAGTCGGGGGCTTTTGAGGTGGCGGGAAGACTGCCGTATGAGAGGGAGTGAGGGGGGAGGATATTAAGATGGCGTCTGATATCTGATATCTGACATTCTGTTTTCTTGATGCCCATCTTGACAAACTCCCCGCTTTTGGTTATAATAAATTCCGGAAATCGGCGTTGACGGGATTGACCGTTCGCCTGACCTCAAAGAGAGCGGGAAAAGGTGAGAGCCCGCAGGTCCGGGCTTCGGGTGCTTCCCCCGAGCTTCACGGGAAACCGTGGCGTATGCCTTCGTTACAGGCTCAAGAGGCGGATTTTTCCGCGAATTTGGGTGGTACAGCGATCACTTCGCCCCAACTTCGGGGGCGGAGTGTTTTTTCTTTTCGCCGAATATTTGGATATTTCCCACAGAAAGGAACTGATTTAATGAAATGGACAGGACTTAACGAGCTGCGCGAGAGCTTTCTTGCATTCATGGAGTCGAAGGGGTGCTTAAGGCACAAGAGCTACCCCCTCGTCCCCCAAAACGACAAGAGCGCGCTTCTCACGATCGCGGGAATGGCGCCCTTAAAGCCTTATTTTACGGGTCAGGAGGTACCCCCGCGGACCCGCATGACGACGTGTCAGAAGTGCATCAGGACCAACGACATCGAAAACGTCGGCAAGACCGCTCGCCACGGCACGTTTTTTGAGATGCTGGGGAATTTTTCCTTCGGCGATTATTTCAAAAAAGAGGCTATTCCGTGGGCTTGGGAATATTTTACAAAAGTTTTGGAGATACCCGAGGAGAAGCTCTTCGTGACGGTCTATGAGGACGACGACGAAGCCGAGAGAATATGGCATGAAGACGTGGGTCTGCCGATGGAGAAAATCTTCCGCTTCGGCAAGGATGACAACTTCTGGGAAGCGGGTATCGACGGACCATGCGGACCATGCTCCGAGATTTATTACGACCGCGGACCGGAGTACGGCTGCGGCAAGCCCGACTGCGCGGTGGGCTGCGACTGCGACAGGTATATGGAGGTCTGGAACCTCGTATTTACTCAGTTTGAGCGGCATGAGGACGGCACATATACCGAGCTTAAGCAGAAAAATATCGACACCGGAATGGGTCTTGAACGCCTTGCCACCGTCATGCAGGGGGTCGATTCCATCTTCGACGTCGATACCGTAAAGGCTATTCGGGATCACGTCTGCAAGATAGCGGGCTGCGAATACGGAAAAGAGCATAAAAAAGACGTCTCGATCAGGGTCATCACCGACCATATCAGAGCCGTCACCTTCCTTGCCTCCGACGGCGTTCTCCCGTCAAACGAGGGAAGAGGATACGTCATGAGAAGACTTCTTCGACGTGCAGTCCGCCACGGCAAGCTCCTCGGGATAAACGGGCTCTTCCTTAAAGACCTCGTCAGGACCGTCGTAGACTGCTCCAAAGGCGAATACAGCGAGCTCGACGAGAAATACGACTACATCGTAAAACTCCTGACAAACGAGGAAAAGAACTTCAACGAGACCATCGATCGCGGCATGATCATGCTCTCCGGTTACATCGACGAAATGCAGAAAAACGGCGAGAAAGTGCTCGACGGCAAGAAGTGCTTCTTCCTCTCGGACACCTACGGCTTCCCGATAGACCTGACCCGCGAGATACTTGAAGAGAAGGGTCTTTCCTGCGATGAAGAGGGATTCAAGGAGGCTTTGCAGGTCCAGAAGGAGACCGCAAGAGCCGCCCGCGGCGATTCAAAATACATGGGCGCCGACGAGACGGTCTTCCACAAGATCGATAAAAATTACACCACCGAATTCACCGGTTACGAGACGATGGAGGGCGAGAGCGTCATCGACTTCATCGCAAACGACGACGAGCTCATCGACGCCGCGGGCGCGGGCGACTGCGTATATGTCATCACAAAATCCACCCCGTTCTACGCGGAATCGGGCGGACAGGTCGGCGACAAGGGCGTAATATCCACTGTCACCGGCAGATGCGAGGTCGTCGACACCTTCAAGGCGGTCGGCGGCAAGAGCGTCCACAAGGTCAACGTCACCGAGGGCGCGATCGAGGTCGGGCAGAAGGCTGAGCTGAAGGTCGATCGCGAGACCCGCCTTGCGACGATGAGAAATCACTCCTGCGCGCATCTTCTTCAGGCGGCTCTGAGGGCTGTTTTGGGGGATCATGTACATCAAGCCGGACAGCTTGTGGACGGCGAGCGGCTGAGGTTCGATTTCAGCCACTTCTCGGCGATGACCCTCGACGAGATCCAGCGGGTCGAGATGCTCGTCAACAGCTATATCCTCTCGGCGCTCGACATCACCACGCAGGTTCTGCCTATCGACGAGGCGAAAAAGCTCGGCGCGATGGCGCTCTTCGGCGAGAAATACGGCGAGACGGTGCGCGTCGTGTCGATGGGAGACGCCTCGATGGAGTTCTGCGGCGGCACGCATATGGATAATACTTCCAAAATAGGGCTCTTTAAGATCATCTCCGAAAGCTCCGTCGCGGCAGGCGTGAGAAGAATCGAAGCCGTCACCGGAAAAGGCGTTTTAGACGCGATGGGCAAGCAGATTGCGACATTAAACGAAGCATCGGGAATCTTAAAACTCACCAATCAGTCGGAGCTTGTAAACCGCGTTAAAGCGCTGATGGAGGAGATCAGAAACCTTGAGCGCGAAAAGACCGAGCTCTCCTCGGCAATTGCGGACATGCGCTCAAAATCTCTTTTAGACCACACCGTCGACGTCAAGGGGGTCAAGCTCATCACCGCGATGTTTAGCCCCATGAAGCCGGACGAGATCAGGCTCATCGCCGAGAAAATCCGCGACGCACATCCCGAGATCGTCTGCGTGATCGCCGGGGTCAACGGCAAGGCAGCTAATCTTTGCGTGACCGCAGGAAAGGAAGCCGTCGCGAAGGGCGTTCACTCCGGCAAAGTGGTCGGAAAGATCGCCGCTATCACCGGCGGAAAGGGCGGCGGACGTCCCGAGGAAGCGATGGCGGGAGTCGGGGACATCTTCAAAATCGACGAGGCGCTTGCCGGCGCGGAAGATATCATAGCCGAATTTGTCAAATAAGGAGGATTACTATGGATTGCTTGTTTTGTAAAATAATTGCGGGGGAAATTCCCTCGAAAAAGGTCTATGAGGACGAATATTGCTACGCCTTCGAGGACATAGCTCCCGTTGCGCCGGTGCACATTCTCTTCGTGCCCAAAAAACATATCAAGGGCGCCTGCGAGATAAATCCCGAAAATTCCCAAATCGTCGGGAAAATCTACGAGGCGATCGCAAAAGTCGCGGCTGAGAAGGGTCTTGAAAACGGCTGGCGCGTCGTGTCAAACAACGGACCCGACGCGGGGCAGACGGTGTTCCACCTGCACTTCCACCTCATCGGCGGCAGACCCTTGGGCGTGATGGTCAGCGAGGAAAAGTGATCCGCGGAGGAAAATATCCCGAAAGTTTTAAACTTGTCGTATATTTTTGAGATGTTTAGCCTTGCAGCAATATTACAATTTGAAATATTAAAGATAAATTATACTTAAAGGAGAGTAGCTATGCCGAAGTATTACGATTTAAAAGTTGCGGGATTGGAGCGCAGGCTCACCCGCTGCGAGGTCAACGAGCACCTTGAGATCGCGGGGTTCATCATGTTCTCCGACGTCGAGCTGACGGTAGCGTGCGCGACCGAGCTTCTTAAAAAGGTTCCGGAGTTCGACGTCATCATCACCGCCGAGTCGAAGGGTATCCCGCTTGCCTACGAGATGGCGAGGCAGGTCGGCGGAGGCATGAAATACATCGTCGCGAGGAAGATGCCGAAGCTCTACATGGCTGACCCGATCAGCGTTGACGTCCGCTCTATAACGACCGACGCGGACCAGAAGCTCTGGCTCGACAGGAACGAGGCGGACTTTATCAAGGGAAAGCGGGTGCTCGTCGTCGACGACGTCATCTCGACCGGCGAGAGCCTCGAAGCGCTCGACAAGCTCGTCAGATACGCCGAGGGCAACATCGTCGCGCAGGCGGCGGTGCTTGCCGAGGGCGACGCCGCGAAGAGGGAAGATATCGTCTTCCTCGAGGAGCTGCCGCTGTTCTTTAAGTGACGGATATGATACGCCCCCGGGGTGCGTGGTGACGCACTTTGGGGGTGTGCTTATATTATGAAAACTTTTCACGATCTGCTACGCGGCGGGCATGGAGCATGTTTTATTGATACATGGAATATCTTCAAATCGCTCTCATTATCCCCGCTGATTAAATCTGTCACCAACGGTGACACCTTGAAATTCTGACAGTCCGACTTCTGACTTCTGTCTTCTTGATGCGCTTCTACCGCATCTTTGTCTTTATTTTCCTTGACTTCCCCCAAAAATCCTGCTATAATAGCTATATATGCGAAAGGAAGGCAATATGGAAATTATCATCGACGTTTTGAAGGATGCCGGGGTCGACGTCCTGAAAATGCTCCCGTTTCTCTTCGGGGTCTATGTTTTGATAGAATATCTCGAGCACCGGGCTTCCGACCGTCTGCCGAATCTCCTGCGGCGCATGGGACCTTTTGGTTCGGTCGGGGGCGCGCTGCTCGGGTGCCTGCCGCAGTGCGGGTTTTCGGTCGCGGCTTCAAATCTCTATTCGGGTCGGCTGATCAGCCTCGGGACTCTCGTTTCGGTATTTGTCGCGACGTCCGACGAAGCGGTGCCGATCCTCCTTGCACGTCCCGACGGCGCCGTGAGCGTGCTTCGGCTGATTGTTGTGAAGATCGTTATCGCGGCGATCGCCGGGGTCATCATCGACATCGTGATCCGCGCGATCAAAGGTCGCCGTAACGAGGAAGACGAGCCCTACCACGACCTTTGCGAGGACTGCGGCTGCGACGAGCACGGCGTACTCTACTCGGCGCTGACGCACACCGTCAAGATCACGGTATTTGTGTTTACCGTATCCGTCGCGCTGGGGCTTTGCATGGCGTTTCTCGGCGAGGAGGCGCTGAGCCGTCTTTTGATGAGCGACAGCCCGCTCCAGCCGCTTCTGACGGCTCTCATCGGGCTTATTCCGAACTGTGCGCCGTCGGTCCTGCTGACTAATCTCTACGCCGCCGGGAGCATCTCCTTCGGCTCGGTCATCGCCGGGCTGTCGACGGGCGCCGGGCTGGGTCTTGCGGTGCTTTTCAGGACGAATAAGAATCTCAGGGAAAATCTTGTCATCACCGGGATTTTGTACCTTGTGGGCGCGGTTTCGGGGATGGTTTTGCAGGTGGTTTTGGGGTGATGATTGAATTTTGTGCCTTCTCGGGTGCGAGGGGGCTTTTATTTTTTGGTATCTGCTGCTGATGGGTGGAAGTGGAGGATTGGGGGACGGGGTGGATGTCCTGAATTACCGGGATAGGAGGGGGAGGTGCGGGCGAAGCCCGACCGCGCGTGAGCGCGGTCGCTTCCGCAGCGAAGCTGCGGAAGCCGGCACCTTCGGTGCCGTGGGCTTCGCCTTGCCCCTGCCGGTCTCTTGCAGAAGTCAGCGGTTAGGAGATAGAGGTCGGATTCCGCAGCTTGAGCCTATCAGCTGATTGCTTTTGCTTTGTGAAGCATGGGGTGGGTGCGAGGGTGGAACTATTAGTAAGGTACTCCTATACGCAGTAAGTGCGGGAGGAAAGCTTGGAGCTTATCGAGGCTTGATGGCCCGGGAGGGCTTAGCAAAAGGTGCGGGGGACGCGGGCGAAGCCCGTGCGACGAAGTCGCACCGCCGACGCTTCGCGTCGGCGCGCTGCCTGCGGCAGCGGGGCTTCGCCCCGAGCCTTCTGCCCCTGCCAAAGTCCGGCAGGGGCACCGCCACTCCGTGCCCAGCCTGCCTCCTTCGCCGGCCAACGGTAGACACATAAAGGAAGGCGGGGACCGCCTCCCTTCGCTCGGCTCTGTGGGGCGCCCTGCGGGGTTTTGTCTGCAAGACGACCGCGGCAAGCGTTTACACTGAGGGAAAAGGGCTTGACCATAAACTCTCCCCGTTCCCTTACCCCTTATCGCATTCCCCCACGCAAAACCCCAGCCGTCAGGCTGGGGTTTTTTGCTGCGATACCGGTAAAGGTGGGGGAATTACTTGCCAAGCTCGCGGATTATCGCGATGAAGCTGTCAAGATCGTTGAAATCCTTGTAGACCGACGCAAATCGCACATATGCCACAAGGTCAATGTCCTTCAACGCAGCCAAAACATCATCGCCGAGCTCCGCGGTCGTGACTTCGGTTCGCATGTCGTTAGCAAGTTTATTTTCAATTCCGTCGACAATCCCTGCGACGGTGTCGGGACTTACAACTCTCTTCTTGCAGGCGGTCATGATCCCGGCGATCAGCTTTGAACGGTCAAACGGCTCAAAACCGCCGCTCTTCTTGATTACCATCAGAATCGGCTTCTCGACGACTTCATACGTCGTGAACCGCTTTCCGCACTGACTGCACTCCCTTCTGCGGCGCTTTTTGCCTTCGCTCGGACGGCTGTCGATTACCTTCGTATCTTCAAATCCGCAAAACGGGCACCTCAACAGAGTCACTTCCCTTCGTAAATTTTTCGTGATTATTTACTTACAGTATAACACGTTATCTTCAAAAATGCAAGTGGTTTTTTAAATATTTGCGGAATATCTTGGAGAAAAACCCGAATAAGACCACCATATGCGGTGCAAAATAGCAAAAGAGGTGATAAAATCCATGCTGACCGTCTTTATCCGCGGGATAATTCTGTATATATTGGTGATTTTTGCCGTGAGACTGATGGGGAAACATCAGCTCGGCGAGCTCACCCCGTCGGAGCTGGTGATCACGATCCTGATCTCAAACATCGCGACCCTTGCGATGGAGGACGTCTCGGTCCCCCTCATTACCGGTCTCGTCCCGGTTCTGACGCTGGTCTGCCTCGACGTGATCTCGGCTTACGCGTGTTTAAGATCGCGAAAGCTGCGGCATATCATCTCCGGTCGACCGAAAGTCGTGATCTCGGGCGGAGTGATCGATCAGAAAATGCTGAAATCGCTTCGCTACACGGTGGACGACCTGATGTCGGCGCTTCGGGCGCAGTCGGTCTTCGACATTTCGCAGGTGCAGTATGCGGTCGTCGAGACGACGGGCGCGGTCTCGGCATACCTGAAGCCGGAGAATCAGCCTATCACGCCGGCGTCAAAGGATTCTCCGGAGCCGCCGGGAGACCCGCCGCAGGCGATCATCAGCGACGGCGACTATATTCCGTCGGCGGGTCAGCGCCTCGGGATCGCCGAGGAGACAATTTTGCGCGAGCTCGGGCGAAAGCACATAACCCCCGGCGACGTCTTTTTATGCACAGTTGACGCCTCGGGGGCACTGAAAATCATCGAAAAAAGGAGGACGTGACTTGAAAAGATTGGTAATTTGCATCGTCATCATCACCGGGATCATCGCCGCCGGGATCTGCTCGGCAGCGGTGGTCGGCGAGCGGAACGAGCGGCTTTACGGGCATGTGCAGAGCGTTTTGGCGGCGTATGAGGCGGGCGATGGAGAGGAAGAGATTGAAAGTCTTGAAAAATTTTTCCGGGAGGATTACGCGCCACGGCTCTCGGTCATCGTCAACGACGGGCAATTAGCGGACCTTTGGACGTCGGTCGCGAAGTTAAAGCCGATGCTTGAAAGCGGCTGCGACGAGTTTTCGGCGGAGTGCGAGGCGATCAAAGCGGGCGCGGAGAGGATTTACAGAGGTGAGCTGCCGGGGATTTGGAGATTGCTGTAAATTTGTGCAAGCCACAAGTCAAAAATTCGAAAATGAGAAATCAGATATCAGATTCTGCACTTTATCTGCTGAAAGACAAGTCAAGTTTAGGATCAAGCCCTTTTTAAAGGGCTTGCGGGGGTCTCGGGGACAGCGTCCCCGAGTCGCCCGTCGCAACGGGCGAAATCCCCGCAAAAAGGACAGCGAGAGCTGTCCTTTTTGATTTTATCGTTCACAAGAGGGCGACGAAGTCGCCCGAAGCCGGAGGGGTGTGGGGAACCCCGCAGGGGTGCCCCACAGCCAGAAAAGGGGCTTGGGGAAAAACACGCAGGGGTTGTCCCCAACAAAAAACCGGCGACGAAGTCGCCCGGAGCCGAGCGCAGCGAGACACGACCCCCCTCTCCTTTCAGGGAGAGAGGCTGGGGAGGGGGTCCCCACACTTAAAGCCCCGCACGCACACATGCTCAATACATACCCCCGGCAAACGCACTGTCTCATTTCAAAAGAGGCAGTGCATTATATTATATATTAAGTTCAAAATATCTTATATAAATTCTACTGCAAGCCTATATACACCGTCCCATGAAGTCATTCGGCTCGTTCTTCCCCAAAATGCTCCCTCACAATCTCATTCAGCTGCTCGGCAATTTCCGAAAACTCCCTATTCAGATCCAGCGTTTTTACGCTTATCTTATTCCCGCTCATTCTGTAAACGTTGTCGGGCTGTATCGCCTCGCCGGTCGCCGCATACAGAAGCATACCCGAAACGGTGTGCGGCTTGTCACCGAATTCTTTGTCACGGTTCTTGACGTAGGTGAAAATCTGATACAGATTATTCGAGTGGATCGTATGCACGTCAAACTGCTCCTGCGTCGTGTGGGCATAAAATTTCGCGTCGATAATCAGCACGTTGCTGCCCTTTGACAGGGTGATGTCGCTTTGCATGACGGGGAGCATGTCGCTCATTCCGTCGTCCAGAGCCCAATGTATCTGCGCCGCCGTCGCCTTGACCTGCGGGCATTCTTTGGCGTAGTATTCAAGGATAAATTTTTCATAAAGCAGTTCCAGCTGCCGCTCGTTTATAAAAGTCGCGAGGCAATATTCGCCCGATTCGGTCGTCTGAAGCATTCCCTCAATCGCAAGCCGGCAAAGCCCTATCAGCATACGGTAGGTGCTGTTATTTCGCTGATAGCGCACTGCCTGCCACGGAATTTTCGCAGGCTCTAAAACGTCGATATCCGAGAAAAACATCATTTCTCTTTTTAGGCTGACAATATATTTCTCTTCGACGTCGGGGCATTTTATCAGCAGCGCCGCAGTTGTTTTGATAATCTGATTAAGCAAATTGTTCTCGGTCAGTTCGTCGTATTCGCAGCTCACCGCCCGCTTTCGGGCAAGCTGATTTTTGATCGTTCCCGCAATATCTATCTTCCCGCGAACAGTCGTCAGGCTATCGGTTTTGTTGACATATTCCCGGTAAAGTCCCTGTTTCAGCTGGCAGGAGATGCCCGTTGATAAAATCGCTGCGAAAAGATTATGTATATTATCAAACTTTTCCTTGGCGATGTTTTCATATTCGCCCTGATTCAGCGCCGAAAACGCATAGGCAAGCATATAGTAAATATTCTTAATGAATATTCCCTTTTCTTCGGTCATTTGAATACCCCGTCAAATCTGCCTTTCCATTCTTCCACCTTGTTTTCGCTGTCGAACCAGTATTCGCTGAGCGTCGGAAGAATGTCATAGTCGACTATCCTTTTGAGATTTTCATCGGTGCAGACATTCTTTTCGTTGAAGCAGAAATAGCTGTGACCAATGCAGAAACCCTCGCCGAGAGAACGGTCATTTTTAATAACTTCATTAAGCTTTTGAATCAATTCTATGAGCTTGTCGAGCTTTTCGCTGTTCTGCTCTTTCTGAAGCTTTCCGAAGCCCTCCGAATCAAATCCCGGCTTCATGTCGAAGAAGCTGAACCGCCTGCGAAGCGCATAGTCTATCATCGCGAGGCTGCGGTCGGCGGTGTTCATCATGCCGATTATATAGAGATTTTCCGGCACCGAGAACGGCATGCCGTTATATGCAAGGGTCAGCTTTTTGCCGCGGTAGTCGTTTTCGATGAGCATCAAAAGCTCGCCGAAAATTTTGCTCATGTTGCCGCGGTTTATCTCGTCGATGATAAAGAAGAAATCCTTGTCGGGCTGGTTTGCAGCCTTTTGGCAAAAGCGGTAGAAAACGCCGTATTTAAGCTCAAACCCATTCTCGACCGGCTTGTAGCCCATTACAAAGTCTTCATAGGAATAATTCTGGTGGAACTGCACCTGCTCGATTCGGCTGTCGTCCTTTTCGCCCATTACCGACCACGCGAGCCGCCTTGCCGCAAATGTTTTCCCGACGCCCGGCGCGCCCTGCAAAATGATGTTTTTCTTGTTTTTGAGGATTCCCACAAGGTCGTTATATTGCTCTTTTTTCATGTAGACTTCGGTGAGGAAGTCGACTTCGGTATATGCGTCGGGAGCAGCTTCCTCAGCAGACTCGGTACTATTGTCATATAGCGCATTAAGCTTGTCCAGCAGGTCTTTATCCGTTATTTCGGTAAGCGTTTTCTGCGGAGCCATGCCGGGATAGGGATATTCGGCGACGTCCGTCCACCTCACGCGGCGGGTGTTTTTGAGATCGTCGCGGGCGGGGTCATATTTATAATCCCCCTCGACAACGCCCCTGCCTATCACGGAATGGCGACCGTTTTTGGCAAAAACTATGTCGCCCGGCTTCATGACCTCCGCAAACTCCCAAAGAGACTTTGCGGTCGATAAGTAATTCTTTTCGGGCTCCAAAACCTCTTTCAGCTTCTCGGCAATTTCCGCTTTAGAGTGATACTGCCTAAAATCGCCTATTTCTTCCCAGCCGATAGCGATAATGCGCTCGCGAACGCATTCGTCCCAAATTCTCGCTCCCCGCCCGGGCGCGCAGAGCCAATAGCGAACATTATTATCCGCCGCCGCATGCAGCCTGACGCCGCTCAAATCGAAGCCGTCAAGCGCCTCGGAGAGTTCGTCGCGAAGCCGCCAGACAAAGCTGCCGGTTTCGTCTTCATCTGCGCTTCGACCGACATAAAGAACCGTCCACCACTGCGTAGAACCGTCCTCACGGGTATTCGGCTCAATTCCTGCCGAATCGCAGACCCGCCTTGCAAGCGCAACCGAACCGGAGTTGTAAAAGTTCTTGTTTTCTCCGTATTTTTGGGCAAGCTGAGTGCAGGTCGCCTCGCCGTCGCAGTCCTTCAAGCGCTTCATAATCTCCAAAGCGTTCCGGGTGAAAACTGCGGGGTCGCGAAGCAATCTGCTCCAGTCGTCAACCGTAAGCCCCGGGTCATAATCAAGACCGAACCACTCCGGGTCACTGTCGCCGGAACGCCCTTTGCCGTACTTTTGACTGATAAAGAAGCAGACGTCCACGGTCAGGGTCTTGAACTTCGTGTCAGAGTAGCAGCCGTCTGTATTTTTGATATACGAATTAACTATTTCCACAGCCTCGGCGTCCTTTTTTATCTCGTCGCAGAGCTCGTCGTAGAACCTGTAAAAATTGCGCATGTTGTCGTCGTATTCGCCCTTTGTGAAGGTATAGTCGGCTTCGAGAATTTTTGCGGCGTCTTTAACTATCCCGAGCTTGTAAACATAATATTTTTCCGGAAACCGGAGCCAAAGATAAACGCTGATGGCGCTTTCGTCCTGATAGTGCTGGGAGCCGTCGTCTCTGTATTCTTTCCACAACGCACCGGCGCTTTCCTTAAAAGCGGCAATTCTTTTCACAACGCCGCCGCTTTCGTCAAACAGCGCTTCAAACATCGCGCGAACCTTTTCGGGAGCAAATCCGGCAAGCTCGACAATCGTTTTCGCCGCAAATGTGCCTTGAGACTTCAAAAGATTTTTAGCCGGTTTGATAGATTTTTCAAGCATTTCCGGGAAATTCTCGGCCTTGGGCTGCCAGTTATCATGAAAACTTTGGACAGCTATCCACTTGTACTTCTCGTCCCTCCACCAATCTGGCGTGAAATTCTTCCTGTACGCCTCAAGCGCAGTCTGAAGCTTAGCTTTGTTAAACATAACGGTCTCCTTGTTTTGTTAGTATATTTATTGTAAAGCGGGAATAGTCCAAAAGTACGGACTAAACGGCATGAGGGTATAAAAATATTATACACTATTTTTCGGGAGTTTTCAACCATTTATGACAAAATAATATATATTTGAAAATGATATTTGTAAGAGCAAGATTCTACCGCGGGACCAAATTTGGCTTAAAGCACAAATTTGTCTTACGCGGAATCTTGTTGGGGAGTAGCCTTTCTATATTAAATCATCATGACAGACCGCACCAAACCTATCACCGCCCGCCGCTTGGGAGACGACTTCGACCTCACCGCAATAAACGCCGTTTTTGAACAGAAATCGCGACAGTTGGCGCAAAACGACTAGCAGAGCATATCTTCTCGACCAAGCATTTTGGAATGCTTACAATGCAAGCCGGTTTTGCAGCTGCTCGACTGCCCTCGACAGCAAAGGTTGCCTCGGTTGTCTCGCAGGCAAAACCCCTCAATGGCGCCCCCGCACTTGCCAAGCTAAGCGATTCACCCCGCCCCCACTACCTCACCCCAACCCCTCCACTCTCTTCCTGAGCCACCCCAAGCTCACATTCATCTTCTCCACGTCCACACTGCCGTCGGGCTTGAGGCAGGTCGCCTCGAGCGTGAAATCGCCGGCGTAGCCGACCCTGCGCAGTCCCTCGAAAAACGCCTCAAAATCCACCTGCCCTTCACCCGGGTGAAGCGTTTTTATGCAGTTCCAGTCGCGGTATCCTCCCGCCCGGTCGTTGAGATGGACATGCCGCACATTCTTCCAGATCCCGATCCTCTCGGGGCTGAAGATCGTGGCGTTCTCGTTGTCAAAATCAGCCATCTTGGTATCATATGTAATAGCAGCGTCGGGATAAATATCCAAAAGCTCCAAAAGATGGGCGACCGGCGTGCCGTTGTGGCATAAAACATTCTCCACCGTCAGCAAAAGCCCGTAATTTTCCGCGATATCCCGAAGGCGCGCATATCCAGAAAAATTCGCGTTTAAATTTGAATCGGAGATGATCCCGTTCCAAAGATGCAAAACCAGCAGCTTTGCGCCTATTTCCCGGGCAACACGGCAATTTATCTCAAACCGGGAATATGCGGTATCAAAATCCTCCGAAGACAAATGCTCGCCGATCTTTTTATCGACATGCAGCACCGGAAATTCAGCCGGAAGCGAGCGCAAAAACCCGATCAGCTCCGATGAGCAGCGGTACCAATCCTCATAAAACATAAGCTCGAACATCATCTCAAAACCGTCGGCGTCGATGCGGGGAATGATATCCCGCAAAATCCGATAATCGCGACCGTTCGCCCTGCCGATGAGCGCGCCCGTCGAGGCTAAGACTTTATGCATCGCACTGCCTCCTCAGAGTCACCGAGACGATCTCGGGACGGTTGTTTATCCTGACCGGGATAAGGCTGTTCCCAAGCCCTCTGCTGACGACCGTTGCGCGGCTTCCGAAGCGGTAGATTCCCTGATAAAAATCGGGGAAGAACATCTGGTCGGGCGCGATTATTCCGCCGACGAAGGGTATCCTCGCCTGCCCGCCGTGAGCATGTCCCGAGAAGGTCAGATCGACCCCGGAGGCTGCATATTCCGAAGCAAATTGAGGACGGTGTATCAGCATGATGTTCATCGCGCCGGGAATCGTCAGCGAAGATATCGCCGAAAAATCGGGCTCGGGGGTGTCCGGCATGCCGATTATGTTGATGATATCCCCGCCTCTTGAAATCATCACCGACCTACCGTCAAGAACGACGGCGCCGGCAGCGCTTATCCCGCCGAGGGTCTTTATGTAAAGATCGGGGGAGAGGCGTTCCTCATGATTTCCGGTGACGAAATAGACGGGCGCGATGTCCCGAAGGGTATTTATGAGGCTCTCGGCTGAGGTGAAGTCGCTGACCCGGGAGTCGATGAGATCGCCCGTGATAAAGATGGCGTCGGGGTTTTCGGCGGCGGTTTTTCTGATGATTTGGGAATATCCCTGCCCCACCGCTTTGACGTGGATATCGGACAGCTGGCAGATCTTGAAGCCGTCGAAGGATTCCGGAAGAACAGGCGAGCCGAAGTCTATGCGGCTCACCCCCACGGCGCCGTTTTCATATATAAGGTATCCCGCGCAGAGAGCAGCCGCCGCGCAGAGTATTGCAGTTTTTCGTTTCATGTGCATTCTCCTTTCGGGACTATTATAGCACAAAAGATGGGGAATGGCAAGAGGCGATTAGAAAGCAGAGGGCAGAGGGGCAGATGGGCAGAGGCGGGGGATTTTCTTTTCTGCGTTTCAGTGGGCTTTTAGGCTTTAGAGGTTAGAGGGATAGAAGGTAGATGCCGGGGGCTGTACGAATGTGCGTAAGAGACAAGTCAAGTTTAGGATCAAGCCCTTTTAAAGGGCTTGCGGGTTCCAAGGGCGGAGCCATTGGTCGCGCTCCGCAGAGCGCGAAACTCCTTAAGCAAGCCGTCGTCTTGCTTTTATCGTTCAAAAAAGCGCAGGAAGGGGGAATGAAAACAGTCCGGTGGACTGTTTTCATCGGGGGAACCCTCGCCGGGGGTTCCCCCAACAAAAACCGGCGACGAAGTCGCCCGGAGCCGAGCGGAGCGAGGCTCGAAATGCCCCCTCTCCCTTGGGAGAGGGGGTTGGGGGTGAGGGTAAGCCCCTCCCCGCCGGGGAGGGGTTGGGGTGGGGGATAATGCCGGAGGGGCGCGGGAACCCCGCAGGGGTGCCCCACATTTGCCGAGCGAAGTGAGGCAAAAAATAGCAGCGCAGCCGTAAAAAATGCTCTGTACCGCAAACAAGGGAAATAAAGGAAATTATGATAATATGAATAGTCTCCCATACCCGCCGCCCCCTTGGTCAAAAGGTATATCAAATTCCCGCAGAGGCGGGAATTTGATATGCTATTTAAAGCAGACCCCCACCCCCCCGGAGAAGCTTGTACAGACTTGTAATAAAGTGTAGCCCCCTCCCCCTAAAGGGGGGAGGGGGTCTGGGGGTGGGGTAGGAGCCGGAGGGGCGTGGGGAACCCCGCAGGGGTGCCCCACATTAGGAAAGGGGCTTGGGGAGAACCCTTTCCAAAAGTGTTCTCCCCACTATGGTGGTAGCTACTTCAAAATTTCAACCTGAGCCTTTGAAAGCACTGCTTTAAAGCGCTACATTTCAAATCGACAGAAAGTCTCCTACCCCCTCGCACACCACGTCCCGCCCCCTCAAAACATTCCCCAAAAACAAAAAATCCTCCCATTCCACCACCTTCCCGCGCTTTTAATCACATTATTTTCCCCAAACCCCTTGACAAACCTCTCCCTTCGTGCTAAAATAGCTTTACCTCTTCGCGGGGTCTTTTTATCATGCCCGCAAAAAGGAGCCGCAGGTCCGGATATTTTTAATCTTCCCCGCCCGGTCTCCGATAGAGGGAGGCAATCAAAATGCGCCTTTATAAACCCGTAGGGGCGTAAATATCTTCAGGAGGTGCCGAAAATGAGGGTAAATGTCACACTCGCATGCACAGAGTGCAAACAAAGGAACTACATTACCAAGAAAAACAAGCAAAAACATTCCGACAGAATTGAAATGAATAAGTTCTGTAAGTTCTGCCGTAAGCACACTCTCCACAGAGAGACCAAGTAAGGAGGAGAGTAAATGGCAAAAGACGAAAAGAAGCCGAATATCTTTAAGCGCGTCTTCGGCGCTATCGGCAAATTCTTCCGCGACTTGGTCGCCGAGGTCAAAAAGGTAACCTGGCCCTCCGGCAAACAGGTCGTCAACAACACCGCCGTCGTTTTGGCGATGTGCATCATCTGCGGCGCCGCGCTCTTCGCGATCGACTCCGCCTTCGCGGCGCTCATTCAGCTTTTAGTGCACGCTTAAACCGATCTCAGACGGTATTTATCGAAAGGAGCTAATTTATGGACGCAGAAACGACTGCAAAATGGTATGTCGTCCACACATATTCGGGATACGAAAATAAGGTGGCGCAAAACATTGAAAAGGTCGTGGACAACCGCAAGCTCCGCGACACAATTCAGACGGTGCGGGTGCCCGTCGAGATAGTCGAATCGACCGACGCCTCCGGAAAAAAGAAGGAGACCGAGTCGAAGCTCTTCCCGAGCTATGTCCTCGTTAAGATGGTCATGACCGACGAGAGCTGGTATATCGTCAGAAACACCCGCGGCGTGACGGGATTCGTAGGACCCGGCTCCAAACCGGTGCCGCTGACCGATAAAGAGGTCGAGGCGCTCGGAGTCGACGTCAGAAAGGTCCGCGAGACCGTCGATTTCAAGGAGGGAGACGAGGTAACCGTCCTCGGAGGTCCCTTCGACGGCTGGGTCGGCGTCGTCAAAGCCGTCAATATGGAGGAGCAGACTGTGGATATCTCGGTATCGATGTTCGGACGCGAGACTCCCGCAACGCTCTCTCTTTCACAAGTCAAAAAGGTCGAGGACTAATCCCCTTGACAGTGGGAGAACCGGAATATTTAACGGTTCGCCAATCATGACGCGGCGCCCTTTAAAGGGCTGTACCCGCCGTCGGGGCTGCGTTTAACACCACAAATTTGGAGGAAATATAATATGGCACAGAAAGTAACTGGCATAATCAAATTGCAGATTCCGGCTGGCAAGGCAACTCCGGCTCCTCCGGTAGGACCGGCTCTCGGTCAGCACGGCGTCAACATCGTCGCCTTCACCAAGGATTTCAATGAGAGAACCAAAAACGATATCGGTCTTATAATCCCGGTCGTCATCACCGTTTACGCAGACCGCTCTTTCACCTTCATCACAAAGACCCCTCCGGCAGCCGTCCTCATCAAGAAGGCTTGCGGGATCGAGTCGGGCTCCGGCACGCCTAACAAGACTAAAGTCGCCAGCCTCACCAAGGATCAGGTCAGAGCGATCGCCGAGCAGAAGCTCCCCGATCTCAACGCCGGCTCCGTCGAAGCCGCCATGTCCATGATCGCGGGCACCGCTCGCTCGATGGGCGTCACCGTCACCGACTGACGGATTTATGAAGATTTGTGATCCCGAAATATCTTATATTTCAAATCTTCGGGATCAGCAAGGTGGGAGGATTTTCCTTTTCCGCTTAAACCACAACCTCATTTATAAAGGAGTAAAGCTTAATGAAACACGGAAAGAAATATACCGACAGCTTAAAAGCTGTTGACAGGACTAAAGTTTACGATTCTCTCGAGGCATGCGAACTCTGCGCTGCAAACGCCAAGGCGAAATTTGACGAGACCGTCGAGGTCCATATCCGCCTCGGCGTCGATTCCCGCCACGCAGACCAGCAGGTTCGCGGCGCCGTCGTTCTGCCGAACGGAACCGGTAAATCCGTCAGGACACTCGTCTTCTGCAAGGAGGACAAGTATGAGGAAGTAAAGGCTGCCGGAGCCGAATATTACGGCGGTCTTGAATATGTCGACAAGATCATGAAGGAGAACTGGATGGACTTCGACGTCGTCATCGCTTCCCCCGACATGATGGGCGTCGTAGGTCGCTTGGGTAAGATCTTAGGTCCCCGCGGCTTAATGCCTAACCCGAAAGCCGGCACCGTCGCCCCCGACGTCGCAAGAGCCGTCACCGAGGCAAAAGCCGGTAAGATCGAGTACAGAGTCGACAAGACCAACATAATCCACTGCCCGATCGGCAAGGCGTCCTTCGGCAAAGAGAAGCTCGCCGAGAACTATGAGACCCTCGTCGAGGCTGTCGTCAAGGCAAAGCCGGCTGCCGCAAAGGGTCAGTACCTCAAGTCCATCACCATCTCGTCCACCATGGGCGTAGGTATCAAGTGCAGCACCGCAAAGTACGGAGTTTAATAAACTCTTTCAGCCCCCGATTTTTCGGGGGCTTTTGCATGATTTCGGGGCGGTCGACATCTTTATCCTGAAATATTACCTCTTACAAAAGTTTTTGTCAGCGCTCGCCGAAAAAATCTCAAAAAGCCCTTGACAATCGCGAGGGTAAGTGATATAATCTAAAAGCTACCGATCTTAAGACAGCAGGCGACAGTAAGTCCTGCCGAGGAAAGGATTTACATGAATTTCCATGTCCCTTTTCCGATTTCGGAGAAGGGATTTAATTTCGGGGCAAATTTCCGCTTTAAAGAGGTGAAAATCAAATGCCTAATCAGAACATTCTGAACCAGAAAAAGCAGAAGGTCGAGGAGATCACAGAGCTTCTTAAGAACGCAAAGTCGGGAGTTTTGGTCAACTACACCGGCATCACCGTCGAGGAGGACACCAAGCTCAGAAAGGACCTCAGAGAGGCAGGCGTCAAGTATGCCGTCGAGAAGAACACACTTCTTCGTTTCGCTATGCAGAACGCCGGGCTCGATCAGCTCACCGAAGTCCTCTCGGGCGCCACGGCTCTTGCAGTTTCCGATGATGAGACCGCCGCGGCGAGAATTCTCGGTAAATATGCCGAGGATCACGACAATTTCGTCCTCAAGGCTGGGTTCATCGGCACCGAGATCTACGACGAGGCAGGCGTAAAAGCGCTCTCCAAGATCCCGCCCAAGGAGACCCTTCTGGCACAGCTCGTCGGCTCCCTTCAGGGTCCGATCCAGAAACTGGCAGCAACTCTTCAGGCTGTCGCCGACAAAAACGAGGCTGCTTAAGCCCCAAAAATCAGCCGCATGATAAATACGCGGCGTAGAAATCATCAAAAATATTACGTAAAGGAGAAAATTATCATGGCATCCGAAAAGATCATCAAGTTTGTAGAAGATATCAAGGGTCTGTCCGTTTTAGAGCTCAAGGAGCTTGTCGACGCGATTCAGGAGGAATTCGGCGTCACCGCCGCTATCGCCGCCGCACCTGCTGCCGGCGCTGCTCCCGCCGCTGCCGAGAAGACCGAGTTTGACGTAATCCTCGCCTCCTTCGGCGACAACAAGATGGGCGTCATCAAGGCTGTCAAGGACGTCTTGGGTCTGGGACTCAAGGAAGCCAAGGAGTTTGTCGAGGCTGCTCCTAAGGCTGTCAAGGAAGGCGCTTCCAAGGCTGAGGCTGACGAGCTCAAGGAGAAGCTCGAAGCTGCCGGCGCGACTGTTGAGATCAAGTAATTTGATTGAGAATAAAAGGGCGACCCGAGAGGGGTCGCCTTTTTTGCGTATTAGGGGGTAGGGGGAGAGGGTAGATGATAGAGACAGAATCGGGGGTTATGCGGGTTGCGGAGGGGTGGTAGATGTCAGAAGTGAGAGGTCAGAGGTCAGATTATGCACTCAGCTTCCGGTCGAGACAAGGCAAAAAGGTTTTGCCCCGCTTTTCCTAAAAAAGCGGGCGGGTTCCAAGGGCGGAGCCCTTGGTCGCGCTCCGCAGAGCGCGAAATCCCCGCAGGGGTTGCCCCATAAGTTAGCCTCACTTTGCAAAGCGAACTGTTCATGCAGTCTAAAACCCAACTTTGCCCCGAAAAAGCGCTAAACAGCACACCGCCCAAGATAACTCCACCGCCCGCGCGCCCCTTACTTTACCACATCATCCCGCTGAAACGCCATCCTCTCCGTCCCATCGTCGGTGACGATCCACCCGCAAAACACAAACCCCTCCCGCTCAAGGCACCGCCTCATCGGGAGGTTGCTTTCATGCGTGTCGACGCGGATATTCCGGCATTTCCCAAGGCAAAACCTCAGCGCGGCGACAAAAATCCCCCGCCGGGAACCGTCGCCCGCGAGCCTGTGAATGGTGCCGTAGGGCTCGGAATTCAGCCATTTCCCGTCGATTTTGCGATAGGTCGGGTCGTCGCCGATGATGAACGCAAAAACGCCGACCGTCTTCCCGCCGCTTACAATTTTGTATAGATTCCCCTCCGCGATATCCCTCTCGGTCGCCGTTTCGGACGGTCTTGAATCTCCCCACTGCGTCGGGTTCCCGCTGTTTTTCATGAATCTGCGAGCCGCGGCATAAATATCCAAAACATCACTAAGATCGTCCCGACCTGCCGGAAGAACCGTCACTTCCCTCTCCCCTCGATGATCGCTTTCGCCCGCAAAAGCGCCAGCTGGGTCTTCGCGTCGGGAATTTCGTCGTTCATCGCCATGCGGTACGCCTCCTCAAACGGCATCTTCACGACGTCCACGAATTCCTCGGGATCGAGATGCTGCCCGCCCGAAAAACTCAGCCCCTCCGCAAGATACATCCAGATTATCTCGGTGTCATAAGCTACCGTCGGGTAGAGCTTGCCGATGAATGTCACCCGCTCTGCCTTCGCGCCGATCTCCTCGCCGAGCTCTCTTATGCCGCAGTCGATCGGCTCCTCCCCGGGCTCCTTCTTGCCCGCGGGAATCTCCATCAGGACCGTCTTGAAGGGGTATCTGAACTGCTTGACCATATAAACATTCCCGTCGCGATCGAGCGGCAAAACGCATACCCCGCCGGGGTGGCGTACGACCTCCCGGACCGTCTTTTCGCCGTTTTCGAGCTCGACTTGGTCCTTCCAGAGCTTGACGACGACGCCGTCATAAATTTCCTCTTCGGAAAGAGTTTTCTCAAAAAGATGCATGTCATTCATGTTTTTCACCTCAATCTATGTATCTGAGAACCGCCACGACCCGCCCGAGGACCGATACGCGGTCGAGAATTATCGGCTCCATCGTATCGTTTTCGGGTTGCAGGCGGAAGTGCCCGTTTTCGCGATAGAACCGCTTGACCGTAGCCTCACCGTCCTCCGTCATCGCGACGACGATCTCGCCGTTTTCCGCGACGGGGGTCTGCTCGATGATGACGGTGTCTCCGTCTAAAATTGCGGCGTTGATCATCGATTCGCCGCGGACTTTTAGGGCGAACAGCTCGCCGTCGTAGTGTTTTTTGGGACGGAAGCCGATGTACCCCTCGATCTGCTCGATCGCGGTGATGGGCTGACCTGCGGTGACGGTGCCGATCAGCGGAACTTTGACGCTTCCGTCGTCGCCCTTGAGCCGGATCGCTCGATTGAGATTGCCGCCCTGCTTCTCGATCAACCCCTCGCCGACGAGCTTTTCAAGGCAGCGGTGAGCGGTCGATGTCGATTTGAAACCGAGCTCACTGCAAATTTCGCGGACGCTGGGGACGATCCCCTCGCCGATCTTCTGCCGCAGGAAATCGTAAACCATGCGGTCTTTTTGGGATAGGGACATATGCCGCCTCCTTTTCGATGAACTTATGTTCTTTGGAGATATTATAGCACAGGGAAGGGAGAAAATCAAGGGGTAGGGAGAAATTTGGGGGTGTTTAGCTGACTTATCTATGACATGTTTATGAGAGACGACTTATTTATACGGCTTCGCCCTTTGCTTTCACCGCTATTTTTTGTCACTCTTTTGTCCCTGTCTTTTGCTTTCTTTTACCGTTTTTCTTGCGCTCATATTGAATATTTATTAAGTCTGTGATGTAATTATAATTCGGGCTGATATGAACAAGTCCGTACTTTTGGACAGTTGATATGTTATAATGTTGCTGTCAGATGAAAATCATGACAAAAAATCACTTGGAGGTAACAAAATGAAAAGAATTTTCGCACTTCTTATCGCACTTTCCTTGGCAATCGGCATGGTCGGTTGTATGAGTGAGCCGCAGTCGGATCTGGTCGAGCCGAATGACGTCGCTACGCAGTCTGCCGGAGATGCCGGGTCTCCCGAAAACGGCGGGCAGGAGCCTGCTTCGGACGCTTCGCAGGACGTTGCCACGACTTCATCATCTCATGCCGAAACCATCTCGGAAACGGTCCTTGTTGACCAGAATGGGGTCAAAATCACCGCAAAATCTCTTGATTTCGACGGGTTAATGGGTCCCGAGCTGAAACTCCTCATCGAGAACAGCTCCGGCAAATCGCTGACGTTCCAGAGCAGCAACGCCTCGGTCAACGGCTACATGATCGAAACGATAATGTCGGTCGATGTTGCCGACGGCAAAAAGGCAAACGACAGCCTGACGTTCTCGTCCACCGATTTGAATCTTTGCGGCATTGAAACAATCGCGGACATGGAGTTTTCGTTCCACATTTTCGACGCCGAGAGCTGGGATACCTATCTCGACACCGAGCCGATCAAGCTCGAAACCTCGGCGGCAAGCGGCTATACCTATACTTTTGACGACAGCGGCACCGCGGTCTACGAGGGCAACGACGTCAGAATTGTCCTCAAAGGTCTGAGCAGCGACTCATGGCTCGGGCAGGAGCTTGTGGTCTACATTGAGAACAATTCGGGTCGCGGGATTACCGTTCAGACGCGCGACGTGTCGGTCAACGGCTTTATGATGGAGCCGATTTTCTCAAGCGACGTGGCTCCCGGCAAGCACGCTATCGACGGCATCACGTTTATGGATTCTGATTTTGAGGACAACGGCATCACCGACATCGAGACTGTCGAGCTGTCTTTCCACATCTTCGACCTTGAAACGTGGGATACGATCGTCGATACTGAGCCTGTGACGGTGACATTCTAAAAACAAAATCCGCCTGCGTAGGGGTCGGAAAATGTATGACCCCTATGTTGGCTGGATAAATATGGGATTAAAATGCACTCAAGCAATGTGAAAAAGTATCATCATTACTAATTCTAACAACGTCATTTTATGGAAACTGCCCAACAAAAAATCGACAATACCTGTTGAAAACTCCCGAAAAATATGGTATAATAAAATGAATTTTAATGCGCTGTCGCGCAGTTGTCCGCTAAATTCGATTTCGGGAGATGCTATTGTTGTGAAAGTCAGTCAGCCGTCTTGGGACAAATATGAAGCCGCCGTTTTGTTGGACGCGCTCATCAAAATCAAAGAAGGCAATATGTCCAAAGACGAAGCCGTCAAGAAGGTCTCAAACGAGCTGAGACAGATGGCTGTCAATCGCGGGCTGGAAATTGACGATACATATAGGAACGAGCCGGGCATTAGACTTCATCTTCCCAGAATGGAATCAGCGTATATCGGTGAAACTGCTGGCTTTCCAGCGGCGGGGTCATGAGCCGTGCAAAGATGTTTTACGACCAGACAAAACGCCGAGAGGGCTTAGTGGCGGGAAGCGATTTTGTCACTTTAGATGAAGTGCAAACCATTTCCTTTACGGATACGGACGAAATGCGGGCGGCACTTAAAGGATATCTTGAACAAGGAACTTTTACAGTCGGAGATTATAAAGGCACGGCTGACGCCGGTATGATACTCTGCGGAAACATAAGCAAAAACATAATGGACGAAGACGGATATGCAAATATGTTTGTTGATTTGCCTGTGGTGTTTCACGAATCGGCGTTGATCGAAAGGTTTCACGGATTTATTAAAGGGTGGAATATCCCGAGAATGAAAGACGATCTGAAAGTGAACGGCTGGGCATTAAACTCGGAGTACTTCTGTTCGATCATGCATGAACTTCGCAGCGATATGACATACAGAAGCATAGTAGATGAATTTATTATTGTTCCCGAGGGCGCAGATACACGCGATACCGAGGCGGTAAAGCGCATAGCAACGGCATACCTGAAACTTCTTTTCCCGAATGTTCAAAGTATAGATGACATTACGCCGAGAGAATTTAAAAGATATTGTTTTGACCGCGCCGGAAGAATGAGAGATACTATCATCTATCAACTCGGCTTGCTTGATAATGAATATGCCGGAAAGGATATGCCGCACTTTAAGATTTACGGCATAAATGCAGAATAAAATGGAAATTAAAAAATGCTATGTTTGCGGGAAAAGTCCCTTGACAAAAGACGAAATAGGTATAAACAAAAAAATAATAGACAAAAAAGCCACCCGGTTTTATTGTCTGCCCTGTCTGGCAGAATTTCTTGAAGTGACCGAAGAGGAACTCCTCGCCAAAATTGAGGAGTTCAAAGCTGAAGGCTGTAAACTATTCCGGTGAGATGATGATATGAAGCGATTTATCTATGCCGACAACGCCGCTACCGCAAAATTGTCCTCTTCTGCGCTTGACGCCATGCTGCCGTGGCTTCAAAGCGATTTTGCCAACCCGTCGCAGCCCTACTCATTTTCCCGCGCTGCAAAGACTGCTATAAAAGAAGCTCGGCAGATTATCGCCGACTGCATAGGAGCCTCGAGTGATGAAATTTTCTTCACCTCCGGCGGCACTGAGAGCGACAACTGGGCAATCAAAGGAAGTGCCATCTCGCATACCATCATTACTTCCGAAATCGAGCACCATGCTGTTCTGAATTCCTGCAAAGCTATGGCAGCGAGCGGTGCTGATGTGAAATATTTAAAGCCCACGCGCGACGGAGTTATTTTGCCTGATAATCTTGAAAAAAACATCTCCGACACGTCGCTTGTGTCGATTATGCTTGCAAACAATGAAATCGGAACGATTCAGCCTATCTGTGAGCTTTGCGAGATTACCCATGCTCACGGCGCGCTTTTCCACACTGACGCGGTGCAGGCGGTCGGGCATATTCCCGTTGATGTTAAGTCGCTCGGCGTGGATATGCTGTCCGCGTCGGCGCATAAATTCAACGGTCCCAAAGGCGTCGGATTTTTATACATAAAAAGCGGCACCTCGCTTTTGCCTTTTCATGACGGAGGAAGTCAGGAGAGTGGCAAAAGGGCAGGCACCGAAAATGTCGCGGGGATAGTCGGCATGGCGACGGCGCTGAAAGAAAATTGCGAAAGAATGTCCGAAACGGCAAAGCGGCTGTACGGCTACGAAAAGCTTCTGATTGACAATCTTTCCGGACTTGATTTCATACGGAACGGCGGCGAGAACCATCTTCCCGGAGTCATAAACCTCTCTTTCAAAGGTGCAAGCGGAGAGGCGATTTTGCACCGCATGGATTTAAAGGGCATATGCATTTCGACCGGTTCAGCCTGCGACAGCGTGAACACGCAGGTTTCCCACGTCATCAGGGCGATTGGCGTTCCCGTGGAATATGCGCAGGGGACGATTAGAATCTCACTCGGCGCGGATAATACCGAGGAGGACGTAGTGGCAATCGCCAACGCCCTAAAACAAATTCTTTCAAATTAGGAGGAACTATGGGAAATCTTTGCGATTTGAGCGTGATTTCAAGCGAGCTTCTGGTAAACGGCACGATGAAATCCGCCGTATATTTTCACAAAATCGACGAACCAAACGGCTTTTTGAGCAACTGGTATCCCTCGGATTTTGAAATCGACGGCATGAAATTCTGCAACGTGGAGCAGTATATAATGTATCGCAAATGCGCTGTTTTCGGCGATTTTCAGGCTGCCGAGGCGGTTATGGCGACAAGTGATCCCGAAACACAAAAAGCGATTGCCGGCAAGGCGCAGGGCTATAATGAAACGATATGGAACGGACTTAGGCAGGTGGTTCTGACCCGCGCGCTCATCGCAAAATTTGAGCAGAATTCGAGTTTGCGCAAAGCACTGTTGAAAACCGAAAACGCCTATCTTGTCGAATGCGCCAGAAGCGATAAAATTTGGGCGTGCGGACTGTCGCTTTACGATGATGCAAGAAAGGACATAGACAACTGGCGCGGGACGAATATTTTAGGCTTTGCGCTGATGGAGGTCAGGGAGATTTTGAAAAAACGATAATTTTAAAAACGCTTTTTATAAATAAAAGAATTTTTTCTCCTTATTTTGGGGAGTGTACAAACTGCCCACAATATGTTATAATAAGATCGAGGTGATGAAAATGTCGAGAGTAGCAAAAATTGAT
>CANQYD010000028.1 GCA_947627985.1 uncultured Clostridia bacterium
TTTTTTCAACACGAAATACTGCCATAATTTCCTCCTGTCATCTTGAAACAAAAAATCCCCGCTCGGGTTCTGCATAACGCAGGAGAGCGGGGATTATGAACTATTAAATTTGTTTTACTGACTGTCATTTTCCGAATCATCATTCACTGCGTCGCTGAAAGATGAATAACGCTTATACTGTTCCGGGTGAGCTTTCATCGCATAAAACTCGTTCATTGCGGCAACGGTTTCCTCGTTATACTGCTGCGGCATCTCCACCGCAAACGGCAAGCCTCCGCGCAGAACGCACTGGTGCAAAAACAGATTAACCGCCGAAGACATATCCAGCCCCAAGTTGTTAAAAAGCGCCGTCGCCTGTTTCTTGATGTCGGAATCGATCCGAACCTGTGTAGGTGTTGTGGACATAGTAACATCTCCTTTACATTTATTATATGCTTTTTGGTTTACAATGTCAAGCATATTGCCGAGATAATTTCTACCATAATGTTTTTATGCCTTGTCCAAAAACTCCCTTATCATTTCAAGATTCCGCTTTGATTTCCTTACAATCTCGTTCGCGTATTCCGAAGTCAAAAACTCAACGAGCCATTCTTTCGGAACATTATATGCCCCGGAAATTCTGAAGGAGCGGAGTCTCCCGCTTTCGCACCATCTGCAAATTGAAGAGCAACTGTATCCGGTGACCTTGCTGATCATTTTGATGTTCAGCAGGTCGCCGACTTCGTCTATCTGCAAATCTCATAAAGGCAGTTAAAAATCGTGCCCGTGAAATTTCCGCACACTGCCCTGTGTCACGGTGCCGTGTCAAGGACATAAAAACTGAAAAACACCGTATTTCCGCCATTTTTCAGCGCAAAATTTATATGACACGCCGGCACAGGATTCATAATCGGGCTTGCAGCGGTCAATTCCACTCTTTCGCCGTCAGAAAATCGCGGACGTTCATGTGCCGGATACCGTTTCGGCTCATGTCGATCTCGTCAAGCGATACGACATACTTCGGGAAGTTGTCCCTCACCAGATCATATACCCCGAACTCCCGCTCGACCGTTTCAGGCGAGGCAAGCATATATGTCACCTGAACATACAGCTTCTGACTTTTCAAAGTGCAGACAAAGTCGATCTCCCGCTCGCCGATTTTCCCGGTGCGGACGGTATAGCCCCTGCGCAGAAGCTCAAGATACACGATGTTCTCAAGCGTGAGGTTGATATCCCGCATATTCCCGCCGTAGACAGCCTCGCGAATACCGTGGTCGGCGATATAATACTTTTCGTTAGTTGAAAGTATCTGCTTGCCCTGAAGATCCTCGCGGCTTACCTTATAAAAGAGATACGCCTCTGAACAGTACCTTATATAGTTGATGATTGTTTCGGGCGCAACAGTCCTGCCCTCGTTTTTCAGATATTTCGACAGCGATGTCGCGGAGAAGGTAGTCCCGACATTAGCCATAACATAGGCGATGATGCGCTCCAAAAGATCGGCGTCGCGAATGTTCTGCCGTCTGACAATATCCTTGAGCTGAACGGAATTGAATATGTCTGTCAGGTACTGCCGGACAGGCTCCTCCTCAAATCTCAGGTTATAGAGATATGGCATTCCGCCTGATATGAGATACTTCTTAAACGCCTGCTCTGCCGTAGCATTCGTGAAGCACTGGCGGTAAAGCTCCAAAAACTCGGTAAAGGAGAACGGATAAATGACGAACTCAACATATCTGCCGCCGAGGTATGACGACAGCTCGCCCGACAGCAGCTTTGCGTTGGAGCCGGTGATGTAGATGTCGCAGTCGAGCTCTACCCTGAAGGAATTGATGCACTTTTCCCAATCCCTGACCTCCTGAATCTCGTCAAAGAAGAGATACTTTTTGCCATCGATTTCGCTCGCCCGGGCAATGATCTCGTCGTGAAGCGCCTGAGCGTTAAGAAGGTGAAAGTTGCGCATATCCTCAAAATTCATAGAGATAAACTGCTCGGAGCTGATGCCGTTCTCTGTCAGTTCTTCCTTTATGAGCTCCAACATGACCGACTTGCCGCTCCTGCGAATGCCCGTCATAACCTTGACAAGCTCCCCGCCGATAAAGGGTCTGATCCTCCGCATATACATTTCACGTTTTATCATGATTCCCGCCTCGCTTTCTGTATATCCAGCATATCACATTTATAATTGAAATTCAAGAGTTTTTTATAATTTTATAAGATGTAACTTATAAAATCTATAATCCTACAACAAGCAGAAGCAGCCGAAGCTGCTTCAAGGAGAAAATCTATGATGTGTCACCGTGCCGTGCCAAGGGAACAACTATAGAATCCCGTATTTCCGCCGTTTTTTGGCGCAAAATCTATAATATCTCTGACACTGACACGCCGGCGCAAAGCGCTTCATGCGGCATTATTATACCCTGGCCAATAATTCGCTCGGCGTCACGGCAGGAATTTTGCTGGTTTCAAAATCTTTTGTGTTTCTTGTCACAATGAAGTCCGCTCCGAAACCGTCGGCGCAAATTTCCTGTAAGCAGTCCTCAAAGTCTGAAAAGCTTTCATTTCTGAGAGCCGCAGTAATTTTGCCTTTATCTATTCCGACAACGGTAAACAGTTCGCAAAGATTGAGGAGAATGTCGCGCCGCTCCTGCAAAGTGAAACTTTTCCTCAGAATATAGAATATATTCATGACCGAATGGGCGGCAATACAGCCCTCGGCTTTTTTGTCTTTGCATAGCGTAAACACTCTTTCGGCTTCATCTGCAAAAGGCTCCCGCGTGGCAGATAGTCGATCAGAACGTTGGTATCCAAAAGAATTTTCATGCGCCGTACTTCTCCTGCCTGTACTCCGAAAGCTCTTTCTTTTCGTCAAGGTCGGGAATGCGTTTGCGCATTTTTTCAAGCCGTTCAAATGCCGCCTCGCGGTCGGAAGGATCATGCGCTGCGCCTCCAAAGAGCGCTATAAACCCCTCGAGCTGTTCTTCGGACAGCCTGTCTAAAATTCCGGCAGCTATTTCTCTTGTACTCATAATATCACTCCTTAACAATTTGTCATAATCCAGAAAAGATAATATATGTGTCGTTGACTGAATTTATTATACCATACTCCTTTCTGATTTTCAAGAGCGATTTATGCTGGGGAGTGTCCCAAACGACCACATTATAAAAGATTTTTACCTGGTGATTCGCCGCTACTAATAGCTTTCCATTAACTGCTTTTGATTTAAATGTGGGCGAATGGGACACTCCCTTATGCTGTTCTATCACCCTACGAAAAGTAATACACTTATGTCAGCTATAATATTTTATATGCAAAATGCTTGACATTGTAAGCATAGAATCTTGTAAGCGACTGAATAGAATAAATTACACTTGAAAATCCGCTGACAGTATGGTATAATAAATACAGCAAATAATACAACGAACGGAGAGTGATATTATGAGCATTGACGAGATAAAAGACGCGGTTCTGAAAGTGGTTGATGAATACCAAATCAGCCGGGTTGTGCTTTTCGGCTCACGCGCAAACGGAACGGCTACGTCCTCAAGCGACGTTGATCTGATAGTCGAATTCAGTTCGCCTGTGACGCTTATCACCCTTTCCAAGCTTTCGCAGGCTCTTGAAGATATTCTTCATACAAGTGTAGACGTTATCCACGGTCCTATCCAAAGCACCGACCTTCTTGAAATCGACAGGGAGATTGAACTTTATGCAGCGTAGAGACATTATCATAATTGACAAAATCCTGTCCGAAATCGGAATAGCACTTGAAATGCTTGGTAATACCGACCTTCCTGCATTTCTTGATGATGAAAAACTGAAGCGGGCAGTCGGAATGACCGTCATAAATATCGGCGAGCTTGTGAAAAATATTTCTGAGGAAACGCGTATGAAATACCGCGATGTGCCGTGGAAAGCAATCGCCGGACTTCGGGATATTGCGGCTCATAAATACCAGACGCTTCGTATGGAGGACGTCTATAATACGGCAAAGTTTGATTTGCCGGAGCTGAATGTGAAGCTGAAAAATATTCTGGAGCAGGAGAAAAACGGCTGACAGCGTTATAACGTCAATAACAGTTTAATTTTCAGCTGTTTTCTTTCTCCAAAAACTCCCTTATCATTTCAAGATGCCGCTTTGACTTCCGCACTATCTCGCTCGCGTATTCCGAGGTAAGAAATTCAACGAGCCATTCTTTGGGGACATTATATGCCCCGGAGATTCTGAAAGAGCGGAGCTTTCCACTTTCGCACCATCTGCAAATAGAAGAACAACTGTATCCGGTGACCTTGCTGATCATTTTGATGTTCAGCAGGTCGCCGACTTCGTCTATCTGCGTTTCGATATGCTCTTTGAGCTTCTTGACCTGTTTCTTGCTGAGCCCGCGAAGCTCTTGACGATATGATATAAAGTCTTTCCGAACTTTAGAGTTTGCGGAATACCAACCGTCAATCGCCAAATATTTGTCCGGGTGTGCCTCGCGGTCTTGCAGATAAAAAATCACATCTTCGACCTGTATCAGATAGCAGCGCGTTTTCTTGCCGGTGTCCTTGCACGGCACCTTGCCGCTTTGAAGAAGATAGCGGGCGGTAGCCTTGCTGATATGCGCGATTTTGTAAAATTGCTCCTTTGACAGTCCGTCGGGATATTCAGAACGGAGCTGATTGAAAAGCCTTTTGTTTTCTCTCATAAGTGATAACTCCTATCGTTAAAATCAGCATGGTAAGGTTATCACTTTTCTCTCCTGTTTTCTCTCCTTTTTCTCTCCAACGTGCATTTTTCTCCCCCAAAATGCCGTTTTCGAGCCGACCTTGCGAACGCCCGATTTTAAAGGCTTTTCGGATAATCAGACCTTGCAAAGCGCTTATACAAGCGGTTTTGCAGGTCGCTTATCTTAAACTGATTTCGGTCAACTTACTTTAACTTCCGAATAACCGAAAAGTCTTGAAAACCGTTTGCCCAAAAGGCACAAGGGTTCGAATCCCTTCCTCTCCGCCACGGCGTCGCAGGCTGAATTCAGCTTGCGGCGTTTTTTATGCCTTTCTCACCCGCGCCCCGGTCCTCGCCCTCATCACCGCAAACTCCGCATTCCACTTTGCCCTTCCCGTTTCCCTGAACCCGCAACGCGTGTATATTTTTATCGCCGGGAGGTTGTCTTGGTGCACCTGAATCTCCACCTCGTCACGCCTCCCATCGGCTCTGAATTTTTGCATTATCGCCTCGACTGCCTCTCTGCCCAAACCCCGGCGCTGAAAACCGTCGGCGATGAAAAGCCCGGTGAAGGAATAGGGATACCCCTCCTCCGGGCGGTCGCGGATTATCACCAGCCCAACCGGGATTTCATCGCTGTAAATTCCGAAAGCCGTACTGTCGCTGCGGTAGATATACGCCTCCGCAAGGACAAATTCCGGGCTCCCGACGTACTGATTGCTCTCCCTTTTCAGGCTGACGATCCCGTCAAAATTCTGCGCGTCGACCTCTCTTAACGTGACCATAGCCCCGCCTCCTTTTTATTTTATGATATCATATCCGCCCGGGTTGGTCAAGAGAGCCGGGGGTGTAGATGTGGTCAAAACGACCGCATCAAGAGGACAGAAGTCAGATATCGGATTGTCAGAATTTCAAGGTGTCGCCGGTGGTGACAGATTTAATTAGTGAGGATAATGAGGGCGATTTGTACATTCCCGGGGGTGTTGACAGTTTGCGGGGGATGATGAAAAACGGATTATGTTGCTCGCCATCATCGTTTCTGCCCTTTTTGCTGATAAACCGGCGCTTCAAAATCCCGAGAATTATGAAAAAGGTTTCGGAATATTCATATATATGCAGGCAGCCGTCATCATCTTCAAAAAATCATGACATGAAGATAATGAACGGCGAGCCGACGTGAGCAATCAAAAAGCAGATCTTGTGATACATAAAGCAGGCTCTTAAAATGTAAATATCTCCCTGATTTTTGCGGTCTGCGGTAAAAGAACTCCGTAAGTTACAGCGCACGGACGGTTAATATATGATATAATGATATCGGAGATCAAAAATCTTTATTAACGAAAGGAGACGCACTCATGTCCAACGAAGAAAGGAAGAATCTGCACGAGGTAGCTGACAGCGAGCTCGAAGCCGCAGGCGGTCTTAAAGACGGCAAAAGAAAGGTCATCACCCTCGTAAGCACCTGCGGGGGCTTCCTTTTCTTCTTTTACTCCCATTTTTCGCACAATAAAGCAGTGTGAAATTTTGTGCAAAATAACCGCAAATTTTTCGCCGATCGGTATTGAAATTGTAGTTTATATATGCTATAATGGAAAAAATGCCGTCCTATACCCTTGCGCATGACGGCACCCTCTGTCAAAATTTTTCGTCGGAAGCGAGGAAATAATTATGAAGAAATTTGCAGCAGTTTTACTGTCGGCGCTGATGCTGATCAGCATGATGACCGAGCCGCTCTATGCCCTCGGAAATCTGTTCGGCTTCGGAACAATAAGCGGCACTTTGCTTGGCAGTGTACCCCCCCCCGTTGCAAAAATTGACTCGTCTGTAAATAATGTGACCTATGGCGATAACGATATGCGCGTTATCGTCAAGCATTGGCATGCGTCAACTGAGGATGGCGTGAGGATCGAAGACATAAACGATTCCAAAGCCGTGACTATTGATGTCACGATAACAGATAACGGTGGCAAATATAGCATTACGACTAATTCCGATTCAGCAAAATATGAAGACTATGCCGAATTTAAAGAAGACGACGGCATTCTTACTTTTAAACCCGCTAAATATACCAACTCCGATAATACGAAAGATTATGAGAATTTCATAGGCTTCTCGGTATCTGCAGGCAACGGAGCGACAACTGTCAGTGACGACAAGCTCGTGGTTAAATATTCCGACGACGTTCACCTCGTGAAGTGCCACGCGTTTTATGAATATAACGGCGCGACGGTCGAAGGCGTGACGGATCAGACCGTCTTCGGGGCTACTGATAAAAATGACGATAACGCAAAAGAGATGGATACCGGTTTTGTGTATGCATATCCCGAGACAACCACACAGGGCGACAAAGATATTTCCGGCACGCCTATTAAAAATGGTGATGGTTATTTTCTAAAAGACACCGAATTAAGTGCTGCAATTACATATTTAAAACAAGAAAGAACCAAGGGCACTATTTCCATTGACAGTTGGGACGAATCCTCCCTCCAGACAGTCAAGGTCTACAGCACCTCCGCGGGCTTGCACACCGACAAGACCGCGACCAAAAATGAGAAAGATGACGGCAGGACCTTCGACCTCGACCTTGAATCATGGTTTGTGGGCAACAACCTCGCCGACGTCGGTCTTGTGCTCGACGCCTCGGGAAGTATGGCGTTTACGTCGGAGTCCCCGGACAATGACAACCCGAATCTCCAAAAAGTAGAGGTTGATTTAAAAAACGAATCTTATAAATCCCTTGTAGTTGACCCTTCTAAAGCAGAAGCAACCGATCCGAGCAAGCCTACCACTTTCCCGGAAGAGAAATTTATCGACAATGAAACATTAGCGAATATTCTTCATACTAACCTCACCGACAACTCGCCGCTTGGGTATACGGGGTATAATTACTATGTTTTCGATTCCCGCGCGAGCACCAACGAATTTGCTCCGATAGGGTATTGGGACGGAACCGGCGGCGCCAATAACGGCACCCGAGAATTGCCGTCCAAAGATACTCTTATAGGATATTATCCGTTCAAGAAAAGCAACCCGTTGATAAATCTTGCCACGGATACTTATGCTTCAAAACTTGCTGAAAAGGTGGATTTAAGCGGCTCATATTCATTTAACACTGAAAAGGGAACCGAAGGAATTGTAATTGATAATTCCAAGGGGCTTAATCTTACCGATTCCACTTCCGGTATTATACTTGACGCTGTGCCGACAAGTGGCAAATTTACCATATCCTTTACAACTCAAGATGATAATAGTAAAAATATATCAAGTCAAAAAGAGCTGTTTTACATTGGTCCTCTTAGCGGAACAAACTTGAGCAATTATTTTAAGGTATATAATTCTGCTGGTAGTTCTTCAAAAAGGCTAAAATTGTATGACTCGCAAGGAAAAAAAGTATCTAATGTAAATGATGTTTATAACCAAAACAAGCCTAAATATATAACATATGTTTTTGACGGCAATGAATTAAAAACGTATAAAGATGGTGCCTTAGTCGAGAATGGCACGACTGATGCTGGCACCACTACAGTTACCAACATTCCGGACACTTTCAGCATTATACTTAATGGTATTAAAGATAGCTACAGTGAAGGTACTGACATATTCATAGATAATTTTTACGTTTTCGATTCTGCTCTTTCCGATTCAAATGTTAAAAGCCTTTATAATATTCAAACAACCGATGAATCCGAATTTGGCGACGGCAAGCCTTGGCTGACAGCAGGTACGGATAAAAAAACATACTACATTAAATCGGGTTCCGAAGTCATGGCTTCGGCCAATGACAATATGAAATCAATGCTGGAAACCGACCGCGCCGGGTGGTACTATGTCAGCTCGTCAAGCAATTATACTAATAATATTGAGGCTTTGAAAACCTCGAAAGATTACAGACCTATTTACAAAGACAAACATGGAGACAAGAAACCTTCCTATTTCTACTTCCTCGATGGATACAAAGATGACGATAAGCAGAAATACGGCGCTACTACTCAATATCTTGATAACAATGGGGCAGCAAAATCTGTCGGATACAAATACACTTCTGATGATTATTCTCCGATGAAGTTCTTCATCGATAAAAAAGGCTTTCTCTGCTGCTTCTACCAAACCGGCGACGGGAAAACGGACAATATGTCAGCCTGCGGCTGGTCGTATGTCTATGAAAAATCAGACGAATCAAGAACCAAGCAGGAGGTCTTGCAGTATGCCCTCGGGCAGTTTGCCGCAAAGCTCAACGAGGCTTCGCCCGCGAGCAAGTTTGCTGCGACAAAATTCTCAGCCAACGATTTTGCCAACCATTATGACGAGCTTCTTCTCCTAAAATGGACAGATGAACCGTCGAAACTCGCAACGCTCCTTTCAAGACCTTACGGCGACGGAAAGACTTCTGATAAAGAAGATGATCAGTATAACTACTATCTCACCGGCGGCACATACACCAAAACGGGACTTCAAGAGTTTGTTGATAAGCTCCAAAACGACGCTGAGGTTAAAGATGATCCTGCCCAAAAATACCTTATTATATTTACGGACGGTAAAGATAATGACATCAGCGTTTCACCGGGCGCAAGTCCAGCTGACATAGCTAAGGCAATCAATGCTACGAATACGCACGACGGCAAGTCGGCACTTGAATTGACAGAGAACCTTAGAAAAGCTGGCTATACCATATACACGGTCATGCTTGCCGGCGGCTCTGTTGAAGAGGGTAATGACGACTATAAAGCCGCGCTGATGTTCTTGGCGGCTCTTGCGGGCGAAGAAGGCTGGGAGAGCGGCACAAAGCTCGCAAGGTCGGGAAATGAGGACGAAGAAAAAGATCCCGAAAGTTACTATCAAAACGTGTTCGCCACAAAGAACGCGGACGATTTGGTGAAAATCTTCTCCGAAGAGCTCGTCGGCGAAATTGCGGATAACCTTACCGAATACACCGTCAAGGACTATCTCGACCCGAGGTTTAACCTTGTCGACGCGGATGGAAGAAAATGGGTGCTGAATAACGAGGGTAATGTCATCGTGAAAAACGGTACCTCCGTAATTAAGAGCTTTAAACTCGAAAATACCACAGGCAACGCCAAGACTGCACCGGATGAAAAAACAGATATCTCCACATATGTGTCCAGTGATAACCGCCTCCCGATATATCTCTGCAACGATCCCGAGATCAGCGGCGAGGGCGCTTGGGCTTGGCTTTGCTACGATCAAGGCAAGAACCTTTACTACCTCGAATGGGCAGACGCTCTTATTCCGGGAAGCAGCACCGAGGCGAACAGGCTTCCGGTCTGGAACGCAACCGTCACCGTCACCGCTAAGGACGACTTCATCGGCGGAAATACCGTCACCACAAACGGTAATGCCGAGCTTGAAAACTATGTTTATAATATAAATGATGTTACTGTCGGTGGAGGTGGAACCCCTGCATCTTCCGGAATTGAGGATTCGAAAGACTCGCGTAAAGATAATATAAAAGACTTTACGGACTATCCCTCCAAGGGCTTCCCGAGGACGACGGTCAACGTCAAGGTCCCCGATCTTGAGATCACGGGAGGCAAGCAGCTTATCTACATGGGCGAGAAGCTCACTTCCGAAGGCGTTGCAGAGAAACTTGGCGAGACGATTTTCGATATTGCCGACGCTGCAAAACCGTCCGACACAACGCAGTGGTATTGGGAATACTTGAAAAGATATGTAAAAAATAAAGATTCAAGTAAAAGCCTTAGCGATATTGTCGAAGAAATCGTCAGCATAGGTAACGGCGGGGCTGCGAGCGAATTCGGCGGCACGGTTGATACCGGCACCAAGAGCGTATCCTATCCCTATTTCTACATTCCGAGCGGAGACGACAAGATTCCGGGCACGGACACACAAATCAACAACCAAGCCGGCACGGATGATCATAAGAAAGATCAACTCGGCACTTTGACATTTTCTTGGGCAGCGCAGGACACAAAAGCAGGCGGCGAACAATATCCCAATTACCCCGAAGCTGCAACGACTGACACCGCCGACAGACAGTCAAAGCTGACGGTGACTTATGTCCCGACCTCACCTACCGAAAGAGAAAGCCATATAAATTCCGGCTCTGCCGATGGTAACTATGTTATTCAAGAAAGTACTTATGATTGGGATAAGAATTTCAAGCCCACCGAAGGTACTGTTCAGACTGAGGAACGTAAACCTGAACCCGGTTCAGAATACGCAGGCACCCGCACCAACCTGCTCTCCGACAACGCGACGTACACCACCTATATCGTCAGCGGTCAGATTCTGTTTGATATGGTGCTGCCGGCGGACGTGACCGAGTATATTGCAAAGCACTATCCCGGGGAAACCGTTACTTACACTGCCGACCTTATGCGCACGTTTGGCAGCGATATTACAAATGTAAAAGTCGGCACATTTAAGGCGACTTACACAGATCACAGCGATACAGAAGCCCCCGCAGATCAAAGCGTAGAACTTACCTTTGAGTCCGCCTACAAGTATGCTGAGGAAAAAGGTTTGCCCATCGGCACGTATACTCTTGTAAAAGATGGAAATGAAACGTCTTCGCTTCCGGGTATTGTTTTTGATGACATCAAGCTCGGTTCTGTAACAGATGTTTTAGATACGAGCAGATACACAACATTTAACTCCGCAACCGCAAAGACTGCCGAGGAATATCTCAGCGGCACTGCCGCAATAGCCGCCTCTAAAACTCCTGCGGACTTTGAGGCATACACCGCCGGAGGCTTGATATACATCGGCAGCTCTGCTGTGCCCGATGTTGATAATTCCGAAACGAGCTATGAGTATCACCCGATAAATGCTACCTCAAGAGACTATCGCGACAGCAGATACGGCTACGCGAGCGTGAGGGCAAGCGTTGAAAAGGGCAACTTGACGGTGTCAAAGACGGTCGAGGGAAATCCTCCGGGAAATGAGAAGAGCGAAAAAGAATTTACATTCAATCTTGAAGCGACATATAACGGCAACCCGTTGAGTGGTAAATTCAAAGCCTCTGACGGCGTATCTTCTCCCGAGATCGAAATAGAATTTACAAACGGCAAAGCCTCAGTTACATTGAAAAACGGTCAGGCATTGACTATCAAGGACCTGCCTGCTGACGTCAAAGTGACCGTTACCGAAGATTTGACAAACGCCCCCGGATATACCAATGACACTCTTTCGCAGAGCGCTACTATTGATAAGGACAATCCGCAGACTGTCGCCTTCACAAATGATTACAAGACAGGCAATCTTGAGATCAAAAAGATAGTATCCGGCGCCGTCAGCGGCGAAACTCTCGGAACCGGCGATTCTGTTTACACCATCACCGTTACCGACAAAGCCGAAAACAACAGGGTTACGGGAGAGTATCAGGCTGAAAAAGTTTCGCAAGGAAATCCGGGTGTACTTACAACCGTTACGTTTACCAACGGTGTGTCTGATGTAATCACCATTGGAGCCGGTGAAACAGTGACTATCAAAAATCTCCCTGCCGGTCATACGTTCACTATTGCCGAAAATACCTCGGGGCTAAAGTATTCCTACACCGCCGAAATCACGGGCGGAGCGGGCGGAGTATTTACTATTCCCGACAACGGCACGGCAGTTACAGCAACCGTCACCAACACCGTCAAGAGGGGTAATCTTGTCATTTCCAAGGAAGTTGCGGGAGACTCTCCGGATACGACAAAGGAATTCAAGTTCAATATCACTGCCTATAAAGGCGATGATAAGCTGGTAGGCACATATTCCTATGTCGGTGGGGTTCTTTCAACTGTGCCCTCTGCATCTGCTCCTGCCGGCGGCACTGTAACATTCGGCGCTGACGGCAAATCTACAACGCCAATTAAATTAAAGCACGGTCAGACAATAACAATCCAAAACCTGCCGGAGGGCGTGACCGTTGATGTCGAAGAGGATCTGACGGGCTTGCTGGGATATGTACCGACGTCTATTCCTGCCGACGGCAGTAGAGTGATTTCTGAAAATTTGGCTGTCACAGTCGCCTTCACGAATGAGTACAAGGTCGGAAGCCTTGAAATCTCAAAGACCGTCACCGGCAATATTCCGGAGGGCGATGAGAATAAGGAGTTTACGTTTACTCTTACAGCAGATTTGAACGGCGATTTCAGTGCGAAATATGAACCTGCAAAAGACCCTGAAGAATCAAAAGTAACATTTACAGGCGGCACAGCGAATATCACATTGAAGAAAGATCAGAAAGTGACTATAAGCGGCTTGCCGGACGGTACCGAAGTGAGCGTTACCGAAGATTTGACAAACGCCCCCGGATATACCAATGATGAGCTCTCGAAAAATGCCACTATCTCAGATGGCTCTACACAGTCGGTCGCCTTCACAAATGATTACAAGACGGGCAATCTTACGATTGCAAAGACCGTTATGGGTACTACGACCAGTGAGGCGTTTAACTTCACCGTCACATTCACGCCAAAATATGCTGCTATGCAGATTAAAGATATCTGCAAAACGAGCAAAACTGTCAGTTGGGAATCCGACACCGTCGCAAAATTCAGCCTCAAAGGCGGTGAAAGCTTAACATTTACAAATCTTCCGGACGGGACAACGTATAATGTCGAGGAGGGCAGCGCCGACAATTATACCCAGAATATTGATTCGCCGCAAGGCGTCATCACCGGAACCACCGACGGCGCACAGACCGTCACCGTCACCGTGACAAACACCTACCGTCCGCATGGCAGTCTGACGGTATCGAAGACGGTCGACACGGCTTCCGGAGTCACCCTGCCGACAAGTGAGACGGACAGAGAATTTAACTTCTCCATCTCTATAACCTTGCCTGATGGCGAAACCATGCCTGCAGGTGGTTTCAAGACAACTCCGGAAATCGCAGCAAACGAATGGCAGCCATCCGATCAGACGTACACCGCCGACTTCACTCTTAAAAATGGCGGCACCCTCTTGATTGAAGACCTTCCCGCAGATACTTTCTACACCGTCACCGAAACCGACGCGAATAAGCACGGGTATGTCACGACGTCAAAAGACGAGACGGGCAGAATCTCCGACAATGCTTCCGCGGCGGCAGAATTTACCAACACCTATAAGACCGGAAAGCTGAAAGTCGAGAAGAAGGTCGAACTCATCAATACAACCGATGAGTTTGAGATCAGAGTCGCGTTCACGAGTGATGTTGAAGACTTGG
This sequence comes from uncultured Clostridia bacterium, assembly GCA_947627985.1. Taxonomy (GTDB): domain Bacteria; phylum Bacillota; class Clostridia; order Oscillospirales; family Ruminococcaceae; genus Faeciplasma. The sequence goes on from CANQYD010000028.1 coordinate 13,867, forward strand.
ATACCCGCTGCGAAGTCGCTGTCAAGGACGGTAACAATATTGCCGCCACAGACCCCGGCGTTAGCAGGTGGGAAGGCAAAACCCTGATTCTTAAGCTCAAACAAAACGAGTACGCAGTGATCAGCAATATCCCCGTCGGGACGACGTACACTGTCACCGAAAATCTGACAACTGCTCAGAATTATACTTCGAACATTGATACCTCAACCGGCACCGTCTCCGAGACGGATTCCTCGGTAACCGTCACGAACACTCCCGCAGCCGGCAGTTTGAAGATATCGAAGACAGTCTTGAATGCTCCGACATTGGGTGTCGGAGAAGCTCCGCCGGCATTCAGCTTCACTGTTACGTTTACGCTTCCCGATAACTTTACAGCTCCGACAGGCGGTTTCGCGTATGAAGGAACAGCGGTTGATGTTAAATCGGACGGCAATATCTTTACACTCAGCCTCTCGGACGGACAGACGATCACGATCAAGAATCTTCCCGTGGGAACGACGTATACCGTTACCGAAGACCTGACTAAAGCTCCCGATTACAAGGCTTCTATCGTGCATAATAACGGCGCTCCGGTTGAAACGAATACCGCCACGGGAACCATAGAAAAAGATGCTTCCGGCATTGTTGATAAAACCGTCGCGGTTACGAACACTTACAATCCGCCAGAGCCTCAGACCGCAAATCTCGGCATTTCCAAAACGGTTGATGGCAATCCGCCTGAGACTGTCTCCTTCAGCTTCACGGTCACTGCGACCGCTTCCGACGCAGGTCTTAATGGCACATATGCTGCGATTCTTGACGATGGCGCGTCGCAGAGATCGGATAATGTGCTCTTTACAAACGGCGCTGCTGTGTTCTCGCTGTACGGCGGGCAGACCCTGACCATAACCGGTTTGCCGATCGGAACTGTCTACAGCGTCACCGAAACCGCTGATCCGAATTACACGACGACCGTCAACGGCACGCAGGGCAATTCCGTCGCCGGTCAGGTGCTGAATGCAGACAGTCTTGTCAGCTTCATAAATACCTACACTCCGCCGATTACTCCTCCCGAGCCGACTGTGGAGTATGGCAGTTTGAATGTCACTAAGACGGTAACGGGCATGGGATTTGATCCTGAGCAGTACTTTGACTTCTCGGTGGTATTCTCCGGCATTCCCGCCGGTACCGATCTGTCAAAGATGACTATTTCAACTCTTTCAACCCTTGAGGGCTTTGGCTGGACGCCGAATTCCTACACGTTCAAGCTTAAAAATGGAGAGACTGCAACTATCAGCGGAATTCCCGCCGGTACGGCGTACACCGTTGCTGAGAATAATCTCCCGGCGAATTACACCTTACTGTCAATCAGTCCTAACTCTTACGGTACGATTGTGGCAGATAGTATTAACCCGGGTACAGGTGCGGCAGTCGTGAATAATGATGTCACCGTCACTAACACCTACACCCCGCCGGTCACGCCTCCCGAGCCGACTGTGGAGTATGGCAGTTTGAATGTCACTAAGACGGTAACGGGCGCGGGATTCGATCCCGAACAGTACTTCGACTTCTCGGTGGTATTCTCGGATATTCCCGCCGGCGCCGATCTGTCAAAGATGACTATTTCAACTCTTTCAACGCTTGAGGGCTTTGGCTGGACGCCGAATTCCTACACGTTCAAGCTTAAAAATGGAGAGACTGCGACTATCAGCGGGATTCCCGCCGGTACGGCGTACACCGTTGCTGAGAATAATCTCCCGGCAAATTACGCCTTACTGTCAATCAGCCCTGCCCCTTCCGGCACGATTGTGGCAGACGGTATCGAACCGGGCACAGGTGCGGCAGTCGTGAATAATAATGTCACCGTCACGAACACCTATACCCCTCCCGTCACACCTCCCGGTCCGACTGTGGAGTATGGAAGCTTGAAGGTCACTAAGACGGTAACGGGTACGGGATTCGATCCTGAACAGTACTTCGACTTCTCGGTAACATTCGCAGACGGCACCGATTTGTCTGCGCTGAGCATTACAGGTATCACCAGCCAGACTTACACATTAGCAAACCCCGTCACATTCAAGCTTAAACATGGTGAAACTGCAACAATCAGCGGCATTCCTGCCGGTACGACGTACACCGTCGCCGAAAATAATCTCCCGGCGAATTACTCATCGTCTCTGATTGCACAGATAACCGGCACAATTCAGGCAGATTCGCTTGGCGCAGAAGCTAACGTCGTCGCGGTTACAAACACCTACACTCCGCCTGTCACACCTCCCGAGCCGCCTGCTCCGACCGGTACCCTGACCATCACCAAGACCGTCACGGGAGACGGCAGCAAGACGCAGGAATTCACCTTCAACGTCCGCTTTGACTCCTCTGACGATTTGTCTGCGGCATGCAACGTCGAAGGCAGCTTCACCTACGCCTCGTGGGATAAAAATGTGCTGACCGTCGTACTCACGCACGGACAGAATGCCATCATCAGCGGCATTCCCTACGGCACCTACTACTCCGTCTCCGAGGTACCCGTTTCGGGATACACGGTGACATACACGGGCGATTCGGGAACGATCTCGTCTGCAAATCCCGCTCCTACGGCGGAATTTGTGAACGACATGCAGGCTCCTCCTACTCCGCCCACACCTCCCGAGCCGACTGTGGAGTATGGCAGCTTGAAGGTATCGAAGAAGGTCGAGAATGCTCCAACGGTGAACGGCGTTAAAGATTCGCCGGCATTCAGCTTCACTGTTACGTTTACGCTTCCCGATAACTTTACAGCTCCGACAGGCGGTTTCGCGTATGAAGGAACAGGCGATAATGTTAAATCGGACGGCAATATCTTCACGTTCAGCCTCTCAGACGGGCAGACGATCACGATCAAGAATCTCCCTGTTGGCACGACGTATACCGTCACCGAAAACCTACCGGCAGATTCGAATTACAAGGCTTCTATCGTGCATAACGATGTATCTTTGGGCGAAGCAACCTCCGTCAAGGGAACCATAGAAAAAGATGCTTCCGGTATTGCTGATAAATCCGTCGCGGTCACGAACACTTACAATCAGCCGCCCACGCCTCCTACACCGCCTACTCCTCCCACTCCTCCTCCGGCAACTACAACGCCCGAGCCGGGACCCGAGCATGAGCCCGTCGTCGAGGTTGATGTCCCGACCGAGAAGCCGATCGCTCCCGAGCGAGCCGAGATAGCGGCAAAGACCGTTCTTCCGGCATTCTTCGCGGCTGCGGCACTCGTTGCGGCGATCATCTCCAAGAAGGCGAAAAGGTAAATATTTATAAGATAAGACCACCCCAGCCCGGGTGGTCTTGTCTTAGATGTTAAACGGATAGGATATATATGAAAATTCCGGGGATAGGTTTTGTGCATTGTCTGCTAAATTATGGAATAAAAAGTTCGCGCTATTATTTAGAAAATAAGCCTATCCCCAAAAAATTTAAAAAAATTTTTGAAAACCCCTTGACATTTGCGAGGTTTTGCGGTATACTGTACAAGTCGCCTTTGATAGAGGCTGACGGAAGCATAGCTCAGCTGGGAGAGCACTTGCCTTACAAGCAAGGGGTCATAGGTTCGAGCCCTATTGTTTCCACCATGTGGCCCGGTAGTTCAGTTGGTTAGAACGCTAGCCTGTCACGCTAGAGGTCGTCGGTTCGAGCCCGATCCGGGTCGCCACATTCAGAATTCAGAGCTCAGAGATCAGAAATCAGATTTCTGTTTCCTGACAATCTGTTCTCTGTTTTCTTTTCGCCTCTGTAGCTCAGTTGGTAGAGCAGGGGACTGAAAATCCCCGTGTCATTGGTTCAATTCCGATCGGAGGCACCAAGTAGTTTTTAGTTGTTTAGTTGTTAGCCGTTAGTTGTTAGCTGATTTTAACAATACTAACTACTAACAACTATTCTCTAACTACTATCCGCGGATTTAGCTCATCCGGTAGAGCGCCACCTTGCCAAGGTGGAGGTAGCGAGTTCGAGCCTCGTAATCCGCTCCATATCCCTCGGTTTTCCGGGGGATTTTTGTTTTTGGAATTTTTATATTGTATTTTTCGGGATTATGTGGTAAAATATTTATATAGATGTTCTCGGGAGGCATATTATGGAAAAACGGGACGGGTTTATCCCAAAAGAAGATATAGAATTTGAACGCGAGCTCAGGGAGCGCGAACAGCAGGAGGAGGCTGAACGTCAGCGTCTTCTTGAAGAGAAAAAAGAGCAGGAGGAACAGGACCGAGCCGAGTATGAAAAGCAGCTTCGGGACAAAAAAATCGAGCTGATGAAGCTCAAACAGGGCGTCATCGATAGCTCGGACGTTATCAAAGAAGTCCACGAGGAAGCCCCCAAGCAGACCGCCTTGCAAAAGGTCTCGAACGCGTGGTACCGCTCGAAATGGCTGATCCTCTTTGTGATCGCGATGGTGATCATCGTCGCCTACATCACCTACGACATGGTGACCGCCGATGTGCCCGATCTGACGGTTTTGGTGGTATCTTCCGACCCGGGATTTTACTACCGCACCGAGGAAATACAGAGTTTCTTTGAAGATTATTGCGGCGACAAAAACGGCGACGGTGAGACGCACGTCATGATCTACAACATATCGACCGACTACTCCGACCCGAATACCGCAACGGCTTCGCAGGCGCAGCTGATGAGCCAGCTCCAGACCGGCGAGAATGTCCTTGTGCTGAGCGATCAGCCGACCGATTTCATCATGAAGGACCTGCGTGAGGAGTATCCCGGGGACGAGAGGATCACCGAACTGGGGCTTCTGATAAACTGCGAATTTACGCGCGAAAAGCTAAAGTGGGAGGCGATGCCGGAGGGGGTCTACCTCGGCGTCAGACAGCCCGCAAAGCTCCTTTCGACCTCGGAGGAGACGATGGAGGAGAATGTGCGGGAGGTCATGCCGGTGTTTGAGAGGATCAGGGAGGATGTGGAAAAATCCGGGGAGTGAGGCGTAGGAATTAGTAATTAAAGAATAGAAAATAGAGGCAGAGAGCTGAAGACGGGGCGGCTTTCTGCCTTTTTGGGTGGGGGTAAAAGAATATGCGGGCTGGTGAAATTTGTAAAAGGTATTTAGGTGGAATTGTTGATGAAAAGATAATGTCTTGCCCACAACCGGTCCTTGGGTAAAAGGTATTCGTTCATTTTCCCGCTGGAAAATGAACTCATGCTATTCTAAGCAGACCCTCTCCCCCGGCATACCTTGTGCAAAGTTATAAGTAGAGAGAAGCCCCCCTCCCCCTAAAAGGGGGAGGGGGTATGACTTGCACAAAAACTTGCTCATCGCACTTCGCAATCGAAAACGTAAGATTGCCCGTGCTCTGAGAGCTTTGTCGTAAGTCGGGGGTGGGGGGCGTGGGGAACCATGCAATGGTGCCCCACACTTGCCGAGCGAAGCGAGGCGAAACAGCAGCGCAGTCGAAAAAAGTACTTTGTGTTGCAAGCTTGGGAAATCGGGCAAGCCTTGGCAATATGAATTTCCTCTCGCTATCCGCTCATGAAAGCGTTGGTGAGTGTTGATTTTGCTTTACCATACCCGCCGCGCCCTTAGGTAAAAGGTATATCAAATTCCCGCAAGCGGAAATTTGATATGCTGTTTAAAGCCACCCACCCCATTCCCCTCCCTCAAGGGAGGGGCACGGCAATTCTGTCAGAGATTGGCTGTAATTGAAGGCTTGGGCACCGGGCTTGGTGCCCCTACCGGACTTTGGCAGGGGCAGGGGGCTCGGGGCGAAGCCCCGCTGCCGCAGGCAGCGCGCCGACGCTTCGCGTCGGCGGTGCGACTTCGTCGCACGGGCTTCGCCCTGCACCCACCCTCGATTCTTTGCAGACTTCGATAGGAGCACGCCCCATGCACCCCGTACCTTCCGCCAACTTTCTCAGAGTCACCGTAGCCCCAAGTCTGCACCAAACACGCCTCCAATGCTCGCTATCAATAGAGGCACCTCAGCGCAAGCTACACCCTGCCTCACCTTCACACCTCAAAAAGCGAAACTGCAACGCTGAAAGGTTCAAGCTGCACAATCTACCCTCTACCCCTCTACCTTCTAACCTTTATGCGCCTACTCCCCCTCTTCTTCCCCTCTCCCTTTCCTCTCCCTCTCGATCTCAAAGCTGCAATACACCGTCGCCCCTGCGCAGGTCAGCACATAAACCACAACAAACGCCGCCTTTGCAGCCTCCTTGACCCAATCGGGAAGCGTCGAATAAAAGCTCGGCTCGTAGCCGGGCTCGATGGTCTGCGGCTTTTCTTCGGGGTCCTCCCGGACGTCCTCATGCTCCTCCAAAACATCTTCCGGGATAGCCGTCACCTCGGGCACGCGGGCATAATCCACCGGCTCATATTCCGCATAACTCCCGCTTGTAAAGGGACGCGGAAAGGGCGCGACTTCATGTACCGCTGCGGCGTTGTAGATCAGGCTGAATACAAAAAATGCGATCGCCCAGACGTTGATTCTTGCAAATCCGAGGGCATTCCGCTTCTGCTCCCTCTTCGTCAGCCTGACCGTGCCGAGCGCAAACGCAGTCAGCCCGATGATGATGAAAACAAACGTCACCAGCGTCGCCCCCAGCCCGATGTCGTTGTGATAGTCGGTCGCCGAGAAGCAGCAGCCGATCACGGTCCCCAAAATTATCAGCGCCGTTCCGACGATGTCGTAGGGCTTTGCAGGGTGATTTTTGCGGTCCGGTCTCTCGCCGAGCGGCTCGATACCTTTTAAAATGAAGTCCGTCGTCACCCCGAAAATCTCGCTCAGGGTCGTGATCTTGTCGATTTCGGGGATGGATTGCTCCGATTCCCATTTCGACACCGCCTGCCTCGACACCCCGCACATCTCGGCAAGCTCCTCCTGAGAGAGGTCGCGCGAGCGCCTGAGATAGGAAATTCTGTCACCGATTGTCATAATTTAACTCCTTTCAATCAAATTGTATAACCGAAAACTGCCCTCCTTTCTCTTCTTGCTGACTCGATTTTAACATATTTTTCGGTTGCAGTCTACCAACCGCGCAAAATTTTCGGTCAACCCCAGGTTGCTTTTGGGGTGGAATTTTATTTTTGGAGGAATTTTGCATATGAAACGGCGCTTTTAAATGTGTGAGGTTGAGCGGGTGACTGTCCGGGTGATGATTTCGGCAGTATTTTTGATGATCTTTTCGGTGATGATTAAACCCGGGAATTTGGGCAGGATTTCAGTAATATTTTCCGGACAAACGAATATACCCCGAACTTTCGATAAACCAAAATTGACTTTTCCTTTACCGTTTTCGCTCCCGGGCGGCTGCTTACCCCATCTTAGTTGTTCAAAAGGTATATCAAATTCCCGCAGGGGCGGAAATTTGATATGCTGTTTAAAGCAGACCCCCACCCCCGGAGAAGCTTGCGCAGACTTGTAGTCAAGCGTAGCCCCCCTCCCCCTAAAAGGGGGAGGGGGGTTGGGGGAGAGGGTAAGCTCCTCCCCGCAGGGGTGCCCCACAGCCGGAAAGGGGCAAGCAGAAGCCGGTTTTGTTCCTGCTCGACTTCTCTCGGCAAACAAAGCGTTAAAACTATCTTTTCGCCTTTCCTCGGCGTCAACGCTGCCTCGGTCGGCTCAAAGAGTTTTAATCGCGTTGTTGAACGATCGCCTCGGTTGTCTCGCAGACAAAGCCCCGCGTCTGCGGGAAAACCCGGCAAAGGTTGTCCCCAACAAAAACCGGCGACGAAGTCGCCGGAGCCGAGCGAAGCGAGGCTCGAAAAGCCCCTCCCCGCCGGGGAGGGGTTGGGGGAGGGGAAAAGTTTTAGGAGAAGGGGTCAGCAGAAGCCGGTTTTGTTCCTGCTCAACTGCCCTCGGCAAACAAAGCGTTAAAACTATCTTTTCGCCTTCCCTCGGCGGCAACGATTGCCTCAGTCGGCTCAAAGAGTTTTAATCGCGTTGTTGAACGATCGCCTCGGTTGTCTCGCAGACAAAGCCCGGCATCTGAGGGGAGAACCCTTTTTAAAAAGGGTTCTCCCTTCGGATTTGCCGCGCGGAGCTCGGCAAAACAGCAGCGCACTTGAAAAATCATCTCTGCCCCACTCGGCGCGCAAAATATCGCCGCCGTTTCCGCCTCTACATCCCACAAACTAAATTTCCAAAATCCCCTTGGGAATGTCCCAAACGACCGCATTATAATAATTTTTTCTTGGTGATTCGCCACTGCTAAACGCTTTTCATTAACTGTTTTTGACTTAAATGCGCGCGATATGGACATTCCAAATCCCCGGGAGTGTACAAATCGCCCTCATTATCCTCACTAATTAAATCTGTCACCAACGGCGACACCTTGAAATTCTGACAATCCGATATCTGACTTCTGTCCTCTTGATGCGGTCTCTTCGACCACATCTCAAATCCCCCTCCCCTTTACATTTCCTCCTCTCCGTGCTATAATCCAAGCAGGAGGCATCGACATGGAAAAAACACTTATGCACATTTGCTGCGCGCCCTGCTCGGTCACATGCATCGACACCCTTCGCTCCGAGGGGATTGAGCCGGTGGGGTACTGGTACAACCCGAATATCCACCCCGTCACCGAATACCGTTCCCGCCGTGACTGTCTGATTCGATACGCGGGGGAGATCGGAATGGACCTCAGAATCAACGACTTCTACGGGCTTCGGGATTTTGTGCGCGAGATATATCCGAATCTCGAAAACCGCTGCGGGGTCTGCTATGAAATGCGTCTTTTTGAGACCGCAAGATACGCCGCCGAAAACGGTTTTGACAGCTTCACGACGACGCTTTTCGTCAGCCCGTACCAAAATCACGAGCTGCTTCGCAAGACAGCCGAGCGCGCCGCAGATATCTACAAAATCAAACTTCTCTACCGCGACTTCCGCCCGAGATTTCGTGAGGGACAGGCGCGTGCGCGTGAGATGGGCTTTTACATGCAGAAGTACTGCGGCTGCGTTTTTTCGGAGGAGGAGAGGTATATCAAAAAGCGCAAAACCGAGGCTGGGGCAGGAAAATAGCGGCTTGCGACAAGCTCGATCAGGGCGTAATCGGGGTTTATGCACTCCGCCCGCGGCTTTTGACAAAAACGTAAATACTGTTCCCGGCATTTTATCACGATAAAGTGCAGGGGATTTTATATATATTCGCCCTGCCTATTTTTTCAGATGATTATAGGCGAGCGGCTCTTATGATTTGGATATGGGCATGGGCAATCTGCGACGCTCCCAAGCTTGCGATATTATCAAATGTAGCGCGGGTTGATCCGGTACGCCCGAGGCTTACGGGAAGAGCAAGTTACGGCTCGGGTTTATCTGCTGCGACCCAAACCTTGCAGCATATCTAAATGGAATCCGGTTCATCTGCTCCCAATTGAGCCTTGGTGGGTGTGTAAGGTTGGGCATGGGGCTTCTGCTTCTTCGGACCTTAGCGGAGGCGGAAAGTTGGTCGCAGGGCTGACGCGCCTATCGAACCTTGGAGAGAGCAGAGGGGCTGGGCTGGCGGGGCTTGGAGCCCTACCGAACCTTGGTAGGAGCAACGGGCTTGGGCTGACATGGCTTGGCACCCTTACCATACCTTGGTAGTAGCAGAGAACTTGGTTGGCAAGGCTTGTTGCCCCTACCTCACCCCGATAGAAGCAGAAGGCTCGTGGCGAAGCCCCGCTGCCGCAGGCAGCGCGCCGACGCTTCGCGTCGGCGGTGCGACTTCGTCGCACGGGCTTCGCCCT
>CANQYD010000029.1 GCA_947627985.1 uncultured Clostridia bacterium
CTGACGGCGAGTGATTTCGCCGGTGTAGAGTTTGCGCCCGATGTCTAATCGTTCTTCTTTGGTGTACTTCATTTTAAACCTCCTGTTCACGTAGGAAATATGCCTGTTTGAAAGATGATTCTTTCTTGTCTTATATTATACCATTTTCTGTACAAAATCTACCCCCTACGTGTACGATTTTAGGATAGCACTACACGGAGGGGCGTGGGGAACCCCGCAGGGGTGCACACATTGGAAAAGGGGTATGGGGAAAACCGGCACGGGTTTTCCCCATAAGGTTTGCCGAGCAAAGCGAGGCAAAATAAGCAGAAAGCATTCTGCGTCCATCATAAACTTTTAGATAGCTGCAAGCCCCGCCACAAGGCTTTTTGCCCCCACCGACCCCGATAGAAGCAGAAGCCAAAAGATAAAAATCTGCCCTCTGATTTCTGACCTCTGTTCTCTGTGCAACCAACGGGGGCACCGGGCGAAGCCCCGCTGCCGCAGGCAGCGCGCCGACGCGAAGCGTCGGCGGGCACGCTTCGCGTGCCGGGCTTCGCCCTGCACCCCTTCGCGCCTTGCAGCATACCTCTCTGAGAGCCGCCAACCCCGTTTGCCAAAGGTCTGCACTCCCCTAAACACTCACGCTCACTTCCCCCGTAAACAGCTTCCGCTCCCCCTCATCGGTCCTGACGATCAGCCGGCACCGCTCGTCGATCCCGACAGCCACGGCTTCGGTGACCCTCTCGCCCTCGATGATCTGAACGCGCCTGCCGATCACATTCGAGCGGCTGCGGTACTCCTCAAGAAAGCTCCCGGTCCTCGCCGCCTCCTCGATATCACTGAGATTTCCCAGAATCTCCCTGAAAATCTTCTCCCCGATTCCCGGCATATGATCCGTAAATACCGAACCTGCGCGGTCTTTGATATCCTCCGGGAAGCCGCCTTCGGGCTCAAAAATATTGACCCCGATCCCGATGACGGCATAGCTTAGGCGCTCCGCCTCCGGCTTTGTCTCCACCAAAATCCCGCAGACCTTCCTGCCGCGCAGGTAAACGTCGTTGACCCACTTGATCTGAGCCGCCTCCGAGCCGCATTTTTCAAGCGCCTTCGCGACCGCGACAGCCGCCGCCGGGGTGAGCATATCCGCGGCATCAAGGCTCACATTTTTGATCATCGCAGATAAATACAGCCCTCCCTCGGGGCTGAAAAAGCTCCTCCCGAGGCGACCTTTCCCACCTGTCTGTGCGTTTGCGATGACGGCTGATTTATCCCGAAACTCCGCGGCGTGCCGCTTAAGGTAGTTATTCGTCGAATCAATCGTCTCTAATCTTATCACTTTAAACCCCGAAATTATCTCGGACATTATATACTCCCCGCAATAAATATCATAAATATTACAAACTGTAAAGAAAAAAACCGGCACTCTTGCGCCGGTTCTTTCTCACAATAACACGAACAATTAAGGAGATGTCTGATTAAAGAACTCTCACGCCGCTGACGCCCTCGATCTTTCCGATGTCGCCCGTGTTGACGACTCCGGTGACGTCGAGCATGGTGTAAGCCCAGTCCTTCTTGGACTTGGAAGCGACGTTCTCGATGTTTCCGCCGCCGGCTGAAATGACCCCGGTGATTTGGGTGATGATCGCGGGCACATTCTTGTGGATCACACAGACAAGGCAGTCTGCGGTCTTTGCAAGCTCGCAGTCGGGCAGGTTGACCGAGTTGGTGATCTTGCCGTGCTCAAGGTAATCGATGAGCTCCTTAGCCGCCATAACGGCGCAGTTGTCCTCCGATTCGGGGGTGGAGGCTCCGAGGTGGGGGATCGCGATGACCCCGTCAACCCCGATGACGTCGTCGCTCGGGAAGTCGGTGATATATGCCGCGACCTTGCCCGCGCCGAGTGCGGCGATAAGATCAGCTGAATTGACAAGCTCTCCTCTTGCAAAGTTGAGGATTCTGACGCCGTCCTTCATTTTCGCGATGGTGTCGGCGTTCACGGTGTCCTTGGTGTCCTTGTTGTAGGGAAGATGCAGGGTGATGTAGTCAGCCTGAGCGTAGATTTCATCAAGAGTTTTGAGGACCTTTACGCCCGGCTTGAGGTTAAGTGCTGCATTGACGGAGAGGAACGGGTCGTAGCCGACGACGTTCATACCGAGGGAGAGCGCGGTATTTGCGACCTTTACGCCGATAGCGCCAAGACCTACGATACCGAGGGTCTTGCCCATGATCTCGGGACCTGCGAATGCGCTCTTGCCTTTTTCAACGAGCTTTCCGACCTCGGCGCCCTGACCTTTGAGGGTCTTAGCCCAGTCGATGGCGGCGGGGATTTTGCGGGAAGTCAGCAGCAGACCCGCGATAACGAGCTCCTTGACGGCGTTTGCGTTGGCGCCGGGGGTATTGAAAACGCAGATACCCTCTTCGGAGCAGCGGTCAACGGGGATATTGTTGACGCCTGCGCCGGCTCTGGCGATTGCCTTGAGGGTGGGTGCAAACTTCTCCTCGAGCATGTTTGCGGAGCGTACCATGATACCGTCGGGCGCTTCCTCCATGTCGGCAACGGTGTACTTTGCGCGGTCGAAGAGGTCGGTGCCGCATGCAGCGATCTTATTTAAAGTTAAAATCTTGAACATGATATTCTTTCCTTTCGGTGGATTATATCAGGCGTTTTCAGCCTCGAACTTCTTCATGAACTCGACGAGCTTCTCGACGCCTTCGACGGGCATGGCGTTGTAGATGGAGGCTCTCATGCCGCCGACGGTGCGGTGACCCTTGAGGTTGATGAATCCCGCCTTCTTGGCTTCGGAGACAAATTTCGCGTCCATCTCCTCGTTGCCGGTGACGAAGGGAATGTTCATGATAGACCTTGCCTCGCCCTGAACCGTCGCCTTGAAGAGCTTCGACTGATCTAAGAAGTTGTAGATGAGCGCTGCTTTCTTCTCGTTGATCTTCTTCATCTCGGAAAGTCCGCCTTTAGCCTTGACCCAATCGAGCACGAGACCCAAGATGTAGATTCCGTAGGTCGGAGGAGTGTTGTACATAGAGCCGTTATCGGCGTGGGTCTTGTAGTTGAACATAGTCGGGGTGATGTCTCTTGCGTTGCCGATCAGGTCTTCCCTGACGATGACGACGGTAAGACCCGCAGGACCCATGTTCTTCTGGGCGCCGGCATATATCAGACCGAATTTCGAGACATCGACGGGCTCCGAGAGAATGCAGCTCGAAAGATCAGCCACAAGCGGGACATTTCCGGTTTCGGGAAGCTTCGGGAACTTGGTGCCGTAGATGGTGTTGTTGAGGCAGATGTGGAAGTAGTCGGCGTCGGGGGTAAATTCCTTGGGGTCGAGCTCAGGGATATAGCTGAAAGTCTTGTCCTTGGAGCTCGCGACGACCTTGCACTCGCCGTAGCGGGAGGCTTCCTGATAAGCCTTGGTCGCCCACTGACCGGTCAGGACGAAATCAGCCTTGCCGCTGCCGTTCATGAGGTTCAGAGGAACCATCGCGAACTGGCTGGAGGCGCCTCCCTGAAGGAAGAGAACCTTGTAGTTTTCGGGGATCGACATGACCTCCCGAAGCTTTGCCTCGACCGAGTCGATGATCGCCTGATATTCCTTCGAGCGGTGGGACATCTCCATGACGGACTGTCCGGTCTCGCCGTATTCAAGCATTTCGTCTGCCGCACGCTTCAGAACCTCTTCGGGAAGCATCGCGGGACCTGCGCTGAAATTGTAAACTCTCATAATTCTTCCTCCTGTTAATATAAATATGGGATTGTTTAAATTATACGCCAACGGCGTACAAACGTCAACCCCACAAAGACAAAAAGTTTAAAAACACTTTTCGCGTGGTTTTGTAGATATTGACGAAGTCTGATTGACATGCTGCCGTGTTTGTGGTATAATCGTGTTGCAGAGAGCCGTGGCGGCGAAGCCCCGAGAGGGGGTATGCGTGTGATGAATGAGAACTTATACATCTATTTGATTATCCTTCTCACCGTTTTAGAAATCATTCGTGAAATAAAAAAGTAACCGCCAACGCTCTACCAAAGCTACGGTTACTTTTTTAGTAATTATTTAACTTTGCTGAGCCGTTCGGCTCTCTGCTATCATTATATCACCCAATATTGATTTTGTCAACCCCCTGATTCAACAGGGGTTTTGTCATGTTGACATGCTTTGAAAATTATGTTATAATTAGTCACGCAGAGAGCCGTGGCGTCATGATAAGCGCAAAAGCTTGCTCATCGCACTTCGCAATCGAAGACGTGAGATCGCTCGTGCTCTGAGAGCTTTTATCGCATATCAGCCTCCGAAAGGAGGAATGCGTGATGAATGAGAACTTGTACATAATTTTGATTATCCTCATAGTTTTCTTGGAAATAATCCGCGAAATCAAAAAGTAACCGCCAGAGCTTCGTAAATCAGGCGGTTACTTTTTTAGTAATTATTTAACTTTGCTGAGCCGTTCGGCTCTCTGCTATTATTATATCACCCATCATCAGATTTGTCAACCCCTGTGGAACCCCACAGGGGCTTTTTCATTCAGATACAGCAAGTGCGCCCCGAAGGACGCACCTGCTGCAAGAAGTGGTTTATACAATTTGAAGATGTCAAATAGTAATGGGATCAGTTGTTTGCTGCGGGAGCAGAAATCTTAGCCCAGTTGAAGATCGAGTTGGTCTGATTGCCTTCCTCGTCCCAGAAACGTCCGTCGAGAGTGTAGCCGTAAACATGTCCGTTATCATACACCCACTCAACTGTCTCATAGGGATCGAAGTTGTACTGCTCGGCGTCTGCTCTGACAGCCTTGATGTAGTTAGCGCAATCGTAAACAGCAGTCTTGGAGCCGTCCTCGTTCTCGATGATCTCATCGGGCTCGGGAACGGAGGAATAACCATCATTTCCGTTGCCATCGCCGTACTGAGCAATCAGCAGAAGAGCGTCGCCGGTGTAGTTGATCTCAATCTTTGCACCGTCAAGCCAAATAAGCCAGTTGAAGATTTCAGTGATGTCATCGTTGCCTTCCCACCAAACAAGCGGAGTCCATTCGGAAAGCTCGGTGCCGGGCTTGATAGTGTAGAAGTCAGTGTACTCGGGATCCTTAGCAGGATCTTTGCTCGGAATAACGCGACCGGACTTGTAGACAAGATTCTCAACAACCTGACCGTCTTCGCCCCAAATGGTGCCGTCAATGGAGATAGCGAAGAATCCATACGGATCGCTTTCGTCGTCCTGCTTGAAGCCCTTCTTGTTGGCGTCTCTGACGAGAGCTTCCTTAAGCTTCTCAACACTGAATGTTGCAAGGCGAGTGCCGTCCTTAGTGTCCTTGACGGATTCGGGAGAGATAGCTGCGAAGTAGCCCTTAGCTCCGGCATACTGAGCGATGAGCTCAGGCTCGCCGTCGCCGGTGTACTCGATCTCGATCTTAGAATCGCCCCACATGGGAGTCCAGAATGTATCGCTGCCCCAATCTTCGTTCTCATAGTTTAAGAGGGTTTTCCACTCGGTGAGCTCTGTGTCAGCCTCAAGCGGGAAAACATAGGGATCAGGAAGCTTGACTTCTTCTTCTGCATCCTCTTCGGCATCATCAGCTGCCGGGCGAGCGATCTGGAAACCGTAGAGAACAGCGCCGTCCTTCTCGTCGGGAATGACGTAGAAGTTCTTCCAGCTCTCGTCCTCAAGAGCCTCTTCGATGACGGGGAGGAAGTCCGCAACCGCGATGGTGTAGACATTCTTACCGTTGACCTCGGCAACGTCGGTGATCTCGACCTTGTCGCGCTCCTTGGCGCCGCCGTTATCGTGCTCAACGCCGATCTCGGTGATGGTGCCGGTGTAGGTCAGGACGATGTTGCCGTCCTTGTGATCCTTCATAGCCTTGAAGAGCTGATCCCAAGCGTCCTTGTTGACCCAGTCGGTAGCAAGTCTCGTCATGCCGTCACTGATCTCGAGCTCGACGCCGGTCTTGGAGGAGATGTTATTCTCGAAGTTCTGACCGGTGGTCTTGGTCATGGTGTAATAAGGCTTGTTGCTGGTTTCCTTCTTGGTCTCTTCCTTAGCCTCTTCCTTGTCGTCTTCCTTCTCGGTTTCGACGGCGATGGAGACCTTCTTCTTGAATCCGCAGCCGGAGCAAACGTCGTTCACGAAGGTATGAGGCATCGGGAGCATTCTGCCGTTTACCAAGTAACCGTGCATGGTATCGGAGAGCTGGATCGCGTAGGCAAAGGTCTTGCCGGTCTTAGCAGTGCTCATGACGAGGACTTCGCCCTTGCTGATCTTAACGGTCTTGGAGGTGTCCTCAAGAGTGATTGTAATCTTGTTGATAGGAAGATATCTGTACGCATTGGGAACTGCCATGTAGATTTCCCAAGTGCCGGGTTCAAATTTCTGAGAAACGGATCTGATGTTGGAGGTATCTCCGGCTCCGGCATTTGCAGAACCTGCAACAGGTCTCATGAGGACATCGCCGAGGGTAAGAGTACCTACCTCTTTGCACTGAATATAAATCTGAGTAATATTAGCAGCGTCTTTGAGCGGGATTTCTATTTCGGTTGCACCCTTAGCGAGGTCAGCAGTGACGTTGACACCGCCCGGATACTGAGTAACAACCTGAGCGGGAATTTCAGCACCGTTCGGGAAGGTGAACTTCAAAGAATCATAGTTGGCAAGATCAGCCATACCGTCGAACCAAAGTCCGATGCCCGTCCAATTAGATACATAGGTAATAGTTTTGGTAGCCTTGTCGAATGTGGCACCACCCCAACCGGAAGCACCGAAGTCGTCAATAGTCTTGAGACCCTCGGAAGTGTAAGGAATAACGGGGTCGTCATAGTAAATGGTGACGGTACCGGCAGTAGCAGCAGGTTCGTCAAGGACAAGGTAAAGGCTCTGGGTCTTTACAGTACCGTTAGGAGTAATAGTGACAACCCCGTTTTCGGTAACGGGTTCAACGTCGAGAGCCTTATTCAGCTCGTAAGACTTAGGAGTTTTCTCGGGCTTCGGACCTACGGGAACAAGCTCACGAGTTACGATAGAAACGTCGGTGACAACTCCGCCTGTAGGACCGGCAACAAGAAGCTGCTGAATTTGACCGTTCAACCAATCGGATTTGTAATTAAGATCAGAAGCCTGATCAAGCATTTCAGCGATAAAGTCGGTCATCTTGAAGTAGTAGGAATTGCCCTCGGTAATAGCAACAGTGTCAAACTGGAGGTGGTCAGACCAGTGTCCAACAAGATAGAGACCTAAGCCGGTGACTTTACCACCGTCTTTAACAGTGATTCTGACATAAGCGTTATCATTTTTTGCATATGTGCCAAATGCTGTGCGAAGAGCACTGATTTGAGCGTTGCTGTCGGTTACGACCGCAGTACCGCCCCAACCGCCGTTCCAAGGAGTAACGGAAGAATCGTCGAGGCTCTTAACTGTGAACACCTCGGTCTCTCTGAAGACGTCGGGGTAACCGGCTTTCTTGGGAGTATAAACATACACACCCTCAAGAGTGCCCGAACCGCTCAGAACAAGGCTGTTCCAAGTGGGAATAGCAAGCATTTGCTTAACGATATCGTTGCTGAAAGTAGCGGTATGAGTAGCTTCGTCCCATTCGCCTACGGCAACATCTTCGGCTTCAACCTGCTTTGCACCGAATTTCTTATTAGCCCAGCTTCCGTCCTGAATGCAGAAATAGTTAATATCTCCGGTGGCGACGATCTTCAAAATAGCGCCTTCCTCGGAAAGAGCAGTTCTGACATCGGGACGCGGGAAGCCGACATTCGTCTGATAGTCGGAAATGCCCTTCCACCCTGTGAGAGTGATGGTCTCAGTGGGTTTGAAAGAGGTGGCAAGTTCATATTCGACTTCGTCCGCAGCGAATACATTCACTGTAAACATAGAGAATATCATGGCGAGCGCTAACAGCACTGCCAAAATTTTCTTTGTCATATAATGACCTCCTAATTCATTCATTTCAAGAATATGCCCTGAACGGGCAATAATCCACATTCCAATATTGCCACACATATTGCAATTTGTCAAGCATTTTTTTGTAATTTCGTTAAAATTTCTGTTTTTGCCCCGTCGGTTTATTGATTTTGACGGAAATTAGCCAAAATTAAGCCCCCGAAGCCCTTGACAACAGCCCGTGATTTGGTTATTATTATCTATAACGGCTTTTTAAATTTTCAAAGGAGAATCGCTATGGAAAATACCGAAAAATCAATGTCGAAGATCGTCGAGCTCTGCAAGGGAAGGGGATTTATCTTCCCCGGCTCGGATATTTACGGCGGACTTGCCAACACCTGGGACTACGGTCCCTTAGGCTCCCGCCTCAAAAACAACGTCAAGGACGCCTGGCGCAAGCGCTTTATTCAGGAAAGAAAAAATTCTTATGAAGTCGACGCGGATATCTTGATGCACCCGAGAGTCTGGGAGGCGTCGGGACATGTCGCGAGCTTTTCCGACCCGCTTCTTGACTGCAAGGAATGCAAGACCCGCCACCGCGCAGATAATCTCATCGAGGCGTTTGATCCCGACTCCCACCCCGATTCGATGACCAAGCAGGAGATGTTTGAATATATCAAGGCTCACCACATTCCCTGTCCGAAGTGCGGAAAGCACAACTTCACCGAGATCCGCGAGTTCAACCTCATGTTCCAGACCTACCGCGGCGTGACCAACGACTCGAAGAGCGTGATTTATCTCCGCCCCGAGAACGCGCAGGGAGAATATGTAAACTTTCTCAACGTACAGCGTACCATGCGCGCGAAGCTTCCCTTCTCGATCGGTCAGATCGGCAAGGCTTTCAGAAATGAGATAACCCCCGGCAACTTCACTTTCCGCACCATTGAGTTTGAGCAGATGGAATTCCAGACCTTCTGCAAAGAGGGCACCGACGGCGATCTCTATGAATATTTCAAGGCATACGGCAAGAAGTTCTTTGAAGATTTGGGACTTCCCGCGGATCACCTTCGCTATCATGATCATGAAAAACTTGCCCATTATGCAAAAGCAGCATGCGACATCGAGTTCCTCTTCCCGTTCGGCTGGGGCGAGATTAACGGCACTCACAACCGCACCGATTTCGACCTGACCCGCCATCAGGAATATTCCGGCACCAACATGAGCTATCTCGACCCCGAGACCAACGAAAGGTTTATACCTTATATAATAGAGTCGACCTACGGGCTCGACCGCACGGTTTTGGCGCTTCTCTGCGAGGCTTACGACGAGGAGGTCATCGACGCCGAAAAGAACGACGTGAGGACGGTTTTGCACCTCAGCCCCGCGATCGCGCCCTATAAATGCGCCGTTCTGCCTCTCTCGAAAAAGCTCGGGGAGGACGCCATGCCGGTCTATGAGCAGCTCTCAGCCCGCTTCATGACCGATTACGACGAGACGGGCTCCATCGGCAAGAGATACCGCCGTGAGGACGAGATCGGCACACCTTGGTGCGTCACCTACGACTTCGACTCTAAAGAAGACGGCTGCGTGACGGTACGCGATCGCGACAGCATGGAGCAGGTCAGAATGCCGATAAGCGAGGTCGGGGATTATATCGCCTCTGAGATCGGATTTTGATTTATCGGGAGTCGGGTAAAAGCCCGGCTCCTCTTATTTTATAAAAAATTACTCCAAATTTTCACGATTTTTCTCTTTACAAATCCCCCGGATTGTGCTAATATATAGGGTGCAAAGTTATGCGGATACCATAACGCTTGAAAACATTTCTACAGGAGGATTTATATGGCAAGAAAAATGAAAACCATGGACGGCAACAACGCTGCTGCTTGGGCGTCATACCCCTTCACCGAAGTTGCCGCCATCTACCCCATCACGCCTTCGTCTGTTATGGCGGAGGTAACGGACGCATGGAGCGCTAAGGGTCAGACCAACCTCTTCGGCACCCCCGTCAAGATCGCCGAGATGCAGTCCGAAGCGGGCGCTGCCGGCGCCGTTCACGGCTCCCTTTCGGCAGGCGCTCTCACCACCACTTTCACCGCTTCCCAGGGACTTCTTCTCATGATCCCGAACATGTACAAGATCGCGGGCGAGCTGCTTCCGAGCGTCATTCACGTCTCGGCAAGATGCGTAGCTTCCCATGCTCTTAACATCTTCGGCGACCACTCCGACATCTACGCCTGCCGTCAGACCGGCTATGCGATGCTCTGCTCCACCGACCCTCAGGAAGTCATGGACCTCGGCACCATCGCTCATCTTGCGACCATCAAGTCAAGAGTGCCTTTCCTGCACTTCTTCGACGGCTTCCGCACTTCCCACGAGATTCAGAAGATCGAGACCTGGGATAAAAAGGATATTGAGGAAATGATCGATTGGGACGCCGTTCAGGCATTCCGCGACCGCTCCATCAACCCCGAGCACCCCGTCTTACGCGGCTCCGCTCAGAACCCCGACATCTTCTTCCAGGCACGTGAAGCCTGCAATACCTACTATGACAAGGTACCCGGAATTGTCGAGGAGTACATGGAAAAGGTCAACAAGAAGATCGGCACCAACTATAAGCTGTTCAACTACTACGGCGCTCCCGACGCCACCAAGGTCATCATCGCGATGGGCTCGGTCTGCGACACCATCGAGGAGACCGTCGATTATCTCAACGCAAAGGGCGAAAAGCTTGGTCTTGTCAAGGTCAGACTTTACAGACCGTTCAGAGCAGACAAGCTCTTGGAAGCTATTCCTAAGACCGTCAAGATGATCTCCGTCCTCGACAGGACCAAGGAGCCCGGCTCCATCGGCGAACCCCTCTGGCTCGACGTAGTCGCGGCCCTCAAGGGCACCGAGCTTGAGAGCGTTCCCGTCGCCTCCGGTCGTTACGGATTGGGCTCGAAGGACACTACTCCCGATCAGATCAAGGCTGTTTATGACAACTGCGCCTGCTGCAAGGACACCTACAAGCCCCGCTTCACCATCGGTATCAACGACGATGTGACGAACCTCTCCCTTCCCACCGAGGGCGCTTTGGATTCGGCTCCTGCCGGCACCGTCGCCTGCAAGTTCTGGGGTCTCGGTTCCGACGGCACCGTCGGCGCAAACAAGAACTCCATCAAGATCATCGGCGATCATACCGATAAATATGTTCA
Organism: uncultured Clostridia bacterium; assembly: GCA_947627985.1. Lineage (GTDB taxonomy): Bacteria > Bacillota > Clostridia > Oscillospirales > Ruminococcaceae > Faeciplasma. The sequence goes on from CANQYD010000029.1 coordinate 11,072, forward strand.
GGCATACTTCAGCTACGACTCCAAGAAGTCGGGCGGCATCACCGTCTCCCACTTAAGATTCGGCGACACCCCGATCAAGTCGACCTACCTCATCAACAGAGCCGACTTCGTAGCCTGCCACAATGAGTCTTACATCACCAAATACGACATGGTTCAGGACGTCAAGCCGGGCGGAACATTCCTCCTCAACTGCCAGTGGACCCCCGAAGAGCTCGATGAGAGACTGCCCGGACAGGTCAAGAGATATATCGCCGAGAACAACATCAAGTTCTATATCATCAACGGCGTGGACATCGGCAAGAAGATCGGTCTCGGCTCGAGGATCAACACGGTCCTTCAGTCCGCGTTCTTCTCGCTTGCGAAGATCATTCCGATCGAGGACGCGGTCAAGTACATGAAGGACGCGGCTCTTGCTTCCTACGGCAAGAAGGGCGAAGCGGTCGTCAAGATGAACTACGACGCTATCGACGCCGGTTATAAGGAAGTCGTCGAGGTCAAAGTCCCCGAGGCTTGGAAGAACTGCGCGGACACCGAGATCGGCATGCCCAAGGTCTCCGGCGAGAACAAGACCCTTGTCAACTTCATCAACGACGTTTTGATCCCCTGCAACGCACAGCAGGGCGACAAGCTCCCCGTTTCCACATTCGTAGAGACCGCCGACGGCACCTTCCCGCAGGGTTCCGCGGCATATGAGAAGAGAGGAATCGCCATCGACGTACCCGCTTGGAATTCCGACAACTGCATTCAGTGCAACTTCTGCTCCTATGTCTGCCCGCACGCCGTCATCAGACCCGTCATCATGACCGACGAAGAGCTCGCCGCCGCTCCCGAGCTTGCCAAGACCAAGGCAAAGCCCGTCACCGGCATGCCCGGCTATCACTTCGTGATGACCATGTCCGCTCTTGACTGCACCGGCTGCGGCTCCTGCGTCAACGTATGTCCCGGCAAGAAGGGCGAGAAGGCTCTTTCGATGAGACCTCTTGACGAGCAGCTTGCAGAGCAGGAAGTTTTCAACTATGGTCTTACGCTTGCCGACAAGCCCGAGGTCCATGAGAAGTTCAAGGAGACCTCCGTCAAGGGCTCGCAGTTCAAGCAGCCGCTTCTTGAATTCTCCGGCGCCTGCGCAGGCTGCGGTGAGACTCCTTATGCAAAGCTCATCACCCAGCTCTTCGGCGACAGAATGTATATCGCCAACGCGACCGGCTGTTCCTCCATTTGGGGAGGTTCGGCTCCGTCCACTCCTTACACCACCAATAAGTTAGGCAAGGGTCCGGCTTGGGCTAACTCACTGTTTGAGGACAACGCAGAGTACGGCTACGGCATGTTCCTTGCGCAGAACACCATCAGGACAAGGACCATCGCAAAGGTCTTGGAGCTTGCAAAGAACACCGAGTGCGAGCACTGCAAAGGCGTTATGGAGCACTATCTCGAGACCGTTGACAACGGCGCCGAGAACTCCAAGGCTACAGACGAGCTCATAGCGGTTCTTGAGAATATCGACAAGCCCGAGGCGAAGGCGATTCTGAAGGACAAGGATTACCTCCGCAAGAAGTCGATCTGGATCTTCGGCGGCGACGGCTGGGCATATGATATCGGCTTCGGCGGACTTGACCACGTCATCGCTCAGAACGAGGATGTCAACATCTTCGTATTCAACACCGAGGTCTATTCCAATACCGGCGGACAGTCCTCCAAGGCGACCCCGACCGGCGCTATCGCGCAGTTTGCGGCAGCCGGCAAGGTCACCAAGAAGAAGGATCTCGCGGGAATCGCGATGACCTACGGATATGTATACGTCGCGCACGTTGCGATGGGCGCCGACTATAACCAGTGCATCAAGGCGATTGCCGAGGCTGAGAGCTATCACGGTCCGTCGCTCATCATCGGTTACGCGCCCTGCATCAACCACGGAATCAAGGGCGGCATGTCGATCGCCCAGACCGAGGAGAAGAAGGCTGTCGAGGCGGGCTACTGGCACCTCTACAGGTACGACCCGAGGCTTGCTGCCGAGGGCAAGAACCCGTTCCAGCTCGATTCCAAGGCTCCCACCGCCGATTATAAGGACTTCATCATGGGCGAGGTAAGATACAACTCGCTTGCCAGATCCAACCCCGAGAGAGCGGAGAAGCTCTTCGCGTCGGCTGTTGAGACTGCCAAGGAGACCTACGATCACCTTGTTGATTTGGCGAAGTGATAATAAGAATGCCCCCTTTTGGGGGCTTCTTTTTTAGAGGGTAGAGAGTTAGATGGTTAGAAGATAGAGTTTGCGCTCAACCCTGACAGAGACAAGTCAAGTTTAGGATCAAGCCCTTTTTAAAGGGCTTGCAGGGGTCTCGGGGGCAGAGCCCCCGAGGCGCGCTCCGCAGAGCGCGAAATCCCCGCCAAAAGGGCAGCGAGAGCTGTCCTTTTGGCTTTTATCGTTCATAAGAGGGCGACGAAGTCGCCCAGAGCCGGAGGGGTGTGGGGAACCATGCAATGGTGCCCCACATTAGGAAAGGGGTATGGGGAAAACCCCGCAGGGGTTGTCCCCATTATAATTCATACGCGGGGCAAGATTATTAACATGTGTAGGACGTGAAAGCCGGAGGGGCGTGGGGAACCGTGCAACGGTGCCCCACAATATTTCCGAGCAAAGCAAATCAAAAATCCCCCATCACCCCAATTTCGCTTCCGTCACCCAAACACCCCCAGAACCTCTCTCCCATCCCTCACAAACGCGATAAACTCCCCGATCTCCGCCTTGCACCTGACCGTTTTACCCCCGTCATGTACGCTCTTATCGCTCGTCCTGACCCACTTCCCTTCGGGCAGGTAAACCTCCCTCTCGGTCTGACCCTGCTCGAGAATCGGCGCGAAGAGGATATCCGGACCGAACATGTACTGGTCCCAAAGCTCGTAGCACCTCTCGTCCCCCGGAAAATCAAAGAACATCGGTCTCATGATCGGCTCGCCGGTCCTTGACGTCCTCTCGGCGCATTCAAGAATATACGGCTTGAGGCGGTATCTGAGATTGATAATGTCCTTAATGATCTCATAGTCCCGCTCACCGAAGTGCCAAATCTCGTTATACCCGCCGCCGTCGCAGATGATCCCGGGGTAGCGATCCTTATAATACGACTGCTTGAGCCGGGTGCCGTGGAGCCTCATGACCGGGCAAAAGAGCCCGAATTGGAACCATCTGACGATTAACTCTCTAAAATATTCGCTCTCGGTGTCGCCGCTGAAAAATCCGCCGATGTCCGAGTTCCACCACGGAATCCCGCACATCGCCATCGACAGACCCGAGACGACGCTTTGCTTTAGTGCATTGAAGTCCGAGCCGATGTCGCCGTTCCAGACCAAAGCGCCGAATTTTTGCGACCCGGGGTATGCAGCCCTCGTCAGCAAGACCACTTCTTCCTCCCCCTCGGATTTCAGCCCGTCATAGAAACATTTTGCATAATAGTAGGGATATGTAAGCCCCGCCTCTGCCATATTCCCGATGTGCGTCTTGAGATTTTCCCACTGCTGCGGGTGGATCTCCGGCTCGGCTTCGTCGAGCCAGAATGTGCGGAAGCCGTATTTAATGTAGGTATTGCGGATTTGCTCCCAGACGTACTCCCTCGCCTCGGGGTTGGTCATGTCGACGTAGGTGTTCGAGCCCCAGAAATCAAAGGTCGGGTACTGACCGTTTTCGGTGCGAATGAGGAGATTTCGCTCGTTCATCTCCTGCCAGTTGCGGCTGCGGGGGTTGATAGTCCCCCAATAGGAGACTATCGGGCGTATGCCCATTTCCTTAAGCTCTTTAACCATAGCTGCGGGGTCCTGCCAATATTTCGGGTCGAAGTCGCAGTTGCCCTGCTCGGTCCAGTGGAAGTAATCTATAACGATCGCGTCGAGGGGGATCCCGCGTTTTTTATATTCGCGGGCGACCTCCAAGAGCTCGTCCTGGGATTCATAGCGGCACTTCGACTGCCAGAATCCGGCAGCCCACTCCGGCATTTTCGGAGCAAATCCCGTGAGGCGGCAGTAGATATTCATGACCTCGGCGGGCGCGTCCCCGACGAACACCAAAAAGTCAGCCTGTTTGCAGTTTTCGGCGGTCCAGATTGTGTGATTGAGACCGAATTCGACCCGCCCCGGGGAGGGATTATTCCATAAAAATCCGTAACCGAGTGAAGAATATACTACGGGTAGCGTGGATTTTGTATTCCAATGCGCGATGTCGTAGGTGCAGCCCTTGCGGTCGAAGAAGCTCTGCTGCTCCTGACCGAGCCCGTAGATGTGCTCGTCGCGCGCGTCGAAGTTGACCCGAATGCGGTAATTCTCCCCGGCGATATGCTGATAGCGGGTCACGAGGTCGGCTTCCTCGTGGGTCGCGAGGACGGTTTCGCCGTTCCGCTGAAATTCTATCCTGCACCCCGACCAGGATTTTGTCATGCGGACGGTGAGCTTGCCGTTTTTAAGAACGCCGGCGCCGCCGTCGACCGAGACCTCGGCGGAGCAGCTCTCCGGCTCCGAAAGCGTCCATTTTTCATCGGAAAGCCGGGTGTTCCGCGAAGCTCTGACCCTCGCGCAGCCCTCTCCGTAGGGCTCCACAAAAATATTCTCGTCGCGGGTCGTAAAGAAAAGCCCGCCGTTTTTTGCCTCGATAATGCTCATAAAGCGCCTCCAAAACGTAGTTTTTATAACCGGATTATAGCATATATCGTCGCAAAAAACTTTCACTATATTGACATGAATTTTCACTATATTGACTTTTTTACCCGAAATGCGGCGGAAATATTATTTTTTATTGACATTTCAGCCGCGCTTTGGTAAAATCATACCGAGGAGGGACGGATATGGACGAAAACTATGAAAATCTGTCGCACGGCTCGCACTTTTTCCCCATAGGGCTTCACAAGACGGTCGTGCAGCCCAATTATTCACTGGGAGAAAATACTAAATTTAACATTCTGAGATCAGTTTCAGACCGAATTTCCCCACCCTTTCACTCTCCCCAAAATCACGCCCGCAACAATCCCGTTGACCGCTCCGGTCGCTTCGCCCAAAATGAGCAGCGGCGGGAGATATCCTAAAGCCCCCGGTCCGAGCATGATCACAGCCGCCAAAACCTGCCCGAAATTGTGCACAGCCCCGCCTGCCAACGATACCCCGATCGTTGAAAATTTTCCGGATTTTTTCAGCATATACATCGCGCCGAGGCTGAGAATTGCACCGAAAACGCTGTAGATCGCGCCGGAAATATTCCCAAAAATAATCCAGTTAAGGATTATCCTCACTCCGCTTATCACGACCGCGTCCCAAGTTGTCAGCCGATAGAGCGCGAAGAGCACGCAGATGTTCGCAAGCCCCATCTTCACGCCCGGCAAACCCGCCGACGGCAGCAGTGTCTCGACATAGGAGAGCATGAAGCAGACCGCCGTCAAAAGCCCGTCGGTCGCGATTCTGCGGGTCATTTTCATCTCACTGGACAAAATCAGGTCCCTCCCCCGTGATCCTTATCATCACGCCCTCGGGCGCGCAGATGACCGCCTCACCCGAGCGGCTGATCGGCTTGTGCTTCACGCAGATCTGCTCGGGACAGCCCGATTTTTTTATCCTCGCCGAGCCGTCCGATATCTCGATCTCGACGCTGCCGCACACATAAACCCCGTTCCCGTCAAGAGGCAGGACCGCCTCCGTCGCGCCGGCGTGAATGACCTCGCAGCTTTGGGCTGGAGCCGCAGGAAAAATCCGTATCAAAAAAACCGCCACGGCGGCAAGCGCGATGGCAACAGCCAGTAAAATGTCGTTGCGGGCGGTTTTATTCATAGTCGGAAAACCCCTCCGAGCGGTAGACTTCGCCGTTTTGGTCGATCCACATCGCTTCGGCGGAGTGTTTTTTGATGAGCTCAAGTCCGGACTTTTGGTCCATGCAGAAGAGCGCCGTGGACAGCGCGTCGGCTTCGGCGGAGCTTTTTGAGATTACGGTGACCGAACGCCAGAATTTAGCCGGGTAAAGCGTTTTCGGGTCGATTATGTGATGATATCTGACCCCGCCGATCTCGACAAATCGCTGATAATCCCCGCTCGTGACGACCGATTCGCCCGACACAAAAACGCTCGTAATAAGCCCTCCGTCGGGGTTTTCGATGCCGATCTCCCAGCTCCCCGACGGCTTTTTTCCGTGGGTGACGACGTTTCCGCCGCAGGATATCGCAAAATTCTCTAAGCCCAGCCCGATCAGCGTCTCCGCGGCTTTTTCGGCAGCATACCCCTTTGCAAGAGCGCCGAAATCAAGGCTCATCTCAGGGTCAGCGAGGGCGATGCCGTTATCCATGGAAATATTTTCTATATCGCAGTGCCCCGAGAGGTTTTTGAGCATGTCGGGGTCGGGAAGTTCCGCATTTTCCCGGCAGTCGTGCCAGAGCGACAGGACGCTGCCGAGGGCGATGTTAAGCTGCCCGTCCGTCTCGGAATACCAGTTTTTACCGCTCTCTATCAGCTCGACAAGTTCCGGCGGAGGATTTTCAAGGCTCCCGTTTTCGTTGAGCATGCAGGCGTTTTGCGTATCACCGTAGGTCAAATAAATGTCAAAAATTTCATGCAGGCGGAGGAGTTCATCATGAAGAATATCTGAATATTCTTCAAACTCCTCATCCGAGCCGCAATATGCCGTAAACTGCGTAACCGTGTCGAAAACGTCGGTATAGGCGGCGGAATAGCGCTTCGGCACGGCTTCGCAGGCGGTGAATATCATCAAAGAAAAAACTACTATAAGTAATTTTTTCATGATGTATGTCTGAGAGTAATAACTTTGCAGGGGCACTTTTCCGCACATTTGCCGCAGCCCGTGCATTTTTGATAATCGATCTTTGCGATGTTGTCGGTGACCGAAATGGCGCCGTTTTCGCATACCCGCCGGCACATTCCGCAGCCGATGCACCCCGCGGAACATGCGGCTTTGACGTCCTTGCCCCGAGCCCTTGAGGAGCACTGTACGGCATATGAAGCCCGCTCGGGGATTATTTCAATCAGCCTGTTCGGGCATACGGACACGCAAAGCCCGCATGCGTGGCACTTTGTCCTATCGACATGCGCGAGCCCGTCGATGACCCGGATCGCGTCATACGGGCAGACCTTCGCGCAGGTCCCCAATCCGCAGCAGCCGTATACGCACTTTTTTGCGCCGTGACCGGGCGCCGAGTATGCGATGCGGCAGTCGTTGCCGTCGGAGTAGGTATAGTTGTCGAGAGCGGTCTTGCAGTTGCCGGAGCATTTCACGAAGGCGACCATCTTCTCGGTGTCGGCGATGTCAAGACCCATGATCTTGCCGATCTTCGACTTCTCATGACAGGGCGCGCAAAGGGTTGGGTCGGCGCCTTCATGCACGATGGCATGGGCATAGGCGTCGCAGCCCGCATATCCGCAGCCGCCGCAGTTTGAACCGGCTAAAAGCTCCCTGATCTGGTGCTCCCTCGGGTCCTCCTCGACCTTGAATTTTTCGGACATGAGGCCGAGCACCAGCCCGATCACGACGCTGATTATGCCGATGACAGCGCAGGCGGTGAGTATTGCATTCAACATTTTCCTGCCTCCTTACCCGATGGTTCCCTTGAAGCCGAAGAAGGCGATCGCCATCAGCCCGGCGGTGACTAAAACTATCGGCATTCCCTGAAAACTCTCGGGTATGTCGTTGTGTTCGATCCGCTCGCGGATACCCGACATCAGAACGATCGCGATCAAAAATCCCACGGCTGTTCCGACGGAATATATCATCGTCTCGGCGAAAGTATAGCTCTTCTGCGCCGAATCGATTGCGACGCCCAAAACCGCGCAGTTTGTCGTGATGAGCGGAAGATAAACGCCGAGCGCCTTATAGAGCGACGGGATTTTTTTCTTGAGGATTATCTCGACCGTCTGCACCAGCGCCGCGATGATCAGGATAAAGACTATCGTGCGGAGATAGCGGAGATTTTCGCGAAGAATGAAGTGGTCGATGACGTATGTTATCGCCGAGGAGAGGGTGATGACGGCGATGACCGCAGAACCCATGCCGACGGCAGTGGAGGTCTTTTTTGATACTCCCAAAAATGGGCACAGCCCCAAAAATCTGCTTAAAACGACGTTATTTACAAGCGCCGCGGAAATTATTCCCAAAAAGAGTGTGGAGAAAAAGCTCATTTATCCTCGCTCCTTTCCATTATATGGCATGTCTTGTCCATGCAGGAGGCGCAGTTGCCCTCACAGAATTTGTCGCCGTGATTGGTGGCTGAGGGGGCTTTCAGCTTGTTCTGAAGCGCGCAGAGTATCGAGAGGACAAAGAACGCGCCCGGAGCCATCACCATGATGGAGACCGGCTCGAAGCTCTCCGGCATGATGTGAAATCCGAATATTTCCCCCGCGCCCAAAAGCTCTCTCACGGCGCCGATTACCGTCAGCGCGAGGGTGAAGCCGAGACCCATGCCGAGACCGTCGAAGAATGAGGCAAGCGGCTTATTTTTTGAGGCATAGCTCTCCGCGCGCCCTAAAATTATGCAGTTGACGACGATCAGCGGGATATAGAGCCCGAGAGCCGTATAGACCGAGCGGACATAGGCTTGCATGAGCATCTCGACGATGGTCACGAAGCTTGCGACGACGACGATATACGCCGGCATTCTCACGCGGTCGGGTATGAATTTTCTCAGCAGCGAGATGATGAGATTCGACATCATCAGCACCGCGCAGGTCGAAAGTCCCATGCCCACGCCGTTTATCGCCGACGTTGTGACGGCAAGGGTAGGGCACATTCCGAGCATTAAGACAAAGGTCGGATTTTCTTTTATCACGCCGTTGTAAAGGCGCTCTATCGGTGTGTTTTCTTTCAATTCAAAGCACCTCCCAACAATTCCTCCGAGGCTTTCAAAGCCCCGTTTACGGCTTCGGTGACGGCTCGGGATGTAAACGTCGCGCCGGAGATCATGTCGATCTCGTTGGGCGATGATTTCCCGCCGCTCACATATTTTACCTCCCATGAAACGCCTTTAAATTGCTCCTGGAAGTCCTCGTCCTGACAGTGAGAGCCGAATCCCGGGCTTTCCGACATCGAGGTGACTTTCATTCCGGTGACGGTGTTATCAAGATCAATTCCGACCGAAAGTGTGATATCCCCGCCGTAGCCGTTTGCCGAGGTCGATGATATCACGCAGCCGAGGGTGTTGCCGTCATTATCTACAGCCAAGAGCGCTTCTTCGATGGTCACGCCTTCGATATATGAAGTCCCGCAGATGGATTCCGAGCCGTCGGGAGCTTTAAAATCGGCGGCTTCCGGGAAGACTTCCCGGTATGAAGCGGTGCGCTCTTCGGCTTCCGCGTCGGCGATTTTTTGCTCGGTAAGACCGTGTACGGTGGACAAGCACAAGCCCGCGACGACCGTTATCACCACAAGAGCCAAGGTGTCCCTGATTATCGTTTTGATCATTTCGCCGCCTCCTTCTTCTCTTTCTTAACGCCGAAGGGTCGGGGCATGGTGAGTTTTTCAATAAAGGGAGTTAATAAATTCGAGATGAGTATCGCATAGCTCATTCCCTCGACTCCTCCGCCTACGCAGCGTATGAGCGCCGTTATAAATCCCACGCAGCACCCAAAGATTACCTGTCCCCAAGGGGTCACGGGGGTGGTCGCATAGTCGGAAGCCATGAACACGGCTCCGAGGAGCATTCCTCCGCCGAGCATGTGGACCATTAGGAAGTCGAGCGTTATCGGCTTGCCCTGAATAAGGCTGAAGAGGGTGACGAAAACGCCGGTCGAGAGGATAACCGAGAGCGGCTCGCGGGGCTTGATTATCCCCCGGGCGCAGAGATATACCGCGCCGATGATTATCGCGACAGCCGAGGTCTCGCCGATAGTTCCCGAGTGAGTGCCTAAGAGCATGTCGGAGACGGGGGTATATACCCCTTCTTTTGCAAGCGAAAGAGGCGTTGCCGAGGAGACGCCGTCGACGGTCGGGTAGTCGGTCATGATCCTCGTAAAACTTAAAAGCAGGAAACAGCGGGCAGCCAAAGCGGGGTTCATGAAGTTCTGACCGATTCCGCCGTAGAGCATCTTGACGACGATTATCGCGAAAGCTCCTCCCAATATAGGAAGCCACCACGGCGCCGTGGAATATAAGTTGACCGCCAGAATCAGCCCCGTTACGACGGCTGACAGGTCACCGATAGTGATCGGCTTTTTGAGGATTTTTTCATAGAGATATTCCGAGGCGACGCAGCTTGTGACTGAGAGCATCGTTATCGCAAAAGCCCTTGCGCCGAATACCCACACGCCGACCAAAACGGACGGCAGCAGCGCGATGATGACGTCGAGCATGATGGTGGTCGTCGATTCGCGGCTTCGGGTGTGCGGGGAGATGGATACGTTTAGTTTCATTTACTTCCCGGCTCCTTTCTTTTTCTCCGCCAAGACGTAGCGTTTTGTCATCGTGATGGACTGCGAGAGCCGCCTTTTTGCGGGGCATATGTATGTGCAGCAGCCGCAGCCTATGCATTCAAGCCCGCCCAAATCTTCAAATTTTTTGTAGTCGAGGCGGTCGGAGGCGTTCTTGAGCTCGATCGGCATGAGGTGCTCGGGGCATGCATAGAGGCACTTCCCGCACCGAATGCATTCGGTGGGCTCGGTGTTTTTGGTTTCGTCGTTTTTAAGACACAAAATGCAGCTTGAGGATTTGGTGATCGGAATATCCAAAGTGTAGACCGCGGCGCCCATCATCGGTCCGCCGAAGACGATCTTCTCGGGATCGGTATCGAATCCTCCCGCGGCGTCGGCAAGCTCCTGAGCGCATATTCCGATCGGCACGTCGAAGTTGGAAGGGGATCTGACCGCGTCGCCCGTTACCGTCACGACCCGCCTCACGAGCGGGATATTTTTTGCGACGGCGTCGGCGATCGCGATGAGCGTCGAGAAATTCACGACCACGCAGCCCGCGTCGGCAGGGAGCATTTTGGAGTTGACCTTGCGACCGGTTATGGCGTAGATGATCATCCTCTCGCCGCCTTGAGGGTACTTCTTCTTAAGCGGCTGAACCGACATGCGTTCCGACCCCTCGCAGACCTTCTCGAGGGAAGCGATCCCGAGGGGTTTGTTGTCCTCCACGCCGAATATCCCTTTTGCGCCGGGGAAAATCTTTAAAAGTATCTTCATGCCGAGCGCGGCGTCTTCCGGGCGCTCCAGCATCAGCCGATAGTCGCAGGTGATGTAGGGCTCGCATTCCGCGGCGTTGCAGATCACATAATCGATCTTAACGCCGTCCTTGACCTTAAGCTTGACCGCTGTCGGGAAGCCGGCGCCGCCCATTCCGGTGATACCCGCGTCGGCGACTGCCTGAATGATCTCATCAGCCGACATTTTTTCATAGTCCCTCGGTTCGCCGAAGCCCGGGACAGCCTCGTATTCGTTGTCGTTCCCGACGGTGATCGCCAAAGCCTCGTCGCCCGACTGATTGACATGCGGATTGAGCGCCTTGACGGTCCCCGAGACCGACGAGCAGACCGACGCCGAGACAAATCCGCCCGCCTCCGCGATCTTCTGACCCAGCAGTACGCGGTCGCCCACGTTCACAAGCGGCTTTGCGGGGGCGCCGATGTGCTGGTTCATCAGGAAAACGAGATCGCCCTTTGCCTCGAGCCGAACGGTCGGGGAGTCAGCCGAGAGCTCCTTGCGGTCGCGCGGGTGCACGCCTCCTTTGAATGTTTTTGCAAACATATTATTCCTCCGAAACTAAAATCTGTTAATAAAGAATGAAATTCCGCTATACAGAATTATTATAACATATGTCGGCGAAGAATTCAATCTAAATTTTTGGATTTGGGGGAAAATTTTTGGGGGAGTGGGTGCGTGGGGATGTAGATGTCACTATGGCGCTCCTGAATGAAGCCGGCGGGGGAGGAAGGCTTGGTGCTTGACGGGGGTGAGAGGGTTTGGGCGGGGCTGGGCGGAAGGTGTGGGGGAGTGCAGGGCGAAGCCCGTGCGACGAAGTCGCACCGCCGACGCGAAGCGTCGGCGCGCTGCCTGCGGCAGCGGGGCTTCGCCCCGAGCCTTCTGCTCCTATCAGGGTAAGGTAGGGGCACCATACCCCGTCAGCCCAGCCTTCAATCACAGCAAATCTCTGATAGAATTGCCGTGCCCCTCCCTCGAGGGAGGGGAATGGGGTGGGGACTTCAAACAGCATATCAAATTTCCGCCCCTGCGGGAATTTGATATACCTTTTGGCAAAGTGTGCGGCGGGTTTGGGAATGCTATTCATATAATCGTGGACTCCTTTATTTTCCTTGTTATGAGGGACAAAGCACTTTTTACGACTGCGCTGCTATTTTGCCTCGCTTCGCTCGGCAAACCCGAGGGGAGAACCCTTTTTGCAAAAGGGTTCTCCCCGCAGATGCCGGGCTTTGTCTGCGAAACAACCGAGGCAGTATTTGTTGCCGAGGGCAGTTGAGCAGGAACAAAACCGGCTTCTGCTGACCCCC